>JANQFZ010000068.1 GCA_028277605.1 Vallitaleaceae bacterium | reverse complement strand
ATTAGCTCCATAACCTCCTAAACGTCCATGTTTAGCAGAGGTTACGCTCCACTCCTGTTCCGCTGTGGTGCTAATACTTTTGACCCTTTCTGTAAATCTATCTAATGATGCTGAAATTTTTCGGTGTTATGAGTTACTGATATAATTAAACAAACGATTTATTTTAATATAGACTGTAAGATTATCATAATAAAAAGGCGGTAGGACCGCCTTTTTATGTATAAAGAGTAATGAGTGATTAGACAGGATAGACTTTATTCTCTTTATCTGCTAGGTTGGGATCAACTTTTGTTTTTTGTGCTTGTCTATACTTAAAGAAGTCTTCTGCTACTTGGGAGAATAGTGCGTAGGATAGCACATCCTCATCTTGTTCCTTGTAATGCTTCATTTCTGCTTCAATGCTTTTTAGCTCTGGCTTGATGTTGTCGGCAGGACGACAGGTTATTTGCTTTTCATCACCAATAATGAGCTTCTTAATGTCTTCTTTGATAGGTACTGGTGTTCGACCATATTCTCCTCTGACTAAAGCTTTAGATTCTTTGGTTATCATCTTATATCTTTTTCCTGATAGAACATTAAGAACTGCCTGTGTTCCAACAATTTGGCTAGAAGGTGTTACAAGTGGCGGATATCCATAGTCCGCTCTTACTCTAGGAATTTCTTCTAAAACATCATAGAATTTTTCCTCTGCTCCCTGTTTTTGCAGCTGGGAGACTAAATTGGATAACATTCCACCTGGTACTTGGTATAACAGAGTTTTAATATTAACGCCCAGTACCTTAGGATTCATTAGCCCTGATTTCAAAGCTTCTTCTCTTATTGGTCTGAAGTACTCAGATATTTCAGCCAGCAAATCTTGATCAAAGCCTGAATCATAAGGCGTTCCTTTAAAGGTTTCTACTAGAACTTCTGTAGCAGGCTGTGATGTACCCATAGAGAATGGTGACATGGCAGTATCAATAACATCTACTCCTGCTTCAACTGCTTTAATATAAGACATTGCTGCAACACCACTCGTGTAGTGAGCATGTAATTGGATGGGTACTTTTACTGTTGATTTGAGTGCTCTTATTAATTCGTCTGCTGCATAAGGAACAAGTAATCCTGCCATATCCTTGATACAGATGGAATCCGCACCCATAGTTTCTAGCTCTTTAGCCAGCTTAGTATAGTACTCTAAGGTGTGTACTTCACTTAACGTATAAGATATTGCTATTTGGGCATGTCCCTTTTCTTTTTTAGTTGCATTAATAGCCGTTTTCAAGTTTCTAGGATCGTTTAAAGCGTCAAAAATACGTATAATATCAATGCCATTATAAATCGCTTTTTGAACAAAGTATTCTACGACATCATCAGAGTAATGTCTATAGCCAAGTATATTTTGTCCTCTTAGTAACATTTGAAGCTTTGTTTTCTTAAAGCCCGCTCGTAATTTTCTTAATCTTTCCCAAGGGTCTTCTTTTAAGAAACGTAAGCATGCATCAAAGGTTGCACCACCCCAACACTCTACGGAATGAAAACCAACTTGATCTAATTTACTAACAATTGGAAGCATTTGCTCCGTTGTCATTCTCGTAGCAATTAAGGATTGGTGTGCATCTCTAAGTATTGTATCTGTAATCTTTACAGGTTTTTTAATATCTGAAGCCATGACTTTACCTCCTTAATTCACTTGATTTATCTTCTATCCACCGTACATCATTAAAAAGATTCCTGCTGCTACTGCTGAACCTATAACACCTGCTACATTAGGTCCCATTGCATGCATTAATAAGAAGTTGGATGGATTTTCCTCTTGTCCAACTTTTTGAACAACTCTAGCTGCCATTGGTACGGCAGAAACACCCGCTGCACCTATCAAAGGATTGATTTTTCCTCCAGATGTTTTGTACATTATTTTACCAAATAGAACACCTGCTGCTGTGCCACATGCAAAGGCTACTAAGCCTAATGCTAAAATACTTAATGTATCAACCGTTAAAAACTTATCTGCACTTGCAGTTGCACCGACTGTAATACCTAAGAAAATGGTAATGATATACATTAAAGAATTAGAAGCTGTTTCAGCTAGTTTTTCTGTCACACCCGATGCTTTGATAAGATTACCAAACATCAGCATCCCAACAAGAGGTGCTGTTGATGGTACAATTAATATAACAGCGATCGTAACCACAATTGGAAATAGTACTTTTTCAACTTGAGAAACAGGTCTCAACTGTTCCATTTTTACCTGACGCTGTTTTTTTGTTGTTAAAGCACGCATAATCGGGGGTTGTATAATAGGCACTAATGCCATATAGGAATAAGCAGCAACCGCAATGGGACCTAAATAGTCTTTTGCCAATTGAGTTGCTGTATAGATCGCTGTAGGACCGTCAGCTCCACCAATAATCCCTATTGCTGCTGCTATTTTGGGATCGAATCCAATGGCAATAGCACCAAAAAAGGCAATAAAGATACCAAATTGAGCTGCTGCTCCTAATAAAAAGCTTTTAGGGTTAGCAATTAAAGGTCCAAAATCGGTCATAACGCCGACACCTAAGAAAATTAAAGGTGGGAATATACCTAATTCATCACCTAAAAATAAGTAATACAATAGACCACCGATATTATCACCGTGGGGTTCTGCCATTACACCACTTAATGGTAAATTAACTAAAAGCATACCAAAAGATATTGGCAGTAATAATAATGGCTCGTACTTTTTTTTGATTGCCAGATACATTAATAAAAGCGCAACAGCAATCATGATTATATTTCTAATTGCCCATACATCATCTGCAAACAAATTGTTAATAGTCCAAACAATACCCGTTTTTTCTATGAATCCACCAATGACGCGGGCAAGCTCGCTCATGAAATCCATGTCCAGCTACCTCCCTACTGATAGTGATTTAGTTTAGAGATACAATTAAATCTCCAGTTTGAACACTTTGACCGGCTGAAACATTAACTGAAGATACAGTTCCACCCTTAGGAGCCACAACTTCATTCTCCATTTTCATTGCTTCTAAAATAGCTACGACATCGCCTTCATTGATTGACTGTCCTTCATTAACTTTAACATCAACAATCTTGCCCTGCATAGGAGCAGTAATCTTAGTTGCACCTACTGAACCTGAAGGTTTCTTAGCTGGTACAGGCTTTTGAGGGGCAGCTTTTTTGATCGGAGCAGCTTGAACAGCTTGGACAGGAGCAGAAATCACTTTGGAACCGCCTGCGATTTCTTCAACCTCCACTTCGTATGTATTGCCATTCACAGTCACTTGAAATTTTCTCATTTAAAAATCCTCCTAACCGAATTTAAGATTCATTAAAGTTTCATGTAAACATTCATTAAAGTTTTATGTTAAAGCTTTATGTTATACTTCCATTCGCTTAATACATAGACCTTGTTGCATCACTACGAGCAGTCATGTTCCACTTAGATTGTGTATGTCCTACCCTTCTAAAAGAACGGACAACTAATTGATCAGTTGTTGTATTTAACGAAGAAGCAATAGCTGATGTAATGACTGCAACCAACTCCATATCGTCTTCTTCATCTTCCTCTTCATCTTCCTGTGATATTTCAGTCGGTATTTTATCTACAGCTTTAACCTCTTCTTGCTTAGATTTATTGACACGCTTCAATAAACCAATAATAGCTGAAATAATAATTAAAACAAGAAATACAATACCCATTCCACAGATTAATGCTATTAAGCCTTCTTTCATGATTAATCACCTCAATTAAACAGTACCATGCTTTTTAGCTGGTCTTGTTTCTCTCTTGCTGTATAGCATTTCAAATGCTGCAATAATACGCTTTCTTGTTGCAGCTGGTTCAATAATATCATCTACATACCCTCTGCTTGCCGCTGCATATGGGCTTGCTTGAAGTGCTTCAAATTCTTCCGTTTTTACTGTAACAATATCAACGTTATCTGACGCTTCAATTTCATCTGCATACATAATTGAAACTGCTGACTTAGCATCCATCATAGATATAGACGCAGTTGGCCAGGCATACACAAAATCAGCTCCAACATGCTTGCTATTCATGCAAATATAGGCTGTTCCAAAAGCTTTTCTCAAGATAACGTTTACCTTAGGTACAGTTGCATGTGCAAAGCTGTATAGCAATTTTGAACTGTATTTAGATAGTCCTGTCTTTTCTTCTTCTAATGTAGCAGCAAATCCTTGTACATCTGTTAGAGTTAATATAGAAATGTTAAAAGCATCACATAGAGATACAAATTTTGATGCCTTTTCACAGCCAGAGGATGTCAATCTGCTTTCTCCATTAAAAGATTGGTTAGCTACTATACCAACCGTTAATCCATTGAGACGAGCAAAACCAGTAACAACGCTAGTCCCATAATCAGCCTTGAGTTCAATAAATGCAGCGTTATCTGCTAGAGCTGCTATAATACTTTTTACATCATAGTCTCCATCAGCCTCTTGTGGTAATATAGTATTTAAATCTTCAGAAATACGATTTAAATCATCACCAGATTCTAAAATAGGTGCTTCCTCAATATTGTTGGAAGGTAAAATATCCATCAGCATCCTGATTTGCTGCAAACAGCTTGTATCATCTTCTGCTACCATATCAACTAATCCAGTTTCTTTTGAATGGAACTTTGCAGATGCCATTGATTCAAAGGTTTCTGTTTTACTGTTCAGTGCATTAGGGCTATTGACAAAAAGTTTTGCTGTTTGAGCTGTCATGAAGACGAAATCAGATAGTGCAGGTATCATAGAAGCGCCACCGCCGCATTGACCTAGAACGGCTGTAATTTGAGGTATCACACCAGATGCTAATGTTTGTTTGTAGAATAAATCACCAAATCCATTAAGTGCATCTGTAGATTCTTGTAATCGTATACCAGAAGAGTCTAGTAAAGCAATGATGGGCGCACCCATTTTCATAGCCATATCGTAAAGATTGGCTATTTTCTTAGCATGCATTTCTCCCAATGCTCCGCCAAGGACAGTAGCATCTTGACTAAAAGCATAGACTAATCTTCCCTCGATAGTACCGTAGCCTGTCACGACACCATCTGCGGGTGTTTCTTTTTCACTTAAATTAAAATCTGTAGCTCTTGCTTGAATGAAAGCACCAACTTCTACAAAGCTATTCTCATCAAGCAAATGACTCAGTCTTTCTCTAGCCGTCAACATGCCTTGCGCATGTATTTTCTTGATGGCAGCATCGCCACCACCTTTTTCAATGGATTGACGACGGTTAGAGAGTTCATTAATCATGTTTAATTGACTCATAGAAAAACCCTCCATTTATAGATTTATGTAAAACAATGCAAATTTCACCAATTAACATTTTACACTAAATACGAAAAAATAGCAATAAGAATCAAGTTTTAGTTAATTATTCAACTTTGTCATCACAATATCCCATACAGTCATACTAATTAAAAGGATTTACTGAATAAGAATATAAGGTCTTTTCTTATCTCGTTATATTCAAATTAGGAAAGTTAAGTTAATTAAGGAGTATAAATACTCATTATGCCAGTTTTTTAACAAAAAACAACTTAGGCGCTTTATTGTTTCTGTTAATATAGTGCATGCCCAATACATCATACTCTTTTGGATGAAGTGAGGCTAAATACTCAGTCACTGCTTCTTTTTCTGTTTCCCCACCGTCATGTCCGTCATACACAACAATAGAAACAATACCACCATCACAAACAAGTTGGAACATTAACTCTAATGCTGCTACGGTTGTCTTTGGTTTTGTAATAATCTGCTTGTCCCCTTTTGGCAGATAGCCTAAATTAAACATACTGCATTGTATTGGTTCTTTAACATAATTATTTAAATGTGCATGAGAATCTTTTATTAGTATTACCCTATCCTGCAACTTATTATTACATAGTTGTTCATATGTCATCTGTATCGCAGTTTCTTGTATATCAAAGCCATAGACTTTCCCATGATTTCCTACCTGTGAAGCTAAAAAAACAGTATCTAAACCATTGCCTACGGTTGCATCGACAACACTATCTCCTTGATGAATAAATTCCTTTAAAAACTCATGAACCGTCTTTGTTATTTTTTTGTCAAACATGTGTTCACCTCAACCTAGTTAAGTGCAGCAACTATGCTTCACCCATATTATAACTATAGTATACTCCATCTGCCAAAAAATTCAACATTTTGTTAATTTGAACTCCATTTTTTTGATTTATGCGTTCAAACATGACTATATGAAATTCACTATTGACTATTTATTAAAGGGTTTTTTGCATATAAGTTAATTGAAAGAAAGGGTTAATAGTATAAATGAATACTACTAACCCTTATCAATGATTAATATGCTTTAAACTTTGACCGTCTTCCTTTTTTCTATATACTTCTAGTACTTAGATAGAATTTAAATACTCCACTTCCTGCTTGTTTAAGTTTCTATACTCACCAGACTCTAGGCTCCCTAACATAATATTACCAATTGCTATTCTTTTAAGCTTTATTACTGGATGTTTGATAGACTCAAATAACCTTCTAATAATTCTATTCTTCCCTTCATGAATGACAACCTCAAGCAAAGTAGTATCTATACCACTTTTTATCGTACGGATGGCAGCCTTAGAAGTCTTGTAAACGCCAAGATCTGTCCCCTTTCTCAAAAGTTCTAATGAAGCTTCGCTTGGATGTCCCTTCACTCTAACACGATATTTTTTATTGACTTCATGCTTTGGGTGTGTTAAGCGATAGGTTAATCTCCCATCGTTAGTTAATAATAACAGACCACTCGTATGATAATCTAATCGACCAACAGGATAAATACGTTCTTTAATAGGTATTAAGTTCATAACCGTCTTTCTATTCTTTTCATCTGAAACACTTGTAATATAACCCGTTGGCTTATTTAACATAATATAGATGGGTTGATCCTTCATCTGAATTGTTCTATGATCAAATGCTACTACATCCTTCTCAATATCTACTTGGGTACCCAATTCAGTTATCGTTTTGTTATTAACAGATACCCTACCCTCTATAATCAATGTTTCTGATTTTCTTCTAGATGCTATCCCTGCTTTTGCTAAATATTTTTGCAGTCTCATTTTCACGTTAGTTCCTCCAGCTGCTACTATTCATCCGACATAAATAGTCTATCCAATACTTTATCCAGACAATAACTATACTTGATTTCAGTGACATCTGTATCCGATATCAAATTAATACGATCATAATATTCACCATCAATAAAGACAAGAGCTTCTCCGACACTATCTCCTTGACTCACTGGTGCATATAAATCAGGTGCAACATTATAAATGATATCAACTTGCTCTTCTTGATTTTTTGTGATAAATAACTCGTCAGTGGTCTTAACATCGATTTCATCTGTAATTCCTCTATTGACGTGTAACCGACAGACGTAAAAATCCTTTTCAATTATTTTATAGACTTCAAATTGATTAAAACCATAATCCATAATTTTGATTGTATCCTGCCATTTTAAAGTTTTACTTGGCGGCCAGCCTGAGGCTAATACGACAGATATAAGCTCAAGTCCCTCTCTCTTGGCTGATCCCACAAAACAATATCCCGCTTCGCTCGTATACCCTGTCTTCACTCCATTAGAACCATGATACATATTTAAAAAGCTATTTTTATTTTGGACGTTTATGGTTTTATTATGCGTTAGCTCTTTAAAAGTTCTGGAAGGCGTATTAATAATCTTAGTGAATTTTTCATTATTTAAGGCATACCTAGTGATTAGCGCCAAATCATAGGCTGTAGAATAATGCTGTCCATTTGCATCTAAACCATTGGGTGTTTTGAAATTGGTATTGAGAGCGCCTAATTCTCTTGCTTTTGAGGTCATTAGATTACAAAATTCTTCTGTTGTACCAGATACGTGCTCAGCAATAGCAATGGCAACATCATTACTTGATTGCAGCATGAGTGTATGGAGCAAGTCCTCTAAAACATATTGTTCATTAGGTTTTATGTATAGTTTAACCTTAGGTGCTTTAGAGGCTTTTTCGCTAACGGTTACGATATCATCTAACTTAGCATTCTCTAAAGCTATGATACAAGTCATGATTTTGGTTGTGCTAGCCATTGCTCTTTTTTCAGTAGCATTTTTTTCCCAGAGGATACGCCCAGTACTTTTATCCATTAAAATGGCGCAGTAGGCATTTATTTTCTTCGGTTCCTCTGCAACAATCCTATGTTCAAAAACTCTACTACATAACAAAAGCCCGATCCAAATGAGAATAAGGAGACGCTTTTTTTCCATGGCTCATCCACCCCATTTATGCTTCTTATTAACAATGTATAGTAGTTTGAGGTGAATTATTCCTGTAGTTTAAGTTGAACCTCTTTTTCGACCTCGCTTTTTATTTCTGATAATTTTTCATCTTTTAGGATGGGTAATTCTCCTAAGGATTTAAAACCAAAATGTCGTAAAAAAGCTTCTGTGGTTCCAAATAAAATAGGTCTTCCAGGCGCCTCTAATCGACCACATTCACTTACCAACTGATATTCGATCAGCTTATTGACCGCATGATTAGAACGAACCCCTCGTATTTGCTCAATATGAGCCTTAGTAATGGGTTGTTTATAAGCAATAATAGATAGTGTTTCTAATAATACATCGGTTAATTGTATGCTTTGAGTTTTTGTTGCTACCTTTTTAACAAAATCATAATAGGTTTCTTTAGTACACATTTGGTACCCAGTGTCTATCTGAATAATTTTTACACCCCTACACTCCGATTCATATTTGTGTATAAGCTTATTCATGAGCTTGTTAGTGGTAGGTTCATCATGTTCAATAGCTTTTGCCAGCTTTTCTAACTCAACAGCTTCTCCCATGGTGAATAATATAGCTTCTATTACTGCTTCAATCTTACTTAACTGCATAGTTGTCCCTTCTATCCCTAAACGTAATGGTAATATCATCAAAAAGTGCTGTTTGCTGGATATGCACATAGCCCATTTTTATCATTTCTAATACAGCCAAAAAGGTAACAATCATCTCAACTCTGGAATACGCATCTGCTAATAGTTCAGTAAAACTAACCATTGGTTTATGTTCTCTTAACTTAAGAATTTCATCCATCTTATCTTTGACAGTAAAAGTCTCTTTTTTTATATTACCAAATTTGCTGCGTATGGGGTCAAATCTATTTTTCTGCCTTTTAATCAGCTTAGTAAAAATTGAATAAAGCTTGGTTAAATCAATGCCTGTTAATAAGGCCTCTACATCAACATCACTGGATTTCTCCAAAAGCTCCAAAGGAATAGAGGCACTTTTAAATACCATTTTCTCAGCATCCATTTGTTTACCTTTAAGCTGAGAGGTAATGACTTTAAATTTCTTGTATTCTAATAGTTTTTCTATTAATTCTGTACGTGGATCTAACGCCTCATCCTCATCATTTTTCACTGCAGGTAAAAGCATTTTTGATTTGATGCTGATTAAAGTTGCAGCCATTTCTATAAATTCGCTCATGATATCCATGTTTTTTTCCTGCATAGATTCTAGATAGGCGATGTATTGCTCTGTAATGGTTGCAATAGGTATATCATAAATACTTACCTTATTCTTATCTATCAGATGCAAAAGCAGCTCTAATGGTCCTTCAAACACACTGAGCTTAACAGCTAAACTCAATCTTTCACCCCAATTCAATAGTCTTTTTTCTTTTTTGCTACTTTTCTAACTTAATTATACTCCTATCCTAGAAGAATATAGTAAATTGGTGTAAACATGGATTCAACAAATCCACCGATAAATCCCATTGCTAAAAACAAAATAAAAAAGGCATGAATAACTTTCTCATATTGAATGAGTTTAATATATCCATTGGGAGATAAAGCATAAATCAGCTTGGTTATATCCAATGGTGGAATTGGTAATAAATTAATGATAGCAATAGAAAAATTATATCGAATCAATATTAAAATGGCTGTTGCAAAATAACCGCTATCTGCACGTACATATAGATAAATTGGAATGAGTACAGCCGTTAACAATAAGCTTATCAAAATACCCGAAAAGGCAATAGCGATAAGTCCTTTTTTTCTATCTCTTAGGTGATTGGGATTTATTGTAACAGGTTTCTGCCACCCCACATTAAGCATCATAAAAGATAAGATTCCTATAGGGTCAATATAAGAACGAATGTTAAATTTTGAGCGCTGGTTATGTTTGTAAATAGGATGTACAAGAACATTCATGGCAACAACCTTAGATAATTCATGTAGGATAACCACAACACAAGCACAAATTAGTTTAATTCCATAAACCGCCAATAATTCAACCAATCTATCAACTCCTTTCCATATACTTTTATTAAAGATTTTAAACCTATATGTTATTTTACTCATTATTGGGTAAAATTTCAAGATTATTATCTTTTGAGTTTTAACATTTATAAAACCTTTATTAAAAGTTATGACTGACAGCAAAAATTTAAGGTTAATAAAAGTCAAAGGTAAATCATAAATGGCTCCATAATATCTAAACGTGAATCTAATCCTAATTTCAATTTAGTATTAAGGATCTAATAAAAAATAGAGAAAGTATTCTAATTCTTAAATCAAGATTTAGATAATACTTTATTATAATAGTTCACCGTTAACCAATAATAGGCAAAATATATTATTACAAAGAATAAGATTGCTACAATAAATGCATCTGTAGCATCTATTACAAGCATATGATTAAAGGTGGATAATGCAAAGCAGGCATGTATAATACCTATAATAAGAGGCATGGCAAATATAATAAAAATCTGTTTCTTAGCAATAGTTTTAATTTCCTTGTAACTAAATCCAAGTTTTCTTAAAATAATAAATTTATCTTTCTCTTCATAGGCTTCTGTGATTAACTTAAGATAGATGATGCTACCAGTCGCTATTAAGAATACGACCCCCAAGAAAAATCCTGAAAAAAGTGCCACAGCTTTCTTTTCTGAAAGGGTTCTTATGGTTGTATAGTAATCTGTGATAGAGATATTTTTGCCTTTACAATAGTCTTTTAATTGAGTCGTAAGCGACTGACTAAAAACTTCATTCTTGACCTCAATACCTATCATTGTATCAGTTGGATTACCCGCTAACGATATAGCATGATATTTCTCATCGCTTACTACAGCAGTAAAAGGATAATAATTGGTGCTTAGAAACGCTTTTTGCACCACATCCTTGAGTACATATCTTTCATTAGGAGCATTTTTTATCACAATTTGGTTTTGGTTAGCAGGTCCAAAGGTATCAAAATGATAATATGGCGTCACTAAGATACATTCATTATCTTCAAGATGTTGAAAGGTAGGTAAGCCTTGTTTTGCAGCAACTTGATTATAGTCACTAAGTTTACTATAAGCCATTGACACGCTTTCCCTATTAAAATAACTTTCTTCATTATGAATAGATTGCATATCGGTAGTAATTGCTAAGAAAGTGAATCTTTCTTTGTCTAATATTTTATGGTTGGGGTATTGTTCAATAATATCAACAATTTCATCAGTACTATCCATATTCTCTTCTCTAAAAACATAACTATAAGGATGCTCATTTTCATTAGCTCTAGACAATGTAACATAAAGACCATATAAGGATCCCATTGCAGATATAGTGGTAGCTGTTAAAAGAGTTATGATAGCAAGAGTTCTTGCATGACTTTTTAGTTTATAAGTAAGATTGGTTAGGGTAATTAGATTAGTCCCTTTATAGAACAGCTTTTTATGTCTTTTAAGATATTTGAATAGAGCCGTAGTAAATGATGAAAATAAGGGGAATGTGCCTATGATAACACAACCTGATATGATCAGAGCGTAAGTTAAGAAATAGTCATTTACAGCATGCTGGGATAAATAATAGCCACAACCAATCAGTATAATTGATGCTGTAGCCATAAAAATATTAGTTTTAGGTTCTTGTTCTTTCTTTTTTGATGAATGAAACAAATCTATGATTTTTACACGATAAACAAGGGTGTAGCTGTGAACGGACACAACCAAAAAAATAGCAGCAAAAATAATAGTGGTTTCAATGACTGATTTAATCGGGATACTAAAAGGTATCTCAACACGTATCAGCATAATTCTTAGCAGTATCATAATAAGAAACTTGGAAAAGATAATGCCTATAAGGATACCAAGTACTAAAGAAATAAGAGCAACTAAGGCATTTTCTATTAATAACATACGCCCGATTTGAGTTTTCTTAACACCGACTAATGAGAATAAGGCAACTTCCTTTTTTCTTTTTTTCATAAAAAAAGTATTGGCATACCAAATGAATATGACAACTACAAAGGCGATAATATAATTAGACATTTGAAGTAATGCTTTAAATTTAAGTACTTCTTCTGCTACGGTAAAAATCTTATCATTATATCTTATTGTTGAAAAGGCATAGTAAATAAAAATACTTAAAGTAGTAGAAAAAATATACAAGGAATAGTTTCTAAAATTCCTTTTAATATTTTTCATAGCTAAACTATAAAACGTCATGGATGCCACCTCCTAATGCTGCTAACATCTCAATAACTTTGGTGTAGAAGCTTTTTCTATTACCGTTGCTGTAAATCTCAGAATACATTCTGCCATCTTTAATAAACATAATTCTACTGCAGTAACTTGCTGCAAATGGATCATGTGTAACAAGTAGGATCGTGGCATGATGATGTGTATTTAGATCAGATAAACAATTTAATAATTCTGTAGCAGACTTTGAGTCTAAGGCACCTGTAGGTTCGTCGGCTAAAATAAGACCTGGTTGGTGGATGATGGCTCTACCAGCAGCCGTTCTTTGTTTTTGTCCACCGGATATTTCAAAAGGATACTTGTTTAATATATCAGTAATCCCCAATAGTAATCCTGTTTTAGCAACACGTTTTTCTATTTCTTTATAGGGCATATTACTAACAGATAATGGTAAAATCATATTTTCTTTTACGGTAAGCGTATCTAGTAAATTAAAGTCCTGAAAAATAAAACCCAAATTCTGCTTCCTAAAATCTGAGAGCTGATTGCCCTTCAATTGTGAAATATTTTCTTTCTCAAAATATATAGTACCTGTTGTAGGGGTATCAATCGTAGAAATGACATTGAGTAGTGTGCTTTTGCCAGCACCAGAAGGACCCATAATACCTACAAATTCACCTTTATTTATTTCAAAATTGACATTGTCTAAAGCGGTAAGCGTATTGAATTTTGTACCATAAATTTTCGTTAAATTCTTTGTTTTAAGTATTGTACTCATAATGAACCTCCAATAACATATTATGAGTTTATTATAATAAAGCTTTGACTGGGCAGCCATTGTTCTAGCTTACAATAAGAAGCTTATCCTTACATTAATGTAAGATCCATCATCATATCATTTAACAATATCTGTATAATCAGCGAATTTATAGAATACAATTTTCACTACGGTAAACTGTCCGTATCGAGAGGACACCTTAATATCATGCCCCAGTTTTTTGACCATTTTTTTGGCTAAATAAAGACCTATGCCAGTTGAATGCTCCTTAACTCTGCCATTTGAGCCTGTAAAGCCTTTATTAAAAATTCTAGGTAGATCTTCTTCACGAATACCCATACCTGAATCCTTAATATGAAGAGTAGTTTTCCTTTCATCCTCTTGTACCCATATTTGTATGGTATCATTAAGATTGGTATATTTAACAGCATTAGATATAATCTGATTGATAATAAATAAGAGCCATTTTTTATCACTGAGTACTTTTTTATTATTAACATTAAGACTGACTTTAATTTTTTTCTCAATAAAATACTTGGCATATCTTTTTAATGAGGCATGTATGATATCTTTAAGATAGACCTCTCCTATAAGGTAATCCTTTGAAAAACTATCTAGTCTTGCATAATATAGGGCTTGCTCTATATAAGTTTCAATAGTATCCAATTCACTTTCTAGTTGAGCTATTAAGTACTCACTAGGGGTATGATTATCAATGAGTAACCGTGATGCTGTTATGGGGGTTTTGATAGAATGGATCCATGATGTGAGGTAATCAGAGAAATCATTTTTATCATGAACTATTTTTCCATAAGTACCATGCATATGATGATAGAAATATGTGAAGAGTTCTGCAAATTTTTTCATTAGTAAATCTTCACTGTAATAATCTAATAGTTTATGGTAGCTTTGATGTTGAAGCGCTTCATCTAGTATTGTATAAACACGCTTAATCTTGATGTATTCAATAAGCAAGTAGATAAGAAGAATGAGTAAGGTTAAGCTATTTAAGTATATCATAGTACTTTTTTTTAATTCTACAATATCTACAACGATTAGACCATTTATAATGATCATTAGAGTAATATATAGAATAATGGAAGAGCGCTTATAGAGTAAATACCTGCTTATTTTCATCTTAAACTATATCCCTGCCCTTTCTTAGTTATAATAAAGTCTATGAGTTGAATGGTTTCAAGCTTTTTTCTAAGTCGATTAATATTGACAGTCAATGTATTGTCATCAACAAAGCTCTCATGCTCCCATAACTTTCGCATGATTTTTTCCCTTGAAATAATACTGCCTCCATTTCTCATAAGTATGGATAGTATTCTAAATTCATTCTTTGTAAGCTCTAACACATTATCCTTATGACTTAGAGTATGGTTATCCATATTGAGAATCACATCTTTATATTCTACCATACTTGAGTGTTCATTAATGTAGGCATAAGTACGTCTTAGTAATGCGTTGATCTTGGCAATAAGAACTTCTATAGAAAAGGGCTTTTGAAGGAAATCATCTCCGCCCATATTAACAGCCATAACAATATCCATATTAGAATCTTTCGATGAAATAAATAGAATAGGAACTGAGGAGAGTTCACGAATTTTTCTGCACCAATGATAGCCATCATAGCAAGGAAGTATGATATCCAATAATACTAAATGCGGCTTATAATTTATAAATGCGTTTAATATATCAGAAAAGTCCTTGATACCATACGTATGATATCCCCATTTTTCTATACTATGTTCTATGATCTGTGCTATATTTCTATCATCTTCTACGACGAGTATTTTGTACATATGCAGGCTCCTTTAACCATAAAGATTGATCCTTACCATTGTGCTTATTATAGCATATCAATTTTTGAATACAACATTTTTTATAATAGTAGATATCATACAATAAAACTAAAAAAGGACTGCTATACCAGCAGTCCTAAGGTTTATCCAAAGTATTTTTTAAACAAATACTTAATGTAATGAGAGAGTGTTGCTTCTTCTATTTCCTGACTTGCAATTAAATCCACTCTTCCTAGTTCTTTATTGCCAGCTTTATATATCAACTCCCCTAATTTATCACCTTCCTTAATTGGTGCTCTAGCCTCATCTTCTAATACAAATTCCTTTTGAATTTCCTTTTGATTCATATCCGGATCTAGTAGACAGCTAAAATCCTGCTTGGCAAGTAAATCCACAGTTGGAAAGATACCTCTCTTGACATCCATTTCAGCTATTTTTTGTGATGCAATCTTATCTTCGTAGATTTTGCAATTCGCAAATCCATAGTCTAGCATTTTCATAACTTCTCTAAATCTAGTTTTGTAATCGGGTGCTGCCATGACTACCCCAATAAGATGTATACCGTTACGATTTGCTGTCCCAGATAAGCAGTATAGAGCCTTTGAGGTTGAACCTGTTTTCAATCCTGTAGTACCTTCATACCATTTGATGAGTTTATTGGTATTCGTTAGGCCAAACTCTTCTTCTCCTCTTCTTGTCTTATGAACGATACTATCCTGCCATGTGGTAGCTGTTTCACTTATTTCAGGAAATTTGGTAATTAATTCTCTAGACATAAGGGCAATATCATAAGCACTCGTTAAATGGTTATCATCATCTAAGCCTGATGCATTGACAAAATGTGTATTCTGCATACCAAGCTCTTTGGCACGCTCATTCATTAAGTTGGCAAACCCATCCTCAGAACCTGCGATAAATTCAGCCATGGCTACAGCTGCATCATTAGCAGAAGCTATACTAATACACTTTGTCATAATCTTTGCACTCTGAACTTCGTTGGGTTCAAAATAAACCTGAGAACCACCCATGCTTGCTGCATGTTCACTGACAACAACTTCATTATCCCAGTCAATTTTACCAGATGCCACAGCCTCATAGATTAAGAGTAACGTCATAATTTTTGTAACACTGGCAGGACTAAGTTTTTCATGGGCATTTTTTTCATAAATTATCTTACCCGTAGAAGCCTCCATGAGAACTGCTGATTGTGCATTAACATCTAAAGCTGTATTTATAACGTCTTCTTCACTATAAATGGGACTACTCACCATAGGGAATAAAATGATAACTAAAATAATCATACTTACAATTCTTCGTTTCAAAGTCTACTCCTCCTATCCATGAATAAGAATTCATTTATAGTATTAGAGTAAACGATTTAAGGAATAATATTCTTTTTTTCTAATGTCTAATTATTCCATCTGCACTTACAAATCCCTTAATGAGTTGAATAGGTTTAGTTTGATCCTGAGCAATTTGATAAGCACTTAAGTAATGCTGCTTAGCTAACAGCAATTTTTCTTCGTCATTAGCGTGAATGACTGCTAGTGTCTCTCCTTTTTCCACTTTATCACCCAGCCTTTTTTCTAGCACAATACCAACAGCAGGATCTATCACGCTTTCCTTAGTTTCTCTGCCACCGCCAAGAAGCATAGCAGCTACACCAATTTCTTCTGTCATAATGTTGTTAATATAACCTGAGATTGGAGACTTAATTCTTTCAATAATAGAAGCTTTAGGCAGCAAATCTGTATGGTCTATAGCTTTAGCTTCACCACCTTGAGCTTCTACTAGCTTTTTAAGCTGTTCTAGAGCCTGACCGCTTTTAATGGTATCTAGTAGTAAGCGTCTACCTTCCTCAACCGCCTCTACTCTTTTAGCCGCTAATAACATATAGCTTCCTAGAGAAACACATAGCTCTAATAAATCATCTGGTCCTTCACCTCTTAAGGTTTCAATGGCTTCTTTTACTTCAAGAGCATTTCCTATATGTCTCCCAAGCGGTTGATTCATATCCGATATAACAGCATAGGTTTCTCTACCAAGCCCATCACCTATTTTTACCATTTCAGAGGCAAGTTCAAAGGATTGTTGTTCGTCTTTCATAAAGGCTCCTGTACCTGTTTTAACATCTAAAACAATTCCATCAGCTCCCGAAGCAATTTTTTTACTCATGATACTACTTGCAATTAATGATAGATTATCTACAGTTGCAGTAACATCTCTTAAAGCATATAGCTTCTTATCCGCTGGTGCTAAGTTAGCGGTTTGTCCTGCTATAGCCAGTCCAATGGTATTGACATTATGAATAAAGTCATTTTTTGAGATGCTGGTGTTAAAGCCTTGTATTGATTCAAGTTTGTCAATAGTGCCACCTGTATGCCCAAGTCCTCTGCCTGACATCTTAGCCACAGGAATACCTAAAGCAGACACCATAGGTGCAAGAACCAAAGTCGTCTTATCACCAACACCACCTGTACTATGCTTATCTACTTTAATACCTCTAATCTCTGATAAGTCCAGCTGTTCACCACTCTCTGCCATAGCTAAAGTCAAGGCTAATGTTTCTTCCTCATTCATCCCTCTAAAATAAACTGCCATAAGAAGCGCAGACATCTGATAATCTGGAATCATACCTTGTGTATAGCCCTCAACCATAAAAGTAATCTCATCTTTCGATAAAGCCTGCCCCTTTTTCTTTTTATCTATTAGATCATACATTCTCATAGACAATCTACCTCTTCTCTTTATTCGTCTTCATTTGCTGTATTTTTAAGTCTTCACTTATATGTGTTTATTGTTATCTATTTATTATTATTAATTTGTTGATTTCTTATTAATTATTGGTACTACACATATTTATTAAGCTCTTAGTAACTAAATATTTTAGCAGTATTGGGTTATTACGAATAACTACTAGGTTACCTAGTTTATTAATTATTAATTAATTTGATAATTTCCTTCACTAGTTGAATAAAATCTTGCTTAACTCTACTTGACGTTTCTATGACCTCACTATGATCAAGGGGTTGATCAAGAATGCCTGCTGCCATATTGGTCAAACAAGAGATACCCAATACTTGAATACCGCAGTGAGCAGCCGCTATTACCTCTGGAACTGTTGACATACCAACAGCATCCGCACCTATGATGCGTGACATCCGAATTTCTGCTGGCGTTTCATACATAGGTCCTGTAAACGCTGCATAAACACCTTGTTTGATAGGTATATTTAATGTTTTTCCAGCCTCTAAAGCAATAGCTCTTAATTTGTCATGATAAGCATTGGACATATCAGGGAATCTTGGCCCTAATGTATCGTCATTTTGTCCCATTAATGGATTGTTTCCCATTAGATTGATATGGTCTGTTATAATCATCAAGTCTCCTGGCTGATTATCTAAATTGACAGAACCAGCCGCATTAGTAACAATAAGCTTTTGAACTCCAAGATATTTCATAACCCTTACTGGTAGTCCAATAACAGACATAGCATGTCCTTCATAATAATGAAACCTGCCCTGCATTGCTATAACCACTTGATCTTCCAAGCGCCCGATGACAAATCTTCCAGCGTGACCTTTTACCTTAGAAACAGGAAAATTAGGTATGTCTCCATAATTAATGACAACTCTATCCACTATTTCTTCAGCTAAATCACCCAAACCTGACCCTAATATCATACCTATTTCGGGCTTGATATTAGTTATACTTTGAATATAGTCTACTGCTTCTTTAATGGCATTCATACTGTTTTGTCCTTTCTGTTTTGTTTATTATAAGTAATTGCATCAATATAATATGCTTCAACTAATCAAGTAGTTTTTTAAGACTCTTTAATAACTACCTTAATGATCTTATTATATCAAATTCAAACACCTAATTGTTATTTTTTTGTAAATCTTATAAATTAACTTGCTTTAATACCCTAATGGTTGTATAAACGTAGAGAATTAGCAATAGGAAGTAATTTTCATCAATATTTCTTTTCCTTTAAATCCTACTGGTATTTCTATAATGTTTTCTACATGATGTACCTTTTCAATACCTTCTACATATCTCTCTTCTTTTATTTGCTTCTTTGCTTGCTCCAATAAGTATTCTAGGGTTTTTTTAGATTTTCTACTTGCCCATTTGAATTCAAATACATAAGCTGGTTTTGTCTTGTCTTTAGGTATTAATACAATGTCTGGTCGTCCTAATCCATATTCTCTGTTTGATTTTATTTCATAATAGTCTATGCCAAACATAAGTAATCCTAAGATAAATCCATGGTGGAAGTTTTCATGTTTTTCTTCTTCAACGTCATAGGTTAACTCTTTTATTGCACTATCATGATAGCTTACATACACAAAGTATAGTTCTTCTAGCATGATTTCAAATTTTTCATAATCTGCTTTTACCAATGCATTTATAATACCTGTTATTTTATTTGATATCTTAAAATCATCTTTAAAATAATCTCTTAACATTGCCTGATAAATGGTTTTTACTTCTAAGTTTGGTATAGCTAAGTTATAGGTTATACGTTCTTGTTCTTGTTTTTTGTCTGTTATTTTGAGATATCCTGCATGTAATAAAAAGCTCCATGCTGATTCTGGATTTGTTTTGATGGTTTCATATACTACATTTTCTTGTATTATTTTTTCGACTGGTCTACCTTCTAGTAAGTCTTCTACTACTTTTTTTCCTTCTAACTTATCAAGCTGCATAACTTCTTTTATGACTTCGTTACTGCTTGTATTTATCCAGTATGGTCTTAGTCCCATTTCTGGTTTAGAGACATAGTTTATAATGCTCCATGGATTATATACTGTTGTGTTAAGCCCAAATTTATACCCATTGTACCATCTTCTTACTTCTTCCATATTTTTTTCTAAATTGAATGTTTTTAATAATTCTTCTACTTCCTCTTCTGTAAATCCAAATTTATCTGATATTGGTTCTGTTATCACGGTGTATATATCTGGATTATTAAAATCACTAAATATGCTCTCTTTTGCTACTTTTATTATCCCTGTTAGTACACCTTGTTTTAATGAGTTATTACCTTTTAGACCTTTTCCTAACATACTTTTCATGAAGTTGATTATTTTATTGTAATATCCATTGATATATCCTGCTTGAATGGGTGTATCATATTCATCAATTAATACCATTACTTTTTGCTTAAAATACCTTTCAAGGTAGTTGGATAAGTTTTGTATCATACTTGAATATTCTATGCTGTTTGCTTTCATATCCATTATTTTTTGATATATTTCTTTCTCGGTATTACTGAGTATACTTTGCTCTAATATATACCTATGTCTTTTATATTCGTTGGAGATTATTTCTACAAGATTTAAATAGGTTTCTTCCCATGTTATTTGTTTAGCACCTTTTAACGTTAAAAAAATAACTGGATATTTCCCTTGTTCTTTTTTGCATTCCTCATACTTAAATATTTTAAGTTTATCAAATAGATAAGATACTTCTTTATTTTCATTTTCATATTCACGACACTTAGGTATTTCATAGAAATACTTTAGCATACTCACGTTTAGAGTTTTTCCAAATCTTCTTGGTCGAGTAATAAGTACGACTTTTGAACCTGAATCTATCAAGTCCCTAACTAGAAGCGTTTTATCTACATACATGTATTGATGATCTATTAGCTCTTTAAAATTATCTACTCCTATAGCTATCCTTTTTCTTTTCACTATAACCCTCCGCTTCTAACTATACTAATTATCCATTAATATTTGATAATTTTCTGATAATATCATACCATAATTTTACTCTGTTCTCAATAATACATAGTATGTTTAATATGGTAAGAGCAAAAATCAAAAAACTGCTAACATAATGTCAGCAGTTTACTGTCCTAGCTTCTTAGTTATTAGTTTTTCTAATTCAGCGGCTTGATGCCCTTCGGTTTCTGCAAATCGTTTAAAGCATGCTTTTATCTCTTCATCCTCAACTTGTTTTGAAAACATCTCAAAGTCTCTTACCTTTTCTTGAGTATCCAGTAGTGATTTTTTCAAATAATCTTGAGTTGTAAGCTCCATAGTCAGCCTCCTATTTGATTAAGCTCTAACTTATTATTTACAGAAAATGCATTAATATACATATCTACAGTAACTTAACTAAATAAACTATTGACTAAACTATGATTGAGTATTAACAATCACTTCTTGATAACTAACTTTTTGACAACTGGTTGACCATAGATGTTAAGATCCTATGAGGCATGATCTTACCAATCACATGCAATAATTTTATTCCTGTACCGTAAACCGAAATATCCTTATTTGCAAAAGCATCTCTTAATGCTTTTTTTACGACCTTTTTTGGATCTGCTATAAAATTATACTTTAATGATTTAGGTAAACCCTCTGGATTCGCAATCTTTAAAAATTCTGTTCTAACAGGTCCTGGACAAACAGCTAGTACAGATATGCCCATAGGCATTAACTCGCAATTTAGCGCCCTTGAGAATTGTATAACATAAGACTTAGTAGCTGAATAAACTGCAAAATTAGGTTGAGGTATGAAACCCGCAGAGGAAGCCAATTGTATCACTTTGCCACCCTTACACATAAATGGAATACAAGCATAGGTCACTAGAGTTAAAGCTCTTATATTAAGGTCAATCATTTTTTTATAATCTTCTATTTCAATATTTGTAAATGCGCCTGTCTTACCATATCCAGCACTATTTACTAGTATTTGGATTTTAGGGTTTTCCCTTTCAAGTAAAGCAACAAACTGTTCCATTTGAGAGACGGACGTAAGGTCTATAGGTATAACCTTAAACTTGATAGTATTATATTTTTTTGCAATAGCACCTAGTCTCTGTTTTCTTCTTGCAATTAACCAAATTTCATCTACCTGAGTATAAGTCTTATTAGCCAAGGTTGTAGCAAATTCTCTTCCTAGACCAGAGGAAGCTCCTGTTATCAATGCAATTCTTTTCATCATTTTCCCCTTATCAGCTTTTTCTTTTTATGCACATTTCTTATGGTTTTTTTCTTCTTATTGACCTTCTTTTTCTCAGATTTTTTATAGGGTTGGTAATCACTCGTCTTACTTCTTGGTGGTCTTATAAGACAGTTTGATGAAAAACCAATTAGATCGTCTCTACCGCTCTTTTTTAGTGCTTCATATACAAGCTTATAATTCTTAGGGTTTTTATATTGAATCAATGCTCTCTGCATCGCTTTTTCGTGGGGAGACTTAGGAACATAGACCTCTTCCATAGTTCTGGGATCTAATCCAGTATAGTACATACAAGTCGATAGAGTAGAAGGCGTAGGATAGAAATCCTGTACCTGTTCAGGTGTACAATGTGTATCTCTTAGATACTCAGCTAACTCTATGGCACTATTCATATCTGATCCTGGATGACTGGACATCAAGTAAGGAACAATATATTGTTTTTTTCCTAACGATTCATTAATAGCATAGTATTTTTTTACAAACTGATCATAAATGTTTCTCCCCGGTTTTCCCATCTTTGCTAAGACTTGCTTAGAAACATGCTCTGGTGCCACTTTTAACTGACCACTGACGTGATGTTCACAAAGCTCTCTAAAAAAAGTATCATTTTTATCGTATAATAAATAATCATAACGTAATCCTGAACGAATGAATACCTTCTTAACATTAGGAAGTTCTCTTAAAGCTCTTAATATGTTTAAATACCCCATATGATCAATCTGCAAATGCTTACAAGGTGTAGGAAAAAGGCACTGTCTATGCTTACATACTCCACACTTTAATTGCTTTTGACAGGAAGGTAACCTAAAATTGGCAGTAGGTCCTCCGACATCGTGAATATACCCTTTAAAATCCTTATCCCAAATGAGCTGTTTTGCCTCATTAACCAACGATTGCTGACTTCTACGCTGAACAATTCTCCCTTGATGAAATGTCAATGCACAAAAACTACAATCACCAAAGCATCCTCTATTGCATACCAAACTAAACTTAACTTCTTGAATGGCTGGCACACCACCTAATTCTTCATATATAGGATGATAGGTTCGTTCATAGTACAATGAATACACAGCATCCATCTCAGACTCAGTCAACGGCTTAGCAGGTGGATTTTGTACAATAAAGGTATGGTCATTATAACTCTCTACCAAACGCCTGCCATTAAAAGGATCCGTATTAATATACTGTTTCATAAAGCTCTCTGCATAGCTTTTCTTACTGGAAGTAATCGTCTTAAAAGAAGGTAATACTACAGCATCATACACATCCTCCATACTATTTGTCTTATAAACCGTACCCGTAATATAGGTTATTTCATTCACTGGAATACCACTGTCTAGTGCTTCAGAAATCTCAACAATAGCATGCTCTCCCATTCCATAAACTAATAAATCTGCCCCTGAATCAAGCAAAACAGAACGTCTTACCTTATTACTCCAATAATCATAATGTGCCAATCGTCTCAAAGAAGCTTCAATACCCCCAATAATAATCGGCACATCCTTATAAACCTGTCTAATAAGATTAGAATAAACAATAACCGAACGATCTGGTCTTTTCCCAATCTGTCCACCCGGTGTATAAGAATCCTTCTTACGTCTCTTCTTAGCAACTGTATAATGATTCACCATAGAATCAATATTCCCAGAAGACACCAAAAATCCTAATCTAGGTCTGCCAAACACTTCAATATCCTCAGTCGTTTTCCATCTAGGCTGAGCAACAACCCCTACCTTAAAGCCATGCGTCTCAAGCAGCCTAGTCACAATTGCAACACCAAAAGAAGGATGATCCACATAAGCATCACCCGTCACAAAAACAAAATCAACACTATCCCATCCCCGCTTCTCCATATCCATTCTACTAATAGGCAAAAAATCCCTAATCATAAACAAGTCCAATCCTCTCAAAAACCAATCTATTTAAAACACTATACATATTATTCCTAACTCAATGTACCACATAATCGTGTTTACTCATATATACCACCACAGAGATATTTTGCCTTCGCATACTCCGTCTTAGAAAAAATAAAAGGTATTAGTAAAACAGGGGAACTGGAGTGGAGCGTAAACCCTGCTAAACACGAACGTTTAGGGGTTTATGAAGCTAATACCTTTTATACTTTCTTTCGCTTACTCCAAGCCAAAATTTTGACTGTTTTACTATATCTCACTCGATGGAAAAATACCTTCGTTATCTAGTTTACTCAAACACACCACCACAGAGATATTTTGGCTTCGCATACCCCATCTCAGAAAGTATAAAAGGTATTAGCGAAACAGCGGAACAGGAGTGGAGCGTAAACCCTGCTAAACAAGGACGTTTAGGGGTTTATGAAGCTAATACCTTTTATACTTTCTTTCGCTTACTCCAAGCCAAAATTTCACCCCACTCTTTACTTCATCACCTCATAATAACTCTCAATAAAGTAATCCGCCAACTCAACCTTCCTATCCTTCATCGCTTTAGAAAAATCATCCTCTATAGCACACACTTTCATACCAGCACGTTTAGCAGCAACAATTCCATTAGGAATATCCTCAAAAACCAAACATGTTGAAGGATCAACTCCCAAATCAGAAGCAACCTTCAAATAAATATCTGGATGCGGCTTCCCTTTATCTACCTCACAAGATGTCCTAATAGATGTAAAATACTTCTCTATATGATACTTGCTAACTACCAGCTCTACCAGCTCTCTCGAGTTACTTGTCCCTATTCCTATTGGAAGCTCTTTATTACGTAGATAATCTAAAAATGCCACAACGCCATCCTTTAAGTCTACTCGATGGGCATAATAATCCCATGCCATCTTATTCCAGTCATCTTTGATCTTCTCAATTGATTCCGACAACTGGAAACGCTCTTTAAAATATCTGGCTGTCTCAGTAAAACTCATCCCTTCTAAATCATCTTGAAAACCATCGGGCATATCAATATGATGTAGTTTAAGATACTCTTCATCTATAGATTGCCACAGCCACATAGAATCTATTAATGTCCCATCTAAATCAAAAATTACTGCTTGAATATCTGTCAGCATGCTTTTCACCTCAAATAATCTTTCTTAATGCAGCCTGCGCCAGCCGCTGTAATATTTATTCTTAAGAAGCTGTTGATTGGATTTTGCCCATCCAAGCGGATATCCATCTGTACATACTAAGTAATAGCCCTTTGGAACTTTAATATTAAGAGTTTCTCCCTTAAGATATTTTATTACCTGAACATCCTCAACGCTTAAATCAATACTATGAATAACCTGTTCCTTTTTTATCCCCATCGCTAAGGCTTGAGAAGGTTCAAATCTATTCTGTTTAATTTCTCCAATATACCACCCTGTTCTCAATAATCTTAGACCCTTAAGCTCAGGTATTTCTTTAGGCATATAAATTAGTTTATTATTTTTCAACTCAAGTCTTGATATATCTAATTGAAACTTTAAATAGTTTTTTTCAAAATCTAAGTAAGGCTCTAATACTTTCTTATTAAGAACTCTTCTATTATTATGAAGGATGCCACTAGATGAAATGCCCTTTTTTCTTAATAGAGCTATAAAATGCCCTTCCCCTTGTATCTTATGCGGCCAGAGTCGCATTGCTTTTGACATATCATGTTTAGCATTTACCCACTCAGTATGCCCCCTAGAAGAACCTTCAAAAAAAGGTAGTTCAACCAATTCAAACTCAGCATGATGATTTAAAAATGAGTCGATGGTTCCTTCATTCTCCTCTGGAGAAAAGGTGCAAGTTGAGTAGAGTAATAAACCACCCTGCTTTAACATTTTAGCAGCTGAACTTAATATATCCTTTTGAAGTGATGTATAGTGTATGATTTTGTTTTGATCCCACCCTTTTACCATAGAGGGATCTTTTCTAAACATTCCCTCACCAGAACAAGGGGCATCCACTAATATTTTATCATAATACTCTGGAAAGTAATGTGTGAGCTTAGCAGGTGATTCACTCATAATCACACTGTTTGTAATTCCGAATAATTCAATATTCTTTAATAATCCTTTTGTTCTAGAAGGACTGATATCATTACTCACTAGTATTCCTGATTGATTTAATCGTGTACCTAACTCAGTACTCTTACCTCCCGGTGCTGCACATAAATCTAAAACCTTGTCACCTTCATTAATAGGCATACAGGATGCTGGAGTCATTGCACTAGGCTCTTGTAAATAGTATAATCCAGCATGATAATAAGAATGTTTGGATGGTTGCTCTTTTTTATGATAATAGAATCCATTATCTATCCATGGCACTTGCTTTATTTCAAATGGTGATTGTTTGATAAAGTCCTCAGTAGATATCTTTAAAGTATTAACTCTTAATCCATAATAAACCGTTTGATTCATAGAATCCATAAAAGAGTCATAGGTATCTCCTAATAGTTTTTTCATACGTTCCAAGTATGGGGTGGGTAACTTCATAGCTGCTCCTCACAATCCGTAATCTTCTTAAGCTTAAAATTTAGATAATCAGCGGAGACTAAATGATACTCAATGCCATCAACCAGTCCCTTTATTCCTGCTTTAAAAGCATTGTGTCCATGAAGATGTCCATACAAAACCTTGGATACACTGTATTTTTTGAGTACTTCAGTAAAGCCAGAGGATTCAAATCTATCGTTAGTTGGAGGGTAATGAAGCATAACATAAATATCTTCACACGCCTTGTTTACTGTTGATAAGGATAGTTCTAATCGATTGCATTCGCGATTATAAATTTTCTTATCATTCTTTGTAAAGTTTCTTTCATTTGGGCATAACCAGCCTCTTGTCCCACAGATAGCTATAGAACCTACTTGATAACTGTTATTTTGAATAAAGCTGAGTTCATGATAAACAGCAGCTACTTTATTGTAAGACTGCCACCAATAATCATGATTTCCTTTGATTAATATTTTTCGACCTGGCAATTGGCTAATAAACATCATATCTTCTTTAGCTTCCTCAAGCTTCATCGCCCAAGATATATCACCAGAAATTAAAACTGTATCTGAATCACTAACACAAGATAACCAATCATCTTTTATTTTTTCATAATGCATGTCCCAATGTTCGCCAAATTTATTCATGGGTTTATTAGAACTAAAGCTTAAGTGTAAATCTCCAATAGCATAGATTGCCATTTTTATCACCATCATTTAATAAAATAAATTCAAAAATTTCTATGTTAGGCTTTGAACCTTATACCCTTGAGCAATGACATCTAATCTTTTACTTAATGAAGCCAGCTGTTCAACTGTTCCTTTTTCTAGAATTCTATTAAACTCGCTTTGGATACTAACAATTTCATTTTTATTTCCTACATGATTAAGATTCTGTAAGGTATTTAATATATCTGCAATAATATTCGATTTATATTGAAAAGACTTCTGAGCCTCCAATATTTCAATTCGAATACGTGACATTTCCCTATCCAGTACATAAGCTGCATGTGCAGCATTACTTAAGCGTTCAACAATTTTCTCTGGGATATTTTTTTCATACTTATATTTCAAGGAATGTTCAATGGTTGCCCAGAAATTCATAGCTAATGTCCTAATTTGTATTTCTGCTTGGAGTTTTTTTGCTCCTAAAGCAGTATGCACATCATAATAAACAATAATATGATAGCTTCTATAGCCGCTTGGTTTTGTGTTGGAAACATAATTCTTCTCACTTTTAACCTGCATATCTTTTCTAGATTTAATGAACTCTACCACTTTGTCAATATCTTCAACAAATTGGCATATGATTCTAATGCCTGCAATATCTTCAATTTCATTTTCAATGCTAGATAAAGATATGGCTTTTTTCTGAGCTTTTTCCAATATACTTGATATTTTTTTAACCCTTCCAGTCACATATTCTATTGGCGAATACTGGCTAAGCTTACGGTTTTCATTCGCAATACTCTCAAACTTAACCTTTAATTCCTGTACCGCCTGCTGATATGGAATTAGGATCTCTCTCCATTGTTGTATTTCCATTGTATCACCTCATATACTGCTGTATTTCAACTCTATTATACCATAATTTGTTACGGTTGACTTAATGGATTAAACTAGAGTTTTACTTGTTCATTCTGTATATATTTTAAAATCCAATAAGGGTTAATCCATGTCTCTTTCTTATCGATTTGTAAGGATATACCTAGATGTAGATGAACTGGAAATTTCCCTGTTGTTCCTTCTTCACCATAGCCGCTGTTCCCCATATACCCAATAATTTGACCTGCTTTAACCTTAGCTCCCTTATGTATGCTCTCTTCAAAGCGTTCTAAATGGGCATAGTAAAAATAAGCGCCTCGTTTTGTTCTTATACCTATTCGCCAGCCACCAAGCTCTAGCCACCCAACCTTCTCAACCTTACCATCTGTCATACTCACAATGGGTATCATTCCCCTTGTATTATGCGTGTCCATAATATCCGTTCCATAATGCTTTCTATCACCGCCATAGGTTCGTTCAGCTTCCCAAGTATTTAGATACCAAAAGAGGTCTTCTGATTCTAGCTCAGGAATTGGAAAAACCCTTAAATCCAGTAGTATAGCCTCATATATTTTTTTTAGTGACTTAGGATAAGTAACATTTTGATAATAGTTCCTATTATAATCATAGGTAAGGCTATCTACCTCGTAGTCATTAAAGGTCATATAAGCACTGAAAAACTCAATGAAATCCAATTGGTTTTCTGCACAATACTGTTTAATATGATGTAATGATGAATCCGTAATGTTAAAAGCTGCAATTTTATCTATATCTAAGTATTGAGGACTATCGATAGAATTTTGCTTAGAAAACAGCAATGTCTCTAATAATAAGCAGATAGTAAAACTAAGTATCAATAAAAAAATTAGCTGCTGAATAATAACTTTTTTCATAGTTTTTCTCCTTTACTACAATCAACCGATATAAAGCTTCATAAACACTTAACATAAGCTTTTATATTATATGAAAAAATTTTATTATTCATTATTACAACTCTAACTTTTATCTCAATACATAGATGGCGACATAGATAACGTTAATCAACAAAATCTTGAAGTAGCATTATGCTCCAACTTATAGCAAGGGTTAATAGTATTAGCTACGCAATGAAACAGAAGTAGAGCGTAACCCATACTAAACGAGGTGATGTTTAGTGGGCATGAAGCTAACACTATCAACCCTTGACTGTTTATCAAAAACTATAAAGAAAAATCATTCGTCCACACTATCGTCTAATAAATCTGTACCATCAGCTGCATCTGTAGCTAAAATATCACATCTTTCATTGTACACATGTCCTGCATGTCCTTTAACCCAAATCAGCTCAAGCTCATGAATTTCCTTTGCTTTTAGTATTTTTTTCCACAAGTCAACATTTTTAACAGGCTCTGTTTTTTTACGGCCTCTTTTCCAATTATGCTTAATCCAATTCTCAAGCCATCCTTCATTAAAAGCTTTAACAATATACTGAGAATCTGAGTATAGCTTAATTTTACACGGCTTAGTTAAGGCCTCTAATCCTTTCAGAACAGCCATCAATTCCATCCTATTATTCGTTGTACTTTTATAGCCGCCAGATAGTTCTTTGGTATGCTTTTTCCCTGATGCATCTGTATAGAAAAGAACAACCCCGTAGCCTCCCGGACCATTAGGATTGCCGCGACAAGCTCCATCTGTATAGATAAGAACCTGATGCATATACATTCCCCCCTATTATGATTCTAATACTTAATCTTACTATAAATCGTGTGGTATCATAAATTATTTCAGAGAACCAATATATTGGAGTCTCTTAATAATAGGCAAATGCTGAGTACATTTTTCAAGACATTTCCCACAAGCAATACATTTAGTTGCTTCTTCAGTACTAAGCCCCCAATGCATTCCTAAACGATCTTTGACAACTTCATCCTTCTTGGTTAGTATATACAGATTATAAGCATCCATAAATTTAGGAATGTTAATGCCGACAGGACATCCTAAACAGTAACCGCAGCCTGTACATAGTGTATCAAGACCTTCAGATAGATGACTTGCTATTCCTTTAGTCCTCTCTTCATTGAGAGCTTCGATGCTATTACCAGCAAGAATATTTTCTTCTACTTCCTGTATAGAACTCATTCCAGACAATACAACCGTAATTTCCTTATGAGAAGCGTTAAATTTCAAAGCCGCCTGAGCTAATGTCTCTTCTTGGTTTTGCTTAATAAATGAAAAATGATCTGGGTTTTGAGGAATAATACCTCCACCTAATGGATTCATAGTAACCACTCCTAGCCCCTGTTCATAAGCAGCTTTTATTCCTTTTTGACGGTAAGCAAAATTGATGGCATTGTAACCTAAGGTTACACCTTCGAATCGACCATCCTTAACCATGACTTCAATTTCCTCACCAGTAGCATGGGTTGAAAAACAAATATGATCGATAAGCCCCTCTTCTTTTAGTTTTAAGGCGCCCTCATAAGGACCTCCTTTGGCAATGACTTTCTTGTATTGATCTAAATCTAAAATACACCACATTTGTAAGAAATCTATTTTTTCTAAGCCTAACCGCTTAAGAGATAGCTCTACACGTTTTCTCAAATCATCTGCTGTAGGTTCAACATTAATAGTACTTTTGGTAGAAACATAAAAAGGATTTGGCATGGCTTTAAAGGCTTCCCCCATGATTTCTTCACTCTTATCATCACAATAGAAGGGAGCTGTATCAAAGTAATTGATGCCTAATTGACTCGCATGTCGAACAACCTCGGCTGCCTTGACAAATGAGTGAGCATAGTCTTCTTTTTTAAATCTCATACCTCCAAAACCAATGGCTGATAATTTTTTTCCAGTATTCCCAAATGTTTTGTATTGCATAGTTTCTCATCCTTTCTATTATCATATGTGTAGTGAATCAAAGTATTAATAGAGATAGTCTTAAAATAAACTCAACTGATTGGATTCAGGTAAGTCATCAATAATATGCTGCGTTTTCATGACTTCTATGACGGTTTTACTAATTTTAGTTCTCTGTCTTAGATCATCTATTGATAAAAATGGACCTGCCTCTCTTGCTACTACAATATTTTCAGCTGCTTTTTCTCCTAATCCCTGTATAGCACTGAGTGATGGCATAATTTTATTATCTATCATTTGAAATTGACTTGCATGTACCTTATATAAATCGATAGGCATAAATCCTATACCTCTTGCATACATCTCTTGGACAATTTTCATATCCTTTAGTGTATCTTTTTCTTTTTTGGTTAATTCATTCAATCTGGATTTGTAGTCGTGAATGGTTTGATCCAGCTTTCCTTTTCCATGACACATGATCTCATAGTCAAAATCAGAAGCTCTAATGCTAAAAAAGGCTGTATAGTAAGCAGCAGGATAATACACTTTAAAGTAAGCAATACGATAAGCCATCATAACATAGGCAACAGCATGCGCTTTTGGGAACATATACTTAATCTGTTTACAGGACCAAATATACCAATCGGGCACCTCTTTCTCCAACATGGCTTTCTCCCATTCTTCTTTTAAACCTTTACCTTTACGAACACTTTCCATAATGGTAAAAGAAAGCTCTTTATCCAATCCCTGATGTATCAAATAGGTCATGATATCATCTCTCGTAGATATAACTCTTGATATATCTGCTTTACGATTTTTAATTAATTCCTGTGCATTGTTTAGCCATACATCCGTTCCATGGGAGAGTCCCGATATTCTTACTAAATCAGAAAATGTTTTAGGTTTGGTATCCAGCAGCATCTGAATAACAAAATCTGTACCGAATTCTGGTATACCTAATGAACCGATAGGGCATCCCCCTATATCCTCAGGCTTAATACCGAGTGCCTCTGTAGATTTGAACAAGGACATAACCTTATGTTCGTCTAGAGGAATAGTCTTGGCATCTTTCCCTGTTAAGTCCTCCAGCATTTTTATCATGGTTGGATCATCATGACCCAGTATATCAAGCTTTAGTAAATTATGATCGATGGAGTGATAATCAAAATGCGTGGTGATTATCTTAGTTTTCATGTCATTTGCAGGTCTTTGTACTGGCGTAAACTTATAGATTTCTTGATCACTAGGAACAACAATGATACCACCTGGATGCTGCCCTGTTGTTCTTCTTATTCCAGTACAACCAGCAACCAATCGATTAATTTCTGCATTTCTCTTTGTGACATTCTTCTCATCAAAGTATTTTTTCACAAAACCATAGGCCGTTTTATCTGCCAAAGTACCTATGGTTCCAGCTCTAAAGACATGCCCTTCACCAAACAATACCTCTGTGTACTCATGAGCTTTACTTTGGTAATCCCCTGAAAAGTTCAGGTCAATATCTGGTTCTTTGTTTCCCTTAAAACCAAGAAATGTTTCAAATGGAATATCATGACCTTCTTTAACTAATGCATGTCCGCATTTAGGGCATACTCTATCTGGCATATCACAGCCAGAGTTACCAGAATTACTCTTGACTGCATCTGAATCAAAGTCTACATAATCACAATGGGGACATATATAGTGAGGTGGCAATGGGTTAACCTCTGTGATACCTGACATAGTTGCAGCAAAAGAAGACCCAACTGAACCTCTTGAACCAACAAGATAACCGTGTTCATTGGATTTCCATACAAGTTTTTGAGCTATAATATACATCACAGCAAATCCGTTGGATATAATTGAGTTGAGCTCTCTATCTAAGCGTTTTTTTACAAGCTGAGGAAGTGGATCGCCATAAATAGACATAGCTTTGTTATAGCATATCTCTCTTAACTGGGCATCAGAACCTTCAATAACCGGTGGATATTTATCTGGCGGTACTGGATCGATACACTCGATGCTGTTGGCAATTTTTTTTGTATTATGTATAACAACTGCCTCTGCTACCTCTTGACCTAAGTACTGGAACTCTTGAAGCATTTCATCTGTTGTTCTAAAATACAATGGAGCTTGAAAATCAGCATCCTTAAAGCCTTGTCCAGCTTTAATAATCCTTCTATAAACTTCATCCTCAGGGTTTAAAAAATGCACATCACTAGTAGCAACCACATTTTTATTATGCTCATCACCCAGTGCAACGATTTGCCTATTAATACTTTCTAAGGCTGCTCTGTTCTCAACAGCTCCTTCTCTTAAGAGGTATTCGCTATTGCCAACAGGCTGAATCTCTAAGTAATCATAAAAATCAACAATAGCGTTAATTTCTTCTTTTGGTTTATCCCCTAATATTGCTCTATATAGCTCTCCTGCTTCACACGCCGAACCAATCAATAACCCATCCTTATACTTTAAGTAAACACTTTTAGGTATTCTAGGTTTTTTAAAGAAATAATCAATATGGGATTTTGATACTAATTCATATAGATTTCTTAAACCTGTAAGATTCTTCGTCAAAATTGTAGCATGATAATACTTTAGTTTTTTTACATTCTTACCAGTATCATGACAAAACTGTTCTAACTCATCTAGTGTATAGACATTATTATTGCCAAGACGATGCTTAAATTCAATAAAAATATCAGCTGTCGCTTTTGCATCATCCACAGCTCTATGGTGATTTTCAAGAGAAACATTTAATTCCTTAGCAATGGTGTTTAACTTATGATTTTTTAAATTCTTAAGCAAAGCCCTCGCCAATTCTAATGTATCTAAAATGGTATTATCTACGGACATACCTAATTGACTGGCATAGTATTTAATAAAACTTATATCAAAATCAGCATTATGCGCAACCAAAACAGCGTCTTCAATAAAATCAATAAACTCAGGTAAAACCTCATCAACAAGTCTTTCATTCTTAACCATTTCATCTGTAATACCTGTTAACTTAACAACTTTGGGTGGTATAGGAACTTGTGGATTGATTAAGCTACTATATGAGTCTATAATTTTACCGTCCTTAACTCGAACGGCACCAATTTCTGTTATTTTATCTCTACCAGGATAAAATCCAGTTGTTTCAATATCAAAAATAATATAGTGACCATTAAGACTTTGGTTTTTAGAATACTTGACAACCGATTTTAAGTCATCCACTAGATAAGCTTCTAAACCGTAAATAACCTTAATATCTTTGCCATGTGCCGCATGAAAAGCATCAGGATAAGCTTGTACCACACCGTAATCGGTAATAGCTATAGCTTCATGTCCCCATTTAACCGCTTGTTCTATCAACGCTTTAGCACTGGCAATACCATCCATGTCACTCATTCTCGTATGTGCATTTAACTCAATTCTTTTTATTGGATGCGTATCCACTCTTTCTTTCTTAATAGGGTCAATAGCCATAATGCTTCGACACATGATGTTGGTTTCTTTAGAGTATGTATCAAATTGAAGCTGACCTTTTACCCTTATAGTCATACCTTTTTTTATTTTATTATTAATATTATTTTCATACTGTTCTTTTCTTAAAAAACACTTTATAGTAATTGAATCTAAAAAATTGGTTATATCCATAACCATTAGATATTTACCTGATTTGAGTTCTCTAACCTGAACAGATAGTATTGTACCATCTGTAATAATTTCATCATACTCTCCTTGTATATCTTGAATCGGTGTCACCATTCCATTGATTTTTCTTCCTAAAATCATGCCCTCTTCAGAAGTAGTTTTGTAAGCTCTAGATACACTAGAGGATTTATAAGCTTTGTTTTCTTTAGGGATAGGTGATACCTTCTCTTTTATAACAGGTTGTGCTGAAACAATTTGTGATATAATGGCTTGTTCCTTTTCATCTCTTTTAGATTCAAACTCTTGATGTGCTTCATTTGATTGTTCACAAGTTTCTAATGTAACATTAATTGTCCAATCAAATTTGTCTTTTACGGTTTTTTCTATAATACTGCTGATTTGTCTTTCTTTTAGAGTGTTAATCTTATTTTTGAGCTTAACACATATGCTATTATCATGAATAATGAATTCCGAATCACTAAGAATACCCGAACATATAGGACTAAGACATTTAATTTCATATATAATACTGTCCTTGTAAAGCATCCATAGTTTTTTTAATGAATAACTAGGCTCTAAGTGGTATCTATCTATCAGTTCAATCTCCAAATCACTAGTCTGACACAGCTTATTTTTTAATATTTTTTCAACCTCTATTATAAACTTTTTATGTGTTATCTGATTAAGCTGTAAGTATATTTGAATGAGCTTCTTATCTTTATTTATAAGAACCTCTTCAACTAAAGCTTCTTTAAAATAAAACAGGCATTCATCTTTCATATCAATATCAGGGAATACTTCTAAAAATGCTTTTTTATCCATTTTATCACCCATAACTCTTAAGTTTGTTCATCTGTTTTCATTTCATTCAGTAGTTGATCCAACTCAGACATAAAGGCATCAAGTAATTGATCTTCTGGAACCTTCTTAACAACCTTTCCTTTTTTAAAGATAAGACCTGTTTTTTTCCCGCCTGCAATTCCTATATCTGCATCTCTTGCTTCCCCTGGACCATTAACTTCACATCCCATAACTGCTATCTTAATATTCTCTTTAAGGTGTCCACACCGCTTTTCAACCTCATTTGCCAGCTCGACTAAATTTATTTCCGTTCGTCCACACGTCGGACATGAAATAATATTCACCTCTTGTTCTCTCAATCCTAAGGTTTGAAGAATTTTTTTGCCAGCTATTATTTCTTCTACTGGATCTCCTGTTAAAGATACCCGAATCGTATCTCCTATTCCCTTATGCAGAATTATACCTAAACCAACTGAGGACTTAATGGTGCCCATTTTAATGGTACCTGATTCCGTGATCCCTACATGTAAAGGATAAGGTACTTGTTTAGCAATTTGATCATGTGCTTCTATACTCATAAGCACATCGGATGATTTTATAGAAAGAACTAACTGCCTATAATCCATAGACTCTATGAGCTTAAGCTTATTTAAAGCACTTTCAACTAAAGCTTCTGCACATACCCTGCCATATTTTCTTAGTATTTTTTTTTCTAATGAACCGCTGTTGACCCCCACTCTAATAGGAATATGACAACGCTTTGCAGCTTCAACAACCTGATAGACCCTATCTTCATTACCTATATTTCCAGGATTAATTCGAATTTTATCTGCACCATACTCTATTGAAGCTATAGCTAGTTGGTAATCAAAATGAATATCTGCTACCAGTGGTATACTTATGCTACTCTTAATATCCTCAATACACTTAGCCGACTCCATATCAGGTACGGCAACACGAATGATATCACAGCCAGCGGCTTCAAGCCTCTTAATCTGACCAACCGTAGCCTTTACATCTTTTGTTTTTGTGTTGGTCATCGATTGAATCAATACAGGATGACCTCCACCAATGACTTTATCACCAATACATAGGGTTTTTGTTTTATCTCTAAGCATAAAATAGCCTCCTTTATAGAATAAAGATACTTTTAGGTTAGACTAAAAAAGGCAATCCAAAGATTACCTTTTTCATATGAGTTGTCTAAAAAAACCAATTCCTAGCATCATTAAAGACCATAAAGACCATCAGCACCATGAGCAAAACAAAACCTATAAAATGTACAAAACCTTCTCTTTTTTGATTAATAGGTTTCCCTCTTACTGCTTCTATAAGTAAAAATACAAGCCTTCCACCGTCAAGTGCTGGTATAGGCAGTAGATTAACAATACCTAGGTTAGCACTAAGTAAAACAATGTAAAAGGATATCGTTTGTATAACGGATAATAAACCATTTTTCACACTTTCTTTATAGCCTTGACTAATAAAGCCGACAATACCAACAGGTCCTGATAATTGTTTAGCTGAGACATTTCCTGCAATTAAACTTGCAAGGCTTATAAATACCATCTTTATCCAAAATACCATTTCTAGGAAACTGGCTTTTATAACCTGAAAAATATTTCCTTTATCAATAGACTTAGGAGAGATGCCAATCAACCATGAACCATCTTCAGTTTCCATAGGCACAATATTAATTGTATTACTCACACCATCCCTAGAATATTGAATGGTTACTACTTGTCCTTTTGCTTCACTAATATAAAATTTCATCTCTTTAAAAGAAACTAACCGATGCCCATTAACCTTAATGATTTTATCCTCTGGCATAAGTCCTGCTTGCTGCGCAGGCGAATCAGGTACAATACTATCAATAACGGTTGTTTGATTTCCTGCTATGATGGTAAAAATAAAGGCAAAAACAAAAGCTAAGATAAAATTGAAAAAAGGACCAGCAACTACTACAGCTATTCTAGCCCAGACAGATTGACTAGAAAAAGATCTTTTATCATCTACCTCTTGATCTTCTCCAAGCATCTTACAATATCCACCAAAAGGTAGAAGTCTAATAGAATAAAGAGTATCTCCTCTTTTTATACCTGCAAGTTTAGGTCCCATCCCAATGGCAAATTCCTCAACAAGTATACCGTTCTTTACAGCAACTATAAAATGACCGTACTCGTGAACAAGTACTATAAGTCCAAATATAAGTATAGCAACAATTATATTCATACTACCACCTGCTTTCTATTAATTCATAAGTCCATTTCTCTGTATCTAGGACATTCTGCACATCTGTTATTGGAGTAACCTTATGTCTCTCCATTGCATATTCAATGATTTTAGGTATATTTTTAAAGTCAAGTTGTTGTTTTAGAAATTTTGAAACAGCATATTCATTAGCTGCATTGAGTACTGTGGGCAGCGTTCCACCAATTTCAAGTGCATGATAAGCTAACTGTAAACACCTAAAGGACGTGACATCTGGTTCTTCAAATGTCAACTGACTCATCTCAGCAAGATTTAATCTTTTACAGCTGTTGGGTTTTCTATCAGGATAGAATAAAGCATATTGAATCGGTACCTTCATATTTGGGAGACCCATTTGAGCCATGACGGAACCATCTATAAATTCAATCATTGAATGAATGATACTCTGAGGATGAATGATGACGTCAATTTCGCTAGGTTTTAAATGAAATAGCCAACTGGCTTCTATAACTTCTAATCCTTTATTCATTAATGTAGCAGAATCAATCGATATTTTTTTGCCCATGGAGTAAGTAGGATGCTTAAGTGCTTGTTCTACCGTTATATTAGAAAAATCCCTTTCCTTCATACCTCTAAAAGGACCACCTGATCCTGTAAGAATTACCTTGTTGATTTGACGACTATTTTCACCATTTAAGCATTGAAAAATAGCTGAATGCTCACTATCAACAGGTAATAATTGAACCTGATACTGTTCAACTAAGTTCATGATTAACTCACCAGCTGTTACTAATGCTTCCTTATTTGCTAGTGCAATATCTTTACCAGCTTTTATGGCGCTAACGGTAGGTTGTATACCTATCATACCTACAACCGCTGTAACAACTAAATCTACTCCTTCAAAAGCTGCTACTTCTATTAACCCATCAAGTCCAGCAAGTACTTGAACTTGATTTCCCACCCTATTCTTAAGTATTGCCGCCTTATCTTTATCCATAACAGCAACTACCTTAGGATGTACGGCATGAATTTGTTGTTCTAATAGGTCAATATTCGTATGAGCGGTTAAACCCATTACTTGTATATCATCATTTCGCATCACAATATCCAAGGTCTGACATCCAATAGAACCCGTAGAACCTAAGATTGCAATTCTTTTCATGCTTTCACCCCATCTAGTAATAATTATCATCTACTTTTTATGAAATGTCAATGCATACTTAGTTTGAGTTATGCAATAATTCAAGGGCTAATAGTATTAACTCCATAACCCCCTAAAAGAACCAGCGAAGCTAATACGATTAACCCTTTGTCAAAATAAATTAAAAACTATATAAAAAACTGCATAATGTAATAAATAAATGGTGCTGTAAATAAAATACTATCTAATCTATCTAACAGCCCTCCATGTCCTGGTAAGAGATTTCCAAAATCCTTTATACCTACCTGTCTTTTGATAGCTGATGCAGCTAAATCTCCAATTTGAGATAGAACCGATCCAACCAAACCAATAATACTTAATAAAATTAATATAGGACTATCATTATTAAACTTACCCATAGACATTAGAATAATGCCAAAAAGTACGCACAAAAGCACGGAACCAATGACACCTCCAATGGCACCTTCAACTGTTTTATTTGGGCTTAACTGCTTAGCTAGTTTTCTCTTTCCAAATAGTCTGCCTGTAAAATACGCACATGTATCACTTCCAAAAGCAACAATAAAAATAAGCCATACAAACCATGCACCATATTTTGGTTCAATCCGTATCAAAGCTACATGAGAAAGCAAGTAAGGAATATATATATATCCAAAGCAAACAATAGCAATCTCCTTCAGATCGTATTTAGGATAGGTAATAACATAATAAGCTAATAGAATTAATATATAGGCACCAAACATGACCTGAAAAGCTATTAAACCTTCAAAAACAATATAGTAATAATAGATAATACTTAAAACATATCCCATAGCTTTTAAAAACGTACTCCTAATATTATAGGCCTTATAAAATTCATATAAGCCAATAATAGAAACAATAAAAATCAAACCAATCAAAATAGCATGACCCAACAAAAGCGGAATAACGGCAATAGGTAATGCTACAAGTCCTGTAATTATTCTACGCTTCATTTACTAATCCCCCATATCTCCTGTGCTTGCTATTATAATACTTAATGGCTTGTATAAGATCTGTATGAGTAAAATCAGGCCAATGTTTGTCAATGAAATAAAACTCAGTATAGGCGAGCTGCCATAATAAAAAATTACTAATACGCCATTCGCCGCTGGTTCTTATTAACAAATCAGGGTCAGGAATATCCTGTGTATCTAGATAATGATTAAATAATTCCTCATTAACATCCTCTATATGAAGTTGATTGTTTTCTATATCATGATAGATTTTTTTTATAGAACGTATAATTTCATTCCGTCCTCCATAATTTAAAGCAATTTGAAGATTCAACCCAGTATTAGTACTTGATGACGATTCAAGGGTTTGAATTTTTTCTATAATATCATTGTCTAATCCTTGAACATTGCCTATTACACGAATACGTATATTATCTTTTTTTGACTTTTTAATGCTGTCTTTTAAGTAATGACGTAATAAATGCATTAAATAATGAACTTCTTTAGCAGGTCTTATCCAATTCTCTGTTGAAAAGGCATATACAGTCATATATTGGATCCCTAAGCTATAAGCATCATCACAAATGGTTTCTAGAGTTTTGCTTCCTGTTTTATGTCCATATTGTCTTGATTTACCTTTACCTGTAGCCCATCTCCCATTGCCATCCATGATAATAGCAACATGTTTTGGGATTTTTAAATTTTTAAGTTCATCCTTCGTAGCCACAAAACTGCCTCCTAAAAATCAAAGGAAGAAAACCCCCTATTAAGGAGCTTTCTCTTTAATTGAACACCATAATCATCTTCCTAATATGGAGTTATACCTGTAAAACATCCTGTGTTTTATTGGATATGTGATTATCTACATCCTTGATAAATTGGTCTGTTAAGGTCTGTATTTCATGCTCATAGTCTCTTAAATCATCTTCAGTAATCTCATGTTTTTTTTCTGCCTTTTTAAAATAATCCATTGCATCTCTTCGTATATTTCTTACTGCAACCTTAGCATCTTCTCCCTTTTTCTTAACCTCTTTAGACAACTGCTTACGTCTTTCTTCTGTCAGCTCAGGAAAAACCAATCGAATGACTTTGCCGTCATTAGATGGTGTAATGCCTACATCAGAAGCTAATATTGCTTTTTCAATCTGCTTAATAATACTTGCGTCCCAAGGTTGGATCTGGATAAGTCTTGGTTCAGGTATAGAGACATTACCTACTTGTTCAATTGGTGTAGGCTGTCCATAGTAGTCTACTTTAACTTTGTCTAAAATATGTGGATTAGCACGCCCAGCTCTTATGGTATTAAACTCATCCTCTAATGCTTGAATTGTTTTTTGCATTTTGCTTTCATATTTTTTGAGTTCATCCTTCATCTTCATACATTCCTTTCAATTTTTTATTTACTTATGGAGTATCTAAACCTATATCTAGTTTTAGTCTATATGCTATAACTATAAGTCATAAAAAATTCTAATCATATCTATTCATTATCTAAAATTACTGTACCGCTGGTTTCTCCATTCATAGCCAAGGTAATACCATTAGACTCACATAAGCCAAATACAATCATTGGCATATGATTTTCTAAGCACATGATAGCAGCAGTTAAATCTAATGCTTTTAATTTCTTATCGATAATTTCTTTTAAAGAAATGTGGTCATATTTTCTTGCATTAGGATTAGTTTTAGGATCATCATCATAGATACCATCAATATTCTTAGCAAGTAAAATAACATCTGCTTCTATCTCAATCGCCCTTAGCGCAGCAGCTGTATCTGTTGAAAACATTGGATGCCCTGTGCCCCCAGCAAAAAAAACTACACTGCCATTGTTAAGATGCCCTAGTGTAGCATCCTTTGAGAATTCTTCTGTGACAGTTCCTATTTTAAAAGGTGTTTGAACAACTGTTTTCAAACCTATGGTTCTAAATATCTCTGCTACATATAAAGCATTAATAACGGTTGCCATCATTCCAATCTGATCAGCTTTAACTCTGTCCATGTGGTCGCAACTTCTACCTCTCCAGATATTTCCGCCACCGATTACAACACCGATTTGAATGCCTTTTTCTATACTCTTCTTGACCTGCCTTCCAACTTCTAATACAACTGCTTCATCAAATCCAAATCCCTTACTACCAGACAATGCTTCTCCACTTAATTTAAGTAATACTCTATTATATTTGCTCATTTTAACACCTCTAAACTATAATTTATCATACCTTCAAGTTTTTTTCTATATAATTTTAATATTTCTTTCCAAAAAAAAGAAACACATCGTGTTTCTTTTTTGTTATACTAACCAAAAAGCACTATTTTTGCATTTGCTTAGCAACTTCATCAGCAAAGTTCTCTTCTCTTTTTTGGAGACCTTCACCCGTTTCAAACCTTTTAAAACTTTTGATTGTTAGAGCAGAGCCCGCTTCTTTTGAACAGGACTTAAGGTATCTATCAACTGTTAAATCTGGATCCTTTACATAGGGCTGATCCATTAGACATATTTCCTTTAACTGTTTATTTAAACGACCTATTATCATTTTATCAATAATATGCTCTGGTTTGTCTGGATTTTCGTTCATAGCCTGGGTCTTTAACAATTGCTTTTCTTTTTCTATTTGTTCTTCTGGCATCTCGTCTCTACTAACATACTTAGGATACACAGCTGCAACCTGCATAGCTATATTCTTAGCACATGCCTTTACAGCATCGTTGATGCTGTCACAGCCAAGTTCTACAAGTACACCTATTCGACCTCCACCATGTATATAAGAAGTTACAAAACCATCTGTAACCACCTTTTCAAAGCGTCTTATTGAAATGTTTTCTCCAATTTTCACAATTTTGTCTGTTAGAATTTCTTTGACGGATTTACTTTCATCTTTTAACCAAGGTTCTTCCATAAATGCTTGTAAATCAGAGGCATTAGTTTTGGAAGCCTGAACAGCTACATCCAATACATATGTCTTAAAATCTTCATTTTTTGCAACAAAATCTGTTTCACTATTTACTTCAACTAAAGCAGCTGTTTTACCATCGTCTGTAACACAAGCTTGTACTAAACCTTCTGCCGCGATTCTACCTGCTTTTTTAGCAGCCTTAGCCAATCCTTTTTCTCTTAGTAACTCAATCGCTTTTTCTAAATCACCATCTTTTTCTGTCAGGGCTTTTTTACAATCCATCATTCCAGCACCTGTTCTTTGTCTAAGCTCTTTAACCATACTTGCTGTAACTGCCATACTATAAAAACCTCCAAACTTTTTCTTAGAATTTATTATACAATTGGGGCTGTCTCTAAATACATTTTATTGACGGCCATCGTTTAAGGACTATACGATTATTTAATATTCTATCGAATACAGCGCATTCCTTGAAGGGTAAAAAATGTATTTGGAGACAGCCCCCAAAAAATTTAATTATTATTTGCTTGCTTGAACTTTTTCTTTAGGTGTTTCTTCAATATTGGTTTGAGCACCCTGATTAGCTTCTATAACAGCATCTGCCATTTTAGATACAATAAGCTTAACAGCACGAATTGCATCGTCATTACCAGGAATAACATAATCCACTTCTTCAGGGTCACAATTAGTATCTACAATAGCAACAATTGGTATGCCAAGTATATGCGCTTCTTGTATAGCAATACGTTCTTTTCTAGGATCAACAATAAACATTAAGTCAGGCAAATCTTTCATTTCTTTGATTCCACCTAGGTTCTTTTCAAGCTTTTCCATTTGTAGTTTAAGCTTAATGACCTCTTTTTTTGGAAGAACATCAAAGGTTCCATCTTCCTGCATTTTCTCTAACTGCTTCAAACGGTTAATTCTACCTTGTATTGTTTTGAAGTTAGTTAACATACCACCTAACCATCTTTGGTTTACATAATACATACCGCAACGTTCAGATTCTACTTTTATAGAATCCTGAGCTTGTTTTTTAGTTCCAACAAAAAGAATGTTTCCGCCTTCTTCAATGACTTGTTTAACAGCATTATACGCATCATCGATTTTTCTTACTGTTTTTTGAAGATCGATAATATAAATACCGTTTCTTTCAGTATAAATGTACTCTGCCATTTTGGGATTCCATCTTCTTGTCTGATGACCAAAATGCACACCTGCTTCTAATAATTGTTTCATGGATATTACACTCATTGACTTACCTCCATTTGGTTATGCTTCCGCATCTCTCATCTTTTTAAAAGACCGTTTGGCACCCTTCTAAAAATCTAGATGCGTGTATTTTCACGAGTGATAGTATATCATAAACCCTCTCAATAGGCAAGTAGTTTTAATACTTGAATTTCATTGTTTTCTAAATATCTGAATAACGTCCTCTATAGTCATTGATTCAGTGAATGTATAGGTACCATAGGGTAATTTTTTAGAGTAACCTTTTTTATAAATATAAGAATTAAAAGTCTTCATATTATCTATGACATTATGTTCAAATAATAGTTGTGCTATTTCTTCTGATGAAGCTCCTAAAGGTATGGTGATTTCTATTGTATTCTCTAATCTATCTTTGGAGTTTTTTATAGTATCCATATTTTCATTGTTTGCATTAATCTCTTTCTCTTGTACTTCTGCTTCCTCAGGATAAATCATCCCTAGACTTTTTGCTTTTCTTATGATTTCGTTTTCTGTAAAAATGCTTTCTTTATTAGGTTTTACTTCACTGACAAATATCATTCCTAGTTTTTTTGCTCTCTCAATGATTTCATTTTGACTATAGGATACAGATTTGTTTTCATTATCATTAAAACGTATCATGATAAAAAAAACAGCTGTTGCTGCTATTATCCCCACACCTAAACCTCTAAAAAAGTATTTTTTAGTCATATGCAAGCACCTCATCTAAATAAGTCGATTACTAATTTAACTTCTCCTTTTCCAATAGATAACTTTTTTGCTATTTCAGTAACGTTATACCCTTGTTGATACAAACTAATAATTGCTTTGTTGTGGTTATTTCCTTCATTAAGGGATATTTTTTGACGCTTAGGCTTTAGAGTCTCTTTTACGTGGGTTTTTAATTGCTTAACATCGTCTGAGGTTATGTCTTTTTCTTTTTCGCTAATGAGTTGATACAAAAACAGAAGCTCTTTATGCTTGTTTTCCATTTCTTTATGAACAAAGTCTGTATAATCATTTAGCTCCATTATTTTTCCATTAACTTCTTTTGAAACAGCATCAAACGCATCCATAGAATCTTGGGTTTTAGCAGACACTGAAGGTATTATAGTGTTTACAGTTTGAATTCGCTCTTTCACAATAAAACTCATGATAATAAAAGCTATGCCTATCACGAACATAATAAAAATAGTGATCTCTATTGCTTCCATGCATTTGTTTCCCCTTTAAATTCTTATATCTATTCTATTAGTTTTGAGTGTTTTCTTCTTTGGCATCTCTTTCTTTTTCTTTTGATGAGGTGTTTGATGATAAGCATTTTTCCCCTCTTCTTTAGCATCAAATTTAGAAAATGCTTGTTCTTTCTCATTGGGTTTATTGACATTTTTTATTTCTTTTTGTACGGTTTGACTCATTGTATGATGAATTTGATTCTGATTTAAGTGCCCTTGCTGTTGTCTTAGATGATTAAGTTGTGCTATTTCTTGCGTCTTAGGAATCATAACCTGCATATCTAAAGGTTTTAATGACATCCTTTACCCTCCTATTGATAGCTACCAAGCTTAATATCTGCACCATCCTGATAAAGTGTACAGTACTTAATTTCTTCTCTCACATAATATTTAACATTACCAATGGTTACTCTAACACCCGGATAAGCACTTCCCATTATTTTAACTTTTCCATTATTCTTATGCTTAAGCCAATCCATAATCTCTTCTAATCTCTTTTCATTTTTAGAAAGTTCATTACTTGTAAGAATTTTATTTCTTGTTGCAGAGACTAACATTTTCTGCTTATCAGAATCCAGATCACCATCCGTCATCTTTTTTTTATTTAATAGTGTTATGACCTGCCCCAATTTATGAACCTCGGCTCTGCTTTTATCGACTAGCTGAGTTATTTCGTTATATTCATCCAGTAACTTTGGATCTACACCAACATCAATATTTGTAATCGTTCCCATATGGGATCCTAGTATTTTGGCTTCTACCTGAATTCCAGAACGCACATCACCACCCGAAATCATACCTTTCTTTCCATCTACAATGATTTCTTCTTTGGCAGATACAAAACTATGCAATATTGCTTCGCTTACAATACGCCCACCTGAGATAACTTCACTGTTTTCTATGTACTTTGCACCAATATTACCATCTGCCTTTATAAAACATTTACCCATACCCCTTATGCCTCTACTCACAGTTACATTGCCTTTTGCTCTTAACGTTGCTCCTTCAACAACACCATAAACTTCAATATCTGTTGCCGATATGGAAAATCCAGTGAGAACGTTACCATTAATAATGACCGTACCGTCAAACTGAATATCACCTGTTGAACTATCGACATTAGAATTAACTTCAAAATAATCATAGACGACCACTTTGTCTTTTTCGAGCTTAACATGACCGTTCTTTGCTGCTATTAATCCTAGTCCATCCTGAGAAACTTTGACGTTCTTTCCAAAGCGCAGTTTTTTAGTTTTTGGCTTAGGTGCTCTTATTTCCTGCCCAAGGACATTCATACCATCCTCGCCTTCAATTTCAGGAATCAACTGTGTAATTACCTTTCCACGTTCCACTCTAGCAAGAAGATTTAACTGATGATAATCCACTGAACCATCTTCCATGCGTTGAGGCCTGCAATCTAATTCAGTAGGAAAAAGATATTCTATTTCAGCATCCTTTCCAAGTATCGAAGGCTTGCCTTCTGCAACTAAATAATCTTTATAAAACTCATGTTTTTTTATAAGTTCCTCTAAAACATCAGTTTTTACCCCATATACAATATTCATTTTTTTTAGCAATTGTTGAATAGCCTCTAAACTTAGCTCTTCACCCTCTTCAGGCTGAAAAAAATGTATAAAAGCTTTTAACTTATCCTGCGATAGCTGAATTGAAAACAGCTTATCCTTATTATTGTTATTTCCCATTTTATCACCATACCTTAAACATTACGAGTTAGAATTGTAATATAGGATCCAAGGATTTTCTTCATCTTACTCAAAGCTTTAGTGTGAAGCTGTGATATTCTAGATTCTGAAACACTTAGAATACTACTTATTTCTTTTAAAGTTAGTTCTTCATAATAATACAGTGTTATAACAGTTTTTTCCTTGTCCGTTAGTTTGTCTATTGCATCAGCTATCATTGATTTCAGTTCGTTTTTCATAGCAGCTTCTTCAGGCTGATGAGTATTGCTCTTATTCAGTGATTTAATCTTATATTCAGTACCTTGTTCTATAAACTCTTCAAGTGAAGTTAAGGTAAGCAATTTTGTTTGATTAAGCCATTGATAGTACTCTTCTTTTGAAATATTAAGTTCTTGAATCATTTCTTTATCTGTGGGCTCTCGACCTGTTTCAAACTCAATTTTGTGTTCTGCCTTATCTATCAGTTTCTGTTTTTTACGTAAGGATCGAGGTATCCAGTCCATCTTTCTAATGTTATCAAAAATGGCACCTCTGATTCTCAAGGAGGCATAGGTTTCAAATTTGACACCTTTGTTGATATCAAACTTATCAATTGCATCAATCAATCCAAAAACACCATAGCCTACTAGATCTTCATAATCCACGTGACTGCCTAGATACATGCTTAGCCTTCCAGCAACATACTTCACTAGCACGGCATATTCAATTATTATTTTTTCCTTTAACTCTGGTGTTTTAGTTTTAGCATATTCTATCCACAACTTAGTTTTATTATCCTTCATTATTTTGTCTATGCTCCTGTAAAATAAATCATTCGGCTATGATTGTCTTATAGATTAAATTAAAAATTGTAATTAGAATTTGTATGACCTATAAAATAAAGGAATATATATTAAACTTATGGACAACTCGTTCTATCAATTGTCAAGTTTAATATATATTATATCGGTTATTTCTATTAATTTGATAATGGTAATCATAACACAAAACATATGACTTGATGTTGTAATAAAAATTTACTCCATACCCTTCTCCTGTTCAAAAGTCATTTTTTCAATTTGTTTGTCTAACTCAGCTTTTTCTCTTTCTTTATCTGCTTGTTCAGCTTTCTCCATTATTCTATTAATTATTTTTTGAAAGATGAGACCAATGATAAAAAACACAAGTAATACAATCACCAATTTAATAGACATGTCTATCAATGTATCTCCATTAATTAAGCTGATAATACTACAGATAATGCCTGCCACCAGCATTAAAATAATCTCAATATTTTTTAACTTCATGTGATCATCCTCTGACTAAATGACTTTCTTTTCTTTTCCCATAGTTTTAATTAACAATTCTCCATTATCAGAATAAAACTCTATTGTGCGACCATAATTTTTACCTGTATCTTGTGCTAAAATTCGAATGCCTTGCTCGCCTAGTATTTTTTTAGATGCAGCAACATTGCGATCACCAATTCTCATCAAATCATTGGTTGTATTAAATGAAAACATTTGTGCTCCACCAGCTAGTTTTGCGATCAGTCTTTTTTCATTGGCACCTATGTGAACCATATCACGTATAAGCTTTTTAACACCAGTATCTGCAAACTTTGCTTGATTAGAGTTGTTCTTTATCTGCGTACTATCTGGTAACATAATATGAGCTAACCCACTGACTTTAGTAACCGGATCATATAAGACAATACCAACGCATGATCCTAAACCAAGTGTGGTTAATATATGTGGGGACTTACATACATTCATATCTGCCATACCAACCTTAATAACATTTGTCCTAAGGTTCAAGTGAAACTCCTAATGATTCCAAGATAGTTTTATAGGAATCAATATCTGGGATTAAAATAAAGTATCCATAGACTTTATTTTGCCCTTCGCCAAAATCTGTCTGAATTAATAAAGCTCGATCCCCTACTTTTCCAAATTCTATTGCTGGTACACTTAGAATAGCTCCTGCCATATCTATTGCCATATATGGAACAGATGATATTATTTTTAAATTTGTTAAAGCAGATAATGAAGATAAATAAGCACCAGAAATAATATTGCCGATTTCTTTGATTGCAGATAAATCCATTTCTGAAAAATCTTCAAAGGCATTAATATCCCTATTCATTAGTAAATTAACTAAATTATGAGCAGAGTGTTGTTCTAATACAAACATCATCATTCCATTGATGTTTCCTTCAACATTGAGAAGAATGCCCACAACAGGATTCTCAGCACCACCGAGTACATCAGCCAAATCTTTAAACTCTACAATATTGACTTGGGGTATACCCATATCTATTTTTTTATCAATCATTTGAGAAAGTGCTGTTGTAGCATTTCCAGCACCTATATTCCCTAATTCCTTCAAAACATCTAATTGATAATTATTGATATCTTCAAAAAACATATTCCTCTATATCCTTTCTTCTATTCTTATCGAATAGAGTCTATTAAGCCTTGCAGATTAAGTAAAGATACTAAATCTGATTCAACTCTTGCTACGCCAAGAATATAGTGGTGTTGATCATCAGTTGAATCCCTGTCTATAACTTCTATTCTATCTTCTGATATTTCAATTACCTCTCGTACTGCATCAACAATAATACCAATTGGATGTCCTTCTATTTTGATTATAATAATTCTTGTGTTATTATCGTATGAATCTTCATTAAGGTTAAACTTAAGCCTTAAGCTCATAACAGGAATAACATCGCCTCTAAGATTCATAACACCTTTTATGTAACTAGGACTCTTAGGTACTCTTGTAATAGATGTCATCCTATCTATATTGAGAACATATTGGATATCAATACCATATAACTCTTTTCCTAGTTTTACAATAATAAATTGTTTGCTGCCAATTGCAGTCGTCTCTTCCATCTTGACACCTCCTATTAAACTAAAGTATTAACATCAAGAATAAGTGCAACTTCACCGTCTCCTAGGATGGTTGCTCCTGAAATCAACTTAATATAGCTAAGATATTTTCCAAGTGTCTTTATGACAATTTCCTGCTGTCCAAGTAAACTGTCAACAACAAAACCAGCTTGCTTTTCACCTTTGTTTACAATAACAACGGTTAATGACTCTTTATCCTCTTCTTCTTTACGTACATCTAATATACTATCTAATCTAACAATAGGAATAACATGTCCTCTTAAATGATAAACCTCTTGATTTTGAACAAATTTAATATCGCTCAATTTAACATCTTCAATATTTTGAATGGTATTTAATGGTATAGCATATTTTTCTTCACCAATATTAACCATTAGCGCTTGTATTATAGCTAATGATAATGGGAGGCGAATGATGAATTTACTACCCTCGCCAGGCTTTGTTTTAACCTCAATGTCACCGCCTAATGCCTCGATTTTAGTCTTAACAACATCTAATCCTACGCCTCTTCCAGAAACATCCGATATTTGGTCTACGGTACTAAAGCTTGGTCTAAATAAAAGTTCAATACAATCCTGCTCTGATAAATTTTCTGCTTCTTCTAAAGATAGCACACCATTGTTAATAGCTTTTGATTTGATGAGTTCAGAATCTATCCCTTGACCATCATCCTCTACTTCTATGACAACATTATTACCATCTTGATAAGCCCTTAAGAAAACATTACCTTCTTCAGATTTTCCATTTCTTAGTCTAGTTTGCGTAGTTTCTAATCCATGATCAGCTGCATTCCTTAATAAATGAAGAAGTGGATCACCTATCTCGTCTATGACTGTTCTATCCAATTCTGTATCTTCACCTGACATTGCTAGATGAATCTGTTTGTCGAGCTTTCTTGATAAATCCCTAATCAATCTTGGGAAACGGTTAAAAACTCGTTCAATAGGAACCATTCTAACCTTCATAACAGCATCATGCAGATTCGTAGTTATTCTTTCTAAATACTCAATCTGTTCAATAAAATTCTGATTTGCATCTTCAATAGTTTCTAATCCATTTTTAATAATAATTAATTCACTGACTAAATTCATAAGGGTATCTAGTCTTTCGATATCAACTCTAACCGTTCTATTCGTTTTAGGCTTGTTATTCTTTTGAAGGGTATCCTTTTTCTTAACCCCTTCATTATGTACCTTTTTGTTAGTTGTTATTATTTCTTCCTGTTCTTCTATGCTTACTGTGTCAATGAGAACCTCTTCCACTTCAGCTATAGAATTCAATTCCTTTAAAAATACACTTTTGTCACTATTGGTTATAACACAGACGGAAAAGAAATCCTCAAACTTTTCATCTTCTATATCTTGAACAATAGGATAGGATTTAATAACCTGACCCAACTTTTCAAGGGTTCTAAAAATAATAAAAGCTCTAGCTGACTTCAAAACACAGTTTTTGTTAATATATATAGTTAAGCTGTAAACATTAAATTTCTGCTCATAAGCCTTACTGATAGCATTCTTCTCATAATCAGTAAATGTAATATTCAGATGCTTTCTTTCATAAGTAGATGCTGCTGTGCTTTCTAACGGCTGTACCGCAGCTGCTACTTGTTTTTCTGCTACATCATTATTAAGTATTTGACTAAGCTTTTGGAGAAGCTCCTGATTATCCTTAGCTGATTCATTGCCTGAGTCAATAATACTGTCTATATAAAACTCTAAGTTATCTAAACATCGAAATAAAACATCTAATAATTCAGAATTGACTTTAATGTTGCCATTTCTAATCTCAGATAAAACATTTTCCATATCATGGGTTAATTTCTGCATACGCTTAAATCCCATAGTTCCCGCCATACCTTTTAAGGTATGTGCTACTCTAAACACTTCATTAATTAATTCAACATTGTCTGGAACCTTCTCTAATTCTAGTAAGGATTCATTTAAGCTCTGAAGGTGTTCCTTTGATTCTTCAATAAATATTTCTAGATATTGACTGATATCCATAATTACAGCACCCCCACTTGTTTAATTATTGAATCTGATATAGATTCTAAAGGTATAATATGATCAGCCATTCCTTCTTCAACCACAGCTTTAGGCATACCATAAACAACACATGTTTCCTGATTCTGAGCAATAATATGGATGGATCGGTTTTGACGTATCTGCTGCAAACCTTTTTTACCATCTGCTCCCATTCCAGTCATTATAACACCTACTAAGCTTTTACAGGAAATATGAGCTAATGAAACCATCATAGAATCCACCGAAGGTCTATGTCCTCCAACAGGCGGATCGTTGGTTAGTCGTATACAATAATCGCCAGTAGATTCCTTATTAACCAACATGTGTCTATCACCAGGTGCTATAAAAGCTTTTCCATTGATGAGTCTATCTTTATCCTGTGCCTCTGTCACCGTAATATGACTTAGTTGATTTAATCTATCCGCTAAAGATTTTGTGAATCCCGGTGGCATATGCTGGACAATAACGATAGCTGCATTAAGATTTTTAGGTAAATAAGGCAAAACATATTGCAATGCCCTTGGTCCTCCTGTTGAACAACCAATAGAGACAATATTTTGTACAGGACGATTATGACAGTTAGAATGGTCTAAGCTGGGTCTGTATGTAACCGCTTTTTTCTGGTTTTTGAGTCTGTCCACTATGTGATAGGACTGCTGATGTTTGGCTTGAGCTGCTGTTAAAACCTTAGTGATAAGTGTTGACTTGATTTTCTCTGTATTAACCTTAAAGATATTTTCTGGTTTTGTTACAAAATCAACCGCTCCCTGCTCCAAAGCAGTTATGGTTTCTTTTGCGCCTTCTTTTGCTAAAGTACTCATAATTATAACAGGTGTAGGTCTTACATCCTTCAAAGCTTTGAGGGTTTCTAACCCGTTCATAATTGGCATTTCAATATCTAAAGTAATCACATCAGGGTGAAGAACTTTAACCTTTTCTAAACCCTCTTTACCATTTCTAGCAGTTCCAACTACTTCACATCTTGGATCACTATTCATTATATCAGATAATACCCTTCTCATGAATGCAGAGTCATCTATAATCAAAATTTTTTTCTTTTTCGTCATTATATCAGCCCTTTTTCCTTTTGTCTTCGCTTACGCTGTTCATGGAATATATATTGAATGATGGTTTCCCTATCATAGTTAGAGATTTTAAAAAATTTAATCCTAATCTCATAATGGTTTTCATCTATATTATACTCTGATAAAAGAACCTTTCCATTAAGTTTAAGCATGGCATCCTCTTTTAAAGGTAATTCTAAAAGGCATGTTATAGTATCTCCTTTTTTGAGTTTTTCCTTAGACGTAAAGCGTAATCCTCCACCGCTTATATCTAAAACAACCCCTTCACACCATTGTTTTTCATCAACAAGAAACTTAATATTTTGAAGACATTCCAGACGGTAATACTGTCTCCGTTGAATTTTTTTCATTGGTATTATTAAGCTAACCTTTATTAAATGCAGTCTGTCTTCTTTATATCTCTCATTAACTCTTATTTTTCCTTGATATAGACCTTTGTTTGTATATACATAGATAATATAGCTTCTTTGTTCCTCTAGAGGTACGATACTACCATTATCTAAAGGTGCCGATATGATCCATGTTACATTGTCTATAATTTCTTGAATACTGCTCCCCCAGATATTAACATCCGCTTTGTCACTTTTAATATAGTCTTGTTCAGCAATTTCAACTTTATCCCCTAGTTGAATTGTTTGAATTAACATTTTTATTCATCCTCACTATGTTTTTAATTTCAATAAATGACTAAATAAGCGTGAAATACCCGTTTTTTTTGTTGGTGCATACGTTTTATTTTCAGTTAAATTATCAGCAATTGTCTTTAATGCTTTTGATATACTAGCCTGTGGATATAGTATAGTTACTGGTGTTTGTTTAATAACAGATTTTACAAGCATCTTATCTTGTGGCAAAAAACCTATATTACTTAACTTCCAATCTAAAAAACGCTTGGTTACAGTATTAAGCTTCTTATAGATGACTAATCCTTCTCTTTCGTTTTCCACTCGATTAACAAGCAAATGAACACCAAGCGATTGCTTTTTATTGTCTTCAATTCTACTATTTAAGGTTTTTAGTAAGGCATAAGCATCTGTAATAGCTGTTGGTTCGGGTGTCGTAATTAGCAAAACCTCATTGGATGCTGCGATTAAATTCATGATAGCATCAGAGATACCAGCACCAGTATCAATCAAAATAATATCTGCAAAGTTATCAATGTCATCCAAAAAACTTGTTAATTTCTCTATCTGTTCTGCATTTAGCTCTGCTATGGTATCAATACCAGAACCAGCTGAGATAAATTCTATACCATAGGGACCACTGGTTAAAATATCTTGTACAGTTTTTCCGTTATATATGGCATCAAATAAATTGTATTTTGGTAGCACGCCGAATATGATTTCTACATTGGATAATCCAAAGTCAGCATCCAGTATGATAACCTTTTTGCCCATTTTCTGTAAATGAACAGCTAGATTTACAGTTATGTTAGATTTACCTACACCACCCTTACCACTAGTAATGGTAATGACGCGCGCCTTTCTTTGATCCCTTAAGTGATTTTCTTTTATCATTCTTCTAAGATTCGAGGCTTGATCCATCTTCATCTCCTCCTAAGAGATTGTTGGTGATATCTTGTATATTAATTTGACTAAAATCATCTGGAACATTTTGACCATATGAGATATAGGAAAGCTTATAGCCTGTCTCATGCTTAAGATTTAGAATGTTCCCAAATGTAGATGTTTCATCAAGCTTAGTAAATATGACATTGAAATCACTTATTTTTGAATAGATACCTATCATTTTCTTTAAGTCTTTGTATTTAGTTGTAAGACTTAAAACAACAAACACCTTCTTTTTATCAATCTCATAAAGCAGTTCCTCAAGCTCATTTAATTGTTCCTCATTCTTATGGGAGCGTCCTGCTGTATCAATGAGAATCAAATCTCTATCATTAAGCGCTTCTATGGCTGTGTGTATTTCATCCTTAGTATAAATAACCTGAACAGGAAGATCAAGTATGGTTGCATAAGTTTTTAGTTGTTCAACCGCAGCAATTCTATAGGTATCTGCTGTAATCAAACCCACCTTCTTATTTTTATTGAGACTGAAGTAAGAAGCAATCTTAGCAATCGTTGTTGTTTTTCCAACACCTGTAGGACCAATAAAAACAACGATATTAGGCTTTTGCTTATTATCTATTTGAATGGTTTCTACATCATTTAAGTGATCATAAATACGCTCATAGACTTTAGAAATCAAATCTTTGAGCTCTATTTGAGTCGCTAAGTCTGTTCCTTCTAGTCCAAGTAATAGGTCATTAATCACTGACTCATTGACATCATTATGCATCAATTGCTTATATAGAAGCTTTATGAACTTGTTCTGTGGTGTTGACTTAGGTTTTTCTTGTTTGTGTGTTATGTTGTTACTTTCAGATGGTTTTGGCTCAAAGAAGTTTTTTGGTATATAGCTAGATGGATCCAGCATAGGTTCATCTGTTTTACTAATCGTAATATTACGTTCATCCAAAGCTGCCGTTACTTCTACCGTTGGTTTTTTAAACAGTTTAAAAATTCCTTTAGGCTTTATTGTTCTCATGCTAACGATTAATGCATCTTTACCTAGCTCTTCTTTAACTTTTAGCATGGCTTCAGTTTCAGTACTTCCGTTATACGTTCTTATCTTCAATTAATACTCACCATCCCGATTGATTGTATTTCTGCATTGGATTCCAACTCACTATAGGAAAGAACAATAAGATCTGGCATATGTTCTTCAGTAAGCCTTTTAAAATATAATCTTACAATAGGTGATGTTAAAATAATAGGAGATTTCCCTAGTGAAACCAGCTTATTCATTTCTTTATCAAGTACATCATAGATTTTCCTTGTCACTTCAGGATCAAGGGATAAATAGGTACCTTGTTCCGTCTGCTTAACTGATTCCATAATTTTTTGTTCAACTGCTGGGTCTAGAGTAACCACTGTATTGGTTTCATTAGTCTTTAAAAATTTCGATGATATCGCTCGCTTCAAGTCCTGTCTAACGTATTCTGTTAAAATATCTGGATCTCGATTAGTTGCTGCATGATCCGCTAATGTTTCGAAAATTGAAACCAAATCCTTGATAGAAATACCCTCTTTTAATAGGGCCATAAGAACTTTTTGAATTTCACCAACAGATAACAGCTTAGGAACCAGTTCTTCAACCAATGTTGGATGCTCTTCTTTAACATTATTAATTAAAACCTGCACATCCTGTCGTGTTAATAAATCATCCAAATGCCTTTTAATAACCTCTGTTAAGTGCGTAGCAATAATAGAAGGGGGGTCAACAACTGTATAGCCTAGTGTTTCAGCTTTTTCTCTCTGACTTTCAGTTATCCAAATAGCTGGTAGCTTAAATGCCGGCTCAATGGTTTCAATACCGTCCATTTCTTCCTCAACAAAACCTGGATTCATAGCTAAATAATGATCAAATAGAATTTCTCCTTCAGCAGCTTCATATCCTTTTATCTTTATAAGGTATTGATTTGGATTTAACTGAATATTATCTCTTAACCGTATAATGGGAACCACAGTCCCTAGCTCTAAAGCGATCTGTCTTCGTATCATAACCACTCTATCTAACAAATCACCACCTTGATTAACATCAGCTAATGGAATAATGCCATAACCAAATTCCAATTCTATTGGATCGACATGCAGTAGGGAAACCACATTTTCTGGTCTCCTTATCTCTTCTGCTTCAAAATCTTCAGTTGCAATTTCTTCCTCAACCGATTGAAGCTTAAGCTGTCGATTGATTCTTGATGCCGCTACCACCATCAAAATACCTGTTCCTGATACAATAAAGAAATCTAAAGGTGAAAAAGCTCCAAGAAAAATTAAGACACCTCCTGCTAAATATAGAACCTTGGGTAATGAGAATAGCTGACCTAATAACTCATCACTGACTTCTGCTTCTTTTGATACTTTCGTGACTAGAATACCTGTGGCTAATGAAATTAAAATGGCAGGTATTTGACTCACCAAACCATCACCAATCGTAAGTAGTGTATAGATATTAAGAGCTTCAGTCATAGAGTATCCTTGTGTGATGATACCTGTCACTATACCTCCTGCAATATTGATAAAGGTAATAATCAATCCTGCAATGGCATCCCCTTTAACAAATTTACTAGCACCATCCATAGCTCCATAGAAGCTTGCTTCATTTTGTATCTTCTCTCTTCTCATTCTCGCATCCTGTTCATTAATAAGACCAGAATTTAAATCAGCATCTATAGCCATCTGCTTACCAGGCATAGCATCCAGTGTAAAACGAGCGGAAACCTCCGCTACCCTTTCTGAACCTTTAGTAATAACTAAAAAGTTAATGATGATAAGAATAATAAAGATAATAATACCGACAATAATATTCCCACCACCTACAAAACTCCCAAAAACTTGAATAACATCTCCTGCATTACCCTGTGTTAAAATTAATCGTGTGGAGGAAACATTAAGAGCTAATCTATAGACCGTTATAAACAATAGTATCGTTGGAAAACTAGACATACTTAAAGCTTCTTTAGCAAAAAGAGCATTAAATAGTATAATCAATGCTACAGCAAGATTTAACGTAATAAAAATATCTAACAATACAGTAGGTAAAGGTAGTATCATCACAATGATAGCTATGATAATAAAAATACCTAATATAATATCTCCAGCTTTAATCTTCATAATATGCACCTTCTTACTGTTGATTACGCTTTAAACTATAAACAAATGCTAGGACTTCTGCCACAGCTTGATATAGTTCACCAGGGATTTCTTCACCAATATCTACGGTATAATACAAAGACCTGGCAAGCGGTTTGTTTTCAACAATTTCTATATGATACTCTTTAGCTGCTTCTTTAATCTTAGCTGCTAAAAAATCAACACCCTTTGCTAAAACCCGCGGCGCATCTGATTGATTAGAATCATACTGTATTGCAACAGCAAAATGCGTTGGATTCGTAATGACAACATCAGCCGCAGGTAAATCCTGCATCATTCGTTTCATAGAAACTTCTCTCATTTTTTGCCTTATTTTTGATTTAATTTGAGGATTTCCCTCAACCTCTTTATGTTCTTCTTTGACTTCCTGCTTGGTCATTTTCATCTCTTTTTCAAATGAGAATTTTTGATATAGAAAATCTGCTAAAGCAATAATAAGGAAGAAACCACCAATAGCTATGCCAATTTGTATTGCTAAGTCAAATACCAACCTAACCCCATCAATTAATGACAAATCAAAAATTGCATAGATCCATTTCTTTTTATTGTTGATAATAACATAAACAATGGCAAAAATAACCACAATCTTAACAATAGATTTAATTAATTCCATTATAGACCGCATAGAAAACAATCTTTTAAAACCGCTAATCGGACTTAACTTATTAAACTTAGGCTTTAAAGGCTTGGTACTTGGATGCCATCCAACCTGCATGAAGCTGGCAATTAATCCAATGATCAGGGATGTCACCATAAAAGGTAAAACAGCTTCAACAATTGAAATAAGACTATTTTGCATTAACTCCATTATTGTTTTTATTGATAAGGTATCTCTATAAGTTTTAAATAATGAGTAAGTATTTTTAAATACTAGAATTAGCTTATTATAAGTATTGGAACCAAAGATTTTAATTGATGCAAATAATGTAATGAGTATAAGAGCAGTATTAACCTCTATACTCTTTGCAACACGACCTTCTTCTCTTGCTTTCCTTCTTTTTCTAGGTGTGGCTTTTTCAGTTTTTTCACCACCCGGCCCATCCGCAAAAAATTGAAGGTTGAGAACTATCATTATGGCATCAACCCCTTGATCAGACTGTCCATAAACTGAACCAAATAATCATATAATGCATGACTAATGGTAGAAAAAATATTGAGCATCAATAATAGGATGGTTAGACCTACGAAAATTTTTAACGGCATTCCAATAACAAACATATTCATTTGTGGGGCGGTTCTTGCCATTATTCCCAATACCACGTTAGACAAAAACATAACTCCTAATATCGGTAAAGCTATTTTAACTGCTAACACAAAATAAGTTGTAAAAAATCCTAAAAATGATGTATATAATTCTGGTTGTACAAAAGCCTGCCCCAGTGGTATAAACTTATAGCTTTCAACAATCGCCCTTATAAGGAAAAAATGTAGATTCGTTGTGATCATGATCAATATAAACAAATAGTAGTACAAGTTTCCTGTTATGGTCAACTGGATCTGACTTAACGGATCAAACACATTAACCATGGTAAATCCAATTTGAAAATCAATGAGCTGTCCAGCCAACGTAACAATGGAAAAAACAAGATAGGCTCCAAATCCAAGTAATACCCCCACAATAAATTCTTTAACAATCAACAATAGAAAAGACATGAATTGATCACTGACTATACTAAGCGTTGACGGATAGATATTAACTACTATAGCAGCTAAAAAAAATGCAAAGATAACTCTTGTAATCATAGGTACATTTCTAATACTGAAAATAGGCACAACACTAATAAAGCTTAACATTCTTACAAAGGTTAATAGAAATGTATCTAAGAATTGAAAAGGATCGCTTAGTATTAATTCCATATAACGCTCCTAACTTCTAATAAATGTGGAAAAGCTAGTATACAGCCTATTAACAAGCTCAACTAATTGGTTTAGCATCCACGGGCCTAACACAATAAGTGTGATAAATACCCCTAATATTTTGGGAATAAACGCTAATGTCGGTTCCTGAATAGATGTTACAGTTTGAAAAATACTAACAATAAACCCAACTGTTAATGCTACGAGAAGCAAAGGAGCAGCTATGGTAATAACTGACATTAACGCATCTTTTGCAACATCTATAACCATCACTTCGTTCATACCACTATCATTCCTTTCACACTTTCTCATGTTTGAGTAGTTACTTGATTACCTTATAGCGACCTGCTATTATCATTAATAGAACGTTTTAACAAGCTCTCCAATGACTAAATTCCATCCGTCCGCAAGGATAAATAATAATATTTTAAAAGGTAGTGAAATCATAACTGGTGGAAGCATCATCATCCCCATCGACATTAGTGTTGATGCAACAACCATATCTATAACGATAAAAGGAATATAAATTAAAAACCCAATAATAAAAGCCGCTCTCAACTCACTGATAATAAAAGCAGGAATTAAAACCGAGGTTGGAATATCATCATAGGTCTCAATACTATCAATTTTTGCAATATCTAAGAATAAAGACAAATCCTTATCATTCACCTGTTCAAGCATAAAATCCCTTATTGGCTCTAACCCGATTTCAATAGCCTCATTCTGTGATAATTCTCCTGCTGAATACGGCTTTAGTGCATCATCATTGACTTGAGATATAACCGGCGACATAATAAAAAAAGTTAAAAACAAAGCCAAACCAACCAAAACTTGGTTAGGAGGAGATTGCTGTGTTGATAAGGCTGATCGAACAAAGTGTAAAACAACAATTATCCTTGTAAATGAAGTTATCATTACAAGGATTGCAGGGGCTAGAGCAATAATAGTTAGCATAAACAATATTTGAAGGCTATTAACAACATCTTTACCGTTCTCAGCCGCACCGATACTAAAATCAAAAGATAGCGGTACAGGAACTGAATCGTCACCTGCTGGTGAAGCAAAAGTACTCAGAGCAAAAAACAGGTTATGTATCATTAACGCCAAGCCTATCCAGCAAAATTTATTGTTTTTTATCCACTTAAAGTTGTTTTTCATAAGGACACTCCAGCATTGTTAAACATGTTTTTTCATAATTTTTTCAAGTAGCTTATTAAAGGTATCGTTACGACTGCCATTTAATTTTTCCTCGTTAAAAGTTACTTGATCGTTTTCAATTGATTTTAAATAAGTGATATGATCTTTGGTTACACCGATTAATAAATACTCCTGTCCCACTTTCACAAGTTGAATTGTTTTTTGAGGTCCAATCATAATAGATTCTATCACCTTTATATTATTCCCTAAGACCTTTTTACTTTGAAAGCGTGCAAACAACTTCGTAACATAATAAGCTCCAAATAGAACAGCAAAAAAAGCGATTAATAATAAAAACAAGTGCAAAAAATCTCCAAAATTCATATCTCTTCCTTTCCTAACCTAATGCTTTTGCTACTGCTTCTATAACTCTGTCTGCTTGAAAAGGCTTCACAACAAAATCCTTAGCTCCAGCTTGTATGGATTCTATAACCATAGCCTGTTGTCCCATAGCCGAACACATAATAATACTTGCTTCGGGAGACAATTCTTTTATTTTTTTAACTGCTTGAATACCATCCATTTCAGGCATTGTGATATCCATAATAACCAAATCTGGTTGATGTTCATTAAATCTTTCAACTGCTTTCATTCCATTTTCTGCTTCACCAATGACATTATATCCGTTCTTTGTAAGAATGTCCTTAATCATCATTCTCATAAATGCAGCATCGTCTACAATTAAGATATTCTTGCCTGCCATTACTCTCTCTCCTTTTTATTCATATTCTTATTGAGAGAAGTTCATAATTTTAATTAAACTGAAGATGCAACTTTAATAATCATGAATTTCTCTTAATTTTTATCATAGTGTGGATTGTTCACTGCCATAGAAATCTAATTTGACAGGTTTTATGATTTCATTGATTCTAATACCAAAGTTTTCGTCTATAACGACAACTTCACCTTTTGCTACCATCTTGCCATTTACCAATACATCTATAGGCTCACCAGCTAGTTTATTTAGCTCTAATATGGTTCCAGGTGAAAACTCTAATATCTCTTTAATTGATTTCTTTGTTCTACCTAGCTCAACTGTTACCTCTAATGGTACATCCATAATTAAACCGATGTTTTCTTTCTGCTGCATAACAGCACCCACGTCAAAGTTTTGAAATTGAGCATTTTGAACTTCTACATTTCTAAATCTGTCTTGCTCGTAACCCATTCCCATATTTGAAGGGTTAAAATTAAAATTAGGACTCTGTGCATTCGGATAAGGATTTTGAGGCTGCTGAACAGTTTCATTTGAAACAGTTGGCGCTGCTTGTTGCATGGTCTGTTGAACCTGCTCTGGAGCACTAACTTCTTCACTCTTCTCAGCACTTTCAGCCTGCTCCTCTGATTTAGCATTCGTAAATGAGTCAAACAAATCTTTAGCAAAATTCAAAGGATACAGCTGCATAATTTGACTATCGACTAAATCTCCAATTTGCATCCTAAAGGATACAAGAATAAATTCATCGCTAAGAAACTCAGCAATGTCTGATGTATCCACTTCTTCTTGCATATTAACAAGATTAGAAATAGGTGGATTAATATCAATCTTTTTCTTAAACATAGAAGACATAGATGTTGCTGATGAACCAATCATTTGATTCATTGCTTCACTTATAGCACTTAAATGTAAATCCGAAAGTTCTGTATCATCAATATTAGAACCATCACCACCCATCATGAGATCTGTAATAATTTTAACATCCTTTTCCTTTAACATTAAAACATTTGAACCATCTAAACCTTCTTTGTAGATAATCTGTATGGCAACTAATGGTTTAACAAACATTTTCGAAAACTCTTTCCAGCTAGATAAGGAAACTTGAGGGGTTGTAATAACAACTTTATTATTAACCAAGGTAAATAAGGTTGTCGCCGCTGTTCCCATACTTATATTGGAAATTTCACCAATAGCATCCTTTTCATCTTCGCTTAATACGGTCGTACTTGTATTAGTATGAGCCTCTGTATCAGCAGCATCTGAGCTGTTTTCTTCTTCCAAACCATTTAACAGCGCATTAATTTCTTCCTGAGATAACATGTCACTCATGTTACTCCTCCTTTCCTATGATAGAATCTATCTTAACAGCACGATTTCGATTATGTATTCCTGGCTGTGCGGTGAATTTTCTTAGATTTCCAACCAATATCTCAATCGGATCATCCACTTTATTATCTAACTTAATTATATCACCCTGCTGTAAGTGTATAAAATCTCTAACCGATATAAAGCTATTACCCAAGATAGCCTTAATGGGTATTTTAGAAGATGTTATCTGTTTCTCTATGTAGTCTTTATAAATTTGCTTGTTAGATTCCTTCATGGTTGAATACCAGTATTTAGTATTCAACTTGTCCATAATAGGCTCAACACAAATATAGGGAATACAAATATTGTACAAACCTTCCACTTTTCCAATTTTGAGATTTAGTGTTATTAAAGCAATAATCTCATTTGGAGCTATAATTTGAGCAAATTGGGAGTTTGTCTCAATTCTATCTAGGGTTGGACTAATTTCAATGACATTTATCCAAGGTTCTATCATCTGATGTATACAAACGACCATAACTTTCTCAATAAGACTTAATTCAATTTCTGAGAACTCTCTCTTTTTTTCAAGCGTTTCGCCTGTCCCTCCAAGAATTCTATCGATTATAGCATAACCTAAATTAGCTGATAAATCAACAATTATCGACCCATTTAATGGTTGAAAGTCCACTAGTCCTAGTAAAATTGGGTTAGATAAGGCATTACAAAATTCTGAATAGGAGATAGCCTCTGAATTAACCACTTCTACTTGCGTAGGAATACGTAAGTAAGCAGGAAGTGTTGTGGATATTAATCTTGCGTAATGTTCAAATATGATTTCAAGCGTTCTTAGGTGTTCTTTAGAAAATTTTGAAGGACGTGCAAAATCGTAATCTTTAACCTTTTGTTCATTACCGTCCGCTTTGTAATCATTAACATCTAATTCCCCTTTATCCAAGGCATGCAACAGCTCATCAATTTCATTTTGTGATAATACTTCACCCATTGCTTCACCTCCTGTAATGCCTGAAGTATAACGAAAAAAATAAAACTAAGATTTATATATGTTTAACACTATATAGAAATTCTTTAAAATATATTTCTATTACAGCGTCTGTATCCAGCTCCTTCTGAATCATACTTAATATATCTTGCGCAAATGTTTCTTCAAATGTTTTTTCTATAACTGCATCACCATCTTTAGCTGTTAGCAGCGTTCGAACTTTATGGGTAACCCACCCTGTTTTTTCTTCTAATTGTACTTTCATATTATCTGCTGCTTTTTTCTTTGAATCTAACGCAAAACCAACTGTAAGACTGACATTCAGCCATTTCGTTTCATTGTCTTTAAAAGGTATGGTAGCAATAATGGGGTTTTCGTATTCTACCGTTACAAGCTGCTCTATAGGAATTTTCCCACTTTCTTCTTCCTGTTCACTTTTATTCCGCTGATCCATCAAAAAATAACCAATACCACCTAAGACTATTCCTAGCACTATTAACACTATTATGATACTTTTTCTATTCATATCGGCTCTCCTAACTCTACCTTTAATCTAAATCATTTTCTTCTATGTATACTTCATTGATAATTTTGATTTCCACACGTCTATTTCGTGCACGTCCCTCAACTGTAGTATTATCAGCAACTGGTCTATACTCTCCATATCCTGTTGCAGCAATTTTATCTGGACTAAAGCCATAATTCTGTATAAAACGGCGCGCAACTGATATGGCACGTGAAGATGACAGCTCCCAATTGCTTAAATATCTTATGGTATGAATAGGTAGATTATCTGTATGCCCCTCTATCTGAATGGTCTTATCCATAAAAGCATCCTGCTTAAGCATGGTTGCTATGATTTCTACTAATTCAACCGCTTCTTCTCTTAAGTCAGCTTTTGCGCTATCAAAGAGTATTTCACCCGGAAGTGTAAGCTTTATCAATTGAGCACTATACTCAACATTAACATCACTCCCATAGCCTTGCTTTTGAAGATACGATTTAATACGCTCAGCTAGTTTTAACATTTCATCGTTTAACTCTTGACCATCTTCTGTACTGTCCATGGCAGAACGACTTTCAAAATATACTTCTAACTCTGTCATTTGACTAACACCACTAGAAATTAAAGCTTCATTTGAAACTGATGCCCCACCAGGTAATACATCTACATTTCTAGTAAATGAATTTAAAACAGCTCTAAATTTTTCTATATCAATACTAGACATAGCAAATAGCATAACAAAAAAGCAGAGTAATAGGGTGACTAAATCAGAATAGGTACTCATCCACCCAGCTCCCTTTTTTTCATCCAGTTCTCTTAGATTTCTACGCATTAGGCTCACCTTCTTCTTCTAGCGCTTCATCGGTTCCTAACTGTTTTCTTAGAACTGGTGCTAAAAAGGCTTTAAGCTTTTCTTCTATCACTCTTGGGTTCTCTCCAGCTTGAATGGATAAAAGTCCTTCTATCATAACTTCTTTTAAAAGGATTTCTTCTCCACTCCTAACCTTTAATTTATTGGCTACAGGTAGAGCTAATAGGTTAGCTAATACAGATCCATACATCGTCGTTAACAAAGCAACTGACATTTTAGGACCAACAGTAGAAGGATCATTCATTGTTTCTAGCATACTAATAAGTCCAATCAAAGTTCCAATCATACCCCAAGATGGACCATATTCACCTATTCTTTCCCAAAACCCCTGCACATCTTTATGTCTACCTTGTATAAAGGCTAACTCTGTCTCAAGTATGTTTCTAACTAATTCTGGGTCGGTTCCATCTACGATTAACAAAATTCCTTTTTTCAAAAAATCATCATTAATCGTTTCTGCCGCTTCTTCTAAAGCAAGAAGTCCTTCTTTTCTAGCGATATTTGACAACTCGATAATTTTATGTATAACATCTCCCTCATTGAAATTTTGAGATTTGTAAATTAAATTAATAGATTTAATTGAATTTACAAATTTCCCTAATGGATAAGAAATAAGAGTAGCAGAAAAAGCACCACCAATCGTAATCATTACAGAAGCTAAATCTGCAAAGCTACTAAGATTTCCTTTTAGCGTAATAGAAATAATAATGAATACAATACCTGCTATGAGTCCACCAATACTTGCAATATCCAAATCTTCTCACCTCGCTCTGTGATGCTGTTACAGCTTATTTATTATGAATCACATGGATCGTCTTCTTGGGAAAGTAAGTTTAAATCCAACGTGTTTAATTTCTTTTTATATTGAATGACCCTATCAATAATGACTTCGGTTGATTCTTTAACCAATATCTTTCTACCTGTTGTCATCGTTATGATAGTATCTGGTGTTTCTTCGATAAGCTCTATCAACTCAGCATTAATAACAATCGTACTATGATTTAATTTAGTGACTTCAATCATATGAATCCCCCATTTACTTTATTATCAGTCTAACCAACGAATGATTAAGAGTTAAATCTAGAATAGAAAGGAGAAGCCTTTCTATTCTAGAAGGGTATCCTATAGTACTAATTCATCTTATCTCTTAAGATTTACAAGCTCTTGGAGCATCTCATCTGATGAGGTAATAATTCTAGAGTTTGCTTGAAAACCTCTCTGGGTAGTAATCATATCTGTAAATTCTCTAGACAGGTCAACATTGGACATTTCTAAAACACCACCATTTAGTTTACCGCCTATAGCAGTAATATCCTTACCAATACCATCAAAGTCTCCAGAGTTGGTGGTAACATCAAATAGGTTGCCGCCTACTTTTTGTAGTCCAGCAGGATTCTTAAAGGTGGTAACAATGACTTGCCCTAATAATTTGGTTTTACCGTTAGTATAGCGGGCAAGTACTTTACCATCTCCACCGACTTCATAGCCTGATATACTACCAGCCTGAGCACCGCCGCCTAACACCTCCAAATCTCCTCTACTAGCCTCTACCGACATTCCACTATTGTAAAAGGTTAGGGTTGTAAAGTCAATGTCTATTGTAGGACCTATTTCACCATTGTAATTAGCTTTACTTAAACCTGTTATCTGCTCAATACCAATACCAGGTGAACCAGCCCATTTTGCTGCGTCTAGGTCAATTTTACCATCTGCAGTGAATTCAACTCCAACATCAAATTGATCATTAGTTATTGTATTACCATCTTCATCTTTTATAGAGTCAGCAGGAAATGTAAAGTCATATTCATGGTTTGTTGCATCATATTTTATTGAAATCTCAGCCGTATAAGTATACCCTAAGCTATCATAAAATTTAGCAAGTATGGTATGTCCATTGGCTGTTTTGAGCGCTGGATCTGTAATATCAATATTACCAGATATGTTCATATTCGTTGTCTTATCTGGCTCGGAGTATAAATTCTCTGGCCCTAGTATATCAATCTTATCCACCTTTGATTTTTGAATAACGCCGTCTGAATCAGGACTCCATCCCATGACATGCATTCCATTGTATGCTAGAGTACCTGCTTCGTCCACATAAAAGGCTCCTGCACGTGTATACTTATAGCCACTTGCGTCTTTAACTACAAAAAAACCATCACCCTCTATTTTAATGTCTAAAGGATTATCTGTTCTCTGCGCTGCACCCTCTGTCATCAATGTATCGATAGAAGATACATTCGCTCCTAATCCAATCTGCATAGGATTAACTCCTGGTGAATCAGCACTTGGGCCACTGGCGCCCTGTAGTGTTTGACTAAATATCTCATTAAAAGTCACCCGACTGGATTTAAATGCAGGTGTATTAACATTGGCAATATTATTTCCTATAACATCCATTTTTGTTTGATGTATTCTCAGACCTGATACGCCTGAGTACATGGATCGCATCATAATGCTTAACCTCCTCAATCTGTAATTCAATCTCTTCTTTCATTCCAAGATTGGCAGTCTCCTCTAAGAGGTCCAACCGCTTATAACAAGACAGCACCATCAATATTAGTAAAAATCTGTGCGCTGTTTGTTTTATCCATTGCTGTTACAATGGTTTTGTTCTTTACATTTACCACAAGAGCAACATCATCCATGAGTACTAAGGATTCATTGATACCCTTTTGATCAGCCTGTTCAATACCCTCAGTCAGCTTCGTCATCTGCGCCTTTGTCAGCTGTATATCCTTTTGCTTTAACCGCATAACAGCATGCTTAGAAAACTTAAGAGGCTCTGAACGTTTTTGCTGTGCATCTAAAATCTGTTTAAAGGACTGACCCTGATGGTTCACATTGGATGGCGTTTCTTTTCTTGTGTTTTTTACCCCTATACGAGATAGACTCTGCTGATTAATTCTCATAAAACATCATCCTTTGCTACTCTTCATTCCCTTGGTTTAAGTGCTTTTTTATCTCTTCGACAGATTCTTTTAAACTCTCTATGTCTTTTACTATACTATCAGCTGTAACCGCACTAACATTACCAAGGGGTACCAGCTTGCTGTCAACTTGTGCATAAAGCTCACCTAATACAGATTTAATGCCTGTTACAACACCTTCCACCTCTTCGACCTCTAGCGTTGTAGGATCTACAATCGCTCCTTGGATGGATTTGCCAATTAAAGAATAGGCACTTGATTGTGCAACTGCATCTGGCAGAACGGCTTCAACCTTGTCTAAAGCAACATCCTTGCCTCCTACATCTAAATACACTTTCCCTGACTGATTGGTAACCGCACTGACTACTCCTTCAACATAAGTCTGCTCTAAGGTATCTGGATGTACACTAACGCCTAAAATCGTCTTTCCAAGCAAAGCATAACCCTGAGACATAGACGCGGAACTGTTTAGATTCTGCATCTGCTCCAAGGCTGAGAATTGAGCCATTTGAGCTAGAAAATCCTTATTTTCCATAGGATTTAAGGGATCCTGATATTGAAGCTGCTTAACGAGTAAATTCAAAAAAGCATCTTTTCCCAGCTCGTCACCTGTGCTTCCTCTTTCAATCCTTTGACCATATTGTTCCATGATACTTGATGCAATACTATTAACTTCGTCAGCCATTGAATACACCTCCTATACTACATAATCAATCATTTGGCTTTCGTTTTCTAACTCCTTGGGTTGAACGTTGTCTTCTGCTTCTTCTGATTCTATCCTGACAGCATATTTCTTACGTCTTTTATTGGAAGGATCTTTAAATTGTTCTTGTTCCTTGTTTTGTAACAACCCGTCGTCACCAACAACTACTTCCATTTTGTTGACCTCAATACCTTGTTCTTCTAAAGAAGTTTTTAGATAGGCTAGATTATTGTCAATTAAGTCTTTTACAAAAGTATTCTCAGCCATAAATCTTGCAGTCACTATCCCTTCTTCCGACGTGACAGCAAAAGTAAGTTTACCTAAAAATTCAGGCTTTAATTGTAGTACCATTGAAGAAGAATCATCTTTTAAAGTCACATTGACATGCTCTGTAATTTGCTGTATTAGATCGGCTACCTCTACCTGTGACGGCACACCTTCATGATTCATCACAAAAGCTTGTGGTTGTACATCCTTAATCTCATTAGATTGAAGCATGCTTGTATCTAGAACATCAGATTCTATAGCATTTTGACCGTTCTGAACCAAGCTGTCATTAGTTTCTGTCGTTCTCTGATCGATGACTTCAACGGTATGTTCTTCGCTGTTAACTAATACTTTATCAGAGGACGTTACTTCTTGTGCTTTAGCTTGTTCTGGACTTTCACTATGCTGCACAGGCAATGAATTATTTTGTATGTTGGTCACCACTTGCTGGATCGGAATGTCTTGTTCTTCTAAAGATTTCAGTGCTTTTTTTATACTGCCATTGAGTTCTGAAATTTTATCAGACATATCTGCATCCAGTAATAAAACGAGCGGATCTTCAACTTGAAAAAAAGCTTGTAAAAACTGCTGCATATTATCTTTAAGACATAAATCTAATACTGTTAAATTAAGATTAGCAAGAATACTATTGAGTTCTTCCTCTGAAATACCAAGTATTTCAGTTATGGACTGTACTAATTCTTTTTCAATTTCTTTCTTCGCTTCTACTGGATTGACATTTTCTAATGAGTTCTCTTCTGTTTCTTTAACCGGCTCTGCATCCGCTAGTTGCTTTTTCTTGGTTTTAGAGCAGTTTTCATTATATAAATCCTTATGTTCCGATTGAGTCAGCTTTTTAGCTTCTTGTTGACTAGATTGTTTATTCTGACCAGCCTCAGATAAACATACTTCAAAATTTTGTTTTGACTGCTTGACACTGTTTTTAGTATTAGTGGTACTACCGATTATATCTAGATTTAAAGCTACCTGATTTGTCATCATGACACCTCCTTTCTCAGTTAAAATGATACAGTGGCTAGTCCAAGTTTGGAATAACCTTTTACTATGGATAAATCCATAAAAAGTAAACATTACTTCTATTAATTGCAAAGAATACCTTTTATAAATTAATCCCTTTATAGCTCTGGTACCATGTATTTAGTAATTTTTGCTGCTATTTCAGGATCCATTTCACCTAATATATCTGCCCGCTGTTCGATGTTGATACGGTTTAGAATTAAGACAATTAAATCCATATTGGAAGTCATAGCTTCCATAATTCTCGCTGCTTCTTCTGGTTTCATAGTACCATAAGTATTAGCATAATCATCCACCTCCTTATCATGCGCTTGCATTATAATAGCTTCACGATACAGTTCTGCAGCATTATCTGGATTGACAGATTCATAAAAACTAATATAATCACTTAGATTGGGGGCTTTATCCGAAAACACAATTTGCTCATCAAAGGCTTTTCTATCAGCATCAAATTGTATTTTATCATTTTCAAAAACTTTTAATCGTTCAATTTCTGCTTGCATAATGCTATTTTGTTCATTTAGACCTTCTACTTCTAATTCTTTTTCACTGAGTAATTTTTCAGTTGCCTTTAGGCGTTCAACAACCTCTTCAATTGATGTATACTGATGGGCATCCTTTTCAGCCATAGTCTCTTCTGCACGTTCAGGAAGTATTGCTTGAATGATCGGAACATCCTTTAATAGAGGTGTGAATACTGATGTTCCTATACCTGCTATATCCAGTTTGATAACAGCACCTAATCCTATAATAAGAAGAAGTACAATGATAATAACAGGACCTATCATAGGTTTTGTTTTTTGTTTAACTGATTCTTGCTCCATAGTGTCCTCCATGTTAAAGGCTGTATTTAAAACTTATAATTTCATCGACCTTTTTTTGTTCCTTTATGGCTTCTTGCTTAACAAACTCAAGATAAGCTCTATCTTTTAGTTTTTCTTGTGTTTTTCTCTCAATCATAGCTTGTTTAACCTGTTCTCTTTTATTTTCTACATTGTTTCTTGCAAGGGTTACATGATTCTCCTGTTCTTTTATGTTAATCTCAAAGTATTTTAAAGCTTGATATAAACTCTGTAGTGTCTTTGCATTTACTTTTTTATTCATCGTATCAACTAGCGTGCGTCTGCTTGATTCTTGTCTGCTGCACATATGCTGTAACTGTTTTATTTCTTGAGCTAAGATAGCTTGAGCTTGTCCCAGTGCCATTTTTTTCTGTTCTTCCATTTTTTCTTTGATATTTAATAAGTTCTGCATAGGATAGTGGAATTTCATCTCTTTCACCTGCTTTAAAATCTACTAGAAGCTTTCTTAGTCTGCTTCATTACGACTAAATAGGTCTTGTAACGCTTCCAACTCCTTATGAAACGGTATATGTTCATTTGTTCTTTGAGTGAGATAGTTATTGATACCTTGTATGTACTGCATAGCCTGATCAATTTCTTCATTGCTTCCTTTTGCATAAGCACCAATATTGATGAGATCTTCCGCTTCTCTATACGTAGCCAGCATAGATTTAAGCAAGTAAGCAGAATCCTTATGCTCATCACTAATAATATCAGACATTACTCTAGAAACACTTTGCAATATATCAATAGCAGGATAATGATTTTTATTAGCCAGATTTCTTGATAAGACAATATGACCATCTAATATACCTCTAGCTGTGTCTGTAATCGGTTCATTCATATCATCTCCATCCACAAGCACCGTATAAAGCCCTGTGATTGAACCAGTCTCTGAGTTACCTGCTCTTTCAAGTAGCTTAGGCATAACAGAAAAAACAGATGGCGTGTATCCCCTGCTGACTGGCGGCTCACCTATTGCTAGTCCAATCTCTCTTTGCGCCATTGAAAAACGTGTTAAAGAATCCATCATTAATAAAACATCCTGCCCTTTATCTCTAAAATATTCTGCTATGGCCGTTGCTGTCTTAGCCGCTTTCTGCCTTACCAGTGCGGGCTTATCAGAAGTAGCAACAACAACAACCGAACGTTTTAACCCTTCTTCACCCAGATCTTTTTCTAAAAATTCTCTAACTTCTCTTCCTCTTTCTCCAATAAGAGCAATCACATTCATATCCGCCTTGGTATTTCTAGCTATCATACCTAGAAGTGTGCTTTTCCCAACACCACTACCAGCAAAAATACCAACTCTCTGCCCTTTCCCAATGGTCAACAAACCGTCTATAGCCTTAACCCCTACAGGGATAACATCCTTTATCCTCTGTCTTTTTAGAGGATCTGGAGGTTCATTCTCAATAGTATAATAGTTATCTGAATAAATGGGCTGTTGATTATCAATTGGTTTACCAAGTCCATCTAACACCCTGCCCAGTAACTTATCACTGACTGGTACTTGTATGGAGTGACCTAGTGCTTCTACTACGCAACCGCTATCGATGCCATTTAAATGGCTTAATGGCATAAGCTGAACACGGTTCTCCTTAAACCCTACAACTTCAGCAAATACTTCCTGCCTCTTATCGGTGGATGTAATTTTACATAATTCTCCTAGACTTACCTGCGGACCTAGAGATTCAATGGTTAATCCAACCACACGCTTAACTTTGCCAATGTGACGAATATAAGATTTATGTATTAGAGCATTGTATTTATCAAAATTTATAGCGTTCAATGATACACCTCTGTCTCTAAGATTGATGATTCAATATAAGCTTCAAATCTTGAATTAAAAGAGCGAGCTGCGTTGATATACTTGAATCAATAGTACCAACCTCAGTTTCTATGAGGCAGTCTCCTCGACTCAGATTATGATCTTTTAGAATCTCAAATTCTGTGTTCTCTCCCAGTTCTTCGTAAATCCATTGTTTGTTTTCATTAACATAGTCAAAGTCTTCTTTAGGTACATGAATAACTATGTTTCTTAAAACTTCAATCTCCATAAATCCCTTACGGATGAGATTAAGAATTAGAGTCTCTTTTTCAACTACATGTCCTGAAAGATTGTAAAGAATGGAGGTTATTAAATCCACCATTTTAGGTTCAATGTCTTTAATCGTCTGTTCTCTTTGACTTTGAGCTTGACGTAAAACATCTTCCGCCTGCTTCTTAATGGCATTGCCTTGTTGTTCTCCATCAGCAAGTCCTTTTTCATAGCCTTGGGTTCTGCCTGTTTCTAAAGCTTTATTCTTTATCTCTTCAGCTTCTATAGATGCCTGATGAATAATATTCTCTGCTTTTATTTTCGCCTCGCTAATCAATTTATTCCCATCTTCTCTAGCAGCAGCAAGCTCTAAGCTCGCTGAATTTTTAAGTTGCTTTATGACCGATTCTTCAAGATCAACACTGTATTCTTCAGTATTACTAGCAAATGAGATAAGACGGTTTTTCTCTTTTGCAATGGTTATAAATGGGGACTTAATAATACTAGACAATAATTTCGTCACCTCCACCTCTGGATATAACAATCTCACCTGTATCTTGAAGTTTATTAATAACATTAACGATTTTTTGCTGTGCTTCTTCTACATCTCTAAGCCTAACCGGTCCCATATACTCCATATCTTCCCTAATCATTGTGGATAAGCGTTTTGACAAGTTGTTAAAGATAACATTCCTTACTTCTTCGCCTGTTCCCTTCAAAGCAAGTGCCAGATCGTTATTTTCCACCTCACGTAGTATAGTTTGAATCGAGCGATCATCCAAGGAAATAATATCTTCAAATACAAACATTTTCTTGCGTATTTCCTCAGCTAATTCTGTATCTTCAATTTCTAATGTTTCCATGATATATTTTTCAGTACTTCTATCAACAGAATTTAATATTTGAACAATAGAATCTACACCACCAACAACTGTATAATCCTGTGTAACTAAAGATGATAGCTTTTTCTCAAGCACCGTCTCTACTTCTTTAATAATATCGGGTGATGTTCTGTCCATTAGAGCAATCCTCTTAGCAACATCCGCCTGTTTATCTTGGGGCAGTGCGGCAAGTATCATGGATGCCTGAGCGGGGCTTAAGTAAGATAATATCAAAGCAATTGTTTGGTTATGCTCATCCTGAATAAAATTCAGTAATTGACTTGGATCTGTTTTTCTAACAAATTCAAAGGGTCTGACCTGTAGATTTGAAGTCAATCGACCAATAACACCTAATGCTTTATCAGGACCTAGCGCTTTCTCTAAAAGTTCTTTAGCATATCCAATACCACCTTCAGCGATGTATTGTTGAGCTAAGCATATTTCATAGAATTCTTGTAGAATTATATCTTTTTCTTTTGGTGATACACTTCTAGTATTTGCTATTTCTAAAGTCAGCTGTTCAATTTCTTCTTCTTTAAGATGCTTAAATATTTCTGCTGATTTTTCAGGACCTAGAGATATTAACAAAACAGCTGCTTTTTGTAACCCGGTTACAATTTTTTCCTTATGTAAAGCCATTGTGTCACTCCCAATTCTCATTAAGCCAATTTCTTAGCAATTGTGCAACTGCATCTGGTTTTTCATCCACAAATTTTTCAATATGTTGTCTTGTTTCGGATTTATCATCAAACTCAATATTTTCTAGTTCTTGTCGTTCTTTGGTTGTTGCCAGCATATCTTCTACTGATAACTCAGGTTCAATTTCTGTAACTTCAACAGGCTCTGTTCCTTTATAAACAGCATAGGCAAGCAACGCTATAAGTAAAAGAATAATAGCAACCGGTAAATAATTCATTAACGGCAGTTCTTTAACTTCTTTATCAATGAATATAGGCACCTCATATCCAATGATTTGAACCTTGCTGATATTGGTTGCGTTCTTCACTAAAGCAATAATATCATCATCAACCGTTATTTTATTAGATGTTATATTCTGTTTATAAGCTTCCCAGTTATTATCTTCTAGAAGTCCCTGTTTTTCTATGACCTCTTGGTTATAAAACTTGTATTTATTAACTACTACAGATATAGCCGATTGTTCAAAATCTATATCACCAGCATGTTTCGTTTGATTGGTAATCGTTTTATTGACTTCATAGTCAAACTTTTCAATATTGGTTTCATTATTAGAATCCGTATTGGTGTCTATAGGATAATCTGGAATTGCATCATTCGTATCCGTACCAGGCACTCCACCAGGTTCAGAAGTACTTCCTTTGGATTCATAACTATAGGTACTTGAAGGAATTCCTTTGGTTTGACCTTCTGGCGTTGAATATTTCTCAGTCACTGAACTGAGATGATCAAAGTTAATGGTTAAATTAACCTGAGCTTCAGCGTCATTATATTCACCTCTTGCTAGTAAAAGACTGATAACCTTTCTTCTTATTTCGTCTTCTCTTGCTAATTCATAATCCAATTGACTAGTCAGCCCAGCTGTAGCAGAGTCATCATTCTCTCCCAAAAACAAAATCTTACCTGTATTATCAATAATCCTTATATTTTTCAATTCTAAATTCTCAACAGCAGAAGCCACAAAATTAGCAATTCCAAGAATCTGCTGACTATTAAGGTCTGATTTGGTTGTTAAAATAACAGAGGCTTTTGATTCTTTAGCATCGTCAAAAATGGTTCTATCCTGATTGGGTACAACAATCTTAACAATGGCTTTATCCACATTTTGAAGTGTTGCTACCTTGTTGGATAATTCATTTTCAAAGGCTAGCTGATACTTGAGCTTCATTTCTGATTGGGTAGTATTTAAGCTGTTGTTAAAAGCTTCCTTCCAATCCATCTCAGCGTTGGATATGATCCCAAGGCTATCAACAGCCATTTGGGCGTCCTGCTTTTTTTTAGATTCGACATATAGAGCTGTTGCATTGTTTCTCACTTGGTATTCAATACCTTTTTCTTCTAATACCGCTTTAACTTCATTGGTCTTCTTTGGTTCTAAACCTGATACAAAAGGCACATAAGTCGGTTTACTTAACACCATAGTCAGGATAACTAATAGGATTATTACGATTAATGCTATAACTAACATTTGCATTTTTTGACGTCTGTCGAATTTCTTCCAAAAATTTGTAATCTGCTCAGATATTTTGTTCAAAGAATCTGGCATAAGTACACCCCTTTATGATTTGAAGCGTTTTAACTATACGATGCTAACCACGATAGTTAGTAGGTTAAACCAGTCATCCTTGACATAATAGTATAGTCCATTATTTATTCTACTTATGTATTTATGTGATATATAACACTATAGTTAAACTTGTATTCTCATAATCTCTCTATACGCTTCGAGTAATTGATCTCTTATTTCAACGGTTAATTGAAGTGTGGTTAAAGCTTTATCTTGAGCTATCATAACTTCATGAATATTATCCGTTTTTCCAGCAGCATAATCTAGAGTTGCTTTATCAGCCTGTTTCTGGAAGTTATTGGTTTCATCTAAAAAGCTCATTGCTTGATTAAAAACATCTTCAAATTGAATGCCAGCTTCTTGCTTATTAGTTTGATTGGATCCTTGTATAGGTTTTATCAATGTCTGTAATTCAGAAACTTGTATTGACATAACTTTCACCTCTTCGTAGTCACTCACTATTTTCCAATTTCTAGAGCTTTTAAAGCAATAGATTTGCTTGTGTTAATGGCCGTAACATTCGCTTCATAGGAACGATTAGCAGATATCATGTTTACCATCTCTTCAATAATGGTTACATTCGGCATTTCTACATAGCCTTCTTTATCTGCATCTGGATGATTGGGATCATATACCTTTCTAAATGGGGAATTGTCTTCTATAATACTAGACACTCTCACACCTTTTGAACCTTCATATTTACCAAGATAATCATTTAAAAGTGTACCAAAAGGCTCTTTTCCTTGTTCAAAAACAGCGACTTTTCTTCTATACGGCTTTCCGTTTTCTGTTTTTGTCGTATTGGCATTGGCAATATTTTGAGATATTATATCCATTCTTAGTCTTTGAGCGGTTAAAGCCGAGGCACTCACATTCATCGAATTAAAATATGACATGTATAATCCTCCTAGATAGGTATCTACTATATTTTTTTATATGTTATTCTTATGTAAAATAGTTGATCTTTTGCTTAATGAAAATCTGTCAATTACCTTTTAATCACAGTTCTAAGTCTATTAAAATTAAATCTAACAGAGTCAGCAAGCACTTCATATCTTATGGCGTTTTTTTTCATTTCAACCATTTCTGTTTCAACATTAACATTATTACCATCAAGTCGTAGCTTCATATGCTGATTGTCTACGTAAATTTGAGGTTCAATTTGTTCAATCAACATTTCTTTAGGCTGCTCTGTCTGCAGAGCTGTTTGAAGAAATGATTCAAAGGCAACGTCTTTTCTCTTATAGCCCGGTGTATCATTATTAGCAATATTTTCAGAAATAAGTTCATTTCTTAGCCAGCTTGCATTAAGTGCTTGATTCATAATATTTGTATAACCAAATAAAGATTGATTCATCATTTGAGTACCACCTTTTCCTAATCCATGATATGACATTTAAGGAAGTTTTATTATTTAATATTATAAATTATTTGTAAAGAATTGCAAGTCAATCGAAATAAGGAATTAGTCCTTATAAATTGTCGAAATTGTTAATACTATATATTGTATCAGGTTATGTTACATTATACAATATCTTTGTCAATATTTGTATATATGTTATTAAGAAAATCATAATCTATGTCGATTATATTATGTTTAAGCTTATATTATAATTATGTAAATTTCTTCCTATTTCAAGTTTATATTGTGTGTTATATTAATAATATACCACAATTATCCATAATAGAAAACCTTGTATCACATGTAAAGTAGAACTTTATGACTAGCCTATTAATTAGCACCAACATACTTACAATAGGATATCGGCATTTTATCCTATCGTTCGCCATAGTTACATGGCAAAAAAAGAAGCACAATTAAGTGCTTCTCTTTCTCTGCCTATCCATTTTTTAAACTTCTTATAATTTATTAATTTCTTCTACTAGTACGTCATTGAGTACTTTAATATACGTTCCTTTCATTCCTAAAGAACGAGATTCAATAACACCAGCACTTTCAAACTTTCTAAGTGCATTGACAATAACGGATCTTGTAATACCAACACGATCTGCAATCTTACTAGCAACTAAAATACCTTCACTTCCATTAAGTTCATCAAAAATATGTTTGATAGCTTCTTGTTCTGAGAAGGATAATGTTCCTAATGCAGATTTTACAATGGTTGATTTTCTTAGTTCCTCATTGGTTTCTTCATTAATAGAACGCATGATTTCTAATCCTACAACTGTTGCACCATATTCGCTTAAAATAATATCTTCAATTTTATACTGCTCGTTATTCTTGTACAAGAATAATGTGCCTAGACGCTCACCCGCAATATCAATAGGAACAATAATAGCAACATAGTTGTTTGTATTGACTTCTGGAGAAAAGCCTAATGTTTCTAAATTAACATTTTCTTTAGTTGATAAAATGTTAAGCAGCCTTTCATTAAGTTGCTCGTCAATATACTCACCTAGTTCATCTTGAAGCAGTTCTGCTATCGGATCAATCTCCTCTTTGGTAAAAATACCTAGCAGTTTTCCTTTCTTACTAATGACCAATCCATTGGAACTCAGAATATCGCTTAAAATTTCACAGATATCTGTAAATATAACTCTCTGTGTTCCAGTTTTTTTGAGAAGATGATTAATCTTTCTCGTCTTATCCAGTAATTGTACACTCATGGTTTTTCCCTCCTATGTGTTTCATTAATCCAATATTAAAACAATTACAGTATTATTATAATAAAAAAGCTTTAACGGATCAAGTATTAATCTTAAAAATTCACAGTTTATTCTATTAACTGGTGATAATTACATTCATCATTTAAACATTTTAAATATTTTCCTTTTATTACCAATACATCACCGCATTTAGGACACCTTTGATTGGTAGGCTCATACCATGTCATAAAATCACATTCTGGATTATGTTCACATCCATAGTACTTCCTACCTTTTTTAGTTTTCTTAATCAATATGTCTCCGTTACATTTAGGGCATTTGATACCCTCTAGTTTCTCATAATAAGGCTTAGTATTGCGGCACTCAGGAAATCCAGGACAAGCTAAAAATTTACCATACCGTCCCATTTTTACAACCATATTCCTACCACATTTTTCACAAATAACATCTGTTACCTCATCCTTAATTTCTATCTTACTGATCTCCTCTTCTGCTATATCAATGGTCTTATGAAAGTCTGGATAAAAGCTCTGTAATACCTGTTTCCATTTAATCTGCCCCTTTTCAACTTTATCCAGCTGTTCTTCAAGTTCTGCCGTAAATTTAACATCTACAATATTTTTGAAATAATTTTTCATGATTTCATTGACTATTTCTCCAAGCTCTGTAGGATGAATTTGTTTCTTTTCTTTTATAACATAGCCTCTTGCAAGAAGAGTAGTGATAATAGGTGCGTAAGTACTAGGTCTTCCTACGCCGTTTTCTTCAAGAGTCTTAACTAATGATGCTTCAGAATATCTAGGCTGAGGTTGTGTAAAATGCTGCTTTTCTTGTAAATTTTTAAGCGTTAACTTAGATTTTTCATGGATATTTTTTATATGAGCAGCTTCTTCTTTTTCTTCTTCTAATTTATATACTTTTAAAAATCCATCAAATTTAAGTACAGAACCAGAAGCACTAAATCGATATGAACCCACATCTATTTTTACTGATTTTGTTGCATAAACAGCTGGCTGCATACGACTTGCCGTAAATCTACTCCATATTAACTTGTACAGTCTGTACTGGTCACGACTAAGTGATTCTTTCACTCTATCTGGTGTTAGATGGACATAGGTAGGACGGATAGCTTCATGGGCATCTTGAACATTGCCTTTCTTTTTTTTGGTGACTAGATTAGTATTTACATACTTATCACCATATTCATTTTGAATATAGTTTTTCACATGAGTATCTGCTTCATCTGAAATTCTAGTGGAGTCTGTACGCAAATAAGTAATTAGACCTACCGTTCCTTCTCCCTTAATATCAATCCCCTCATAGAGCTGCTGTGCAATTCTCATGGTTTTGGATGTACTGAAATTGATTTTTCTTGACGCATCCTGCTGAAGTGTACTGGTGATAAAAGGCTGTAATGGCTTTTTTATTCTTTCACTCTGCTTAACCTCATGTATCTTAAAGGGTTGCTCTTTAATTGATCCTAAAATTTCCTCAACCTGTTCTTTTGAAGTTATTTTTATCTTTTTATTCTTTTCTCCATAAAAAAGCGCATTAAATGTATCTCCAGTATCATTATCCTTCAGCTCAGCTGTAATGGACCAGTATTCTTCTGGTATGAACTCTATAATTTCTTTCTCTCGATCACAAATTAATCGTAAAGTGACAGACTGAACCCTGCCAGCACTTAGACCTTTTTTGATTTTTCTCCATAAAAGAGGACTTATCTTATAGCCAACAATTCTATCCAAAAGCCTTCTTGCCTGCTGTGCATCAACCAAATCCATATTGATATTTCTTGCTTGTTTAATAGACTGCTTGACAGCACTTTTGGTTATTTCATTAAATGTAATTCGATAAGTTGTATTTTCTTCTAAATTTAAAGCGTGAACCAAATGCCAGGAGATAGCTTCTCCCTCTCTATCAGGGTCAGTAGCGAGATATATTTTTTTTGCTTTTTTTACTTCTTTTCTAAGATTTTTTAATAATTCACCTTTTCCTCTTATTGTAATATATTTGGGTTCAAAATTATTATCTATATCTACTCCCAGCTGACTTTTAGGCAAATCTCTTACATGCCCCATAGATGCTTCTATTTTATAAGTACTGCCCAAAAATTTTTTAATTGTTTTTGCTTTAGCTGGAGACTCTACTATTACTAAATTCTTTGCCATTTTTACCCTCCACAAAATACTTTAACAAAATACTTATTTGGTATTTGTTTAATCAATCCTTTAATCTCTAGCTTTAATAATAGGTGCTTTAATTCGCTCATCGCTATACCTGTTTCATAATAGATATCATCAATAAAGATAGGATCTGAATTTAAACAATCATACACTATTTTTTCATTTTCTTCAAGTTCTATTGTATTCTGGCACCATTTATGTACCGTTTCATTCATACTAAAATCCTCTAATATATCTTCTAAACGAGTGACCATCTTGGCACCAGACTGAATTAATTGATGCGTTCCTTTAGATAGATCATCCGTTATTCTGCCTGGTATAGCATAGACATTTTTTCCTTGTTCTAATGCCATATCTGTTGTTATTAACGTACCGCTTTTTTCAGCTGCTTCAACAATGAGTACACCATCACTTAACCCACTGATAATCCGATTTCTAAGTGGAAAATGACCGGCTAAAGGAGCTGCATTCACCGAGAATTCAGATATTACCGCCCCAGAGTGCTGAATTTGCTCCATAAGACTTTTGTTCTCTGATGGATAGCACACATTAACACCACTTCCTAAAACAGCTACAGTTTTTCCACCGCCCTTTAGTGCCCCTTGGTGAGCAGCGGTATCTATCCCTCTTGCCATACCGCTGATGATAGTGAATCCTAGTTTAGCAAGCTCTTGTCCGAAGTACTTAGCAACATTTCTTCCATACGAACTACATTTTCTTGCACCCACGATAGCGAGACTAGGCTGCTTGACATTTGGCAGCTTTCCCTTAACGTAGAGACCATAAGGGCTATCATACAAATGCTTGAGGTACTCTGGATAATGTGGATGATCTATAGATACATAAGTAATCTTATGTTCTTTTAATAGACTATAAATATGATTGATTCTATTTTCATCTCTGCTTGCTAGCAAATGATTTTTATTTTCCCTAGTTAAAAATTTCAATTTGTTAATATGGTATGACTCTAATTCCCAAATATTCATTGGTTGTTTATATAACTCCAGTAAATATTGGGTTTTTTTCCTACCTATCCCCTTTATATTGGTTAACCATAACCAATACATGTCCTTATTCATATCTCCCCTCCTGATTAAGAACCTTTTATCTTTCTCAATACTTTCTTTAGCTTTGGAAGCCAAAATACCCATAGAGCATAATAGAATCGGCTCACAATTAGATCAAATTCACCAATGTACTCTACAAACTGCCCGTTAAAGCCCTTTTTAAAGCGATAGAGACCATATAATGGATGTTTAGGGTCAAGATTACCAGATATACCTCTAAAGTCATATAAGGTACATTGATGAGCCATAGCGTACTTTATCATTTCCCATTGTAGCAAGTAGTTTGGCATAAGATTTCTATAGATGTTGTCACTTGCACCATAGAGGTACCAAGCTTTTTTACCATTAAGCAGTAAAATAGTACCAGAAATAACAAGCCCCTCTGGATGCTGGCTGATAAGCGCTTTCATCTTGGGTATCTGTACTTCTAATTTTTTAATTCTGTCTTCATTGGGTTTTTTAGCATTCTTTTCTTTGTCTAAGTCTTCATTGGCTTGATTGTATGCTTTTTTCACATTATATTTAGCCATAAACAGCTTCATTTTACCTGTTTTTTCCATAGTATGATACATATCTTCAAAGTACTTTAATGGACGCGTTATAAATCCGTCTCTCTTTCCTGTTACACGCATAATACGTTCAAAATCAACTAAATCTTCTTTACGACCTTCATAAATCTCTATCCCTTTTTTCTCTGCAAGCCTAATATTATATCGGGTTTTATGATGAAAACTTTTAAAAAGTTCTTTTTGCTTTTTATCAATATCTAATTTAAACACAAATCTCGGTTGAACGCCTTCAAAGTCCAACTGAGTCCCTTTATGGACATAGCCTATACTTTTGAAATACGCTACAAGTGCATCATGATTAACTCCAGAAGGGTCAACCTCTCCTTCTATCGTTCTTTCTCTGTAAACAATACAAGGATCAATTTTAACGAATATTGCCCCCGTCTGCTTGCCATACTTCTTAATCTCACCAGTAAAACTCTGAATCAAATTATAATTATCATAATCCAAAACAAAGCCTCTTGGTGCATATAGAATAGATTTTCTGATTAGAGGCAGCTTTCTTCTTAGGAGCATTGCCGCAGCTATAAGAGTTCCATTAGCCTCTTCCATACCAACAAGCTCATAGCACCACTCGCCTTTGCTTTTAAAGCTTCCCCATTCAATCGATTGAAGGGCATGACCATTAGGATGCTGGTTATTAAAATCTCTATATCTTTGTTCATCAATAGATGTGATAAATTTCATTTTTGGCTATACCTCCGATATATAGTTCCTAGGAATATTTTCTTTTATAAAAATGGGTGATAGCTTAATATCAACATACGGTTCTGATAAATCACCCATGTGGGTTAAGTCTACAATCGTAAACTGCATGTTGGGTATACCTAGAATTTTTAATGGTTTCCCGAGATAATAAATGACCGATGGATTTCTAAACATATATCGGTAGGCTTCTTTTAAAAGGTAGAGTATCAATCCTTTTGAATGTACACCTAATGGCTTTTTAGTGATACCTAATCCATCATAGAACCCATACTCTATAATACCGATTTGAGTTGCTCTAGACGCTTTAAAATAATTTCCATAACCTACAGTTTCACCTTTTTGAATCCATTTAGTTTCTATAATTTTAGCTTTAATCGTACCTACTTGTTTTAAATGAATATTCTTATTACTGTTACATGGCCCATATAAAGCATTACCTAATCGAATCATAGAATAATGAGCTTCCTTACAGTCCAATGCATTTTCGCTATTTGCGATATGATAAATTAAATGATCATAATGAGACTCTAAGCGATGAATGAATTGGTCAAATTTTGCCTTTTGTTTATAAACCATCTTTTTATTCGTTTTGTATGTGGTTCCAATATGAGAGTATATGCCCTCTAGCTTTAAATAGCTCGTCTCATTCATAACCTGAAAAAATGCATCTATTTCTTCTATGGAAATACCAAATCGGTTCATTCCTGTATTAACTTTTAAGTGACAGATTATTTCCTGTTGCTTCTCATTCGTCAATTGCTTTATTGTCTCCAACTGTTCTATGGAAGTTATACTAAGTGTTAGTTGATGTTTAATTACTAAATCTAATTGAATTGTAGGACTCATAAGCAAAATAGGTTTTTTAATACCAGCAGCTCGAAGCATCAGTGCTTCGTCCAGCAAACCTACCCCAAAATAATCCACCTTAGATGCAATTGCCTTAGATATTTCAACCATACCATGTCCATAAGCATTGCTCTTTACAACCGCCATGAACAAAACGTCTTTGTTACATTGTTTTTTAATTTTTTCTATATTATGATAAACGTTATGTAAATTAACTTCTAAAAATTTATTAGACATTAATAGGCAGCCTCCTAGGTAATGTTATCAATTTATCATTATAAACAGATTATCAAATTAAAGCAAGAAAATATACTTTTATGTTTCTCTGTTCTCTATAGTATTAGCTCGTTCTATCCCAATACTTATTATCTAAGGTTCTATAACTAATGGCTTCGGCTATATGAGTTTCACTGATGTTTGTTTTTTGCTCTAGGTCTGCTATTGTTCTAGCCACCTTTAGTATTCGATGATAAGCTCTAGCACTAAAATTAAAATGAGTAAAAGCTTGTTTTAGTAATGCTTTGCTATCTTTGCTGAGAGGACAATTGACTGGTATATTGGACGAGGTTAGTTGTGAATTAAAGTGTATAGACTCTTTTTTATATCGTTCGCTCTGTATGGCTTGTGCATTTTTAACTCTTTCTCTAATAATTGCTGATGATTCTACAGCATCCTCTCTTTCCATTTTTACAATATCCAAGCTGGCTGCTTCCACATGTAAATCTAATCGATCGAGTAGAGGAGCTGATATCTTATTAAGATATCTCTTAATTTGTAAAGGTGTGCAGCTGCATTTTTTATGATCTGGATAAAATCCACAGGGACAAGGATTCATTGAAGCTACCAGCATAAAATTACAAGGATAGGTTAAAGTTGCCTGCACCCTTGATAAGGTAACTGTGCCCTCTTCAATTGGCTGTCTCATAACCTCTAATACTTCTTTTTTAAATTCTGGTAGTTCATCAAGAAAAAGCACACCATGATGTGCAAGACTGATTTCCCCTGGTCTTGGGACTCTGCCTCCCCCTGTTAGAGCTGCATTGGATAGCGTATGGTGGGGTGAACGAAAGGGTCTTTTAGTAACTAGGGATTGATTGTCATTTAATAAACCTGCTACACTGTATATTTTGGTTATTTCTATACTTTCGTCTATGCTGAGATCAGGTAGAATAGTGGGTAAGCGTTTTGCCATCATGGTTTTACCAGATCCCGGTGGACCAATCATCAATATATTGTGCATACCAGCAGCAGCAATTTCTAATGCTCTTCTGACGTTTTCCTGCCCTTTTATATCTTTAAAATCAAGTGTATTATTAGCTTTACCCTTTAGATCGTAAAATAATCCATCGACATCAATCTTTGTCGGTGGAATTGTGGTTTTCTGATTTAGATACTGAACAAGCTCTGATAAATTATCTATACCAATAATATCAATATCTTTAATAACGGCCCCTTCAGAAGCATTGGCCTTTGGTACGATACATCGCCTAAAACCAGCTGACTTTGCTTTATCCACAATTGGTAATATTCCATGAACAGCTCTTACATCTCCATTGAGTGAAAGCTCACCTACAAAAAGTGTTTTATTTAAAGCTTCTTTTGGAATAAGATTAGAGCAGGTTAAAATCCCTACAGCGATAGGCAAATCATAGGATGAGCCTTCTTTTCTTAGATGAGCTGGTGCCAGATTTACAGTTATCCTTCTATATGGAAATGTAAAATTTGAATTTTTAATAGCTGTTCTTACTCTTTGAGCCGATTCTTTAACTGCTGAATCAGGCAATCCAACTAAATCCAATTTAGGAAAACCATCCGATACATCTACTTCTACCGTAATAATATAACCGTTAATTCCTAGTAACGAAGCACTAAAAACCTTATTAAACATTATTTTTCCCCCTTAAAAACTCCTTTCTGCATTATATCATACAGCTTATGCAAATACTACTCCAAGCAATGGGGACGGTTCTTTTTGCTTTAAGTATACAATTAAAAAAATATCTCGTAAAAGCAGTCGTGCCAATGAATAGGTGTTACCCCATCTATGGCACTCCTTAGATGCTTTAACCAGATACCTTTTATACTTTCTATATCTATTGATGATATCTAATTGAATTATTCATTAAGAATTTTCTTAAGCTCATCCATAAATGTATTAATATCTTTAAATTCTCTATATACAGATGCAAACCTAACATAAGCCACCTCATCGACTTCTTTTAGTTTATCCATAACCATCTGTCCAATTACATGAGACTCAACTTCTCTCTGCATGGAATTATAGAGCGTATTTTCTATTTCATCAACCAGTATATCTAGCTCTTGTAAAGAAACTGGTCGTTTATGACAAGATCGCACAAGACCTGATATAAGCTTATCTCTGCTGTATGGTTCTCTTGTTTTATCTTTTTTTATGACAACTAACGGTATCGTATCAATCTTTTCATAAGTTGTAAACCTTTTCCCACAGACTTCACACTGTCTTCTCCTTCTTATGCTATTATTATCATCCGACGGTCTTGAATCTACAACCTTGGTATTACCATGGTTACAAAACGGACATTTCATCAAATTCCCCCAGCTCATTTTGTATATTTATTTTTTTCTTCTATATTATAAGAGACAACTGTTATTTGGTCAATACCGACTTTTTTAACTTTGCTTATCTTGTATTTACTGTTCTAATTATTACTTAACATAAGATTGTACGGTTAGTAAAAAAAAGGAACTCCTTTAATTACTCAGAGTTCCTTTTTGTTATTTTATAATGGGAATCGCTTAAATACAACTTCATCTTATTGGTAGCTACATAGTCATTATTAATTAGATAAACTAATATTTAACCCGATTCTCTTATTTTATTTTGAACTTCATTTAATCGCTTTAACGTCTTTGAATCTAATAGTATTAATAATCAGAATCCACTAAGGCACTATTCACATCAATATCAACAAGTATAATGTCTTCTCCTATTTTTTTAATACTATCCCATGGAATCTGATATTCTTTACCCTTTCCAAACATTCCGAGAAACTTTGCTGGTCCAGGTATAATTATTTTATTGAGTTTTCCTTCTTCTAGATCGACCTCTATGTCACTAATAAAACCTAATCGAATGCCATCACTAGTATTAATGACTTCCTTTTGCTTCATATCATATATTCTTACCATTCAGTTTCCCCCTAGTCCCCCTATAGATTTGCTTAACCTAAATATCTTTTCATATGACGTATAGCAGATTTTTCCAGCCTTGATACTTGAGCTTGTGATATATGAATTTGATTGGCTACCTCCATCTGAGTCATACCCTCAAAAAATCTGAGCTTTAGTATCTCAAACTCTCTTTCAGGAAGTTTTTTCATTGCTTCTTTTAGCGCTATTGATCGAACCCACCGTTCTTCTTTATTCTTTTTATCGCTGACTTGATCCATAATATATAGTGAATCTCCCCCATCATTATAGACGGGTTCAAATAACGATACAGGATCTTGAATTGCATCTAGCGCAAATACAATATCTTCTTTGTTAATACCTAGTTCCTTAGATATTTCACTAATAGTTGGTTCCTTATTATTTTCTCTTAAGAGCTTCTCTTTTGCTTGAAGGGCTTTATAGGCTGTATCTCGTAAGGAACGACTCACCCGAATACTATTATTATCTCTTAAATATCTTCTAATTTCCCCTATAATCATGGGTACAGCATAAGTTGAGAATTTAACATTATGACTAATATCAAAATTATCTATTGCCTTTATTAAACCTACACAACCAACTTGAAACAAATCGTCTACCATTTCCCCTGAATTACTGAACCTTTGAATCACACTTAATACTAATCTTAGATTACCTTTGATATAATCTTCTCTAGCTTTAAGATCGCCTTTTAGTATTTTACTAAACAACTCTTCTTTTTCTTTGTTTTTTAAGGTTGGTAAGTTAGCTGTATTAACGCCGCATATTACGACTTTATTTAATGCCATTATAATACCTCCAGTAATCAGTTTGTATATTAAAATCATTACCAGAGGATTTATATTTATACTCTTTTTTTATTGCATTCTAATAATTTCCTTTTGTAATCGTTTTATGATTTTTTTCTCTAATCTAGATATATAAGATTGTGAAATTCCTAATAAATCGGCTACTTCCTTTTGGGTTTTTTCTTCTCCATGAATACCCAATCCAAATCTTAATTGAACAATGGTTCTCTCTCTTTCAGTTAGCTTAAGTAATGCCCTTTTTAGTAAGTCTCTATCAACTTCTTCTTCAATGTTTCTATAGATGGTATCCTCTTCGGTGCCTAAAATATCGGACAGTAAAAGCTCATTACCATCCCAGTCAACATTGAGAGGTTCATCAATAGATATTTCCAATTTTGTCTTATTATTTCTTCTTAGGTACATTAGAATTTCATTCTCTATACATCTTGAAGCATAGGTAGCTAGTTTTATTTTTTTATCAGGCTTAAAGGTATTAATTGATTTGATAAGCCCTATGGTTCCTATAGATATTAAATCTTCTACACCTATACCTGTATTTTCAAATTTTTTGGCTATGTACACAACTAATCTTAGATTATGTTCTATAAGCTTAGACTTCATTTTGAAATCATTCTCAGAACCTAGCATACTAATGATCCTTGATTCTTCTTCAGTGTTAAGAGGTGCTGGCAGCACTTCTGTTCCTCCAATATAATGGATATCTCCTCTATCCCACCATAGTATCTTCTTGAATTTTTTTAAAATTTTAACTTGAAACAGGTCTATGACATGCATTTTATTGGTCAATGTAATTCCCCCTACCTATTATTATTTTCTTTATCTTATCTTTTTCGACCGCATGATAGTTCTTATATTGAATTATTGAATACTTTAGTACCAAACTATGCTTTGATATATGCAATTGATATGCTATTATATTAGGCTTTTATCAATTCAGGATGTATAAGCACTTGATAGCTATTATCCTTGGATAATTTCTTGTTATAAATAGCAATAACCACATCCTTAAAATTTCTATAATTATTTCCATTTTTTATGCTGACGGAATCTGTCACAATACCTAATAGCATGCCATTTTCATTACCTATAGAAGAATAGGGTATTAATCGTAGTTTAAGGCTGCTAAACTCACTTAATAACTTAATGTCATATAGATTGTTAGACATACCTATAAGCTGGGTAAAATTCTTCTCAGTTAGAACTGGTTTTAATAGGTCACACTCCCCAATGATGACTGGATTGTTGGTGATAGGATCATATAAATTATTTCCAGTATCTAGTAATCCATTCACATGAATGGTGGCTTGATTAATACTAATTTGTATATCCATCACATTCTGATGAACAGCTACGGATCTAGAAAGCGTTCTACTAACTAATTTAAAAATTATTAAAGCTACAAACCCTATAAGTATTAGAAATGATACCTTTATATTTCCTAAGTATGTCCCTTTTATTATTTCACTGAGTGCTGTACCAAAAAATGAATAATAATATAACGAAAACATAATTCCACCCAACATAACAGCAATCAGATACATTAAGATGGTTAATTTTATGAGCTCACGAACACTTTTTGGTCTAAAGGTCATATAGATAATTAATAAGCTTGTTATTAAATAGCCGAGTATAACATTGAAAAAATAATTTTTAAATGGAAGTATAACGATAATACACATCATCATAGCACCAATTAAAGCACCCATGATTATTTTTGATAATACTATTTTTTGTTTAGCTAGTTTTCTTACAAGCCATAAAATGATAAAATCCATTATAAAATTAATGATAAAAACAACATCAATATAGACTTCTAAAACCACGCCTTTCTCCTCTTCTAACCTGAATATATCTGAGCAGATATTAAATATCCCTGTTTAGGTTTAAGTGTTCTTAATACAGTTTATTCTTATATCATTAAGCTATGCTAATTATACCTGAACCACCTCAAATAATTTGTCAAAACTTCTCTGTAAAAAATAATTTTTTTCCAATATATTTCTACAAATTTGTTTTTTAATATAACTCTTAGATACCTTATCTATCATAAATAACGCATATTAATGTCAGTGGTATATTTACATATTTTTACATATAAAAAAAGCAGCTTTAAGCTACTTTTATTTATAATCATATCCACTATTTACTTCTATGTACAATAGTCAAGTATCCTTTATCTTTTTCTTCTTTGTAAAAATGGGGGTATATCAATTGGTTTATCTTGATCTGCTTGATCTAGATTTTGCTCTCTTTGGGGAATAGGATTCGGTGTATACGGCTGTCTGGTGGCTGCAATATCACTAAAACTATTCTTGAGTGATTGTTCAAGTGGTTTTTCAAAGCCAGTTGCAATAACTGTAACTACTAATTCATCTTGCAGACTATCATCAATGACTTGTCCATAAATAATATTAGAATCATTGCCCGTTGCATCCTGAATGAGCTGTATCGCATCATTGGCTTCAAACATAGACATATTAGAATCCCCACTGATATTAATTAAGATATGTTTAGCACCATCAATTGTTGTTTCAAGAAGTGGACTTGAGATAGCCATTTTAGCAGCTTCTTCAGCTTTGTCATCACCTTTTGCTCTACCAATTCCTATATGTGCTATGCCTTTATTAGACATAACTGTCTCTACATCAGCAAAATCCAAATTGATAATTCCAGGTGTATAAATCAAATCTGAAATCCCTTGTACACCTTGTTGTAAGACTTCATCCGCTTTCTTAAACGCATCTCTTACGGTTGTTCTCCTATCAATAATGGATAAAAGCTTTTGGTTTGGAATGACAATCAAGGTGTCTACATTACTATTAAGTTCTGTAATACCTGAATCTGCATTTTTCATTCTAACTCTGCCTTCAAAATCAAATGGCTTTGTCACTACTCCTACGGTTAATATATTCATTTCCTTTGCTATGCTCGCAATGACAGGCGCTGCGCCAGTTCCTGTTCCACCACCCATACCAGCGGTCACAAAAACCATATCCGCATCACGAATAGTTTCTGCTAATTCATCTTTGCTTTCTTCAGCTGCTTTTAGTCCAACCTCAGGGTTGGCACCTGCTCCCAAGCCTCTTGTTAGTTTCTCTCCAATTTGAATTTTAGTTGATGCTTTGGATGACTGTAACGCTTGAACATCTGTATTAACTGCGACAAATTCAACCCCAATAAGGCTGTCTTCAATCATTCTGTTGACAGCATTATTACCGCCGCCGCCAACTCCTATAACAACGATTTTTGCCACATTTTCGCTTTCATTCATCTTTATCTCAAGCAAAGCATTTCCTCCTAACTGCAAATATATATTAATACTTTACTATGCTAACTGTATGAACTTGTACTAATACAAGTTTTACAAGATATTATCCTATTGTAATGTAAGATGATCCATAAAAGTATTTGTTGACTATTTCTTAACAAGATATCTCTAAGATAACTCTGCCTTAAGTAATTTGTCAATCTTGCTTTTGTGGATTAAGTAATGTAACACTCTAGTATAATAATATATTTATTTTGAAAATTAATCAATCATTATTTTATTTATCTAGGCTCAATTATCTATATTTTATAGGGCTGGTATAAGTAATTATCAGCATTTACTCTTTCTTCTTGAAGACTATTTTTTCATTTATATTGGATAGATTCATCTCTCCTTTTTGGTTTTTATCCATAGTTAATAGTATTTCAGAAAGCACTGCAAACTTCTCATAGATATCCTCAACACCGCCTATATGAATCTCTATCTCACCAAAGTAAAGATCAATTCTATCCATAGCATTCATATGAAAATGAACCGTATCAATTGGAAGCTGATGCTTATGAATTAATCGATAGATTTTGTAAATTGCATCAAACACATCGTCATTATCGATACAGAGCTTGTCCCTAATGATAAAGTTCTGAAAGTACAGCCCTTTTATAATGGGAATACCTTCAGCCTTCACATCACCATAGCCAATCACAGTACCATCTTTATCAATACTTATATACTTACCCATATAGGGAATATATCCAACAACGGTTTTCTCAACAACCTTAATATGAATCTCTTTAAGTGTCGTATTCTCAATTTGAATGGATTCTATATATGGATAGTTATGCCATTCTTTTTTCACACCAAAGCATCGATAGCGTATGGAATTAAAGTTATGGTTAATATCTAACATTTCTAAAATCTCTTCATTGGAGTAATAAATATTGCCTGTTATCGATATATTTTCAATTTTAAAAAGCTGATATAGAATAACAAGCAATAGAGTAACGACTATACCTATAATTACGAGAAACCTATAATTCTTATGCTTAACTTTTTCCTGTGTATTGAGAGGTACTATTTTGGACATATAATCACCTTTAATCCTTGGAATACCTTAGCTGTGCACCTATTTTTTTCAAATCAGTTTCAATGGACTCATAGCCTCTTAGAATATGATGAGCGTTATTAACGACTGTCCTACCGTCCGCATTTAGCCCAGCAATAATAAGAGCTGCGCCCCCTCTTAAGTCCTTAGCAAATACTTCAGCACCATTCAATCTCTTAACACCTTTGATCACTGCTGTCCTACCATCTGTGATAATATCTGCTCCCATTTTAGCCAGTTCAGGTACATGTTTATATCTTGACTCAAAGATGGTTTCTACGATAATACTCGTTCCATTTGCAACCACTAGATCACTCATCATTTGTGCCTGCATATCCGTTGGAAATCCAGGATAAGGTTGGGTTCGTATTAAATCAATGGATTGAAGTCTTTGGGGTACGCTTATAAATAGTTTATCATCATAGGTTTTGACATAGCATCCCATCTCAACCATTTTTGCTATGGTAGCATCCAGATGATCCGACTTAACGTCATTTAAATAAAGTTCGCCACCCACAGAAGCTACAGCAGACATATAAGTCCCTGCAATGATTCTATCTGGCATAATCCTATATTCTACATCATGCAGCGCCTTGACGCCTTTAATTGTTATTGTGTCTGTGCTTGCCCCTTCTATCATTGCCCCCATCTGATTTAGAAAATACTGGAGTTCACTAATTTCAGGTTCTTTTGCAGCATTATGAATGGTTGTTACACCATCTGAAAGTACAGCTGCCAACATAATATTCTCTGTTGCTCCAACACTAGGGTAATCCAACGTAACCTTGGCACCCTTTATCTTGTCAGTACTACATTCTATAAAACCATATTTATCTTCGATTGTAATATTCATTTGTTTTAATGCTTTTAAGTGTAAATCAATTGGTCTAGAGCCAATAGAACATCCACCTGGAAATGAAATTTTTACGTACTTGGTTCGACCTAATACAGATCCTAATAGTATGATAGAGGATCTCATCATCTGCACATATTTTTTAGGAATAATATGAGTATCAATGATAGTAGAATCAATAATCAAAGTATCCTCTTCCCATTTAACTTGGCAGCCTATGGATTCAATGATCTTTAACATATTATTGACATCCATAATCTTAGGACAGTTATATAAAACGGTTTTTCCTTTATTTAATATTGCGGCTGCAAGTACGGGGAGAACTGCATTTTTTGAACCTTGTACTTTAATTTCACCATTTAGCTTATAGCCACCTTCAATAATAAATTTACCCATGTACTGTTACCTCCGCATGAACAGTAAATCTATATAATTATTGTATTCATACGAAAACTATATGTTACTGGATGGGTAAACTGCATCTTAGTCTAGCCAGTTTTTTTGATCTTAGATGCTCTACCCACACTTAAAACTAAACCAATTTCTGTTAGTAGAAAAAGCAAAGACGATCCTCCATAGCTTATAAAAGGCAGAGGCATGCCTGTTGCTGGTATGGAATTGGTTACCACGGCTATGTTGATGATAACTTGTATGGCTATTTGTGACATAACACCTATAACAATTAACAAACCATTGAGGTCTGCAGCTTTGCTTGCAATAACCATGCATCGCCATATTAGCAAAACAAAAAGCAATATTAAAATTAAAGCTCCAAACAGACCTAGTTCTTCACAAACAATGGAGAAAATAATATCATTATGTGCCTCAGGAATAAATCCATTTTTCTGCATGCTTTGACCAAGACCTATGCCAAATAAACCTCCTGAACCAATAGCATATAGTGATTGTATGGTCTGGTAACCCTTATCTAATGGGTCTGTCCATGGACCTTCTAGCCATATTTTTATCCTAGCTGATCGATAAGAAAAAAGTACGACACCTAATATCGCCCCAATAGCAGCTGGTGGAATTATTACAAGCAGTAATTTACTCAACTTAGGAACAGCAGCGAAGAGAATAGCTATACTAATACATGCAACTACAATAGCGGTACTCATATTTTCTATGCCTATCAATGCAGTCGGTAAGCACATAACCGCTAGTATTAAAAGAATCATTCTAATCTTATCGAGATGTTCAATAAGTCTCGTACATAAATACGCCACCACAATAACTATCGCCAATTTTGTTAATTCTGAAGGTTGTAAACGAAGCGGACCTATATCAAGCCATCTTTTTGCACCATTGATATTTCTTCCAACAAATAAAACCAAAATTAGAGTTCCTATACATATGATGTATAAAAGCCCTGCAAATTTATTAAAAAAATGATAATCTATCTTAGAAACAATCAGCATGACTACAATCCCTAGGGCTCCCCATACCAGCTGCCTTTTAAAGAAATAGGTGCTGTTATTATAATCCTCTAATGATTTATAAATACTTGAGCTATAAATCATAATAACGCCAAAAACAATGAGAAAAATAACTATAAAAATAAGGGATATATCCGTTTGATTCTGCTGTGTTTTTCTTCTTTTCTTTTGTTTATGTTGCACATTATCTTCAACGCTATACAACATAAATCACTCCCTTAATTGGAATACATACTGTTTGAATAATTGACCCCTTTCTTCAAAGCTATCAAACATATCCCAGCTTGCACAAGCTGGAGATAATAGAACACTATCCCCTCGTTCACTGATCTGATAAGCTTTGTAAACAGCTTCTTTTAAACCTTCAACTTGTATACATGGAGAAAAATCTAATGTCTCACAAGTCTGCTTAATCATATTGGATGTTTCACCAAAAACGATTAACGCCTTAACTTTATTATCAAAAGCATTAATCCACTCAATAAAGGAATTACCCTTATCCATTCCTCCACCAATTAAAATGGTTCTCTTAACCATTGCTTTTATACCCTTTATAGCAGCTGAAGGGTTGGTGGCTTTAGAATCATTGTAATACACAACCCCCTTAAGACTTGTCACATACTCAATTCTATGTGGTACTCCTTTAAAAGCTCTTATAGAAAGATTAATCTTCTTTATTGGAACATTTAATGCCATAGATAACGCAGCTGCTGCCATAACGTTTTCAACGTTGTGGTTACCTAAAAGCATCAATTGATCAATATCCACAATCTTTTCTAGCTCTCCTCTATAGGTCGATACAATTTGACCATCAGAAATAAAAACACCCTTTTTTAATTTTTTATGCCGACTAAAAAATATAACTCGACAACAAATTTTATGACTTAATTGATAACACTGTTCATCATCATAATTTAAAACACATAGATCTCTCAATTTCTGATTCTTAGTAATTTTCCATTTCGTATGTATATAGTTTTTAAAAGTTTTATGTCTATCCAGATGGTCAGGTGTTATATTCAGTAATGCACTGATATGAGGAGTAAAAGTTTCTATAGTTTCTAATTGAAAACTACTAACTTCTAAAACAATCGCATCCTGCTTTTTAATATCCAATACTATTTCTGAAAATGGAATTCCAATGTTACCTACAACATGCACCTTGCTATAAACCGTGGCTAATATTTGACCGACAAGAGTTGCTGTTGTAGTCTTGCCATTGGTACCAGTTATGGCAATGATAGGTACCTTACATTGTCTATAGGCTAACTCAATTTCACTCCAAATCGGTATGTTTAAAGCTCTAGCTTCTTCAATAAATGGCAGATCAAGAGGTACACCAGGACTCATAATAATTAAATCAGTTGTAGTTAGGCATGTCATATCAAAAACATTCAGCATATATGTAAAAGGGAAACTCTTAAGTGTTTGTAAAACATCACATAACTGCTCTTTCCCTTTACTATCATAGAGCATAACATCAGCACCCAATCGATGACACAGTTTAGCTGCACTAATACCACTCTTTGCCATACCTATAATCAGCACATGCTTCCCATAGACTTTCATAAGCCCCTCCGAATTTAATAAAATCCATTCAGTCCTAAAAATCCAACAAGGCACATAATAGCAGTAATAATAGCAAATACAGCGACAACTTTAGTTTCATTCCAGCCAATCAGTTCAAAATGATGATGAATAGGTGCCATTTTAAATATTCGTTTTTTTGTCAGCTTATAGTACCCAACCTGTAAAATAACAGAAACAGCCTCAACAACATAAATTAATCCAACAACCAAAAGCAGTATTGGAATTTTTAAGGTAATTGCTGTTGCTGCTACGAATCCTCCTAAACCAAGTGACCCAGTATCACCCATAAATACTCTCGCTGGATACGTATTAAACAATAAAAACCCAAGCAAACTTCCTACCGCTGCACCAGTAATAGGATAAATTTGACTATTAATGGCTAAACACACAATTGTAAAATATGTAGCCACAAGAACTGTAACTCCGGATGCTAATCCATCTAAGCCATCAGTAAGGTTCACACTGTTCACCGTACCAACTATAACGAAAACCACAAAGGGAATATAGAATGCACCTAAGTCTAATACTTTTCCATCCGTAAATGGAATCAAGATCTCAGTACCAATATCCGTAAAATGCAAAAGATAATAGCTGTAAATACCTGCAATGATGAACTGTGCAATAATTTTTTGATACGCTTTTAGACCTAAAGAACGTTTCATAACAATTTTAATAAAATCATCTAAAAACCCAATAGCACCGTAAGCCAATGTTACAAAAAGTATGGGTATAATTTCTGGATTGGTATCAAAATAAAATAAAGCCGTTATAAGGATACCAGCAATAATTATAACACCACCCATTGTTGGCGTTCCAGCTTTCTTTAAGTGCGATTTAGGACCATCATGCCTGACAAACTGCCCAAATTTTAACCGCACTAAGAATGGGATAATAACTGGACATAGAATAACACTAATTATAAATGCTATCAGCATAGGAAAGATAAGCTCTGTTTTCATCTTGTGTTCACCTCACACTATTTCCAAAAATATAAAGCATTCTATCAACAAGTTTTTCCAAATACATGCCCCTAGATGCCTTAACGATAACCGTATCCTTTTCATGGATAAGATTATGAATTTGTTTTTCTAATCTTCCTCTATCTTCATAATATGCAATACCAGCTTCATTAAAACCATTTTTTTTGGCACTATCATAAATCCATTTAGAATATTCACCAACGCAAATTAAGTTATCAATGGCACTATGTGCAGCAAGTTTCCCAACCTCTTCATGAGCCTCTTTAGCAAATTGTCCCATTTCAAACATATCTCCTAAAATAGCAACTTTTCTCCCTTCTGTCTTTAGCTCAGACACTGTATCCAGGGAGCTCTTCATAGAATCTACGCTTGCATTATAGCTATCGTTAAACACGGTAATACCTAAGCCTAACTTCAATCGATGCATTCTCATTTTGGCATTCTGAAATTGAGCAATTCCATGCCTAATAGATTTATCATCAAGCTGCAGATAGTATCCAATTACAACTGCAGGTAGTATATTTAACAGCATATGTTTTCCCAGTTCTTTTGAGGTAATGTCTAAATCATGCGATTCTCCGCTTAGAGTAGCCTGCATACCGTTCCATCCAAGAGATTCATATGATTTAACAGAGTACGTATTTCTCTCATGAAAACCAAAAGTTTTGACAGCAAAATTTAGTGTTCCTTTAAGCTTTTGTAAATATGCATCATCCCCATTGAGAACAACTATGCCATCCTTATTGAGATAATCTAATATTTCGCTTTTGGCTTTAAGTATGCCATCCTTAGAACCAAAATTTTCAATATGGGATATTCCAATATTCGTAATAACAGCAATATCTGGCTTAGCAATGTGACTTAAGACATGCAGTTCCCCATAGTGGTTCATGCCCATTTCTATCACAGCTACCTCATGATCATCATTCAATCCAAATATCGTCAACGGCAGTCCAATGTCATTATTTAAGTTTCCTTCTGTTTTATGAACCTTAAGCTTTGAAGCCAGTACAGAAGCTATCATTTCCTTACATGTCGTTTTCCCAACACTTCCAGTAATTGCAATCATAGGAATGTTAAATAGACCTCTATAATAACTAGCAAAATCTATAAGGGCCTGCTTAGAGTCCCTCACCAAAATACCGCAACAATTCTTAGGTATCCAATCTTCAGATTCTGTAAAACAAATAGCCGCTCCCATCTTATAAGCTTTATCAATGTAATGATGACCATCAAATCGTTCTCCCTTAATAGGAATAAAAATATTATCCATCTCAATACTTCTTGTATCTGTAGATACTCCAGAAAATCTAATAGTATCTGAAATCACCCATTCATTGATAATACGTCCACTAACAGCGGTTGTTATTTGATGTAAAGTTAACGGTTTAAACATAATAGATTCCTTTCAATTAACAATAAGGTTCAAAATGATGTGAGCACAAAAGAGTCCAATAGTAGTCTTAGTTGTTATTAAAATATTCTAAAACTACCTCACTATCATCAAAATGTGTTTTTTCAGTCCCTATGATTTGATAATCTTCATGACCCTTGCCAGCAATTAAGATGATATCATTTTTTCGTGCTAGACTAAGACCATATTCTATGCCTACTTTTCTGTCAGTTATTTTGGTATAGCGGCAATTCGTTTCTTGGATGCCTATTTCAATCTGATCTATAATACTGTTGGGTTCTTCTGTTCTTGGATTGTCAGATGTGATGACACAGTAATCCGAGTTCTGACCTGCAATTTTACCCATGACAGGGCGTTTGCTTTTATCTCTATCACCACCACAACCAAAAACAGTGATGACTTTCCCTTTAGCAAAGTCATTGATAGATTTTAGTACATTGAGCAGTCCGTCAGGAGCATGTGCATAGTCAACAATGGCTGTATAACCTTTTTTACTTGCAAAAGTTTGAAACCTGCCTTCAACGCCCTTATTACTTTCTAAACCCTCTATGATTTTATTAATAGGTATATTAAGTGCACAAGCAGCCCCTATAGAAGCTAATGCATTATAGACACTAAATCTACCAGGCGTAGCTAAATGAATAAAATAATCAATACCATTATATTTCAAATCAAAAGTTGAACCATTCAAATCCATATGGATATCTATAGCATTAAAGTCTGCCTTATCATTTTCTATACCATAGGTTAATAGCTTTTTACAAGTCGCTTTATCTAGTATAGTTTGGCTGTTTTCATCATCTATATTGATAACTCCTATTTTGCAAAGCGTAAATAGCTTAATCTTTGCATTGAGATAATTCTCCATGGTTTTATGATAATCTAAATGATCTAATGATAGATTAGTAAATACCCCTACATCAAATCGCGCTCGATCGACTCTATACAAATCCAATGCATGTGACGATACTTCCATAATCACATGACTTACATTTTCATTTGACATATCGTAAAAAAGTTTCTGAAGTTCTAGAGCTTCGGGTGTCGTCCTTGATGCAGGTAAGACTGTATTCCCAATTTTGTTTCCATTGGTTCCGATAAGTCCTGTTTTTTTGCCTATCTTATCTAATATACTTTTAATTAGATAAGTCGTTGTCGTCTTTCCATTAGTCCCAGTAACACCAATAAGCTTAAAATTTTTAGAAGGATAGGCATAATATTTGTCAGCTAGATATGCCATTGCTTGACGCGTATTGTTTAGCTTTATTACGGTTACATCTGCATCAATTTGACTTAATTCATCTTGAACAAGTAGTGCTATAGCACCTTTTTTAACAGCATTTTGGGCATAATGATGCCCATCCGTTTGGAAACCTTTGACACATATAAATAAGCTTCCTTCTGTTACTTTTCTTGAATCATACTGTATGTTTTTAATATTTATATCAACATTACCTTGAAGGATTTTATATTCTAATTGTCCAAGTAAGCCCTGTAGTTTCATTCGCACGCCTCCTATTTATTCTTCTAAATATTAACATAGATCCTCTAATCTGCATAGAGTATTATTTTGCTTCCTCTATTCACAGATTCTCCAGCAAGCGGGAATTGTTCAACAATGTTTTCGCCAGTTCCTTGAAAATCACACGTCAGCTCATACTCTTTTAATACTGCTTTAGCATCTTGAACACTTTTGCCTATTAAATCTGGTATAATAATTTCACCAACCTGATAGGTTTCAAAATCAGATTCCTTATATTTTGGCATGATACCCATATATGGTAATATATTTTCATACAGCTCTTTGACGACAGGAGCTGCTACTGTACCGCCATAATAAATACCAACGGGTTCATCGACCAAAACCAGTGTAATAGCTCTTGGATTTTCTGATGGGGCAAAGCCTATAAATGATGAGATATATTTATTACTACTTCTAGGTAGTTTTTCTGAAGTTGCTGTCTTTCCTCCAACCTGAAAACCTGGAATATAACATCTTTTGCCTGTTCCTTCAGATACAACACTCTCCAAGATACTAGACATTAATTGTGATGTCTCTTCACTAATAGCTTGTTGATTGTTATCATAATTAAATGTTTCTATACGATTCCCTTCATCATCAACAACCTCTAAACCCAGGTGAGGTGTAACCAGTCTACCACCATTGATAACTGCAGCACCTGCTCTAATGAGCTGTAAAGGAGTTATCTGAAAAGATTGCCCAAATGACATCGTTGCTAATTCTACAGGTCCAATGTTTTCTTCTTTATGCATAATACTAATAGCTTCACCTGGTAAATCAATACCTGTTTTTTCAAATAATCCAAATCTATCAAAGTAGCTGAGGAAGGTTTTTACACCCATTCTTTCTGCAACTGCCATAAAAACAGGGTTACAGGAGTTCTGCACACCTTCTAAAAAAGTTTCAGAGCCGTGTCCGCCTGCCTTATGACAGCGTATCCTTCGATCTGCAACAATAGCATAACCAGGACAAAAGAACGTATCCTCTAAGCTGACCGCTTTAGATTCTAATCCTGCAGACGCAGTAATCATTTTAAATGTTGAACCTGGTTCATAGGTATCATTAATACAATAGTTTCTCCATATCTGATTTAATTTTTTATTCTTTTCTTCTTCTGTAGAATAGATAATGCTATCATCATTAAATGGATCATTTAGATTAAAGTCAGGCTTGTTTGCCATTGCTAGTATTTCTCCAGATTGAGGATCCATAACAATGATCGAACCTCTATTCGCCTGTTTCTGTATAAGAACCTTCTCTAAGGCCTGCTCAGCATATTTCTGAATATTAGTATCAAGACTTGTAACCAGATGATACCCCGATACTGGTTCTAGTCTACTTTCAGCTTTACCTTCTATTTCGATACCTTTAGCATTGGTGAGTGTTAATATCTTGCCTAGCTGACCTTTTAAATAATCATCATATTTAACTTCTAAACCAATAATCCCCTGATTGTCTTTTCCCGTAAAGCCTATAACATGAGAAGCGAGGCTAGCATAGGGATAAATCCTTTTAAAATCTTCGTCAATAATAACACCATCTAATCCAAATTCTCTTATTTCATCTGCTAGATCCTTGGGTACATTAGATTGTATTCTTTCAAGAGCTACAACATTTTCAACCTTTTTTCTAACCAGTTCAGCATCTAAATCTAATGTCTGAGATAATATTTGAATGACTTTCTCTGGGTCCGATATTTGATTATGAATCACCGATATGGTTGTGACATTGTTGTTGACAGCTATTGCTATTCCATTTCTATCATAAATGTTGCCTCTTTTAGGTTTGATATTCCGTTCTCTATTATGGAGCTCTTGTGCTTTAGCTTGTAAAAAGTCAGCCTTGAATATCATCAGATATCCTACTCTAAAGCATAATACAGTTAGTAAAAGAATAAAAATTATACTGATAAGAAATGTTTTTCTTCTATTATGAGTTTTAATACGAATCATAGAAACACCATAAGCTTTAATTGATATATTTTATGAGACAATACTTGATATATGCCAATTTTTAGCTTGTGGGATAGATATTCATGTACGGTAATATATTGTTCATTATTTCAACGTAAATCTTAGCTGCATAGGCACTATAAGGATTATCGACCTCTAACTCATCAACCATAATAAAAGTAACCACCTTAGGATTATCGTAGGGAGCAAATCCTATAAAGGATATAATTGTTTTATCTTCATCTCTAGGAAGTTTCTCAGCCTCTCCAGTTTTCCCCCCCGTTATATAGCCTTCTAGCTGTGCTGTTTTACCTGTACCACTATCTACAACTTGTCGTAAGGCTTGCTTCATTAGATCGGATGTTTCAGATGATATTACCTGTCTAATTAAGGTTTTATTATGATTATGGACTAATTGGTTATCTTCACTTATCACTTTTTTCACCAAGTAGGGTTCATAAAGATATCCACCGTTAATCAAAGCATTAAATGCACTGACAAGTTGTATGGGTGTCACATTAAAGGCTTGACCAAAAGAGTGCGTAGCTAATTCAACAGGACCAATTTTATTTTTTTCGTATAACTTACCAACCGCTTCACCATAAGCATCGATGTTCGTCTGGGTTCCAAATCCAAATAGTTTCAAGTAGTTATAAAAATGGTCAACTCCAATTTTTTCAATGATTTCCATAAAAGCAACATTACATGAGTTGGCCAAGCTTTCAAAAAGCGTTTGTTCTCCATGCCCTTCTTCTTTCCAGCATTTTATATTCCAATCGTAAACCCGTTTACTCCCGCTACAATAATAGGTATCGTCTAAGCTAACCCGCCCTTCTTCTAATGCTATGGCTAAAGTAACGGGTTTAAAGGTAGAGCCAGGTTCATAGGTATCACTAATAACGGGATTTCTCCATAAGGAATTATTAATCTTATCTTTTTCTTGCAATGTCATTTGATCCAACTCTTGTTTGGTATAATACTTAGATAAATCATAAGGCTGGCTTAAATCATAATTAGGGTAAGAGGCCATGGCTAATACTTCCCCATTGTTAGGATTCATAACAATAGCAGATACTCTCAAAGCATCATATTCTGTTAAAAAATTATCAATAGCCTTTTCTACATTATATTGAACAGTTTGATCCAGCGTTAAGACAATATCATGCCCAGAAACAGGCTGTTTAACCTCTTCTTTTGGTTTAATATCATCATCAAAAACACTGAAGTGACGACCATCCATTCCTTGTAATTCATTATTATAGTAGGCTTCAATTCCCCATCTTCCCTCATTATCCTTAGATGAGAATCCTACCACATGACTTGCTAATGTTTGATTGGGATAGTACCTCTGATAATCTTCTTCTATATTTATGCCTTTAACAAGCTTTTTGTCAACATCATCTAAAACCTGCTTGATTTCGTCATAAGATAAGTTAGACATTATTTTCTTATAATGACTTGAAGAATTTTCATCCACCATCCGAATGAGTTCTTCCTTACTAAACCCTAGCTGTTCATGGACATAGTTAATCGTATGCTCTCTCTGTTCTTTTTCCAAAACAGACACAACACCTGGATCAAAAATAACATGATAAACTCGGATACTCTCAGCAAAGACAGTGCCATTTCTATCTTGTATGGATCCTCTTTTTGATTTAATGGATGTATTCAATCCATAAGTCTTTGATAATTGCTGACTCATAACAATCTGCTTGTATCTATCTTCTTTTCCAATCACCTGATTAATATGAACAATTCGTGTTGATAAATATGTAAAAATACCAATAAAAATAAAGAAAAGGAATAATAATTTCCTTTTCGCTCGATATTTAGCTCGCTGTTTCTGCTCTCTCATATTGTCACCAACCTATAAGTCCTAAAACATTAGTCGTTACCTTTGACTGATTATCTTCTACAGGTTTTATGTCCACATATTGGTTTGTAAAACTTACTTTGTCTTTGTAGATATATTGAACTTGATTACTGTCTGGTAGAACCATCCCTAAATCCTCTGTGGCAGCTCGATATACCTCTTCATAATCGATGGATTGATTCATACTTGCCTCCATTTGATTATTTGTATGCTGTAAATCTTTTAATGAAACTTTCATATCATCAATTGTCGAAGAAACTTCATAGACACCAAACTGCTCCTTCAATAAAAGCGCACATATAAATAGTGTGGCTACGACTGCCATATAAAAGGCAAGCGTAACAAAAACACTCCGACGCTTTCTTATAATTCCTCTTTGTTGACCTTGTTTCTTATGACGTTTTTCATCATGGTTACGTTCTGGTCGCGCATAGTCATTAAGTTTAACCGCATTGTTTCCAACCACATACATTCTGTTAGGTCCGGTATATTTTTGACGACCCATCTTTCTCACCCACTTATTTTTTTGAAAATTCTCAGCTTAGCACTTTTAGCCCTGCTATTGTTATTCTTTTCTTCTTGACTTGGTATGATTGGTTTTCTAGTTATCATTTTACCTTTAGATTTTTTACCACATACACATATTGGAAAATCTTTAGGACATGTACAGGGATCTTCATTTTGCTTAAAATTTCGCTTTACGATTCGGTCTTCTAAGGAGTGAAAAGTTATAACGCATAATCTCCCATTATCGTTAAGTAAATCTATCATTGTGTTTAAAGTGTTTGTTAACACATTAAGTTCATCATTGAGTTCGATTCTGATGGCTTGAAAGGTTCTCTTAGCAGGATGTCCACCTTTTTGCCTTGCCTTTGCTGGTATCGCCTGCTTAATGATATCAACCAGCTCAAAAGTTGTTTCTATCGGTTTACTCTTTCTGTTTTTAATAATAAACTGTGCTATTCTAGATGCCCATTTTTCCTCACTGTAATTTCTTATCATTTTTGCTAAGGCATCCTGAGAATAAGTATTAATAATGTCTTTCGCTGTTATGGTTTTCCTCTGATCCATCCTCATATCTAACCCAGCGTTTTGTCTATATGAAAAACCCCTATCTGCACAGTCTAGCTGATAAGAGGATACACCCAAATCTAGTAAAATACCGTCTACTCTAGGTATACCTAGTTCTTTTAGCACAAGGTTTATTTCAGAGTAGTTGGCACGGTGTAGAGATATCTTGTCCTTAAACTCAGATAATCTATTAGAGCTGGCTTCTATAGCAGTCTGATCTTGATCTATACCAATGAGTAATCCTTTAGAATTGATTCTTTTACAGATTTCATAAGCATGACCTGCACCGCCTAAGGTTCCATCGACATAGATACCATCCATTTTGATATTAAGTCCTTCTATTGATGCGTCAAGTAGTACCGAATGATGTTTAAATTCCATTTCCTGCCTCCAGTGCTGAAGTTTAGATATTAAGATCTTCCATTTCTTCAGCTAATGCACTAATATCAAAATCATCGTCATTATTGTAAGCATCCCAATTTTCTTTGCTCCATATCTCAATTCTATTGGATACACCGATAAGCACGACTTCTTTATCTAATTCACTATACTCTCTTAAGTGTGATGCGATGAGAATCCTTCCCTGCTTGTCCAACGTACATTCATTAGCAGCAGCAACGAAAAATCTCTGTATCCTTCTAGCGTCTTTTTTCTTCATAGGATTAGTATCAAGCTTTTCAATGAATTTATACCATTCTTCTTGTGTATAAATAAATAGACACTGGTCAAATCCCTTTGTTATAAAAAAGGAATCCCCTAATTGCTCTCTTAGTTTTGAAGGTATAATTAATCTACCTTTATCATCAATAGAATGTCTGTATTCACCTAAAAACATGTTCATCACCCACATGAGAATATGCTCTACCACATTCCCCCACTAATAACCACTCATCACCACTCATACCCATATAATAGACTATTTGAAATCAAAGTTCAAGCTTATCCAATAAAAAAAACAGATTTGTCTATACAAATCTGTCTAAAGTCCTACATTATCTTTTTTATTCTGATACTATGGTATGATCTCTTATAAACCTATAGTTATGCCTTATTCAAGCCTGATTCAAGATAGTAATTTTCAATGAGTTTATCCAGTTCAGTACTAATCTGGTAAATTTTGTCAATGGATGCTTTCCTTTCAATCAGTTGATTTAATTTTGATCTTAATACTTCAATATCAATCAATGGGTTACCTCCTGACCTAACCTAAATAATTTGCTTTGTTCATACTTTATAGTTGCTATATGATTACTATACATCATCCATTACTTAGGTCTCATTCGTGCTTTATTTTACTTTTCTTCTCATGTAAATAAGATATATAAGAGATATCACAATAGACAAGGCAGCGATTAACTGTGATATAGGGATAGATGTGCCGCTAATTAACAATTGGTCAGTTCTTATTCCTTCAATCCATACCCTGCCCAAAGCATAGCCTAATATATATAAAGTGAATATTTCACCATTAAATTTCTTTCTTTTATAATAAAGAAACAAAAATATAAAGACACCTAAATTCCATAAGGATTCATATAAGAACGTTGGATGCACCTGAAGGTATTCAACCCCTTCAACAGTTTGAATTTTATCCAGCACTTGAACTGGAATATACTTAACTTCCGATTTCTTTAGCATCATAGCCAATAAATTATTGGTATAGTCCCCAAAAGCTTCCATGTTAATAAAATTTCCCCATCTACCTATTGCCTGTCCTAAAATAAGTCCTGGAGCTGCTGTATCTGCTAACAAGCCAAATTTTAATTTTCTTTTTCTGGTAAAGACGATCAATGTTATAACAGCAGCTATAACGCCACCATAAATGGCTAGCCCTCCTTGCCTTGTATTAAATATACCTAACAGATTGTCTTTGTAGTCCTCCCACGTAAATAGCACATAATAAAGCCTAGCACCAATAATAGCAAAAATTAGGGCATACATAAGAAAATCAACATAGACTGAAGGGTCTTGTCCAGATCTTTTTGCTAGACTCATTGCTGCATATAGTCCAGCTATAACACCTAAACCAATAATAACTCCATACCAGTAAACCTCAATACCAAAAATAGAAAAGGCTACAGGGGATATATTCTGTAATTTTAAACCTATATTTGGGAAAATAATATCTGCTGCATTCACATTAGTACCTCCATCACATTAATTGAGCTTACCACAATATATAGTTAATACTTGAGACTTAATATTACATATATAGTGGTATTGCGACCTAGCCTCTATCTATAATAAAACAAAAACATAGAAAATGCAAATGTTTTGTTGCATTCGTCAAAACGTTATTAATTATGACATTGTCAAACATTTTTAAAGTTTTTTTATGCCCATTTTTTTGTAAATAATTGGATGGTTTTAACACTTTATAATATCATTTAAAGTTATGTCAAACTATTATTTATTCTTTTGACTGCTTGTATGTAAATAAATGTTATTTTGCATTTATTTATCAGGTATATAAAGGAAAAAGGGAGACTAGCGTCTCCCTACATACTAATTGATATGTCTTCTTTATATGCCTAATGATTCTAGTAATTTGATAATCATAGCAGCCATCTGTTCTCTTGTCGTATTATCAGCAGGTCTAAAAGTATTATCGTCAAACCCACTAATAACACCTTGTTTAACAGCTTTTGCTACTGCTTCATCAGCCCAGCTTGAAATAGTATCTTTGTCTTTAAAACCAAAATTTTCTTTAAGATTCCATCGCTTACCGACTGCTCTTGAAATCATAACAACAGCTTCTTCCCTTGTAATATAAGCATCTGACTGATAATATAACTTATCGCCTTGTAATCTTCCTCCTGTTATACCCTCTTTATAGAGTATCATTACATAAGGTAATGCCCATTTTGGAATCAAATCCTTATCATCAAATGGTAATGTAACCACTTGTTCTAGTTTCAAATCTAAGGCACGTACAAGGAATGCTGCAAACTCTGCTCTTGTTACCTTATTGGATGGCTTGAATTGGTATGTACCATCCGCTTGACGGAAGCCATTGGTCACTTCCATACCCGCCAATCTTGTAATATACCTCTCACTCCAAATATTTGAAATATCCGTAAAAGTGATTATATCTTCTTTAGAGAATACGGCAAACTGAGTGAAATGCTTAACCTGCGCAGTTATTTTACCATTCTTAACTTGACCACCAATATATATCCACTTGTCCTTAATCTCATTATAATAGTAAACAGCTAATTTACTAGTATCCACTTCCTTAGGTATAGGTAGAGTTAAGGCTACATAATGATTAAATTGATGGATAGTACTGGATTGAATATCATAGATATCCCCATGGAGTTCCATGGCTTTTGGTAATCTTTTAATGGATTGCGTATTTTTCAATACATCAATCGTAACTCTTGTTGAATCATCAAATGTATCTTTTGGTATTGTAACAACAACCTCATCCAATTGTATCTTACCACTTTTTCCTTGTTCAAGTGTTAAGGATGTACTTGTTTTATTAGTGGATGATCCACTAGGGCTACCTCCACTGGGGCTGCCTCCACTTGGACTGTTACTGCCACCTGGATTATTTGTATTATCATCTGGGTCGTCTGGATCATCTGGATTTTCACCTGGATCATCTGGGTTTTCACTTGGATCATCTGGATTTTCATCTATTGTATCAACAGTTGTAGTAAATATACTTTCAATTCTTTCCTTAAGATATTTCAAACCATCTGCTGATTTTACGGATGATTCAACAACAATCTTATACGTTGTTGAAGGATTCAACCCAGTTGGGATTAAATTAACTTCACTATTATCCTCATTATAGCTCATGTTTACAGACACAGCTTCACCAGTATTCCTAAGAATTCTAATTCCACCATCTTCTACAGCGGCTTTATCTATGGCTTCACTAAATGTAACTGTTATAGCTGTATCAAGCTCTACATCAGCTGTTCCATTCACAGGTGATATAGTTGGATTTGATAAAAACGCAATCTCTATTGCCTCATTTGCAGTAAATGTTACAGACGTTGATATGATACTTAAACATTCATAGCTCTTCCAGCCAGAATAATCTTTAACGTCCGTAAGTGCTAATCTGTAAGTTTCACCATTGGTTAAATCTGCTTCTGGTTCTACAATAAGTTGAGTGTTCTTCTCTCCCATAGTTAAGTTAGTTTGAACTACATCTCCATTTGAATTTGTCAATATTACGTTACCATCAATTGTTGATGCATCTATAGGTTTGTTAAATAGTACTTTGATATCACCATTAACTGGCAATTGTCCATTTTGATCAATATTCCTGAATTCTGTTACTATAGGCTGTTCAGTACTCACTAGTCCAATGTTAACATCATCTCTTGGTGGTGGGATAATAATAGAGCTTTGTCCACCCATAGAGAAGTCAGAATCATAGGTAGTGATGTAATCTTCATACCCTTCTCTTTGAACCTTGACACGATAGACACCCTCTGGCACCATCCAGCCATATTTACCTTCTGAATCAGTAGTTTGTGGATTAACTTGCCCGTAATTTTCAGCGTTCCAAATCATCCATTCATCTTCATCTTGAGTATTATCACCATCACTATCCACCCATTCCTCGCAAATAGCTGTAGCATCTTCAATTCTTACATCTTCACCAAGGTATTTGTCATAAACATAGCCACTTGGATCGATTAGAATAAGGAGTTCACCAATTTTAAATGACTTATCTCCAACTTTAGCTATTAAGTCAAGTGTACCAGATCCGCTCCATTCTGAGACTGTTCCTGAGTAAATTCCATCACCTTTGTCTGTCATTTCATAAGTATTACCTGAAAACTCTAATTTTACGACTTGAGCCGTTGTATTTTCAAGTTCTACTTCTACATCAATATCTGGTCCACTTAAATCCAAATCAACCCATACCTGCGATGAAGCAATTCCTGTATTAGCGTTCATCTTTGCTGTCATCATTCCTGCTGGATTTAGGGTAACATCTTTTACAACAACAGCATTATCATCCAATACTATTGTTTTAGTTTCTGATTTCGCTGATACGCCATCTGTAGATGCTATTGCGAAAAGCTTCAATTCGCCTTCTTCAACTACTGACAGTTCAGCTGTATACCATTTCCCTTTTGGTTCTGTTACCGCCAATACTTCATTAGTCTTTTCATTAATAATACTAATCGTAGAACCTTTTGTAGCTTCTCCGTATAGTTTAAATGCTGTATGTGTTTTTGCTTCTTCAGGTGCATTTAATGTTATCCCCACAACATTGACAACTGCATACCCTATAGATGCTTTAACGTTGTTATACTCAGCCCAAGCTGGTATGGTTATAGCCTCACCTGTAAAGCTCTCATCAACTTTAACAACAAACGCAAAATCCCCTTTATTACTATTATCTATTTGACCTAAAGGCTTAATACTATCTAACTCTAATAAAATGGTATTACCATCAATAACGGTATCTTTTTCATTTCCACCTGTAACGAAGGATACGCCTTCTGGTAGCTCCGCCTTAATTGTAACGTCTTCTATTAATGCTGATGATGTATTCTCATAATTTACCTTCACACCAAACGTTTTACCTTGTTGTGTGGTTGATACATCAGCTCTAACTCTATTCTGACCGTTAGTAAAAGTATCCGTTGCATTATATGGTGTTAGGATAAAGTCTACACCTTTTGCAGTATTTGAGTTCTTTGCTTCATTTTCTGTTATAGTAATTGTCTTTTGCTGATAAAAATGTCCTTTCTTCCAAACATGGATATAGTGAGTACCCGGACCAAAGTTCTTAACAAACTTATAATTACCTTGTTCATTAGTTGTAGAGTTTCCCCAGTTATAAATGCCTCCATATCCGTATAGATTTGCGTCTTTTAGATTTTGACCTTCTGTACTTTTCACATTTCCATAAATACTTACACCTTCATAGAAAACTAAATTTACATTAGGTGTATTGGCAGTTACATTTTTTTGGGGTAATACAATTCCTGTTAAACTGTTTTCAACAGCTATTGTATAAGTCGTTCCATCATCTTTTACTTTCAAATCAAATGCACCATTAACATCTGTTCTTGCCCAGTGCCATCGACCATTATCTTTTTCTTCCTTTGCAATAACCCAAGCATTTTTTATTAGAGAATTATTATGCTTTAATGTACCTGTAATATGTCCTATGGCTGGAAGCTTAACTGAAATTGTTTTTTCTTCTCCATCTGATGCTAATTGGACACTACTATTTTTATTAAATCCTTCATGCCATACTTGAACATCATAATGGATACCAACTGGTATATTATCCAATATGGCTTGACCATTTGAATCTGTCTGGATGTAATAATAGCAATAATGCTTCCAGTTCGAAATACTAACCCAAGCACGTTCTACCTTTTCTCCAGTACTACTGTTTACATTAATAGTCAATTGTCCTCTACCTTTAAAACGATCCTCAAGTATTATTTCATATTCTGATTCTGTACCATCTATTGTTATTTCCTTATTAGTACCCTTAAACTCACCATAGCCGTAGGTTTTTAAGATATAAGAACCTTCTGGTACGTTTTCAAACCATATGCTTCCAGATTTACTTGTTGTATCAGAATCATAGTACCAATTTTTATCATCTACTTTTCTTCTTAGTTCTACGTATTGTCCTTTTACAGTCCCTTGACCTGCCTTAACCGTTACATTAAAATCATAATTTTTGGCAATTTCTATCGTTTGATTTATCTCTGTTGTATTGCCTGCATAATCTTTTAATGTAACTTCTGCTTGTATAGGTTGTTCGGGATCTGCATTAGATGGTAATTTTACCCAAGATCCAAAACTGTAGATATCATTGCTAATTTTTTTATCATAAGATAGGTTTACTGTTTTGCTCTTCTTTACATTATCTGTATAATAGGTAATAACTGCTTTAGCATTAATATTACTATCATAAGAACTAACTTGTAAGTGAAATCCTTTATCTACTACAACCTTTGAAGGATTAGTTGTAATAGCTGTATCAGGTACAGCTGGTGCTACAGTATCTAATAAAACGCTCTTTGATATTACTATAGATTCCGTACCATCATCAGCTTTAAATTGCATGTAAACAGTTTTTTTCTCATCACCTTGAGATAACTTCCATGATATATCAGATACTACATTTATATACTCCGCTATTTTTAATTCTTCTTGGGAGTTAGCTATTTTCATTTGACTATAGCTATTGGGTTGGATTTGTAATTGAACATCTACATTGTTAGTATAAAAACTATTATTGTTAATTGTAAAAGCAGGAGAATTAATTGGTGGTTCTTTATCGCCGATAATGTCTTCATCAACATCAAGGTTTAGACTACCAATGATAATACCGTCCATAGAAATATACATAGTGTACTTGCCATAATCAAGAGATTTGAGACTTTCCCATAACACATATATATTTCCTTCATCATTAAGACTTACATCCAACGTTTGAATTTCTTTTAACTCATCATAAATATATCCTTTATACTCTGCATTTTGTGGCAGATTATAAGATTTAGCATAAATTGATTCCGTCGAATCTGATAGGATTGTTTCACCATTTAAAACAATAGGTTTATGTGTTATAATAAAATATTTTAAATAGTGCATGTTCTCTGAATGTACTTCTTTATCATCCTGCCAAAATTTAAGATTACAATAATAACCTTCATCTAGTCTGCTTGTTTGATTAAACTTAATTGTAACATTATTTTCTTCAGATATTTGTTCTTGTGTAAAAGCACTAAATGATTGATTTAAATAATTATCAAAAGTAATGGTTATTGGCTCTGAATCCACATTAACACCACCACTTAAGTATACATATTCTGAGGATTTTCCATCATAAATATTGTCCAAAGGATTATCAATTTTATCAAAATATTTTTCATCTGATATTAAGTAACGATCTTTACAAAATAAGGATTCACCATTATATAAAACGTCTATACAATAGACACCCTGTGGAATAGCACTTATGTCTATTATTCCTTTATAAGTATAAGACTGTATGTCTTTATTATTAGGTATGGCGTGTACTTCTACTATAGAACTAAAGTCTAAAGTATGAGCATACTCATCGTTACTAATTTCTACTTTCAGATCTTCTGTACTAACATTAACAACATCATTCATTTCAATACTGAGCGCTTTTGAGCCGTATGGAATGATTTCATAATACTTTAAACCATTATAGTATTCGATGCTATCAGTAACACGTATATCCACATTTGGATCAGAACGAACACTTATCCAATCATAATTTTCTGTGCTACCATATTTGAACTTAAAATAATAATCATAGCTCTCTCCGTCTAAGGGTTCATCATTAGTTATGCTCATAATTCCAACATACATATCATCATTAGTATTAATCCAAGTGCTAGCATCTACAGATCCAATTAAAGTTTCATGATCATCATTTTCTTTATTTACCTTAACTAAAAATAATTCAAAATCATCAGTATTAATAGGTAAAAAAGACTCAATTGCAACTTCAAAATCTTCAATTTTTGATGGAAGTATATGATTTTTTACATATATTTCTATGTCTTCTTCATCTTCATCGTACGGTTCTTTATCTTTAATATACAAAAATGTTTCTTTTGTGTCTGCACCAATGTATATTGAATAATGTTCATAACTCATTAATCCATCATCAAAGTGAACTGTAAATCTACCATTTTCATCTGGTTTACCTATCGTATAAGCATCACCCACATAATTATTATGTAGACGTATATTATAATCTTTACCCTCCTCAAAATTAACTGTATAAATAATAAGATCTCCATTATCAGCGTTAGATGTATCTATATTTGTAATATAGAGTTGGGTTATTATATCTTCATATATTTCTTCTTGATTTATTATTAATTGTTGGTCACCTAAATTAGTTACTTGTATCTTATAATCATCATCTTCATTAAGTGGTTCATAAACCTCAAGTGTATATTTTAATCTTAGGTGTCTGTTTTGTTCATTAAACTCTTCAATTACAGATGATGATTCTTGTTTGGCTATAACTTGGTTATCTTGATTTATCATACTAAATTCCAACAAATCTTTATTAATATTATGTCCTTCAATCCAAACAGTAACATTATCTAATCCTTTTACAAGCTTCATTTCTATATCATTGATAACTGGTTCACTTGTAAATTTAATTTTTCCAACAGTCAATTCTTCAGTTTCATTTTTTACCTTTAGTTCATAATTCTTTGAACTATCAATTTGTGATGTTCTAAATAAATTAACATCAATACATCCATATCTATATTCATATTGAAATGGAGTATAATTGCTATATTTTATATGAGCAAAAGGTTCTTTTACATTATCATTACTTGTAAACACAATATTACCTTCTTGATCTTCAATGACAATATGATCTATATCCATGTCAAGTTCTGTGCCTTCAATGTCTACATGAATATCAAATACATCTTCTGATAGCACATTGCCTTCTTGCCAATTATACGTAGCTCCAAGTATTTTGGCAAAATTGATACTGATATCTTGTGTAGAAAATAATAATTCATCTGATAATACGTCATAGGCTTGTATTGAAATTTTAGCGTCTCCACTTTGGATTTCTTGATCTGGTATAGTCATTAACGTGTAATATATAGCTGCGTCTGTTGTTTGTTCTATGGAGTTTTCTATTATAAGATTAACATTTTCATCATTTGCATTATATGTAATGCTTTCACCATCTTGAGTTATTTTCACACCAAAATAAGTATCGCAAACATTATAATAGTCTTCTAAATCTGTATTATATGGTGTCTCAATAACGGTATATATAGGTATGCCACATTTTTCTGCAAACTCTATTTCATCTTCTAGAGACAAATTTAACTCTATACTTGTTGTAGTAGTAGTATTAGGGTCAGTAAAATCAAAGTTTACACACGCTTTAGACGTCACTTCAACTTTATCATTAAACCCTATGGTACTTACATCTTCAATAGGAAGTTCATAAACCTGACTATTCTCATTTGTTTCATATATTTCATTTGCATCATTTGCCGAGTTCTCAGCACCGTATACCTTACTTACAGATGGTGCTAAAATATTCATAACCATCATGAATGTAAGAAAAAATGAAATAATCTGTTTTCTTTTTTTCATTCTCTTGATACCTCCTGTTTTTTTCCTTATGAATTATATTTATACTTATCCCTTGTGTACTTATAGCTCTATTGACTATAAGCTATATAAAAGCCTGAATTATTCCCTATCAATTTCAGACTATATAATTTAATAAAACTCTGGACAAAAATAGGATTAATGTAGTATGTACAGAAAAAACTAAGTACTTCTACTTTCTTATATCAACAACTTTAAAAATCGAAATCGAATAGATATAGTTCTTGCATGATGAATGACAATGAAGAATACTTATATGACTTTAAGAAGTTAGAAATATGCATTATTCAATAAAAACAAAAGGTTTTTAACTCACTTAGAATAACAGAAAAACGAAAGTTTACGTATATCTTATCAGTACAAAATTTAATTTAAATAGCTTAAGTAAAGGTCTTAACTACTATGAATCTATTGCCTTACCTTATACTAAAACTACTATACTATAATCAGAGTATATAATGTACTATTTTACCATTTTTTGCAGCTTAATTCAACAAAATTTGCAAAAATTTCCATTATACTCCAAAATTTATGTGTGATGCTTTTTTAAAATAGATGATTGACTAGCATTATAAGTACCATATATTGGAATTTTTATTGTGTGTTCTTGAAAAAATGTGAAAACTCTTACTATAAATAATTGATTATTATAAATTAAGTGTGATATACTAAGTACAGATTGATAAAATAGCTTATATTAGTTTAGGAGGATATTAAATGAAAAATAGAAGATATGAGCGAAGACACTATAGAGTTGGTGATAAATCACAAAAAGCAAGTGCAACACAATGCAAAAGCTTAATTGAACTAGACTTTACAAGAGCAACGATTATTATTGGTCTTATTTGTTTAATACAAGGTTTATTGATTGGTCGTTTCATTAAAAAATAATAGACAAACGATAGTTTAATCGTTATAATTAGCCTAGGAAATGAGAAGCCTAGGCTTATAGTGTGCCTAGAAACTTGTGTGTGGAAGGAAGAAACGAAATGAAACTAGGTATTGTTGGTTTACCTAATGTGGGTAAAAGCACATTATTTAACTGTTTAACAAAGGGTGGTGCAGAATCAGCTAACTATCCATTCTGTACAATCGCTCCAAATGTTGGTATTGTTACTGTTCCTGATGAACGACTAGAGGTATTGACACAATTAAATGCTTCTAAAAAAACAATACCTGCTGCTATAGAGTTTGTCGATATTGCAGGTTTAGTAAAAGGCGCTAGTAAAGGGGAAGGGTTAGGAAACCAGTTCCTTGGTAATATAAGAGAAGTAGATGCTATTATTCATGCCGTACGCTGTTTTGAAGATTCTAATGTTGTTCATGTTGAAGGTTCTGTTGATCCTATTAGAGATATTGAGACCATTAACCTTGAACTTATATTTGCCGATATGGAAGTATTAGATCGAAGAATCTCTAAGACCACAAAGTCATTAAAGGGTGATAAGAGCCTCTCTAAAGAATTAGATATTTTAAAAAAAATAAAAGCTTCCTTAGAAGATGAAATCGTTGCAAGAAATATTGAGTTTGAACAGCAAGAAGAGATTGAATTCATTCAATCTTTAAATTTATTAACCTATAAGCCGGTTATATATGCTTCTAATGTCACAGAAGACGACTTAGCAGATGACGGATTAAGTAATGACTATGTACAAGCAGTAAAGGAATATGCTCAGAATGAAGGCTCAGCAGCTTTTGTTGTTTGTGCTAAGATTGAACAAGAAATTGCAGAACTGGACGAAGAAGAGAAAAAACTATTCCTTGAAGACTTAGGGATTACTAATTCTGGTCTTGATAAATTAATTGGTGCAAGCTACTCTCTCCTAGGATTAATTAGTTTTTTAACATCAGGAGAGCAAGAAACTAGAGCTTGGACCATCAAGAAAGGTACAAAAGCCCCAGGAGCAGCTGGTAAAATCCATACAGATTTTGAAAAGGGATTTATCAGAGCTGAGACTGTGAGTTACGAGGATTTAATTTCCTGTGGTAACCATAGCACAGCTAAAGAAAAAGGACTGGTTCGTTTAGAGGGTAAGGATTATGTTGTTCAGGATGGAGACGTGATTATTTTTAGGTTTAACGTATAATCAGTACCATGCTTACATATTATACGTATGGCGTAAAACTCGCAATTGTATTCCTTTTTTTTGTTATCTAATTTTAGGGAGCTGATATGATTGATAAAAATGAAATTTTATAATGAAGTCTCTCCACTATTAAAAAGGTATATTCGCCATTATTGGCATGTCAATAGTAAAGGAACAGATTTCTATGGCGAGAATATATTACTACCAATGGATCACGTTGATTTAATTATGTCTATTAAAGGTGACACCGTTTACAATAACGGAAGAGATTGTCATCCTGAAAGAATACATTTTCATGGAATAAGAAAAAAATCAGTAAAAGTAACCCAGAGAGGAAAACTTCTATCAATAGGAATCAGCTTTACCCCTTGGGGATTTTACTTCTTTATCCAACAACCCATGAGTCAGTTTGTTAATAAAACTATAAACTTGAGTGATATCAATTATTCTCTTTGGAAAGACTTATCTGATCGTTTAGAACGATTTGATGGGTTAGGGTTATCTGAGTTTGTAACTTCAATAGAAAAGTCTTTAATAAAGCACTTAAATCCTACAGAGAAAGAGCATAATGAATGTAGAACAATTGAGGAATTTTTGAGCGTAAAAGATATAAATGTAATGGAGTTTTGTAAATCTCATCAAATTTCTTTAAGAAAATTAGAACGTATTTTTGAAAAATATATCGGTATTTCCCCAAAGAGATTTAAGGAAGTAATTCGGTTTGAGGAATCCTCAAAAGATGTACTCTATAATAATGAATCCAGCTTAACAGATATCTCATACAAACATGGATTTTATGACCAATCTCACTTTGGAAAAGTCTTTAAAAACTATACCAATTACTCCCCTAGGCATTTTCAGTCTGATAAACCAGCTTTGAAATCACATATCAATTATAATTATGAACAAGACAAACACTAAGTCTTGACTAAGTATCACATATCACTTTGATTTTTTGCTATAATCCAAAAAAATGGGCAGCGACTTGATCTACAATTGCTGCCCATTCTTTATAAAATTCTTTCATGATATTAACTAGTGCTTTACCATTTCCGACAATTGAACACCGCCTATGCCAAAATTATCAGTGCTTTCTTCACTAATAATGATAGTAAATGACTGCTTAGGAATTTTTGTTGTTTCACTTAAAGTCTCTGTTAATTTCTCAATGAGTTCTTTTTTTGTTTCCTTAGTTGTCTTCCCCATATCAATTCTTACAACTGGCATAATCATAACTCCTTTTTTTAGATATTTTTATAAGAAACCTGTGCTAAATTCAACTCCCTATAATTCTTAAATCACCTTAATTCTCTATTCATCTTGGAAGTTGATAAGTCTATCCTACATTAAAATGTAAGGCAATGCTTGTAAGAATACGACACATTGATTCAAGGCTTTCCTATAGTTTGTCTTTATACCAGCTTATTTTTCCTTTTACAGAGTACTTTCATACTGTTTTTGTGATTTTTTAAACCAATTTTATAAAATGTTACTGATAAAATCGCTTATTCACATTAACTATAAGGTCGTGATTGCCATGTAAATTTACAACCCATATGATCACTGTATATTGGTCTGAAAAATATGCAACCTGCTTTTATGGAATATCTATTTCGGTACAAAAACCCCATAATCCTCATGATTATAATCATCATGATACTTAATTAATACTCGTCCATCTTCTAAGATGCCTATAATATCTAAGTCAGCTTCATCTGGTATATTCATCGGCATTTTATTCAATGATCTATTTTCAAAATTGTATTGATGTATCACTTGATAATAATCATCATCTCTTTGCAGATTTGATTGAATAAAAGCTGCTTCATATCGTCCATTACTAGCAAGGTTTGTAAAACCATTCTCCCCAAAATACTTATTATCTAGAATATAATAGTGTCCAGTATTCACATCAAAAACAATATAACCTCGTAAATCCGTATCGATGTCTTTATCATAAAGCATTACCGACATAACGATTGTATCACCTATAGATAGATTGTCTAAATACATATAATATGAATGAATATGGTGGGTATCTAATTTCTTATCTACAGTATTGTAAAACATAAATCCATTATTACACTGAGTCCCTGGAATAGTAGCCATTATATTATCATCTTTGCCAACAAAACGAGGAGACAAAATACCTTTTGTATTAGGGGATTCAGTAATTAACTCCTCTATTCCAGTATCGATCGTATACAATTTCAAACCCTCTTGATCTACATAGACAATACGGCTATAATCACTGGATATGTCATAATAATTGTGTATTAAACCATTCGAACGTTCTCTTTCTTTTAAATCTGTTAAGAGTTCAGGCGGTGATTTCTGACGTATTATTTCTGGCAATGAAATTTGTTGGATACAATCTAAATCATCATTGTATATAGAGATCATATCATCCTTCTCAACCACAATTTTGTTGTCATGGTACTTAACTAAGTTAATACTTTCATTATGTGCTTCTAGTTCTAATTCTTTTATCCTATAATAGGTATTAGAATTAATCGTAACTATTTGATTCGTTTTATCTCGACTGTTAAAATCAACATAAATAATTATTTTGTCATCTGTTTCACCGATAACTTTTAACAGTGTTTTTGGTAGAGCATATTCCTTGAGGCTATCCACATCTACATAATCACCTTCTATCTGCATCTGATGATTAGTTTTATACGTGCCTTTTGCAAAGTAATAACTATTGCTTAGTTCTGATAACTTTAGTGTTAATGAATGTGTCATTTTAACCTCTTCATTATGTAATGGGTAATAGGTTACAAGATCTGCTGTAATACTATAATCTTGATGGTAATTAACATTTTCAAGTGAAAATCCCCCATATGATCTTGTACCGTTATCATCTAAATCTAATGAGTTAAATAGATATTTAGAATCTCCAGTTTTTAAGTGCTTAGATAGTCTCTCAACATCAATTTTATCCATATTAAAATATTTTTTTACATAAGGTTCAATCTCCGAGAATGAAATAATTCTGATATTACTATCCTCCATTAATTCTAAATGTTCTATTCCATTTTCTTCTTCATATTTGCTAGCAGCAAAGCTTACCACATTATCCAGTAGTATTTCTGATGGATGACTAAAGTTTCTATTATGGAGAACAGTTGGAATTGCTTGATGGAAATAAGTCTGCCATAATAAATCTAGTGTATTCGGATCTGTTATTTCACCAAATGGTAATGTTAACAATTGATGAGGTATATCCTTTATAGTATTACTATTAGGCTCCTCAATTTCATTAACACCCTCAGCATCACTACTTACTAAGTTATGATTAATAGAGGCACCTATATTACTGCTTTCATCAGCTAATGATTTATCTTCTTTACTACTAGTTGAGTTACAACCAGATAATAGAATAAAGAGTATTAGTATTTTTATAAGATTTCTATCCATTTTACATTCTTTCCTTCCTGTTACTACGAACATTGTTTTATTGATATCATTCATAAAGCAGTATAAATGATTATTCTAATATCTACTTTTTATATTTTTTAAGTTTTTTAGGATTATTGTATTTATTCCACCATTGATAAGCACCTTGCATTTGCTTATTGACTTCCATTGAGATTTTATCATACAATGAATCATCAACCTTTTGTACTAAAATTTGATTCTCATTGGGCTTAAAGTGCTTACTTTTTTGCTGCCCTACCGATTCATAATAATCAAACTTGATAGAGGTAGTTTGGTTTTGTAAACATCTGTATAATAAAACCAACCATCAAACATACCTTTTAATCTATATCTTTTGTCTGTAGAATAAACTGTAACCTTATCAATTGTTTCAAATGCTTGCGTCATATAATTGGAAAGTTTCTTTTCAAAATCAGGAAAAATGATGGATACTTCAATGGTAAATGATCCACCATACTTATTGGTCATAAACACAAGTAATTCTATTCTATCGGCAAATGTTCGTTTATAATGAGGAAACTTACCATAAAAGCCTTGTTGATTTAGTAAGGGTATTACATGCTGTTTTAATGATTTTAACATTTTTTGTCTATAAGTCATTTTACTCTCCCTATCATTTTGACCTATGTAGTCATCTTAGCTTCCTCAATAAAGGTTAAAGTTTTTTGGTTTACAAGGCTTTGTCATGATACCTATAAACTATATCCGCCTTTTCTAATGGTTGACATTCATTCAAATAGTAGTCTTCTGCTATAAAATATCTTTGATTAAATTTTACCTTAATTTGATTACCATTACCTACATAAGTATCTACTCTATTTAGTCTTTCTGTTCTTTCTACTTCAATATAAATAATAGAATCAAAAAACTATATAATTCTGATTGTTACTAATTCTTTTTAGTATATGCAAGACAATATTATGCACAATTTTTCCCCCAAACTTATGTTTCTATTAGCATCTTCAAGTATCCTCTGTTTTCTTTAACCATAACAGTAAAGCAATTTTTTTATTAGTGTACTAACCTATTTAATAGTCACTATACCCCATTAGGTAAAGTTCAATTACACCAGGTATATGATCATCTCTTTCAAGAATAACATCTATACACTCTAATCCATCTGAACATAAACTAAACACAAAAACAATATTATCACTGAAATGAATCGGGGTTAATGCACCATAGGTTTTAAGTTCTCCGATTAGGATTAACTCTAGCACATCATCATCATCAACATCCAGAAACATTACTTCACGTTCAATAAACACAATATTATCTTTAATCAACTCTAATTTATCTTCATCAATATTTATTTCTCTCTCTCTAAAGTCTTGAATTGTTTTCTTATAAAATTCTATTTCCTTATTAGTTAATTTAAGCTCCTTTATTATTCCAGAAAAAGGAAATATCATATCCACTATCCCTGTCTTTATTCTGCTTATATCAACCTCAATATTAATATCATCACTTGAAAATACTTCAACAATTTGATTATCTAAATATCTGTAGAACTTAATATAAGTATGAGAACCATCTAAATATATATACATTAGTAATCTTAATGAATCGATATATTCAAGACTAGCATTGATTTTGAGGTTATCGCTATTGTATCGTATGTTATTTCCATAATTTTCCATTATATTTGAATGTTTTTGTAATATAATTTCATCCTCACCAACTCTTAACCGAATATCTCCATCATAAAATAATAGCGCATCCCGTTTAACATTATGCTCATCATAATAGTAATCAATTCTTGAAAGGATTGCTTTTTCAAAATCATGAAAAATTGGTTGATGATTAATAATTTTCACTATATATCTATTCCATAATTCTTCAATCCCCTTTGCACTAAAAATCTCACTAGAATCTTCAAACCAATAGGTTTCTAATTCTGTATTAATAAATATCGTTTGATAACCTTCAAACTTTAATTCTACCTGATGCTCATTGATAGTATTATCCTTCCAAACAGGTTCTAAATCTCTTGATAGCAATTCAATAATTCTGGATGTAAAGTAATCGCTGGCTTGATAGAAATCACCTTCAATAAGCCTTACTTTTAACGAATAATTATCCTCATTTAATAAATTATCCATTCCTTCCTTAAGCACATGGTTCGTATCTTTAACTACAACTTGAGGTGATTTATTTACCTCAGAATTATCATCGTCATAACTATTGTTACCTATAGCTTTAGTGTGTTGACACCCTATTAAAAGGAAGGCCAGTAATATGTATACAATAAACGTCTTCATTTATAACCCCTTTCTCAAAAATGATTCACCCTTTTTTGGTATTGCTTAAATTACTATGTTAAAAGTTAATTATATCATATGCATGCTATTATACATTGAGTATGATTAAATTATAAGAGTCACTCATAACCCACCGCTATACTATAAGCCATAATGTTATCGGTGAAAAAAGTCTTATATTTAACTACCTTTGTTTTTGCCATGGGACATTATTATGGTGCCCCTTATGGTATTACTGGTGTGCTGATGGCATATTTTTTAGGTTGGTTTCTCGGAAAAAGTATTATTGAAACAAAAGGCATTTTCTGGGCTTGGATGATACATTTTGTACAAGATTTTCTCATCATGTTATTTTTAGCCTTTGGTACTGTAACTTTAGGTGGTGTATAATTAAGTATGGTTACTTAAATGTATTCATATGCTGTTGTAAAACATCAAAATACTTGCCCATATGAACACCATCTACAAATGCATGATGCGCCTGTAAAGAAAAAGGCATTAGGATTTTTTCGTTTTCCTTAAAGTATTTCCCCCAAGCTAAACGTGGGATAGCATCGTCTTTATTTAATGTAATGGTATGTGACATATTAGTAAATGACACCCAAGGTATACAAGTGATATATGTCACATCTTGTCTTGGTTCTTCTATACCAAAATAGTCTTTTTGATTGTTTGCTTTCTTTTTTGCTTTTACAACAAAACTATTAATAGTATCTTCCATATCTACCGTTACTATTTTAAACAATTCTGATCCCTCTGACATATCCGTAAATGATGGATGTATTGTATGATGTAAAATAACCTTGTCTCCTTCTATACGATATTTAAATGCCTTAATTTGGTTTAAACAATAAGTTGCAGCATAAATCATGGCATAATAAAATGAAATATTTCTTTTCTTCACTTGTGTTAAGAAGTTAGTTATATCTATATTGCTACATATTGAGTATTGAGGATAATCCATCTGTCTAAAGAAATTGTAATGTGTTGTTCTTTCCCATGTTTTTAAATTAATAATCTCCAATGGATATGTCTCCTTTTACATAATACTTATTGATATTTGTTTCGTTTGCTTCAAAAACTATTGAAATGATTTCATAGATGAGTTAATCCCCTCAACTATTCTTAATGAATCAATAGCATTATCTATGTCTATAAGGGATGACTTGGTTTGGGTATTAACACATTGTAAGACATGCTTTATGACTTCATCTAATTCATCTACATTCTTAAAATTAACCTCTTTAACCTTATCATTATAATGCATAATAAGCGTTTCGTTCGTTTGCTTACCAAATTGTGCATCATAAGTTATCATACCTTCCTCACAGACCATATGGTATCCAATGCAAAACGGAGATCCATCTGGTAATATGGAAGAGCTTTCTATTGAAGAAAATCCATTGTTAAAGTGTATTGACGCATATACAAGTGCTTTTTTATTATCACCCATACCTTGAGCTATAATTTTTTCTGGATTCTCAAATATTTCTTTTATAAAATCCACATTATGTATCATAAAATCCATTACAATATTAGGTAATCCCAAATCCCCCCATAGTGCAGGTGTCCTATTATAAGTTATTATGGATAGGGGTTTACCTAATTCGCCTGTTTGAATTAGATTATATGTATATTTGTGTGGAGCTGAAAACTTATAAAACAAATCAACAAATACATTTTTATTGTATTTCATAGCATAGGTCTTTATTTGCTCAGCTTCATTGACTGAATAAGTGACTGGGGTTTCACAGAAAACATGTTTATTCTGCTTTAATGATTCTATCACATATTTCGCATGTAGCTCTGTAGGTAAACAAATATCCATCACCTGTATATCAGGATTCAATAGCAGCTTATTAATATCTGTTGTTACAGATAGGCCTAACTCGTTTTTTATTTTATTCAGCTTATCCTCATTACGACCAAAAATACCTACAATTTCAACATTTTTCATCTTGCTGTATCGTTCAGCATGTATTTTTCCATACCCCGTCCCTAAGATACCTACTTTAATCATTGTCAACCTCCTGTCAAATGATAGAACATATGTTCTTATGTATATCCTATCATATGTAAAAAAAAGATTCAATTGTTAAATGAAAAAATCCTACTTCCATACAGTTACTATAAAGGTTTTACAGGCAAATCATATCTATCTCTTATACATTGATAGACTTCTATGCAATTTCAGGTAATAGGTTCATTCTCTATTTATTATGTTTTCTTTTAACTTTTGATTCAATCTATTCATTTTTTTTGAATAAAGTAATAAATGCTCCATTGAAAAATGATATAGATAAGGATAAAGATACCTAAATAGGATGGAAAAAATCCCTCTTATCCTTGTCTTTTAATATTATCTTGTTAGGTGTCATATCTAAATTGTAGTCGTAGAGATATTCAATAAGATTTTTGACATCACTTTTCGTCGTATCACCTTTAATGATGACTTCAGTTTCCCAATCATGATAAACCTCGATCTTAATTTTCATAACTAACTTCATCCTTTCTAGGTTTAGTATACAGGATGTTCTGTTAATGATAAACAATTTTTGCTTAAAACGTAGTAAAACAGTTACAAGTGGTTATCATTTAGCAATCAAATGACTATTGATACATTCGCTAAGTAATATTCTAATGAAATAGAATGTTATTAATAAGTAAAGAACTTGTACAAACTCATTTAAAATATTATAATTAAATAGGAAATTATTAACAATAAGGAGTGTACAATTATGAAAAGAAACTTTGTAACAAAACTAATGCTTTTGTTAGCTTTAGTCACTTTAATCTTAGCTCCAAAAAATAATGTATTAGCGACAAACGCAGATACACAGGAAAAAACAATTACAATTCTACAGACAGCGGACTTACACGGTCGTATCTATGCATACGATTATGCAACAGATGCCGTTGATAGTGACGCAGGGCTTGCTAAAATCAAAACTATTGTTGCAGAAGAACGCAAAAAAGATCCAAACGCACTTTTAATTGACTGTGGTGATACCATTCAAGATAACAGTGCTTCCCTATTTCATAACCTACCAGTTCACCCTATGATTCAAATACTTAACGAAATGGAGTATGATGTCTGGACGCTAGGCAACCATGAATTCAACTTTGGATTAGATATAGTAGAAAAAAATGTTAAAGGTTTCAACGGTACAGTTCTATCAGCAAATATCTATAAAGAAGGAACCAACGAAAGATACGTTGATGGACATAAAGTTTTTAATATCGACGGCGTGAGAGTTGCTGTTATAGGCATGGTACCACCTTATATTCCTGTATGGGAAGCCAGTACACCATCTCACTTTAAAGGTCTAGAATTTACTCCTGTTTTAGCTGAAACAAAGAAGTGTATTAAAGAATTAGAAGGACAGTATGATGTATTAATTGGCGCATATCACATCGGACCAGACGGAGAACATGGTTATGAAGGTGTTAGAGAAGTCGCCAATGCTTGCCCAGAGTTTGATGCCATATTGGCAGGTCATGCTCATATGGCAGTCAATGAAGATGTCAATGGCGTTAGAATCATAGAACCTAAGAAATACGGCTGGGCATTATCTAAAGTACAAGTCAAGCTGGACAAGCAGTACGATGAATGGGTTGTTAAAGAAGTTACTGGTGAAAATATTGAAACTAAGCCCGTTGATGAAAACAAAAGTATACTAGAAGAGTACAAATATGTTCATGACAAATCAGTAGATGAGGCAAATAAGGTTGTTGGTGTTATAACTAAAGATTTTATTGAATCACCAGACTACATAACTGGAAAAGACGAAATAACAACAATGCCAACAGCTCAAATACAAGATACACCTGTTATTGATTTAATCAATGAGGTTCAACAGTATTATGCAGAAGCTGAAGTAAGTGCAGCTGCACTCTTTAACTTTGGCTCTAATTTAAAGGCAGGTAATTTCAAGAAAAAAGATGTAGCGTATATTTATAAATATGATAATACCTTAATGGGTGTAAAAATCAGTGGTGAGAACCTATTAAAGTATATGGAATGGTCAGTTAGCTATTACAATACATTTAAAAAAGGTGATATAACCATTAGTTTTGATCCAGAGGTTAGAGGCTATAATTATGATATGTTCTCAGGTATGACTTATGAAATTGATTTGAGTCAACCTGCTGGTAGCAGAATAAAAAATGTTAAAATTAAAGGGCAATCTATCGATCCTAAAAAGACTTACAAGCTTGCTGTTAACAATTATCGTTACGGTACTCTAAAAGGTTTAGAGCTTATAACCAGTGAAGATATCTATTATGATTCCTATAAAAAATTCCAAGATGATGGAAGAATTAGAGATTTAATTATTAGATATACTCAAGAAGTTAAAAATGGCTCCTTAGTTCCAACGGTAGACAATAACTGGAATATAGTAGGTGTTGATATAGATAGTCCATACAAGGATGAAATCTACCGTATGATTAGAGAAGGTAAGATTAGTATCCCTACTTCAGAAGACGGAAGAACTTTAAATGTTAAGGCACTTAATGTACAGGAACTCATTAAGCAAGGTGTCATAAAAGAAAAAATAACAGATGGCTTTGATAAAACTATAACCACAAAAGATGATATCGTAATTCAATTTGACAGTAGTGTTGATGATAAGATATATACTGTAAAATCAGGAGATATGTTATGGAAAATTGCTGAGAAGTTTGGGTTAGATTGGAAAACACTCGCTGATCTAAATCAGCTTAAGAATCCAAACAAACTGACTGTAGGTCAGAAGCTAAGAATTCCTGAAGTATCAAACTAAATTAAACTAAAAAATGGGCTGTCTAATACATCAATGGATGTAGTAGCCAGCCCTATTTATTTATATATCATCATTAATTTATTTTTTAATTATTCTTTAACCTCTTTTTTGATAGAAAGCATACGAGACATCGCTAAAGCTGTTAATGGAACTGTCAGTACTATACCTATACTTCCTGCAAATCCCTGTATCATCTCAATGGCTATTTCTTGAAGATTTAAAAATTGCAGGGGCTGCAATTGATAACCATAAATAAGCATCATGGTTGTTAAGGAACCACCAGCAAAAGCTAAGATTAATGTGTTAGACATAGTACCCATAATGTCTTTACCAACATTCATTCCAGAAATAAACAAGGCTTTCTTACTTAAATCTGGTCGATGTGCATGTATTTCACAGATAGAAGACGATATACTCATGGCAACATCCATAACTGCACCTATGGATGAGATTAATATCGCCGCAAACATAAGTCCTGCAATATCTATACCATAATCTTGTGCCATATAGGCTATCTCTTCACCCTGCTCCATGTTAACTCCTGATAAATGGGTTAACTGCCCAACAATGTATGAAACAATACCAGCTATTATAATACCACCGATTGTACCGATAATAGCGGATAAAGTTTTTTTGCTCCACTCACTAATTAAAATAAAGGAAATCACTACGGTTAGAGACATGAGTACTATGGTTGTTGCTATAGCGCTTTTACCACTAAACAACTGGGGAATCAATATGAATAGAATGACAACACCAGTGAATAAGAGAGAAATAGCAGAACGAAAACCTTTCATTCCTCCTAGAATAACAAGCAATACTAAGAAAACAGCCATTACCCAATAAACAATCGTTTCACGTCTATAACTATATACCCAAACTTGAGGTTCTTCTCCATCTTCACGAATACCAATAACAATATTCATGCCTTTTTTCGCTAAAACATTATGATTTAAAGTTAATAGATTAGTTGACTCGTAGACATTACCCTTATACTTTCCACTCATCACCTCAATTTCTAAAACCTGCTTACCGCTCATTTGATTAGGAACTATTTCATCTTGCTCTAAGTCTTCCTCGATAATAGATACCACTCTGCCCTTTTCAAATACCTGATCAAAGTATTTAGGTACATTGTTTTTACCACCCACCACAGGTGAAAAGTAAATAATAACGGGGATTAAACATAACACAACAATCAGTAAACTATTATTCTTTAACTTAGACAACATAGTAGAATCTCCCTTAGAGTTTGACTTTTTAAAACACGCATACTATTATTATACTTTATAGTAAAAATAAATAGCAAGATATATTTCACATTTAATCATGAAAAAATCTCATTAAACCGTCCATTGAATATTATAATATGTCTTTTTAAAACCTGTCAATTATTATCATAAATCTTTACAATTAAGCACTTAATTTTCATCTATCATTTACGTTATGAAAAATAGGAATAAAAAAACACCCCTATAAACAAAGTATAGAGGTGCGTGAATGATACTTATGGTTGTAATTCATTAAAGAGATTAGATGAACCATGCTTCCAAAAAGAACTGTTGATTTCATCTAACCATTTTTGTCGTATACTGGATTGACTCTCAACTCTACTATCGCCCCAATAACCTTCATTATATGGAGGTGCCCATTTCGGTTGTGAATCCCAATTGGCATTTATATAAGATACTCCCCTAATGACATCCGAATGACTATGAATATAGTCAAAGAAAGGAACAAACCAGTCATTCCATATTCTATTAGCAGAGTAACTGCTGGTATTACTTCCAGGGATTCCATAAAAAGGATCTGAAGTATAGAAGCCTCCTGTATTAATTGCTTTTTTTGTTAAATCACTTAAATCATAGCCTTGTGGTGCTGATTCAGATAAGAGCACAGGTTTATTATGATTTTTTGCAAAAGCTATAACCTCATCCGTTAAAGAGTATTGTAAATCATGATGAGATAGAAACCATGAATAACCAACCCAGTCCACATAGCTATCCCCCGGATACCAATTCTCAATATTTTCATGATACCCTTCTACAATATCATCAACAGGAGAGGTGCAAGCCTGCCATACAGAAATCACATTATCAGCCTTAGCTCTTAACCTATTGATGACCCTTTTATAAGCATTTTTGTAACTAGTGGTGTTATTATAGCCCATGTTCCATGTACCATCAAATTCATATCCAATTCTAACAAAAACAGGCCCCTGTACAGAATTTATAAAAGTACCAAGTCTATCTATCTCTGCATCATAGACTCCGTTAGCTATATTAGTAAGTCCTCCAGGATTATATTCTTCTGTCATATAAATCCCAATAGAAAGAGCTGAATCAGGATATCCAAATGCTGCATTATGTGTATGTATAGGACCCGCCCCCCAATCAACATCAGACACAACACCACCACTTGGATCTTCTCCTAATCCACCATAACCAAGATTTTGGTCTCTCAAACCATACAAGTTAACATAAGATGTGACACCCCCTGGTGTTGGAAAATAACCACTTATTACATAATTATACACGGACTGTAAATCTTGCCCCAAGATTAATAGTGTGCTACCATCCTTAGGACACCCTTTTCCAGATATTAGATTGGGATCTGGGTTTGGATTTGGATTTGGATCAGGAGTAGGATCACTACCGTCATGCATATAATGGTACCATTCCGTATCATATTGTGTTGTACCTTTCTGATAGGTAAACCAATAGGCTATAACATCACCCTTATTTAGTCCATCTATCGACCACGTCCAAGTATCCCCATTATTATTCATTAGATAGTTCATATCTTGTCCACCATTAACCTCATAATGAACATAAACATAGGTAGAATGACAATAAGATGTAAAAGATATTTTTGCTGTATTGCTGCTGATGAATTCGCAGCGTTCTTTATAATCACTCGTAGTTACAGCATGTATCATCCCTCTACTCATACCTACTAAAAGTACAGTCATTAATACGAAAACAGCCAGCTTTTGTTTCGCTTTATTCTTAATCATTTGTTAATCCCCTTTCATCTCAATATAGTTAATATCTATCCCTAATAAATACGTTTCTACTTCCACCAGTAATCTTCCATATCAGTTTAAGTCTAAGACATCTAGAATATGTATATAAATGTTTAGTAAGTTAGTACATCTATATTTAAGTCAGCACTAGTAAGACACTGTATTATCACTGTCTACACGATTGCCACATACTGACCAGTTCTAAGTTATTGTATGAGTTAAGATAGAAGTTATCTTAAGAGAGCCGTTTTATTGAAAAGTTGGAAGTGAGTAAATAGAGAAAGAGAGTAATAATTGGATAGGGATTTAAGTTTAATTCTGTCATAGTGAGTGTTATAAGATTTTTGTGTTCTGTAAATGCTTTTAAAAAGTATGATTTACTTTAGTGTATAGTAAAAAATTAAGCTAATTCTAATAATAATTTATGTATTACTATAATTTTAACATGATTTTTAGCATTTGTAAAGTTTAAATGAATCAAAGCAATTTGTTATTTATTTGTTAATTTTATTAGTTATTTGTTACTAGTTATTTGTTATTAGTTATTTGTTATTGCATTATAATAGTTGCATCTAATCAAAACTGAAATTTAATTTCATATTATATGCTCTATATAAGTATTTATAATAAGCTATCGTTACGTACTCATGTTTCTGCAGGATAACAAAATAACGAAGTTCCCATGCATGATACATGGGAATTAATATTTTCTTATTATCGGTGATCATATCATTTTCATATTATTAAGAAATGTTTCCAACTGCTTACATGATTTTCCATTGGTTTTTTTGATTAAAATTTTATAAAATTCCTCAAAACCTATAAAATCAATTGGCATAGATAATTGTTCTGTATTGCTTTTGATAACTATTTTTTCACTAATTAATTTATAGTCTATTGAATTTACCTCTATAAAATCCATATGCTTTTTACCTAGTCTATAATAGCAAGTAAATCCTTTACTACTAACTATAACTTTTTCTCTACTTACTAGAACAGTCATAAGAATAAAGTAAACAATCAAACCTAGGGGTATTAGTATTGTGCCCTCATTAAGAAATCTTTCTACATATTGGTCTACAAATAATAAAAAGAGACAACTCAATACTCCTAGTATCATTGAGCCATAGATTTTAGACAATTGTTTCTTTAGAATAAGATTGCCTTGTTTATCTCTATGAGCTTGCTTAAATGTCGTATTGCATAATATTTTACTTCTTGACTTTAATGCTAATGTTTTTCTCATAAGCAATATACTCCTAACTTTTTTTATTAGTCTTTAAAAACCCGATTCGTTAATTACTTAATTCTCTAATATCACCTCTAATCAAAAAATAATAAAGTAATTCCATCAAATTGTTCAAGCTTAGATAGTTCATATTTAAATAAACTCTTAGTGAAATATTTGAAATAGACTATTGAATTACTGCATTTAGGACAATAAAAGCTTTGTATTTCTACATAGGGCTCTTTGCTAAATACATTTTTTTTATAATGATTAATATTATTTAATGGAATCCTATTTTCGTTATACATACAATCTAATATTCTATGATAGTAGAGTGACTTGAAGTTTTTCGTTCTGATTCGTATGAGAGTTTTTTTCTTATAATAGAGCTTACAGTTATGGCAGTATTCAGCATTTTTAGCTCTGTAAACACAAATATAACCACCTATAAATAATCCCAAAAAATCTATAATAAAAAATATAATATTCTCTGACCTAACGCTAAAGATTCTTAACCCATAGTCAGAACTCTTTTCTTCAACGACTAAACCATTAATAGCTATATATCTTTCCCTTGTAGTATTATTAATTAAAAATTTATAATAATTAATTATATTCATTTTTCCGTAACTCTTATCTACATAGTTACTTACATGATTACCTGTTAAATCATATTTAATCTCACCGTTATAATCCACAACAGCAAATCTATAGGAAACTAAAAATATTCCTATATAAAATAGTAAGGATATAATAAATATATCTTTGAAGATCCAATAAATCAATCGATTATCTTTTTTTATCCCAAATCCTATACCATAGAAAATAAAATAACCTAAAAGCAACGAGCCTACTGGAAGAATAAACAGAAAATGAAATGAAAAGAAAAAATAATCGTATTGAAGTATTAAAGCGATTGTAGTCATAAAGCTAATTATTAGTCCTAATCCTCCAAATATAATGGTATTTTTCATGGATTTTATTGTCTTAATCTTCATTGCTATTGCTCCTTAACTAAATACGCCAATACTTTTAACCCTTACAAACAACATCATGCCTTATCAATTAGTATACACTTTTTTCCATATATTTCAAGTTACTATTTATTAAAATACTATTTTCCTATTTTATTCGACTAAAAAGAACCTTTACGAGAGGAAAACATACCTCATTAAAGGTTCTAAGCTAAATATCAATTATTATATACTTTTTTATTAGTTATCCAGTAAGCTATGACGACGTCGAACTTGATACCTTATTATTAAAAATAACCGCTTTATCCATCCACCGTCCCTTTTTATAAAAGTAGTACATAAAAAAGAAGCTGATGATAAAGGATAAACCTACCCCTAACCATAATCCCTTGATTCCTAATTGTGTATAGGAGAGTATATAAGAAAGAGGCACTCTAAATCCCCATAAACATATTAAACTAAGCCACATTGTAAAGGTTGCTGCACCAGCACCTTGAAATACATTTGACATTATAATTCTACATCCAACAAAAGCAAAAAATAAGGGTATTCCATATATATAGTATCGCCCCATCTCTATAACCTCTATATCCTTTGAAAATAATCTGAAAAAGGGCTCAGGAAACACTGCAAGAGCAACGCCTAAGATTAGGAGAATAATAAAAACAGATTTCATAGCATATTTCCCGCATTGATATGCACGCTCTTTTTTATTAGAACCAAGGTTTTGACCAACGATCGAATTGGCAGCTTCTGCTAGCCCCAATGTCGGCATAAATAATAGAGATTGAAGCCTTGAGCCTATACCGTGAACAGCGGCAGCAACATCACCAAACATATTGACTCGTCCCATAATAACCGTATTACCTAAACTAACAACAACCTGAGATATACTAGATGGAATCCCAATTTTAAACAGTTGTTTGGTGATACTCAAATCTACCTTAAAATTCTTGAGGTTCAATCTAAGAAAAGTCTTACCCCTGTAAACCACGTAGAAAATATAGGCTGAAGCAAAAATCCTTGAAAACACAGTTGCATAGGCTGCACCAGCAACACCTAGCTCTGGAATTATACCCCACCCAAAAATCAAGATAGGATCTATGATAATATTCACTATACCTGAAAGAACACCTGCAACCATAGGCGTTGTTGTATCTCCAACACCTCTAAGAATTCCCCCCATAATAAAGAATAGAAACATAAACACCATACCAACCATAATAATAGTAAAATATTCTCTTGCTATGGGCACGATATGTAATGGTGTTTGAAGCAGTTGAAATATCTGCTTGTAAAAAATAATACCTGGGACAATAAACACCAAAGCTACAAGGGCAATAACAATGATAGAAGTATAAGTTACTTCATCGACTTTCTTATATTCTCCTGCACCATAATACTGTGCAGCAAGAGTCGCTGAACCTACTCCCAATCCAGCCGCTAAGGATACTAATAGAAAGACAACAGAAAAAGTAACGGTAACAGCCGCTAAAGCTTCTGTACTATTCTCCAAACGTCCAACCCAGAATGTATCTGCCATATTATAAAATACTTGAAATAAATTATTTATCATGATGGGCCATGAAAGAAACCATAAATGCTTTCTAAGGTCACCCTTTGTTGTATCTAAATTAGTCTTTTTGTTCATTAGTTATCCTTTCGTATGTCCTAGCAGTGTATAATGTATTCAATCTTAATATAAATGCTTGAATTGGTCAAGTAGTATTCTGATATTAAAAAAGAAGATCATAAAGTAATTACCTTATGACCTTAGCCTATTTGGATTACTATTTATTTTTTAAGTACCGTTCAGTTTCACTAAAGTTATACTATAGTACCTACATCTCTAGTGCGCCGCCTATCTCCTTGGCTAACTTTGATATTTTAGCTTGGACTTGTTCTGCTTTTGCATTGGTTGCAGCTATATCTGCTTGAACTTTAGATGCTAGCTTAAGAAATTTAGTAGATTTAGAAATATTCTCTTCTTTTGCATACAAGTCTGCTTGAGTATTGTATTTTTCCATCTTTGCTTCCAATTTTTCAATCTTATCCATTAGTTCATCGTATTCCTCTAAATACTCCTGATACCTAGTAATCTTACTGCCCATATCATGGTTTGATTGGGATGTTTTTTCAAAAGAACTCATAACTTTTTCCTTCATTTCCTCTGACAATCCAGAGTTTTCAATTTCGTCTTTAAAGGCATCAAATTCATTAATCAAGTCATTAAGTCCATCTACTTGATTACCCATCTTATCAAGGGCTACATCCGATAAGTTATCAATATCCATATTTAATAGACTTCCCGCCAGATTCCTTATTTTGGCAAGAATTCTATCCGATTGTTCAGTTATATTGAGTACAAGCGACAAGTCCGAGGCTGATGTAATATCCCCTCTATCATAACTATAGTGTTGATCCAGATAATCTATCAACGCATCATTTGATACAGTATTATCATAGTTATCAATATAGAATTCTTTGACCCCTTTGGCTATATGATTAAAAAAATCTTTAAAATTCTCTGTATCAAAGCTAACCTCATTGTTAGTTCCTTTATTTAGAAACTCTTTAATACGAGTACTTGCATTATCAGCTAAACTACTAACTGCTTCTTCATAAGCTTCATCCAGTTGTTTTAAATATTTTTCTTGTTCTTTTAATGGAATTTGTTCTTTAATATCATGATAGGCTTTCGCATATTTTTTTCCATAATTATTTAACGTGTCCATGGTATCTACTTCATTTCCATCAAAGTACTCATCCCAATCTGTGCCATCAACACTCACTTTTTTATCATTATTACTTGATGTCTCAGATAAAACTCCACTATAGTAGGCTTTCTGTCCACTAGTAGATATATTAACTCTTACGTGAAATTTCTGAGGATCTACTTTTTCCTCATTACCATAAGTATAGTTATTATTCTTAACTATCGGGTTTAAGTTTTGCATATTAGTATTGGAGACATTTATTTTCATGACTATTACTCCTTTCATACAAGGTTTCTAGATTATATATCGGAATTTTTGATAAAAACATAAGGCAATACATTATAAAATTCAGAATTAATATTATTAGCATAATCAATAACACTGGTTTCTTTAAAAAAAATACTTTAACTATGGACTTCAAATGTTGATTTATATATAATAGGTTTAGATGTTCTCTCTAAAAAATTGGAGGTATTACAATGAAACATGTACCTAATATTCTTACATTTATACGTTTATGCCTAGTACCAGTCTTTCCAATATTGTATTTTTCATCAATGCAAAATGCTCATACTTATGCCTTACTTATCTATTTAGTCGCTGGTGTTACTGATTTTCTAGATGGCTATCTAGCAAGGAAATTCCAAGTGATATCTACTTTTGGAATTATTATTGACCCACTGGCTGATAAGCTTATGTTGTTAACAGCATTGAGCTGCCTCTATATATCTGCGTATATACCATTGTACGTATTAATCATTGTATTAGTAAAAGAAGTTAGCATGGTTATATGCGGTATGGTACTCTATTTAAGAAAGACAAAAACAATCATTCCTTCAAATATGTTTGGTAAGGTAGCTTCGGTTATCTTTAATGTAACGATTTTTTTGCTTATTTTATTACCTTATCATCCATTGACCATTTCATGTTTAGTGATAGCTATTATTCTAGAATTTATTGCATTATCTAGCTACGTCAGACATTATTTTAAAAATTTGAAGTAACATAATTGGACTATTATAATTTTATTTAGTTATATCTACTTATTAAGGGTTAATAGTTATAGTTAATTGTTTTATCTAAAACTATTAACCCTTTCTCTAAGTCAAACAAAGCTAAAACTTTCGCTCCTAACGAGCTAAACTCCGCATAAACCGAGTTATAATCCGTATGACAGCAATTCCACACTAAAAAATAGGGAATTCACATTAGATTCATATTGATATTCAATTATGAGTATGATAGAATTATTTGTACGTGTAGTAAACATATAGTAAACTAATAAGCATCTAAAACAATGCATATAAAGGATATTATTATGATTTTGTAAAGAGAAACCATATTAACTAGTAGCTAAACAACATGAAAAGGCATAGGTATTTCATGCTGTTTTTTTTATATTTGGGGGTATCATCATGAATACGAATCGTTTACTGTATAGAATTTCACAGATAAGAGAAGAAATATACAATCTTCTAAGTAATAACTCCAACTTATTAAATCGTGATGTTTATCGACTAAGCATTGAACTTGATGAACTGATATATAAATACATGGTGAACATAAAAAAATATGAAAAGAAAAAAAAGAACAACAAGTAAAGCCACCTTTAGCCGTTAGGCTCTTGGGTGAGCTTTCTTATAGACTTCTTTTAATTTATTATTGGACATTTTAGCATAGATTTGAGTGGTTGAAATATCAGAATGACCTAACATCTCTTGTACTGATCTTAAATCAGCACCGTTTTCTACTAAATGCATCGCAAAAGAATGCCTTAAAATATGTGGTGTTATCTTTTTACTGATATTTGCCTTGTTGGCATAAAATTTAATAATCTTCCAAAACCCTTGACGACTCATAGCCTGCCCTAAGCAGTTAACAAATAGAACTTCATCATTAGGATTTTTTATCATGACATTTCTGGCACTCATGACATATTGGTTCAGTGCATCTTTTGCAGCTTCACCAATGGGTATTATTCTTTCCTTTTTCGTATCACTGCATTTAATGAATCCTAAATTCATATTAATATCTGAAGTTTGCAGATGTATAAGCTCAGACACTCTAATGCCTGTTGCATAAAGCAGTTCTAACATTGCTTTATCACGAATACCCTTGCATGACGTATTACAAGGCTGTTCAAGTAACAAATCGATTTCATAGAGCGTTAGAACTTCGGGAATTTTTTTCTCTATTCTAGGTGCTGTTAATTTTTCAGATGGATTTTCTTTAATATAACCCATTTTTAAAAGATACTGAAAAAACGCATGAATAGATGCTACATTTCTAGAAATAGTTGAAGGTGCTCGACCTATTTTCTCTAAGTATATAAGGTAAGCGCTTAAGTGTGTACTAGTTACCTTGTTAATAAGCGTAATATTATGAAGCATAAAATACTTGGTTAAATTATTTAAATCTCTTCTATAGGATGTTATAGTATTCTTGGATGCTCCTTTAACGGTATTCAAATATTCTAAAAACTTCAATACTATGTCACCCATAACATTCTTCCTTTTCTTATGTTCTCTTGTAGATTAAACGAATACCCTTATTATAATATAAGTAACTACAAAAGTCGAATAGTTTTTACAAATTTATGGTAGATATATACCAATTAACTAACTGAGGATTAATATACGCTTCAAAAAAACAACCTATAATTACAAACAATGCACATAAAATCAAAACAAGTATATATTCCATTAGCATTTGCTTATGAATCTTTATCCCTCTTAATCTACTTTTATTTCCGTAGACTTTTTTTGAAAAATCCAGACTCTTCTTTAATAGATAAAGCATAATGGGAATATAGATTAAGTAATGAGGCAATAGAAGGATTAAGTTAAAAAAATATCCCTTAAATCCATTGGTTATTAAACCAACTGAAAAAAGATACCCAATGCTAAATCCAAAATACATAACGAACAATGTATTAGTCACTACTTCAAAAAAAGTAAAACCAAATACCCATATGATTAAGAACAATCTAAATCTTTCCCATATAATATGCTTAAAAAGATCCATATTTAAGAAAGCTGTATCTGGAAATTTATTAATGAAATAGCCAGATAAAAGCTTATATTCATCTATTCGATTAGCATCTAAACGATTGGCAAGAATAGTACCTATTAATAAAAAAGTACCAAATAGTATAAATTGAAGTTTAAAAATACCTAGATTATAGCGTTTTAATACTGCATACACTCATATCTCTCCTTTTATTATCTTATCACCCTATCTATATATATGATGAGATATAATAAAATATGAGTGCTTGTACGAACTTAAGCATTTATAAATCTAGAGTGTTGATTTTTAAATGCAAGTAAAGCAGATATGGTTTTGTTATCCACAATTTCCCCTTTAAATATCATATTAATAAGCGTATCTAAATCATACTTTTCTACAGTAACATATTCATCTTCATCTAGGTTTTGCTTTCCTTTCGACAATCCATTTGCTACGAATATATGAATTACTTCATCACAAATACCAATACATGAATAGAACTTATAGAAATACTGCATATTATCGGAGCGATAACCTGTTTCTTCTTGTAACTCTCTGTAAGCACACAACTTAGGATCTTCACCATCTTCAAGAATACCTGCTGGGATTTCTAGTACATAATCATCCACTGCATTTCTATATTGCCTTACCATAATGATTTTACCGTCATTATCAATGGGTATAACTGCTGCTGCACCAGGATGGACAATTAGCTCCCAATCGACATACTTATCATCTGGTGTTTTTAACTTGTCAATAACTAAGTGTACTCTCTTTCCATTATAAACCTCTCTTCTATCAATTTGAATCATCTTTTCCATCTATTTATTATCCTTTCATTAGTAATTATTATTCATTGATTAACGCTTTCCAATGGTCTTTGATTTATCATAACATGCCTGCATAGCTTCCATAACAGCACTTCTAAATCCATTTTTTTCGAGCTCAGCAACCGCTTCTATAGTTGTTCCACCCGGAGAACAGACCTGATCCTTTAATACAGCTGGATGTTCACCTGTATCTAGAACCATACACGCTGCTCCTAAAACGGTCTTAGCAGCTAGATGATAAGCGTCTGCTCTTAAAAGCCCCAATCTGACACCAGCATCTGCCATTGCTTCAATAAACATATAGACATAGGCAGGAGAACTTCCTGAAACGGGTACAACTGCATCCATTAATGCCTCTTTTAATTCAAGAACATCTCCAAAAGATTCAAAGAAATTTATAACGTCTTTTTTTTCACAATCTAAAAAAGTATCAATAGAAAAACAAATAACACTCATCCCTTCACCAACTAGCGCTGGTGTATTAGGCATAGCTCTAACAACCCTCATTTCATTTCCAATCTGCTGTTTAAAAGAATCTATAGTCAGCCCGGGTGATACAGAAATTATGATATGATCCGTTGTTAACTCATCTTTAATTTCCTCTAATACCTGTCCTATATATTGTGGTTTAATAGCTAAAACAATATATTTTGCCTTCTTTACAACCTCTACATTAGTTAAACAAAAGTTTAAACCGATCTTCACTTTAACCATTTCCAACCGCTTCCGACTAATATCAGTATACACAATCTGGTCACTAGCAAAAGTACTTACAGCACCTTTTAACATAGCATAACCCATATTGCCTACACCAATCAACCCAAAGTTTTTCATTTTTCTCACCAACCTTTATTTTGCCTAACTACTAAATTACTAAGGATTTAGATTTATCCATAAAAAATATCAGCTTTAACTTTCATTATTCATCCGTCAATACCAAAATCACTCTATGATATTCGCATCGAAAAATTTTAGCATCCCATGATGTACGTAAGAAAGGGTAACTAGTATTAGCTACACAGCGAAACAGGAGTGAAGCGTAATCCTGTTAAACCTCAAGCTTTGCACTCTTTCCAAGAATCTCTTCATTATCTTTAAGTAATTGAGAAATATGCTCTTCAATAAATGCCTCTACCTGCTCAACACAACGCCCAATAAAATTCTCAGGTTTTAACAGTTCATTTATTTCTTCCTCTGTTATTTTAAAGCAATCATCTTCAATAATACGTTCAATTAAATCATTGGGTTTACCTTCCATTTTAACCTGTTTCCCTGCCGCCATAGAGTGAATTCTAATTCTCTCATGTAGTTCTTGACGATCACCGCCACGTTTAACTCCCTCCATTAGAATGGTTTCCGTAGCCATAAAAGGCAGCTCACTCATAATTCTCTGATGAATGACATTAGGATATACAACTAGCCCATCCATAACGTTCATATATATATTCAATATAGCATCTACAGCAAGAAAAGCTTCTGATACCGCGATTCTTTTATTAGCACTATCGTCTAGTGTTCTTTCAAACCATTGAGTTGATGCAGTTATTGCAGGATTTAGGGACGTAGTAATGACATAACGTGCTAAAGCTGATATCCTTTCACTTCTCATTGGGTTTCTCTTATATGCCATTGCAGAGGAACCAATTTGATGCTTTCCGAACGGCTCTTCAATTTCTTTTAGATTTTGTAATAAACGAATATCATTGCTAAACTTATAAGCAGATTGAGCAATACCACTCAGTACACCAAGCATCTGAGCGTCCAGTTTTCTTGGATAGGTTTGTCCCGTAATTGGATAAGTTTTTTGATATCCCATCTTCTCAGCTACCAGTTCATCCAGTGCTAGTACTTTTTCATGATTCCCATCAAAAAGATTAAGGAAACTAGCCTGAGTTCCAGTTGTGCCTTTAACCCCTCTTAACCGCTTTTTACTTATTAAATGCTCAACATCCATCATATCCATCCACAAATCCTCTAACCATAAGCAGGCTCTTTTCCCTACTGTTGTTAGCTGAGCAGGCTGGTAATGTGTAAATCCTAATGTCGGCATTGATTTATATTGTATTGCAAAGGATGCTAACTTATCCATGACATTAAGTATTTTACCTTTGATTAGCTCGATGGCTTGATCCATTATAACAATGTCTGTATTATCTCCTACATAGCAGCTCGTTGCACCCAAATGAATAATGGGCTTAGCTTTAGCTGCTTGAACACCATATGCATAGACATGTGCCATCACATCATGACGAACTTCTTTTTCACGTGCCTTTGCTACATCATAATTAATTGTATCTTTAAATTGTTTTAACTCATCTATCTGCTCTTGTGATATATCTAAGCCTAATTCTTTCTCGCTCTCAGCAAGAGCTATCCAAAGCTTTCTCCAAGTCTTAAATTTCATATCTGCTGAAAATAAGTACAGCATTTCTTTACTAGCATATCGTGTTGCTAACGGTGATTCATAGATGTCGTTCATTTTTTTCATCCTTTCAAATGGTACTATAAGTATTATATCATATCCTTTGGTAAAGTAAATATAAGGTGATTAGAGTATAAAAAAACTGCATTCACCAACAAAAAGCATAGCGAATGCAGAGAAAATTATTTTAATAAACCGATAAACGCTTCTATTCTATCCAATCCCTTTTTAATATCTTCTAAACCTATAGCATACGATAGGCGAATATGCGTATCAAAACCAAAATCATTACATGGAATAGCAATTACTTGCTTCTCTTGCAGCAAATGCTTAGCAAAAACATCTGCTGTGCCTATTTTTTCTCCCTTTATAGATTTAGATAGTACTTCTCCTAAATCAATAAAGAAATAAAAAGCTCCCTGAGGTTCAAGTGCAGAAACATAAGGCATTTTATTTATTCGCTCATACATGTATTGTCTTCTTTCATCAAATGCAAGTCGCATCTCTTCAACACATGCTTGGTCACCACTTATTGCTGCTACTGCAGCTTTTTGAGCAATAGAGTTTGCGTTGCCTGTACAATGACTCTGAACATTACCCATAAGCTTAGCTATTTCCTCACTGGCTGCAGCATAACCAATTCTCCACCCAGTCATAGAATAGCTTTTAGAAACTCCATTAATAATAATTGTTTTCTTATAGATATCATCATTAAGTGATGCTATACTTACAGGCTTCTCATCAGTGTACACTAAATGTTCATAAATTTCATCTGACACCACATAGCAATCATTCTCAACAGCAAAACAAGCAATAGCCTCTAACTCTTTTTTAGTATAAAACATGCCCGTAGGATTACTTGGAGTATTCAATAAAATAACCTTTGTCTTATCCGTTAGTGCCTCGTTGAGTTGTTCTATCGTTACCTTATATTGGTTTTCTTTGTCTGCTTTAACAATAACTGGTACACCATCTGCCATCTTTACTATCTGTGGGTAGCTTAACCAATAAGGGGCAGGTATGATAACTTCATCTCCTGGATTTAAAAGTGCCATAAATGTATTGTTCAAGGAATGCTTAGCACCGTTACTAATAACAATCTGTGAGGGTTGATACGCCACATTGTTTTCATTTAATAATTTCTTACAAACAGCTTCTTTTAATTCTTTAATACCTGCAGCTGGTGTATATTTTGTAAAACCACTATTGATAGCCTCTATAGCTGCATTTTTAATATGTTGGGGCGTATCAAAATCGGGTTGACCTGCCGTAAAGCCCACTACGTCAATACCTTCTGCCTTCATTTGCTTTCCTTTAGCTGTCATAGCTAGTGTAGAAGAAGGTTTTACTTCACTTGCCTTAGTTGATAACATCCATTAGCACCACCTTTTTTTTATTAACTATATTGTATTACATTTTTTAGAAATTTGCAAGTTTCTATTTAAAATAATTCATTTAATAACGTATTCATCTAATTATATCCCATTACTTTTACATATTATGAATTATTATAATGGTTTTAATTCATATACAAGCCTTCTGTCCCTATTATGCAAAAAGCTACATATAATATAAATTAGGGGTTTGCCTTTAGGCAAAATACCATTTATATAATATATAGCTCTATTATGCGTTAGTTAAAGTTTTGCTTACAACCTTCTTGTTAACTCTACTATTGTCTTGATTGGACAATTAACTTAATTGCCGTTCTCTCTTCTCCATTAATATCAATATCAGTGAAAGCTGGTGTACATACTAGGTCATAGCCTGAAGGTGCCACATAACCTCTTGCAATTATTACTGCTTTTATTGCTTGATTTAATGCACCTGCACCAATCGCTTGGAGCTCTGCCCCGCCTTTTTCACGAATGGTATTTGCTAACGCACCTGCAACTGAATTAGGATTAGAACTTGCAGCAACTTTTAAAACTTCCACTCTTAAAGACCCCCTTTTAGAACATTATAGTTAAATAATTCTATAAAAACACAATAATTCCTTTTTTTATTTTTATTTTTTCTTATATTTAATAAGAGTTAATATTCCTATTTCAAGATTAATCTTTTAAAGCAATTACAACAAGAGTCACATATACTACATATATTAGTAATAAAGCACATATACACCATTATATTGCGTATGAAAAGTCATTAGTACTTTTATGAAATACTATTTCTAGCGCTTTCATCAATAATTATATTTATTAGTGATGTAATTACAGTATAAATACAAAAAAAGCGTGATGTTTATCACGCTTATTTTGCATAATCTATTGCTCTTGTCTCTCTGATTACGTTTACTTTTATCTGTCCTGGGTATTCAAGCTCACTTTCTATTTTCTTAGAAACATCTCTAGCCAGTAATACCATTTCATCATCATTAATATGATCAGGAATAACCATAATTCTAACTTCTCTACCTGCTTGTATAGCGAATGTTTTATCGACACCGTCAAAGCCTTGGGCTATGTTTTCAAGATTTTGCAATCTCTTAATATATGTCTCTAGTGTTTCTCTTCTTGCACCTGGTCGAGCTGCAGATATTGTATCAGCGGCTTGTACTATAGCAGCTATGGTGCTTTTAGGTTCTACGTCTCCATGATGGGCTTCAACAGCATTTACAATAATCGGTGATTCTTTGTATTTTTTACAGAGATTGGTACCGATAACGACATGACCGCCTTCTAATTCATGATCTAAAGCCTTACCAATATCATGAAGTAAACCAGCACGTTTAGCTAATCGAATATCATCACCTATTTCACCTGCTATTAAACCACATAAATGAGCAACTTCTATAGAATGCTTTAGAATATTTTGTCCATAGCTTGTTCTATATTTCATTTTACCAAGCAGTCGAATAAGTTCAGGATGTAAACCATGAACACCAGTTTCAAATGTAGCCGCTTCGCCTTCTTCACGCATAATATTCTCAACTTCACGCTTAGCTTTTTCAACCATTTCTTCAATTCTTGCTGGGTGAATTCTACCATCAACGATCAGTTTTTCAAGAGCTATTCTTGCTACTTCACGTCTGATAGGGTCAAATCCAGATAAAATAACCGCTTCTGGTGTATCATCAATAATAAGATCTATACCAGTTAAGGTTTCGAGCGTTCGTATATTACGACCTTCTCTACCTATTATTCTACCTTTCATTTCATCACTTGGAAGAGGCACGACTGAAACTGTTGTTTCAGCAACATGATCTGCTGCACATTTTTGAATGGCAGTAGATAATATTTCTCTAGCTTTTTTATAAGACTCTCCCTTTAATTTGGTTTCATAATCCTTAATTAATTTCGCTGTTTCATGTTTAATTTCACTTTCTACAGATTTCAAAAGGAATTCTTTGGCTTGATCGGAGGTGAGACCAGAAATTTTCTCTAATTCTACTATTTGTTGTTTTTGAAGCTTAGAGATATGCTCCATATTCTTTTTAATTTCTTGTTCTTTTGAATTAAAATAGGATTCTTTTCTTTCAAAGGATTCTGCTTTCTTATCAAGCGCTTCCTCTTTCTGAAGAAGTCTCCTTTCAAGGCGCTGTAATTCGTTTCTACGGTCTTTAACTTCTTTATCTAAATCATTTTTGATTTTATATGTTTCCTCTTTTATCTCAAAGCGAGCTTCTTTTTTGATAGATTCAGCTTCTTTAATTGCATCATCAACAATTTTTCTTGCCTTATGCTCAGCCGATCCATATTGAGCTTCAGCAACTTTTTTTCTATACGAAACACCAAGAGAAAAAGCAACAAAACCAACCGCAATGCATACGATAACTCCGATAATTATTATTATTATTGTTATATCTATAGTTGACACCTCCCTTATTAAATTTTCATTGTACAATGGCATAATTAATACAACATATAAATTTTATAACTTTTTATACATTATGTCAAGTTTATATCTTATTGTTTTTTTTATTATGGACATATTGTCTAATCCCTACGTACAGACAGCAGGTTTAAAAACCTGCTGTCAAGTGACTTAAAGATTTATTTTTCATTGCTTGTCAACCATTGTTCAACAACTTTCTTAGCACTGTCATATTTAAAGCCCTTTCTAATAAGATATGCCATCATTTTTTCCTTGGTATCAACTTCTATGTTGTACTTTTTATCTAAGAGTTTATAAGCCGTTGATTCTTCGTTTTGATATAAATCACCAATCATTTCTAAGTACTCTCTTTTTATACCTTTAAGCCTTAGGTCATACTGAATTTTCTTTAAGCTTTTCTTGGTCTTGTAGTATGATACATAATTCTCAAAATACTTTTTATCATTGATGAGGTGATTGCTTTTTAAATGATCAATAACACTTTGAATGACATAATCATTAAATCTTGCTTCTTTTAGCTTGCTTTCTATTTCATACTTGGTTCTATCTTTTCTTTTTAGTAGACTTACAGCCTTCTTTTTAGCACGTTTAAAAACATACTTATTATAAATACTTTCCAATACTTCTTGAGAGAGAGTCATGCCTACCTTAAGCTGTAACCGATTTAATTCAGATTGACTTAGTGTAAAGGCAAAAGCATCATTAATAAAACAATCGTAAAACCATTTGTTTTTTTTCTGCTGATTGATTTGAGTTAATAGCATTTAATAACATTCCTTTCGCTACAAAGCCCCCATTAAATATTTACCTACCCCTTTTTGGTCTTTTTATTATTTTCTTTAGACTCCACCTGATTGTTTAAAGCCTTCAAAGGTAATTTGTAACCCGTTCTTACGAGATTTTCTATCTCATTCAGCAAGGCTTCATTTTCCTTTAAGTAATTCTTAGCATTTTCTCTTCCTTGACCTAATCGTGTTTCATTATAGGAGTACCATGCACCACTTTTATTGATAATGTTCTCTTTAACAGCTAGATCAAGAATATCACCTTCTTTAGATATCCCTTGACCAAACATAATATCAAACTCTGCATCTTTAAACGGCGGTGCAATCTTATTCTTAACAACTTTAACACGTACTCGATTACCAACAGGTTCACTACTTTGCTTTAAAGTTTCAATTCTTCTTACGTCTAAGCGGATAGAGGAATAAAACTTTAGAGCTCGACCACCTGTTGTCGTTTCAGGGTTACCAAACATAATGCCAACCTTTTCCCTTAACTGGTTAATAAAAATAACTATACAGTTCGATTTATTAATAACACCTGTCAGTTTTCTAAGTGCTTGAGACATCAGCCTAGCTTGAAGTCCCACATGAGAATCTCCCATGTCTCCTTCAATCTCAGCACGTGGTACTAAGGCAGCAACAGAATCAATAATAACAATATCAATAGCACCGGATCTTACCATGGTTTCTGTTATTTCAAGAGCCTGCTCACCATTGTCGGGCTGTGATATGTATAAGTTATCTGTATCTACACCGATTTTTTTAGCATATTCTGGATCTAAGGCGTGTTCTGCATCAACAAATCCTGCAATACTTCCTCTCTTTTGAGCCTCTGCAACCATGTGTAGAGCAACCGTTGTCTTACCACTTGATTCTGGTCCATATATTTCAACAATCCTACCTCTAGGGATACCACCGGCACCAAGAGCTATATCTAAGCTTAAAGAACCGGTTGGAAACGTCTCAATGTTAATGTTTCTTCGGGAATCCCCAAGCTTCATAATAGCGCCTTTCCCATACTGTTTTTCAATTTGTGTAACTGCGGCTTCTAATGCTCTTTGTTTTTCGTCTTTCATGAATGAATCCCCCTTTTTTATTAAAGCGAACTTATGTTCGGTAATATTATAGCCTATAACCTCTTATTCGTCAACTTATTATTTATTCATTGAATCTTCTAAGAGGCTGTTTCTTAGCATAATCAACGCTTCTACCACTGTTCTGTTACGGATTTTTTGTCTATTTCCAGTGAATAAACGTCTCTTAACCGTTATCGCTCCCTTATAGTATAAGCCTATATAGACAAGACCAACTGGTTTTTCCTTACTACCTCCTGAAGGTCCTGCAATACCAGTTATACTTACTGCAATATCAGTTTCTGATGCACTTGCTGCTCCCTTAGCCATCTCATAAGCAGTTTCCTTACTGACGGCACCATGTTGCTCCAAGGTACGGTCTAACACGCCTAGTAGCCTTACCTTAGATGCATTAGAGTAAGTGATATACCCTTCTTTAAAAATCTCGGAGACGCCTGAACAATTAATCAATCGTCCACTTAATAATCCTCCCGTACAGGATTCAGCAGTACACAGCGTAAGGTTTCTTTGCTTGATTTCGTCTAGTATGACTGACTCTAATGCTCGTTCGTCATCTGTATAAATATAAGGGTTCAGTTTCTCCCGTACTTGCTCTTCTAATCCACAAATTAAAGTCTTAGCTAAATCTAATGACTGAGCTTTAGCGGTTATTCTTAGATGAACCTCACCTTCTTTTGCATAGGGAGCAAGTGTTGGATTGGTCTGCTTTAATAAAAGGGGTGCTAATATTGATTCTACCTTACTTTCTCCAATACCACAGAGCTTTAAAACTTTAGAATGAATGATTCCTTCATCCAATCCTTTTAATACCTTAGCAACATACCTCTTAAACAAAGGTTGTAATTCATTCGGGGGACCAGGTAATAAAAATATGCATTGGTTATGCCTTGAGATCATTAATCCTGGTGCTGTTCCATTAGCATTGTCCAATACTTTTGAGTCCTTAGGTATATATGCCTGCTTTAAATTAGTACTGGGCATAGTGCATTGACTCTTTTTGAAGAATTGGATAAGTTTTTCTTTTGTCTCTTCATGCAATACTAATGGTAGATTAAGAGCCTTAGCCACAGCTTCCTTAGTTAAATCATCAGAGGTAGGACCTAAGCCACCTGTTATAATGAGTATATCAGCTCTTGATAATGCAAGTAAAACAGTATCCATAATTCGATGTTCATTATCACCCACCACGGATTGATAGTAAACTGACAATCCTAAATGGGCTAACTGCTCTGCTATATATTTTGCATTTGTATTAACGATATTGCCTAAAAGTATTTCTGTTCCTACTGCTATTATTTCTGCTTTCATCTCACCCTTTAATCCTTTCATACTATCATAGGATTACTTCTATATATTTATTCATAAAACACTCC
>JANQFZ010000031.1 GCA_028277605.1 Vallitaleaceae bacterium | reverse complement strand
CAAAAGTATTAGCACCACAGCGGAACAGGAGTGGAGCGTAACCTCTGCTAAACATGGACGTTTAGGAGGTTATGGAGCTAATACTATTGACCCTTGACTGTTTACCAAGCAACTAATTTTTTGACTGTTTATCAACCAGCTAATCTTTAACTTACAATATAAAAACTCAAAACTTACAACGGTTGTAAATTTCCGTATTTTCATATATAATAGTTATGAAGGATTATAGATGATTTTATGCAATTGCGTGAATAATATATACGATTGCAATTGTTCAGGATGATTGAGAGGTAAAGATTATGCATAGGCAAAACGATTTAATCAGAAGAATTAACGAAAGCTACTCTAAGCTAAGCAAAGGACAAAAGCTTCTTGCCAATTATATCATCAAACATTACGATAAAGCTGTATTTCTAACAGCTGCAAAATTAGGTAAGATAGTAGGCGTGAGTGAATCTACCGTTGTTAGATTTGCTAATGAATTAGGTTATGATGGTTATCCTAAGCTGCAGAGAGCCTTAGAAGAGCTTGTAAAAACTAAATTAACATCTATTCAAAGGGTTGAAGTGACATCCGACAGAATCGATAAAAGTCATGTCCTAAAGTATGTTCTTCAATCAGATATGGAGAAAATCAAATATACCCTTGAGGATATTAATGAAGGTGTATTTGATCAAGCGGTAGATATGATATTAAGTGCTAAGAAAATATATATTCTAGGTGTGAGAACATGTGCTGCACTGGCTAACTTTTTGGGATTTTATTGTCAACTAATATTTGACAATACAAAGCTCATCAATACCAATAGTGTCAGTGAAATGTTTGAACAAATCTACAGAGTAAATGAGGAAGATGTTGTTATAGGTATAAGTTTTCCTAGATACTCTAAAAGAACAATTAAAGCTATGGAGTATGCACGTAATAAGAAAGCAAAGGTCATAACGATTACGGATAGTCCTTTATCTCCCCTTATTAATTTTGCGGATTGTAGTCTTCTAGCAAGAAGTGACATGGCATCTTTTGTTGATTCTTTAGTAGCACCTTTAAGCTTAATCAATGCACTAATTATAGCTTTATGCATTAGGAAAAAAGATGAAGTTGTGAATACGCTTGAAAATCTCGAAAAGATTTGGGCAGAATATCAAGTATACGATAATGACGATGAACTTAACCTTAATTATTCATTAAACTTAGCAACCAAAAGGTTAAAGGAAATTTAGGAGATAAATATGAAGAAAGTCTTAATCATTGGTGGTGGTCCAGCTGGTATGATGGCTGCCATTGCAGCAGCTAGACAGGGATGTGAAGTTGTCTTATTTGAAAAAAACGAAAAGTTAGGCAAAAAGTTGTATATTACTGGAAAAGGGAGATGTAACATTACCAATGCCTCGGATGTTGAATCACTGCTTGATCATATCATGACCAACAAGAAATTTTTGTATCATGCATTTTATGCTTTTGATAGTGATGCCTTAATACGTTTTTTTGCAGAATTGGGACTTAAGACTAAGGTGGAGAGGGGAAATAGAGTCTTTCCTCGGTCGGATAAATCGTCTGATGTTATCAAGGCATTACAAGATGAGATGCAACGGCTTGGCATTAAGATTTATTATCAAACCAGCATTCACTCTATAGCCATTAAAGATAATGCCTTTTGGGGGCTGAACCTAGAAAAGAGTGGTTTCTATAAAGGTGATGCTGTCATTATAGCCACAGGAGGCTTATCCTATCCAACGACTGGATCGACAGGAGACGGTTATACTTTTGCCAAAGGTATTGGACACAAGATTAGACCTACCTCACCATCAATAGTTCCTATGAATATAAAAGAAGACTGGGTGAAAGACTTGCAAGGCTTATCATTAAGAAATGTTGGTCTTAAAGTTTTTTCAGATAATAAAATGATCTACCAAGCTTTTGGGGAAATGTTGTTTACACATTTTGGTGTGACAGGACCGTTGATACTATCTGCAAGTCGATACAGCTTACCCTACTTAAAGAACACATTGACTCTATCCATTGATTTAAAACCAGCACTTGATTTGAGTACATTAGATAAACGTCTATTAAAAGACTTTAATAGTAATACTAGAAAGCAATTTAAAAATGCCCTAGATGATTTGTTGCCTAAAAAACTAATTTCTGTTATCATACAATTGTCAAAAATCAATCCTGAAAAACGTATCGACCAGATATCTAAAAGAGAGCGGTTAGATTTAGTTCACCTTCTTAAAAATTTGCAATTAACCGTTACAGGTTTTAGAGGTTATAAAGAAGCGGTAATTACTTATGGTGGGGTTGATGTTAAAAAAGTAAATCCAATGACAATGGAATCTAAATTGGTTAAGAATATATATTTTGCTGGTGAGGTCTTAGATATAGATGCTCTAACTGGCGGCTACAATTTGCAAGTTGCTTTTTCTACTGGCTATCTAGCAGGTAGTTCAGTTGTAGAATAAAATAAATAGAGGTGATGATATGGTTGTAATACGAGGTGCCATAACAATCAATGAAAATACAGAGCAAGCCATACTATCAGAAACAGAGGCTTTGTTAAAACATATCATTGAAAAAAACCAACTACATAAAGAAGATATTATTTCTATCCATTTTTCAGCAACAAAAGATCTAACAAAGGCATATCCCGCTGTTGCGGCAAGACAAATCGGCCTTGTACATGCCGGTCTTTTTTGTGTGCAGGAAATGTTTGTAGAAGAAAGTATGAAAATGTGTATCCGAGTGATGATATATGTCAATAAGGATGTAATCCAAAAAGAAGTAAGTCACGTTTACTTAAAGGATGCAGCACACTTAAGACCAGACTTTAGTTAAATTACTTAAGAGGAGGCAGTTAAGATGACCTATATCAGTATTGCTATTGATGGTCCTGCTGGAGCTGGCAAAAGTACAATAGCAAGAATGGTTGCACAAGAGCTTAAAATGCTATACGTGGACACTGGGGCAATGTATAGAGCGTTTGCCCTATATTGTATTCAACATAATATAGAGCCAGTTGAGCATAAGATAGATACTATTTTAGAAGATGTTCATATAGAAATACAATATCGTGAGGGTGTCCAGCAGGTACTACTTAATAACTGTAATGTCAATGCACTAATTAGAAGTGAAGAAGTAGGTAAAATGGCTTCACTAATTTCTAGTCATAAAGGTGTCAGAATGAAGCTCATTCAGATTCAACAAGAATTTGCAGGTCAAACCAATGTTGTCATGGATGGTCGTGATATTGGTACGTTCGTTCTGCCTAATGCCACTTTGAAAATATATCTAACGGCTTCGGTTTCTGTAAGAGCAAATAGAAGGTGGTCACAGCTTAATAAAAAGGGAATAAACAAAGATTTAAAAGTTCTTGAAAAGGATATAAGAGAAAGAGATGATAAGGATATGAATCGTTCCTTTGCTCCTTTGAAAAAAGCAAAGGATGCAGTGGTTTTGGATTCATCTGACTTATCTCTTAAACAAGTTGTAGCACAAATCATCGAGCTAGTAAAGAGAACTGGAACAGGAAGTGATTTAGAATGCAAGTTATAATGGCAGAAAATGCTGGGTTTTGCTATGGAGTCGATAGAGCTGTAAAAAAAGTATACAAGGAACTAGACAATCATCCTTTGTATACGTATGGACCAATTATTCATAATCGACAAGTGGTAGAAGCTCTAGAAAAAAAAGGTGTTACAATCATTCATAGTATAGAAGAATTAGACCAGCATGAACCCGGCACTATTATAATCCGTTCTCACGGGATACCTAAACAGGATTATGAAGAAATAGAAAAAAGAGGTTACACTATAGTAGATGCTACATGTCCATATGTTAAACGCATTCATCAAATAGTTGCTAAATGTAAGGGAAATGGTAATATACTTATCATTGGAAATAAAGACCATCCTGAAGTTAGAGGTATTCTTGGATGGTGTGATAATCAAGCAATGGTTGTCCAAACGACTGAAGAAATTGATAGGTTACATTTACCAAAAGATGAACCACTTGGCATCGTTGTTCAGACGACATTCAATCGCATGAACTATAAAAAATTAATTGAAAAAATACAAAAAAAGGGGTATGATGTAGATATATATGATACAATATGTAGTGCCACTGAAGAAATTCAAACTGAGGCATATAAGCTAGCACAACAAGTGGATAAAATGATTGTGATTGGTGGTAAACATAGTTCAAACACACAAAAACTTTTCAATATTTGTCAATCACAGTGTGAGAATACTTACCACATTGAAACACTAGATGATTTGGAGTTGAATGTTTTTAACGAAGATGATATTATAGGTATTACAGCTGGAGCTTCGACTCCAAAGAACATAATTGAGGAGGTTTACATTAATGTCAGAAACACAGCAAGAATATAACTTTGCAGAACTACTTGAACAATCTTTTAAGTCTATAAGAAGAGGAGAAATCATCGAAGGAACGGTCATTGATGTTAGTGCCAATGAAATCTATGTCAATATTGGCTATAAATCTGATGGTATTATACCTAAGAGTGAATATACAAATGATCCAAGCGTTGATTTAGTGGCTTTAGTAAAGGCGGGAGATGCGATTAAAGCTAAGGTTCAAAAAATCAATGATGGAGAAGGACAAGTTTTATTAACCGTTAAGAGAATGATTGCTGAGGAAGGTTATCAGAAATTAAAACAAGCTTACGAGGATAAAGAACCTATTACAGCTGAAGTTAAGATGGTATTAAAGGGCGGCTTAATCTTTGTCATTGACGAAGTAAGGATTTTTATGCCAGCATCACTCGTTTCAAGTCGTTATGTGTCTGATTTAAAGGATTATATGGGTAAAGAATTGACCTTTATGATTACAGAAGTTAATATAAGAAAAAGAAGAATTATTGCGAATAGGAAAATATTAATAGAAAAAGAGAATAATGAAAAGGCAGATGCTTTGTTTAGCCGTATTCAGGTAGGAGACAAAGTAGACGGTCAAGTTAAGAGTTTAACCAGTTTTGGTGCTTTTATTAATATTGACGGTGTAGATGGATTATTACATATTTCAGAAATGTCATGGGGAAGAGTTAAAAACCCTAAGGACAAACTAAAAATAGGTGACACAGTTCATGTGCTTATTAAAGATCTGGATAAAGAGAATAAAAAACTAGGTCTATCCTTAAAGTTTCCTGAGGAGAATCCTTGGACAGATGCTGAGAATAAATATGCAGTAGGAACAACGGTTACAGGACAAGTTGAGAGAATGGTAGATTTTGGTGCTTTTGTTGAAATTGAGCCTGGACTGGATGCTTTATTACATGTTTCTCAAATATCAACAGCACATGTTGAAAAGCCTTCAGATGTTTTGAAGATAGGTGAGTCAATTACAGCTAAAGTCACAGATATTAATCCTAAAGATAAAAAGATTAGTATTAGTGTTAAAGCATTAGAGCAGGATCAAAAGCAAGAGAGTGAAGAAAACGAACAGTTATCTACTGAAGAAGAGGCATAAATTACTTTATAGTTGATTTCATTAAGGTGATGACTATCAGAGTCTTAATTTAATCAACTAAAAGTTTAAAAAGGAGATGTAAGCCATAGGGAATTATGAGAGCTTCAAGCAAGAGATTTATAAACTATGTCATATAGACTTAAATGCTTATAAAGAACGGCAGATGAAGAGAAGAATAGAGTCCTTGATTAGAAAAAACGGATTTAGTAACTACAAGGACTATCTTTATGCGCTTAAATCCAATACCAAGATATACAAAGAGTTTATCAATTATCTTACCATTAACGTATCCGAATTTTTTCGGAACCTGACTCAATGGAAGACATTAGAACAAAGAATACTACCTTATCTAATGGAACATTTTGGTAAGAAGCTTAAGATTTGGAGCGCAGCTTGTTCAAGTGGAGATGAACCCTATACTTTGGTACTCCTACTGAGTCAATATATGCCTTTAAATCAAATTAAAATTATCGCTACGGATATTGATGATAAAATTTTAAATAAGGCAAAAGTAGGGTTATATAGTGAGAAGAGTATTGCATCAATCCCCAAGGAACTGCTTGTTAAATATTTTAAACAGGTTGGTCCATCCTATCAAATATCAGACAAGATTAAAAGCTGTGTTGAGTTTAGCAAGCATAATTTATTAGAGGATCCCTATCCAGTCAATTGTGACTTGATAGTTTGTCGAAATGTCCTGATCTATTTTACCGAAGAAGCTAAGGTGGACATTTATAGGAAGTTTAATCATGCTTTGAAAGAGAATGGTATTTTATTTGTTGGGAGTACAGAGCAGATTATTCATGCATCAGATTTTTGTTTATCCTCTATACAATCCTTTTTTTACAAAAAGGATGCATCCTTAAAGAGCTATTAATACATGATCGACATAAGACTTAACAAAGTCCATATTATTCATAAGGGTTTCATCAATTTTTACATATTGAGCACTACCATGGTATTGGTTCATAAATAGCGGTTCTTTTGTTTTAAGTGTTTGAGGAAGAGGTAAAAATTGACCTCTTCTTTTAATATAGCAAGTTTGAGCTTTTGCTTTTTGTCTGTTTTTAGAGTCTACAAATTGAGCTACAGATTTATGAAAGGCTTGATCTTCAGAAATAATATAATAATAATCTTTGTAGTTTTTAAAATAGTGCTTAAGTTCACCACTAAATAGTGTTATCGTTACATGAATTTCATTCTCATTAATATGAATGGCGTAACTATCCTTAGTCATCATTTGATTTAGAGGACTTTTATCTTTTAAGTCTAATTTTATATGAATCAGTTCATGAGTGAAATCAATTGTATTGATGGAATAGTCCAGCGTATTGCTAGATAGCTGTTCACAAAACTTGCTGTAGTCCAATATGGGTAGAATGGATATGAGTCCTGCTATATCTTCTTGGTTATGAATAAGTATAGGTTCAACGAGTTCTTTGTTTTTTGTTTCTAAATAATCTTTATAGTTTTCCGCTATTTCTTTTCCTGAATAACTATCTTCCCTATATAGATTTAAGAATTTTTCTATGGTTTTTAGCTGGCAATTGGTGAGACCTATAATTGATTTGTGGGGTCTTATTTTTTTGTAGATATCATAAGAGGAGTGTTCTTCCATAATACAATTATAACGATTGGCTTTATTCTTTAAAAAGGGTATATCAAAGGTATCTCCATTGTAATGAATTAGCTGGTCATAGTTTTTGGAGAATTGGATGAATTTATAAAGGATGGCATATTCATCTTCTTCGTTTTCAGCAAACCATTGGATCAGTTTAAGCTGATTATGCTCTATGTAGCCACATCCGATAAGAAACAGTTGGTTTTTGTAGTGGGAAAATCCAGTGGTTTCAATGTCTAAAAAAAGGTTTCTATCGGATGTAAAATGATTAGAGATATTATTGATATCTATGTTTAATGTTTTTTGAATCGTTTGCATTAAGGTACTCCTTCTCAATATCTTTCAGTATTTCTAGTATATTTTAGTATAGTAGATTGAGTGGAAGAATGCAAATGATACCTTGTTATTCTGGGAGCTATGAACTCGTACTACTCATAATTAACGGCTTTTGAATTAAATGTTTGACTCCATAATCAACAAAAAATAAGGAACTCAAAAACAGAAGTGTATTGAAATATAAGGATAGTTTATGTAAAATAGTAGAGAATATAAGATTGTAATGGATGTATTTGTAGATAGGTTGATACATTAAATGACTATATAATAGTATTAGATTATAAGTTTAGGAATAGATAACTGGAGGACTGGATATGAGAGAAGCAATAGCCATGACTGAGGAAGAGACGCTAAAGCAGAAATATATTATAACACAGCTGAACGGTGTTCTTGCAGATAAGAAATATAAGTATTTTATTACAACCTATGGGTGCCAGATGAACGCTCATGATTCTGAGAAATTAAAGGGAATTTTAGAACAGATTGGTTATAGTGAGGCTGACCATGAAGAGTGTGCGGATTTTATTCTTTATAATACCTGTTGCGTTAGGGAGAATGCAGAGCAAAAAGTGTATGGACGGCTTGGCTACTTGAAGCATCTTAAGGAGAAAAACCCCAATTTAATGATTGCTATCTGTGGTTGTATGATGCAGCAGAATCATGTAATCAAAAAGATTAAGCAGGTTTACAAGCATGTGGATATAGTCTTTGGAACTCATAATATCTATAAATTAGCTGAGCTTATACAGCTAAGATTGGAAACTAAAGAAAGAGTCTTTGATATATGGCAGAAGCATGGTGAAATTGTAGAGGATTTACCAACGATAAGAAATCATCCTTATAAAGCTAGCGTTAATATTATGTTTGGTTGTAATAATTTTTGTACTTTTTGTATTGTTCCCCATGTTAGAGGGCGCGAAAGAAGCAGACAAAAGAAGGATATTATTAATGAAGTAAAAAGACTTGTAGCGGATGGAGTTATTGAAATTATGCTCTTGGGTCAAAATGTTAATTCCTATGGGAAAACATTGGATGAACCGATTACTTTTGCTCGTCTGCTACAGGAAATTGAGCAAATTGAAGGGCTTGAAAGAATTCGTTTTATGACCTCTCATCCTAAAGATTTATCTGATGAGCTGATTGAGACTATTGGACAATCTAAGAAAATATGCAATGCACTACATCTCCCTTTTCAATCAGGAAGTTCTAGATTGTTGAAAAAAATGAATCGAGGATATACCAAAGAAGACTATATGACACTGGTTGAGAAAATAAAAAGGGTACGTCCTACCATTGCATTAACTACGGATATTATTGTTGGTTTTCCAAGTGAGACGGAGGATGATTTTCAAGAAACCTTAGATTTGGTTAAAAGAGTAGGTTTTGATAATGCATTTACTTTTATTTATTCTAAGAGGACAGGAACTCCAGCAGCAAAGATGGATGAACAGGTTCCAGAAGCAGTTACTAAAGAGAGGTTTAATCGATTACTGGATGCAGTGAAGCCCATAGCTAATAGAAATAATCAGGAGAGAGTTGGAAAGGTTTTTAATGTTTTAGTAGAAATGAAGAATAGACAGGATGAGCATCTTGTAACAGGGAGATTGTCTAGTAATACCCTTGTTCATTTTAAAGGTAGTGAAGAATTAATAGGGGAGATTGTATCGGTTAAAATTGTTAAAGCAATGTCGTTTTATTTAATGGGAGAGCAGGTTATGCCATAGCAGTCATGTACTAATGGTTAATTATAAAATAGCAAAATATAATAGTTACTAATGATGATCAATTGATGATTCAATTTTGAAAGGGGATTTTATGGCTAAGAAGCTAACACCGATGATGCAGCAGTATATGGATCTTAAGCAACAATATAAGGACTGCATCTTGTTTTTTAGACTGGGTGATTTCTATGAGATGTTTTTTGAGGATGCTAAGACGGCTTCAAGGGAGTTGGAAATTACTTTAACTGGCAGAGATTGTGGGCAGGTGGATAAAGCACCTATGTGTGGTGTGCCACATCATTCGGCTCAAGGGTATATTTATAAATTAATAAAAAAAGGGTATAAAGTAGCGATTTGTGAACAGGTGGAAGATCCAAAGCAATCTAAAGGCATTGTTAAGAGAGAGGTTGTTAGAATTATTACACCGGGAACAAATCTTAATATGACGACACTAGAAGCATCTAAGAATAATTATTTGATGAGTTTGTATTATGATCAGTTTTTTGGATTAGCAATTGTAGATATTACAACGGGTGAGTTTCTTATTACAGAAATTCAGACCTTGGATAAACTAATGGATGAATTGACTAAGTTTAATCCCTCCGAAATCATTTGTAATAAGAAGGCACTGACAGAAGATGATTTAACTAGGCTATTTTCAGTAAAGGGTAATAGCTATGTAACGTCCTTAGATGCGTGGTATTTTGATTTGGATCGGGCTCAGAATAAAATTAAAGAGCATTTTAAAGTAGGAAGTATTGATGGCTTAGGACTTAAGGGGCTAAACTCAGCTTTGTGTGCGTGCGGTGCAATGCTTGAGTATTTATATGAGACACAAAAAAATCAATTAATCCATATCAATCAAATGACTCCCTACAGTACAAAAGAGTTTATGATGCTGGATGGTTCCTCTCGTAGAAATTTGGAGCTTGTTGAAACCATTAGAGATAAGCAGAGAAAAGGCTCATTACTGTGGGTACTGGATAAAACTCAAACAGCTATGGGAGCTAGACGTTTAAGGAAATGGGTAGAGCAGCCTTTATTAGATAAAAAAGCAATAGAAAAAAGACTGGATAGCATTGAAGAACTGGTTCATAATCCAATCCTAAGAGAAGAGTTTAAAGAGAATTTAGCACCCGTTTATGATTTAGAACGTTTAATAAGTAAGATTAGTACACAGACAGCTAATCCAAGAGATTTAATGTCATTTAAGCAATCACTAGGCAGACTTCCATCCATAGAGGAGCTACTGCAAACGTGTCAGCTTGGTGCTTTAAAGGAGATAAGACAGAATTTTGATATTCTTTCTGACCTACATAAAATGATAGATAAGTCACTATTAGATGAGCCCCCTATTACCATAAAGGAAGGCGGCATTATTAAGAAAGGCTATAATGAAGAGGTTGATGAACTAAGAAAAGCCTGTACAGAGGGCAAGCTGTGGATTGCTGATCTTGAAGCTAGGGAAAAATCTAAAACAGGTATTAAGAGTCTTAAAATAAAGTTTAATAAGGTATTCGGATATTATATTGAAGTAACCAAGTCATATCTACATGTGGTTCCCGATCGTTATCAAAGGAAGCAGACTCTAGCTAACGCTGAGAGATTTATTACACCTGAACTTAAAGAAATGGAAAACACCATTCTTGGGGCAGAGGAAAAGGTTGTTGAACTTGAATATACGTTATATTTGGAGCTTAGAAATAAAATAGCTGCACATGTTAAGAGAGTACAAAGAACAGCGAAGCAGGTAGCATATATTGATGTTATACAGTCTCTTGCTTTTGTAGCACAATCTCAGAACTACGTTAGACCTCAATTGAGCAGCAAAGGAATCATTCGTATAGAAGAGGGAAGACATCCCGTTGTGGAGAAGATACATGAAGGTAATACTTTTATACCTAATAGTACCTTTTTAGACGAGGATTCCAATCGATTTGCTATTATTACAGGACCCAATATGGCTGGTAAGTCTACCTATATGCGACAGGTTGCTTTAATTGTGTTGATGGCACAGATAGGAAGCTTCGTTCCTGCTAGTCAGGCAGAGATTGGCATAGTGGATAGAATTTTCACCAGAGTTGGAGCTTCTGATAATTTAGCATCTGGGCAGAGTACTTTTATGGTTGAAATGACAGAGGTAGCTAATATACTTAGAAATGCAACGAAAAACAGTTTACTCATCTTAGATGAAATCGGAAGAGGAACTAGTACTTATGATGGATTAAGTATTGCATGGGCGGTTGTGGAATATGTTGCTAATCATAATACAATTGGAGCGAAATCTCTATTTGCAACGCATTATCATGAATTGACAGAGCTGGAAGGCAAAATTTCAGGTGTGTCCAATTACTGTATTGCGGTTAAGGAAAAGGGAGAGGACATTATATTCTTGCGTAAAATTATTCAGGGCGGCGCTGATAAAAGCTATGGTATACAGGTTGCAAAGCTTGCAGGGGTACCAGATCAAGTTTTAAATAGAGCAAGAGAAATTTTACTTGAGCTGAGTGAAGCAGATATTGCTAAGAGAGTTAAGAAAAAACTTGAAATATCTCAGCCTGTGCAGAAGCATGTGGTTGTACAGCAGCCAGTAAAGCAGTCATCTGTTCAGCTGGACTTATTTGAGAAACCCAATGATGAAGTGATTAAAGATTTAATAGCTCTCAACCTCTTAGAAATAACACCGCTTGAAGCTATGAACACATTGTACGAACTGCAAAAGAAAGTTAAGTACTAAGGATAATATCCGATTTATTTAGGATTATACGTATTTATTAATAAAGATTAATTTATAATAAAAAACTTTGATAGGTGGTGATAATAATGATACAAGTACTCGATCAGGAGACTGTTAATAAAATTGCAGCTGGTGAGGTTGTTGAAAGACCTGCTTCTGTTGTAAAGGAATTGGTAGAGAATTCTATTGATGCTGGTGCAAGTGCTATTACTGTAGAGATAAAAGAAGGTGGTATAGATTTTATACGTATTACAGACAATGGTTCGGGTATTGCAAAAGATGAAATAGAAAAAGCGTTTTTAAGACATTCTACGAGTAAGATTAGGCAGGTTGAAGATTTATATTCAATTACCTCTTTAGGATTTAGAGGAGAGGCTTTGGCAAGTATTGCAGCCGTTTCACAATTGGAGATGATAACAAAGACTTATGAGGAGCTAACAGGTATTAGGTTCTGTATTGAAGGAAGTGTCCATAGGGATATGGAAGAAATAGGATGTCCAGAGGGGACAACCATTATCGTAAAGAATTTATTCTATAATACACCTGCTAGAAAGAAGTTTTTAAAGAAACCCAACACAGAGGCTGGGTATATAGGAGATTTCATACATAAGTTAGCCTTGGGACATCCGCATATTTCTTTTAAATTGATATATAATAATAAAGTAAAGCTTCATACATCTGGTAACAATGAGTTAAAGCATTGTATTTTTAATATATATGGTAAGGAAGTTGCCAATAATTGTATCTATATAGAAGATGAGACGGATTTATTTTCTGTTAAAGGATATATTGGTAAGCCTCATTTAAGCCGAGGTAATCGTCATTATGAGACTTTTTTTGTTAATGGAAGATATATTAAAAATAAAATATTAAATAAAGCAGTTGAAGATGGCTTTGAAACAAGACTGATGGTACATAAATATCCCTTTGCTGTATTGTATCTGACTATGAATGGTAAAGGTATTGATGTTAATGTACATCCTTCAAAATTGGAGGTAAAGTTTAATCAAGAAGAAGTTATCTATCAAACATTAAAAAACTTGGTCTATAATCATTTGTATAAGACCGATATAATTCCTGATGTAACCTTAGATAAAGAAAAAGAGAAAAAAACAGAGTATACTAAGTCTATTCCAGAACCTTTTGAGGTAAAAAGAAAAGAAGTCTCACATCCAAATCCTTATCCAAAAATAAAGCAGGAATCTCAGCCTTTAGAGGTTATAGAGGTTAAGAATAAAAATATCAGTAAAGAGCATACAGTTCCTTATACAACTTTAGAGGTCGAAACGGTTCAAAGTGAATCTATCATGAAGCAAATGCCTAAAATTTCTATGCCTATAGAAGCAAGTAAACCAATATCTAAGGGTCAACAAGTGAACTTGACAGGTTTTTTAGATAAACGTTATGTTAAAGAACATAAAATAATAGGACCATTGTTTAGTACCTACTGGTTAATTGAATTAAAAGATAAGTTGTATTTTATTGACCAACATGCAGCTCATGAGCGCGTGCTATATGAGAGGCTTACTGAGAGCTTAAAAGCATCAAAAACAGTTTCGCAGACCTTATTAACACCAGTTATTATCCATGTAACACTTCAAGAGAAGGCTATTATAGATACGTATACCAGTATATTTACAGAATTAGGTTTTGAAATTGAGCCTTTCGGTACCGATGCATATGCAGTTCGATCGGTTCCTTATATTTTCGGTAAGCTGATGAAGCCAGAACATTTCATTGATTTATTAGATTCAATAGATATTGGTAAGCATGAGCAGAATCATGTAATAATTGATCAACTGGCTGGTATGGCTTGCAAGGCGGCAGTAAAAGGTCATGACGTGTTATCTGTTATAGAATATCAACAGCTTATTGATGAATTAATGACCTTAGAGAATCCTTACACTTGTCCACATGGTCGCCCATGTATCATAGCCATGACACAATATGAGATTGAGAAGAAATTCAAGAGAATCCAATAGGAGTGATGAGTTGAAAAAGCCTCTGATTATCATTACAGGACCTACAGCGTCTGGAAAAACCAGCGTATCAATTGAACTTGCAAAAGCCATTAATGGAGCTGTTATCTCTGCGGATTCTATGCAAGTCTATAAGTATATGGATATAGGTACAGCTAAAGTAACAAAAGAAGAACAGCAGGGAGTTGATCATTATTTAATCGATGAGCTTGAGCCGAATGAACCTTTTCATGTGCAACTATTTCAACAAAAAACAAAAGACTATATGGATAAAATTATATCAGAGGGTAAACAACCTATTATAGCTGGTGGAACGGGATTCTATATACAATCTATTATTTATGATACTCATTTTGAAGCAGTGGAAGCTGACGAATCTTATAGAGATGAGCTTTTAAAGCTTTCAAATAAAAAGGGTGTTTTAGTTCTTCATAATCAGCTTAAACAAGTTGATCCATATTCAGCCGAGACGATTCATCCCAATAATGTCAAGAGAGTCATTAGAGCATTAGAATACTACAGACAAGCTGGACAGCCTATATCTGTTCATAATGAAAAAGAAAGACAGAGAGAAACACCCTATCATCTTGCGTATTATGTACTGACTATGAATCGAGAACGATTATATTCTAGAATTAATGAGCGGGTAGACTTAATGATACAAAAAGGTCTTGTTGAGGAAGTTAATCACTTAAAGGACATGGGATATACGAAAGAGCTTATAGCTATGAAGGGTTTAGGCTATAAAGAAATATTCGGCTATTTAGACGGGGAATATGATTTAGACCATGCCATTAATAAACTAAAAAGAGATACAAGACACTATGCTAAAAGACAGCTCACTTGGTTTAAGAGAGAAAGACAAGTCAGCTGGTTGAATGTCGAGGATTATGACTTTAATCTACAAAAAATTGTTGATAAAATACTAAAAGATATTGAATTAATGAAGATAATATAATACAATAGTAATAATATAGATTATAACAGGGGGTAGAAAAAAATGAGCAAACCAATTAATTTACAGGATATTTTTTTGAATCAAGTTAGAAAAGATAAAATTACTGTGGTTATTTTTTTAACCAATGGTTTTCAATTAAAAGGATTAGTTAAAGGATTTGACAATTTTATTGTTTTATTAGAAAGTGAAGGGAAACAGCAAATGATATACAAACATGCTATATCAACCATGATACCTTCAAGAGAAGTTAATCTATTATCTGAGGACTAGACTAGAAGAGGATACTTGTGAATGAAAGAAAGAATTCAGTTTCAGGAGATTTATCAACAGTTAGGTATTAGAAAAGAGGTAATGCAGCTTGGTCATGACATAGAGAAAACCTTGACAAAGGTTTTTAAAGGCATAGATCAAGTGAGTGAATATAATCAACTTAAAGTTCTTAAAGCCATGCAGGAAAATAGAGTAAGTGAAGTACATTTTGCTGCAACAACCGGCTATGGTTACAACGATCTTGGACGAGATACGTTAGAAAAAGTGTATGCTTCTGTATTTAATACAGAAGCTGCTTTAGTGCGCCCCCAAATCATTTCTGGTACACATGCGCTAACGGTTGCGTTATTCGGAAATCTTAGACCTGGAGATGAACTTCTATCACCGGTTGGGAAGCCTTATGATACTCTAGAAGAGGTTATCGGAATACGAGAGACGTCAGGTTCCTTAAAGGAATATGGTATCGCCTATCGGCAAGTTGATTTTCTAAAAGATTGGTCCATAGATTATAAAGGTATACAGGAAACTTTATCAGATAAAACTAAGCTTGTTACCATTCAACGCTCCAAAGGATATGATATAAGACCAACCCTTTCCGTTGAGCAAATAGGTGAGTTGAGTACTTTTATTAAAAATATAAACCCAGATGTTATTATTATGGTTGACAACTGCTATGGAGAATTTGTTGATATTATGGAACCTACAGATGTTGGAGCTGATTTGGTAGTGGGTTCATTAATAAAAAATCCTGGAGGCGGTTTAGCACCAATCGGTGGTTATATTGCTGGTAAGGAGCGATATGTCAATGAAGCATCTTATCGATTATCAGCACCGGGATTGGGAAAAGAGGTTGGAGCAACGCTTGGCTTGAATCAACCAGTCTATCAAGGATTTTTTATGGCGCCCCAAGTTGTAGCAGGTGCTCTTAAAGGTGCAATTTTTGCATCTGCTGTATTTGAACACCTAGGTTTCAACGTTCAACCAAGCTCTAAAGAGAGCAGATCTGATATTATTCAGGCAATTGATATGGCATCTAGTGATGCTGTTATAGCTTTTTGTCAGGGAATTCAAGCAGCAGCACCGGTTGACAGCTTTGTGGTTCCTCTTCCTAGTGATATGCCAGGTTATAATCATCAAGTAATCATGGCAGCAGGAACATTTGTTCAGGGTTCATCCATTGAGTTAAGTGCAGATGCACCTATTACACCACCTTTTACCGTTTTTTATCAAGGTGGGTTATCTTGGCATCATGCTAAATTTGGAGTACTAAAAGCATTACAAAATTTGGTTGATAAAGATAGAATTAAATTTTAATGTATGCTTGGCAACTAATGACTTTATCCTATGAAGTGTATCAAGTTAGTATGAAGTGAATATACTAGTATAAAATACTTCTAAATCCTAGGGTTAGAAGTTGATATATGCAAAAGGGTAGAGGGTTCTATCCTTTTGCAAATATAGTGTGTGCCTTTATAAGCAATAGAATTATTGCAAATAGAGTTTTAAGACAAATAATCACCTTGTACTACCTTGCAGGGTGATTTTTTGATTTGAATTATTGATGAGAGGAAAAAAGTTATCCTGTAATTTACGTGCCCATTTTTCAAGATATATAATATTGTAAAAATAAAAAATATGAGGAGTGAAGATTTAATGCTAGAACAAAAGGTAAAAGTTTTTTGGGAACATATAAACAATGCTGATTTTGATAAACTTGCAGAAGTGATGAAGATAGATGCTAATGTAATATTACCTAATACTAAAGAGATTTTTAAAGGATGTGACAACTTCATTAAATTTAGTAAAGATTATCCCGGACGATGGTATGCTTCAATTAAAAAGCTAATAGCTATTGAAAACCAAGTAATATCAGCTGTAGAGATTACAAGCAATGATGGTATTAGTCTGTATGTAACTTCATTCTTTGAGTTTGAAGATGGAATGATAAAGGAAATAACAGAATATTGGGGTGAGAATGGAGAAGTGCCTAAGTGGAGGCAAGACAAAGGTTATTCAGAAGCATATTAATGTGTGTTTCATAAGCAATAGTATTATTGCAAATAGAATTTTAAGACAAAAAATCACTGTGCATTATCTTGCAGGGTGATTTTTTGTTCTATACTAAGTTATATTTAGTATCACAGGTATTCAAAGATAAAAAATAGGGAAACTTAAGGATTGACAAAATTATAAAGGTTCCTTATAATTTGTTACATGAGTGTGATACCTCGTTATTCTAACGAGGTTTTTGTATATATTGAATTACTTTGCTAGTCAGCTTTAAAGAAAGAATACAGCCGCAGTAGGAGGAATCAGAATTGAAAAAGTACGGTTTAAATGAACTAAGAAAAAAATATTTAGAGTTTTTTGAATGTAAAGGGCATTTAGTTATGAAAAGCTTTTCATTAGTGCCTAAAAACGATAAAAGCCTTTTATTAATTAATGCTGGAATGGCACCTTTAAAGCCTTACTTTACTTGTCAGGCAATACCACCTAGCAGTCGACTTGCCACTTGTCAAAAATGTATTCGTACTGGAGATATTGAAAACGTTGGCAAAACAGATAGACACGGTACATTCTTTGAGATGCTTGGAAATTTTTCTTTTGGGGATTACTTTAAAAAAGAAGCTATTGCTTGGGCTTGGGAATTTTTTACAGAAACCTTAGAAATACCAAAAGATAGATTATATGTCTCCGTATATGAAGAGGATGATGAAGCGGCTAAGATATGGCATGAAGAACAAGGTGTTCCCTTAGAACGAATTTTTAGAATGGGAAAAGAAGATAATTTCTGGGAACATGGTACAGGTCCTTGTGGTCCTTGTTCAGAGATATACTATGATAGAGGAGAAGCCTATGGATGTGGTTCACCAGACTGTACGGTAGGTTGTGAATGCGATCGTTATATTGAGGTATGGAACTTAGTATTTACCCAATTTGAAAAAAATGAAAAGGGCGAGTATCATCTATTAGACCATCCTAACATAGATACAGGGATGGGACTTGAAAGATTAGCTGTAATTATGCAGGATGTTCAATCTTTATTTGATGTAGATACCATAAAAGCTTTGAGAGATGCGGTATGTAAGGCTGCTGATATAAAGTATTTAGAAGATAGTCATAAAGATATTTCAATCAGACTGATAACGGATCACATTCGTTCAGTTACTTTTATGACATCGGATGGTATACTACCTTCTAATGAAGGAAGAGGCTATGTGCTTAGACGACTTCTTAGAAGGGCAGCAAGACATGGTAAATTACTGGGTATTAAAGGGCAATTCTTATCAAAATTAAGTCGGGTTGTGATTGATACATCTAAAGAGGCTTATCCTGAATTAAGTGAAAAAGCAGAGTATATTAATAAAATTATAGGGATTGAAGAAGAACGTTTCTCAGAAACGATAGATCAAGGCTTATGTATTTTAAAAAGTTATATACAAGAACTAAAAGAAAACGGAGAAACCGTTTTAGCAGGAGATAAAAGCTTTAAACTATATGATACGTATGGATTTCCATTAGACTTAACCATAGAAATACTAGAAGAAGAAGGTCTTACTGTTGATGAGCAGGATTTTAATACGCATATGGAAACACAGAGAGAGCGTGCCCGTTCAGCAAGAGAAGACATGAATTATATGGGCTGTGAAGAAACAGTTTATCATCAATTAGAGCCTTCATTAAATACTAAGTTCATAGGCTATGAACATACTAATTATGAATCTGTCATTAAGGATATGACGGATGAACAACATTTGATTTCTACCTTGCAAAAAGGGGATAAAGGAACTATATTTACAGAAAAAACACCTTTCTATGCAACAAGTGGCGGTCAATGTGCTGATAAAGGATATATGGAAACAGAAACTGGCAAAATGACCATAGAAGATGTTAAGAAAGTGATGGGTAATAAGATTGCTCATATCGGTACAGTTACAGAAGGTAAAATTCTAAAGGGTCAAGAGGTGCAGTTAAAGGTTGATGAGGCTAACCGATATGCAACAGCCAAGAATCATACTGCGACCCATATTCTTCAGAAAGCCTTAAGAGATATCATAGGTACACATGTTGAACAAGCTGGATCTCACCTTAACGCAGATAGATTAAGATTTGATTTTACTCACTATGCAGCCTTAACTGCCGAAGAGATCAAAGCTGTAGAAGCAGAAGTTAATAAAAGAATACAACAAGATATGGCTGTTAATACAACCCAAATGCCAATTGAAGAAGCGAGAAAAATGGGAGCCATGGCTTTATTTGGAGAAAAATATGAAGATATTGTAAGAGTTGTAAATATTGGTAGTTATAGTATTGAGCTGTGTGGTGGTACGCATGTAGATAATACAACAACAATCGGTCCATTTAAGATTATTTCAGAGTCTGGGATAGCTGCTGGAGTTAGAAGGATAGAAGCATTAACATCACATAGTACCATAGCGTATTACCAAGAAAAAGAGGCACTTATGACAGAGCTTTGTCACCTATTAAAATGTGAGCCAACTCAATCCATAAAGAGAATTCAACAGATCTTAGATGATAATAAGAAGCTTCAGCAGGAAAGAGATAAATACAAAGACAAGCTTGCTAAAGGAGCAGCTGATAACTTATGTGATAAGATCATTAATATTAAAGGCATGCAGCTATTAGCTGCACATATTCCAGATCAAGATATGAATGGACTAAGAACAATGGGTGATCAGTTAAAGCAGAATTTAGGAGCGGATGTTGTTGTTCTTGCTACATCTAAAGGTGAAAAAGTAAATTTGGTAGTAATGGCAGCAAATGATGCTGTAGAAAAAGGAGCTCATGCTGGCAATTTAATTAGGGATATTGCAAAAATCGTAGGCGGCGGCGGTGGTGGACGTCCAACTATAGCGCAGGCTGGAGGTAAAAATCCCGATAAAATTGATGAAGCTATTCAACAAGTACCTAAACTTCTGGAAGCTCAAATAAAGTAGTTCTTTTATTAAGCAAAAGATAAGCTATAAGTAACTCTTGTGAATTCTTGTTTATCAAAAATTAATTAGAGTTTTCTGTAAAAACCATGGATTAAAATATCTCGTGGTTTTTACTTTTTATTATAACATGACCTGCAAATACTTAATCCATAGGACATGTAATCTCTATATCATTACCTGACATACATTGGGTATTTCAATTCATTTAACCTCTTTAGAATTAAGTTTATATTTTTCTTCCATGTGTTTAGCAATAATTCATGGTAGACAAGATAAGATAAAATGTATATTATTAAAAGTGAGCAATGTTATCAATTGATAGAAGGTGTTGAAATGAAAAAGATTTGTACTTATGTTATGATAGGGATCCTGCTGTTTGTTGGTTGTTCCAGCAGTGACCAGCTCATTAGACCTTCGTTAGACCATGTGGAAACAATGGGAAAAATAGATGTAATTAGTTACGATAGAATACAACGGCATGTGAAGCATGAGGCTACATTAACTGCCGTAGGGGATATTATGTTTCATATCTGGCAGCTTAATAGAGCTTACGATAGTACAACGGATACCTTTGATTTTTCACATGCTTTTAGGCATTTAAAGCCCTATTTAACTGAATCTGACTTCACAGTTGGCAACCTTGAAACAACCTTTGCAGGTAAAAATAATGGAAGAATGATAAAAGATAGAGAAATGATAGCTGGGTATTCTGGATATCCTTACTTTAATACCCCTGAAGCAGCTGCAAGAAATATTAAAGAAGCCGGTTTTGACCTGCTGAATACTGCTAATAATCATGCTTTAGATAGTAGATATGAGGGTGTACTGCATACATTAGACGTACTTGATGAGGCAGAACTATTACATGTGGGGACTTATCGTAATCAAGAAGAGTCAGAAGAAGTTATGACCCTTACTATCAATCAAATGTCTTTTTCTTTTATTGGCTATACCTATGGAACCAATGGTCTGCCTTTACCTGAAGAAGCACCTTATAGCGTTAGTTCTCTAGAAATGGATAGAAATGGTAATGTGAATGAGGCATACTATGAAGCTATGCTTCAAAAAGTGAAAAAAGCGGATGAAATGGATACAGATTTTATTATCGTGCTGATACATTTTGGAAATGAAATAAAATTCTATCCAAATGTACATCAAAGAAAAATAGTTGACGATTTATTTGAAGCAGGTGCCGACGTTATATTAGGGACTCATCCCCATGTTCTACAGCCAATAGATATTAGAACGATAAAAGATGCAGATGGAACAGAGAGAAAAGGTATTGTTATTTATTCATTAGGCAATTTTGTTTCCTCTCAAAGATATGACAACACGGATATTGGTACTCTTTTTACAGTACATTTTGAAAAGATTGATTATCATCAACCTAAAATCACGAAGGTTTCTTTAGTGCCTACTTTATGTTATAGGAATAAAGAAGAGATATCTGTTCTGCCTGTCTGTGAAGCCTATGAGCATATAGAGAACTATCCTCTCAAGCTTAGTAGCCATGAATTAAAACAATTAGAGCATTCTAAAACTTATACAATACAACATCTGATGACTTACATCAAAGATCACTATTCTTATACCTATTCTGATTATAGATATCATATTCCTCTAGATAAAGAGTAATATATAACCAACTCAGACTAAAATAACTATTACCAAGAGTTAGATTGCTTTACGGCTAATAAAAGGATCATATGGAATATAAAAGTGTGAAAAAAAGGAGAAATAAAGCTAAAAATTTTATTGACGTTTAGTAAAATTGTGTTATAATATAGAAATGGTGCTATAATAAATAACCCAATAGTTGTAAGGGAAGCACAATATTTGCAACTGGAGGGAGGTTGGAGATGGCTATGTCAAACGTGGTTATAAGAGAAAATGAGTCTCTTGATAGCGCTCTAAGAAGATTCAAGAGAAGTTGTGCTAAAGCAGGGATTATGCAAGAAATCCGCAAAAGAGAGCATTATGAAAAACCTAGTGTAAAGAGAAAAAAGAAATCAGAAGCCGCAAGAAAACGTAAATTTTAAGAGGTTGTGTGATAATGGGGTTAAAGGTTCAATTGTTGCAGGATATGAAAACTGCAATGAAAGAAAAGGATTCAATCAAAAAGAATACCATTCAATTGGTGAGGTCTGCTATTTTACAGGAAGAGAAAGACAATAAAATTGAATTGACGGATGAGGCTATTATTCAAATTATTTCTAGTCAAGTCAAAAAAAGAAAATCGAGCCTTCCTGATTACGAAAAAAGCGGTCGATCAGATCTGATTGAAGCGTTAAATCAAGAAATCGAAATTCTAATGACCTATCTTCCAGAACAATTAACAGATGAAACATTAACTTCAATTGTTGAAGATACAATAAAACAAGTAGATGCCCAATCCATGCGTGATATGGGTAAGGTTATGTCAGCCATTATACCTAAGGTTCAAGGTAAAGCTGATAATAAAAAAGTAAGTGAAATCGTTAAGCTAAAGCTTAGCACACTATCATAATTATTGTTTATAAGATCCCCTGTAATAAGGGGGTTTTTTTATTTTAGGTTGTTTCACCTTTAATAAGTTTTACAGAGAGCTGTTGGTTGTAGGTTTCTTTCTTTTCTATCAAATCAATTAAACTTTTACTTAGTATTTGACCAATTAAATCGATAGGCTGAGCTATGGTGGTGAGCCTAGGCGTTTTTAACATTCTTGAAAAACGGCAGAAGTCATAGCCTACTATTTTTATTCTTTCTGGTACGTTTATGTTATGTTTTATACAATAAACATAAAGTGCATAGGCAAGGATGTCATTACTGCAAAAAACACCATCTATTTTATGAAGATAGGAACTAATGGTGGTTTCTATAAACTGATAGAAGTAGGAATAACTAAGCTTAGTATATTCGGATTCAATGATATCATATGCAATATGATTTTCAATACAGGTCAGTTTAAACCCATCAGCTCTTCTGTTAGCAAAAGTACTTAGTTTTAAAGGTCCTGAGATATGGAGCAGTTGCTTACATCCTTGGTCTATTAAATGCTGTGTTGCTAATTGACCGCCAGTATAGCTATCAGAAGCAACATAAGGTATTGTATCGTCTATATATCTATCAAAGGTAACCAATGGTTTTTTGATCGTCTTATAAGCATCTAAATCTAGGGCGTGACTACCCATGATGATACCATCTACACGATTTTCTTTTAACATATTAATATAGCTTAACTCTTTTTCTTTATCATTGAGTGAATTGCACAATAAAATCTTATAGTCTTTACTTTGAGCAGTCATTTCTATCGCTTTAATTAGCTGACCAAAAAATGAATGAGAAGAATCAGGTAATATCAGTCCAAGAATATGTGTTTGTTTTTTTGATAGAGCTCTTGCGATTTGATGAGGATGATAATCAAGCCGTTTCATAGCATCTCTGATTTTCTTTCTTGTAGAGTCACTGATATAATTATTATTATTTAATAATCTTGAGACTGTTGTAATTGAAACACCAGCTTCTTTAGCAACATCTTTTATCGTTGCCATTAACTACACCTACTTTCATAAAACTGTTATAAGTATAGCATAGAAAGTATAAGTTTACAAAGAACTGTATAAAAGCATAAAACACTAATAAAAACAAAATTCATGATCTCAGAAATTCACATGAAGAAAATTTATAGATCAAGATAAATATGGACAATAAGTCTATTATCAGCTTATAATAGACGTACTACATACCATTAAAGCCTTTACTAAAGTATGGCTATAAACCATTGTAAGTGAAGCTTTAGAATATAACAAGAGGTGATAGTTATGAAGATAGCAGTCATTGATGGACAAGGTGGGGGGATAGGTAAAGCACTTATTGACAAGCTGAGCAAAATAGAAGATGTTGAAATCATAGCTTTAGGAACAAATTCTGTAGCTACTAGCGGAATGATTAAAGCAGGTGCTGGTCAAGGTGCCACTGGTGAGAATGCCATTAAGGTCATGTGTAAGAAAGTGGATGTTATCACTGGACCACTTGCAATAACTGTAGCAGATGCTATGATGGGAGAAATAACGCCTCTTATGGCTCAGTCTGTATCCACTAGTCATGCGCTTAAGGTTTTAATTCCTCTTAATAAATGTAACATTATAATAGCAGGGGTTAATAATATTAAGCTTAACCAATTAATTGATTGTACAATTCATGAGATAAAGCAGTATAAAAGAGATAACCCTCTTAGGGTATGACCCTAAGAGGGTTAGTATTAAATAATAATCGTTGTACCATCAAATTTAGTGAGAGTAAATCCTTCAAAGTCTTCATTATAAGTGTTTTTATAGTCTTGAAGGATCTGTATGGCAACGGTTTCGCCGAGAGTTAAGCCTTCACTGGAATCAGAGCGCCAGTGAACACCTGCAAGATCTCGACCAATTGATATATTGGAAGCCATTTTGTTTAATTCTCCTCCTAAGGTTAAACTTTCTCCCTTAAAAGGCATTAAAGATAAACCATCTGCACTAGCTACTACTGGATCAGGAATGATAAATTTTTCATTAAAGAATGCCTTCAGCATGGTTACACCAGCCCCTGCAACCGTAGCATGACCAGCTGGATACGCTGGATGGGTTGGACTGCCTTCTGGATAAGCCATAGGAAGTAAATAAGTACCGTATTTATTAAATACCTTACAAAGGGATTGAGAGTTAAACAACTCTGGATTAATTGGATACTCGGTTGCTCCTGTTAAATTGTTCTGAACGCATCCACCAAAGGCTTCAGGTCTAAGAACACGATGAACTAAAAACTTTTGAAACCAAGCAGCCTCAAGCGCTACTCGAGCAGCTTTAGCTACAAAATCTAGAAATTGTGCAGATCCAAAGGTGATGAAACCATTTTGTGTTTTAGAATCTAAATAAGGATTATTTGGATCAATCGCATCTGGTCCAAAGCCTAATAGAATTAAGCAGGCACTAAGAACACCTTGATAAGTAAAATCAACATGAACCCATTGTCCTAAATCTCGTCCATTTCGGATAAAACGAGCAGGAGGGTCAAAAGTTATAGATTCATTAGGCAGACCGCCGTTTTGAATATTTAGCCATTCTTCATAGGTCACCATAAAGTCATCACCAGCAATCGGACTGTTATACCGTTGAGCTATTGTTCTATTTCCAAATGGAATAGGCTTATAGAACAATTGAGAAACATAGGGTCCTACTAGATCACCAGGCAAATTTCCTCTAAACAATGTTTCAGTTGTTACCATACCATCTTGTTTTGGTCCTCTAAAATCAGAGAACTTAGATAGGTCAGCAGCAGCTGCAATCGTAAGACTGTTCGTGTTGTAATTGGTAAAAGCCACATCCCGTGTTAGAGCACTCCAATAGTCTTCAGCCATTTCACTGGCACGCCAAGCACTGCTAAAGGTAGGAGCCACAGCCATGGTTAAGTGATGAGAATCAGGTCCATATAAATCATAAGCATAGGAAGCTTGAGGGTTGGCAAGCTTAACAACACCGCCTAAAGGTATTAATTCAAAGATTTCTGGATTACCTGTGGTTAAAGCTTTAATATAAGTATTATAAGCATCAAGACAGACTTCTCCTAAGTTATTATGTGGCAAGGTCTTAGAGAAGCTACCAATTTTATTTTGAAACCTATCTTCATCTCCATTACAGGGATGACCTGGGAGAGGAAGATCTCTTTGAAATTGTGCTGCATTCTTTCGAATGTCAAACGCCTCTTGTCTACGTTGGGTCGGAGTTAAAGGTCCAATCTCACAACATTTTCCCAGTTCAGGGCAATTTATAGTGTTTTGTATCTCATTTTTTTTCTTAGTTTTTATATTTTCTTTCTCTTCTTTGCAGTTTTTTTTATCTGTCATAAATATGTAGTTCACCTCCTAAAATGAACATTGATGTACTATATCTTATGTAAAAGTTTTATAGGAAGTTACATTTATTTGTTTGTTATTTATGCATATTTTCACAAAAAATACGCTTTTTAGATTAGTATTAAGACGTGTAAAAAGGTGAAGGAGGATTTAAATCTCCTTCACCTAAATTATCGGTGAATGACTGAATATATTTTTTGACTATGTTCTTTAACTAAAACTCAATATAATGTTCTTATGTTTTTAAAACTATCTTTTAAGCAAAGAAACTTAAGTACGCCGTCACTAAACCAACTATAAGATAAATGATGGCATAGACGGTGGTTCTATTAGTCGCTGAATTAGCAGCTCTTAACATGGAATTTGGTAATATGATATAGGCAATACCCTTTAATAAGAAGCATAAAGCTAAAATTGAAACAATGACTGCAAGAAAGCTATCCCATACCCAGTGATTGACAAGAATACTAATACCGATAAAGAAATTAATCACACCACCTAAAGTGACAGCTATTGAATCTGATTCTTCTGCATTATTTAATAGGTCTGTGTAAAACTTGCGGGATGTTAATAAGCCAATTCCATACACAATAAGAAAAGTAGACAAAATTCTCCCAAACATAGTTGTTAATTCCATAAAAATCCTCCTTTAATTATTTAATATACGACTAAACATAGGATAAACTATAAGTAGTAGTGTTAAAACTAGTGAATTATATTTTATATGCTTACAATTTGGTTCATCTTTAGCTACATCACTCACCTCATATAGGACAAGACTACTATTTAGTCTTTTAAGTTATTATACTTCACTAACAATTAATTGTCAATTATTTACAGTGAAATATTTCCAATTACTCTTGTGCAACCTTTTTATTGTATGAATTCATATACAAGAAATGTGGAAGCATAATATAATATTTCAAATCTATGTATATTGACTTTAAACACTTATCGTGCTAAAATGAACACATAAACACAATTGGTCAATTGGTCATTTTGGGATTTGGAAAGGATAATATCTATGTTAAAGATAAACTATACAGAAAAAGAGAATAATATACTCGATGCCTCGATGCCTCTATTTATACAATATGGCTATGATAAAACGACCGTTGCAGATATCGCTAAAAATACGGGCATTTCTAAGGGAGCTATTTATTTACATTTTACTAGTAAGGAGCAGTTATTTGAAAGCTTATTATTTCGTGAACTAGCAATCTATAATTTTAAGAGCTATGAATTAATAGAAGCAGATCCTAAAGGAGGATTACTCTCTGGCATGTATAAGAATCAACTTAAGGCACTCACAAGTTCTAAGTTGATGATGGCAATTTTTAAAAGGGATTCTTTAGTATTAGGCTCTTATGTGAAGAAAAAGAATAGTTTTTTTAGGACGGATAAGAATAAAACTATGAGGGCAGATTTCATTAAGCAAATGCAGGAAGCAGGAGCAGTGAGGAAAGATATTAATCCTGTTATTTCAGCTCATATTATGGATATGATTGGATTTAGCTTAGTTAGTATCAATGAATTTAAAGCGAGTGATGAGATTCCTCCTATTGATGATGTCATTCATGGTATTGCAGATTTGATAGATAGGGCATGGACACCTGAGGATGGAGGTAATAGTGAAGCGGGTAAAGACGTATTAAGACAGATTATTTCCAGTACTTTAAAGGAATATGAGAAACAAGAAAGTGAGGGAAATTACGATGATTAAAGTGAACAAGTTAAGCTTTACCTATCCAGGCAATAGGAAAGAAACGCTTCATGATTTATCCTTTGAAATTAAAGCTGGAGAAATCTTTGGGTTTTTAGGTCCAAGTGGCGCTGGAAAATCCACAACACAAAAGATTCTTTTTGGGTTGTTAAAATATTATCAAGGCAGTATAGAGATCATGGATAAAGAGATTAAAACTTGGGACTCTCAAATTTATGAGCAAATCGGTATCTCCTTTGAGCTTCCCAATCATTATTCTAACCTCACTGCTATGGAGAACCTTGACTATTTCAAATCCTTGTATACAGGTAATTGCTATGACCCTTTAGAGGTTCTAACATGGGTGGGGCTTGAAGATGCTGCACAAGTAAGAGTACAGAATTATAGTAAAGGAATGAAGATTCGTTTAAATGTTGCAAGAAGTATTCTTCATAAGCCTAAAATTCTATTTTTGGATGAGCCAACCAGCGGACTTGATCCTGTTAATGCTAAGATGGTAAAAGATTTAGTATTAAAGTTAAGGGATGAAGGGGCAACTGTATTTGTAACCACTCATAACATGATCGTTGCTGATGAGTTATGTGATCAAGTAGCATTCATTACGGATGGGGCGATTCGTGCCATTGATTCTCCTCAAGTTCTTAAGAAGAAATATGGGAAAAGAAGTGTTGTGGTAGATTATCAAAAAGATGAGAAAGTACTGGATAAAGAATTTATGCTAGACGGACTTGGTAAAAACTCAGCGTTTATTGATTTACTCAGTACTGCATCTTCAATTGAAGCTATACATTCACAGGAAACAACGCTTGAAGATATATTTATCCGTATTACAGGAGAGGGGCTGAAATCATGAACCGTTTAACAACAACCATTCAAAAAGACATGGTGGTACAAATTAGAAATCATATCTATACCATAAGCTTAAGTTTGGCTGTTTTGTTTTCAATCATATTTGCTGCGTTGTTAAAGCCTGATTCTATCCCTATAGTGATACCAGCCGTTATGCTTTTAATTGTCGGTGGAACAACGCTTGTTTTTATAGGGGGTCTCATTTTAGAAGAAAAAGAAACAGGTATATTGAGTGCGCTTATGTTATCACCATTGAGAATTAAAGAATATCTATGGTCTAAAATCATCACTTTGACATTTTTATCCACAGTAGAAGTAGGGATAATGATTGGCGTTCCTATAGCGTTTTTTTTCTATTCCAAAGGAACAGCTCTACCTAATCTTTTTCTATTGTTGGTTGGTGTGTTAATCTTAAATGTAATGTATACGTTGTTAGGTATTGGGCTAACGGTGAGATACAAAAAAATTACAGACTATATGATTCCGATAGTTATGATTATGATCGCATTACAGTTGCCAATTATCTATTATGGGAAAATAGTAGAATCACCTTTATTTTTAGTTATTCCATCAAGTGCACCCGTTATGGTTATTCAAGGGGCATTTAATCAACTGCCAGCTTGGCAGTGGATATATGCAGTTAGCTACAATTTGATTATTTTATTAGGTTTATTAAAGTGGGCTTTTCGATCTTATCATCATTATATTGTAAGAAAGATGAGGTGATGTTATGCTTTTAATCAATAGTTTAAAAAATCAATGGAAACTCATTAGAAGAGATATAATATTAATAGCACTCGTTGTGTTCGTTGTTTATCTCGCGATTGTTCTGAGGTTCTTATTACCTTGGTTAAATGGTTATTTGGCAGAACAAGGTTTTTTGCCAAATCAAAGCCTGCATAACAGCCTAAGCCACTATTATCCATTAATATTGTCTTTTCTTGTACTGTATACGGGAGCCATATTAGGCGGTGCAATTTTTGGATTCTTAATTTTAACTGATAAAGATGATAATACGTTAAAGGCAATGCTGGTAACTCCAATTTCTCCCAAAAATTATATTAACAGCCGTATTATGGCCTGTGCTGGTATCACCTTTTTTATTATTTTATTTATCTTTTACGTCGTTAATCTGAAGCTGTTAACCTTTACCAGTATGGTATTGATTGCTTTAGGCGGATCACTAACTGCACCAATTATCATGTTATTTTTAGCTGTATTGGCAGATAGCAAACTTCAAGGTATGAGTTTTAGTAAATTTCTTTCATTCGGAGGATTATTAATTATCGTCAGTTGGTTTGTAAAGGAACCTCTGCAATGGCTCTTTGGTTTAATCCCGCCTTATTGGATAAGTAAGGCTTATTGGACGGCTCTGGATGGGTCGCAAGTTTGGTATCTTTATTTAGTGCTTGGCATTATATTACAAGTAGGTGTTATTATTTTATTGTCTAATCAGTTTATTTCTATATCATATTGGGTGATAAGAAACATATATTTAACTTGGAGAATAATTTTCTCTTCAAATTAATGGTTGATAAAGGAGGACATAATGATGACTAAACCATTAGATCCTAAGACTATCCCTAAGTATGTCAATGAATTGGTTAGACCGCCTGTACTAAAACCTGTTGTAGCAAAGGATCCTTCAACTCATGAAGTATTAAGTCATAATTATACAGTGTTTGTAACAGAATTAAAAGAACAGATTCTTCCGTGTGGTTTTCCTGAAACCCTTGTTTATGGTTATAAGGGTATTGTAAAAAACGGTTCGTGTATCAGCAGTAGTCCTGGACCTACATTTGAAGCGGTTAAAGGGATACCTGTCCATGTTCAATGGGTCAATAACCTTACTAATCCACATTTTCTTCCAGTAGATCCTACGTTACATTGGGCAAATCCTAATAATATGCCTACACCAGAGCCACCATTTTTACCATTTCCACCAGGATATCCTCTGGCACAGAGCCCTGTTCCAGTAACCGCACACTTACATGGTGGAGAAGTTCGTTCGGATTCAGATGGTGGACCTGACTCGTGGTTCACTGCTGGAGAGGAGAAAACAGGCATAAGCTTTATTAAATCCCGTTACACGTATCCAAATATGCAGGAGCCTACTACATTATGGTATCACGCTCATGCGCTTGGTATAACACGACTGAATGTGGTTGCAGGACTTGCTGGATTTTATTTATTAAGAGATCCTAATAACGATATAGAGCCTCTTCTTCCTAGTGGCAAATTCGAATTTCCAATTGTCATTCAAGATAGATCCTTTAATGAAGATGGTTCTCTGCTTTTCCCTAATGTTGGTGTTAATCCTGATGTTCATCCATATTGGGTTCAGGATTTCATAGGTAATGCAATTATGGTTAATGGAAAGGTCTGGCCCAATTTAGATGTGGAACGAAGGCAGTATCGATTCAGATTCTTAAATGGTTCTAATTCAAGATTTTACAATTTAAAGCTATCCAATGGACAGTCTTTTATACAAATTGGTTCAGATGGGGGTTTCTTACAATCACCTGTAACCCTTAATGAAGTATTACTTGCGCCTGCGGAAAGAGCAGATATTTTAATTGATTTTTCAATGCTAAAACCGGGTACTAAAATTATAGTATGGAACGATGCTATTGCTCCTTTCCCAGGTGGCGATCCACCTGATCCAGAAACAACGGGGCAGATTATGCAGTTTACAGTAAAAGAATCTAAATCCATAACACCAATGCCTCTTCCTCCTATACTAAACGATATACCAATCTTGGTTCCAGATGTACCAAAACAAGTTTTAACGCTTAACGTGGTGAATGGGGAGATGGGACCTCTTGAACTATTACTGGATGGTCAAAAATGGGCTTCGCCAATAACTGAATTACCAATTGTTGGATCAACGGTGGATTGGGAAATTGCAAATGTAACAAGAGCTACCCACCCTATACATGTTCACTTAATTCAATTTTTAATTGTTAATCGTCAAAAGTTTGATTCGGAACGTTATTTAGCAGATTGGCTTGTATTAAACGGTGAGCCGCCTCTACAGCATCCAACTATACCTTTGCCTGTTGAACCTTATCTTATCGGCGATCCTATAGAACCTGACTTAAATGAGCAGGGATGGAAAGATACTGTTCGTATGAATCCAACTGAGGTAACTAGGATAAGGCTTCGTTTTACACCACAGTCTGTTAAATCAGGAGAATCCAAACCTGGTTTAAATCAATTTTCATTTGACCCGACCTTTGGTCCTGGTTATGTATGGCACTGTCACATTTTAGATCATGAAGATAATGAGATGATGAGACCAATGAAGGTGGTTTCTTGTCCTATCATTGAAAGTAATCCACAGTCCTGCTGTCAGGTTGTTGTTGAAGGGCATACACAGCTGGTACCGCCAGCATTAAATAATGCTCCTATAACTCAGAGCAATAAGGTATATGCAGATATTGAAAAAGTATGTGCAGAGAAGGTGGTTATCAGTGGTTTTGTTCGTAAGACAATAACCTATACAGCTGTGTTAGATGATGGAAGCAAGCAAGAAAACATCATTACAGATGATCTGCCATTCCAATGTATCATTGATAGAGAGGATGCCAATGAAAATGATATTTTCATGATTACAGGTGCATCCGTTTTATGTGAAGTATATGCCCATACAAAGAATTTCGGTATCCATCCAGTAACTCATGACCAAGTAGCTTTCAAATTCGCAGAAAAAGATATTATAAAGGTATGTATTAGAAAAGGGTGCTCTCAACCCTTACCTAGCATAGAGGATTAATAGATTTTAAAAAACCATGGAGCATTGGTACTCCATGGTTTTTTTGCAACAGTATCTTCTTGTCTTTTTTCTTAGTATAAAGCTTTTAATTCTGCATACTTATGTATAGAGGAGAGGATTATGAAAAGAACTAAAAAAGTAAATGAAAAAAAATTTCATATCGCCGAGATGCTTGAGGTTCCTACAGATGTTGCATTAGGAGATTCTATTATAACACTCACAGGAAAAAGAGAGGTTCTTATTGAGAATTATTCAGGCATATTAGAATACGATGATAACGTTGTTAAAATCAAGACCAAAAATGGCAGGATCGAAATGATTGGAAAGCATTTTAAAATAGCTTATCTTACCAATGAAGAAATTAAAGTAACGGGACAAATCTCAACAATTAAGTATTAAAAGGTCATCATATGCCGTGATAAAGGAGGGATTATAGTGCTGCTTGGATTATGGAAATATACTAAAGGGTATGTTATGATTCATGTGTCAGGATTTTCACCAGAACGATTCATTAATCTATGTGCAAATAAAGGTATCTATATATGGAATTTAGAAAGTGTCTCAAGAGGCTATAGTCTTTGTATGAGTGTTAAAGGATTCAAAATGATTAGACCCTTAGTGAAAAAGACAGGCTGTAGGGTAAAGTTGGTTAAGAAGATTGGTATGCCTTTTAATCTGTTTCGCTTTAGAAAAAGAAAAGCCTTCCTAGTAGGTATTATTATCTGCTTTGCTTTAGTTTTCTTTATGTCATTATTTATTTGGAAAATAGATATTCAAGGAAATACAAGGATTACTGATGAACAGATAACTAAATTTTTAACCACTCATGCTTATTGTAGTGGTATGTGGAAAAAGGATGTGGACTGTACAGGTCTTAAAAAAGCGCTTTTGAAGCAGTTTATTAATTTTAATTGGGTTTCTTGTGAAATTAAAGGGACTAAGCTCATTATTTTTGTTGAGGAAGGAGAAGTACCCATAGAAATAGAAGCCTATGGTAAACCCTGTGATATAGTCTCGGATAAGAATGGTGTTATTGTATCTATTGTAACAAGAACTGGTTCGCCGCAGGTGGTTAAGGGAGATGTAGTATCCAAGGGGGATGTGCTTGTATCTGGCACATTAGAAATAAAAGAGTTAGAACAATTATTAGATGTTGAGTTCACCCATTCAGATGCAGACATTTATATAAAAACCATATACGACTATGAAGATACACTAAATTTTAAATATATCGATAAAGTATATACTGAAAAAACAAAAAAAGACCACTCCCTAGTTTTATTTGGTAAAGAAATTAATCTAATTAAGCCTAGTATTAAATATGAAAACTATGATAGTATATATGTAAAAGAAGATGTAAGTCTCTTTGATAATTTTTACCTACCCATATCTATTATCCATAACACGTTTGAAGAGTATATGACGATAGAAAAAAAATACACGGTTGAAGAGGCAACGAACCTCATTCACTCTAGACTTGAACGTGAGAAAAAGGATATTATGAATGAAAATGCTCAAATTATTGATGAAACTATTGAAATTACGCCAATGTCTGATAAAATTATTGCTAAGGGCAACATAATAATTATAAAAAAAGTCGGAACAAAGCAGCTTTTTGACGTACAAGAGAGGATGAACACATATCATGAGTTCTTTGGAGAAGATAATACAGATTCCCAATGAGTTAATTCTAAATATTTTTGGAGAATTTGATACTCATGTTAAAAAAATTGAAAAAGTACTGGGTGTCCATATTACCAATAGAGAGAATGGAATTAAAATTGTCGGTGAAGGAGAAAACGTCAATAAAAGTGAACGTGTTTTATCCCAATTAGCAGATACAGCAAGAAGAGGGATAGAGATTAGCACACAAAATGTTGATTATCTTTTATCTTTGGTTTTTGATAATAAAGAAAAAGAAGTTTCTAAGCTCAATGAAGACTATGTCTGCATGACACCAGCAGGTAAATATATTCGACCTAAAACGCTGGGACAGAAAAAGTATATCGATTTAATAAGAAACAAGATGATTGTATTTGGTGCCGGTCCAGCTGGTACAGGTAAAACATATCTTGCTATGGCACATGCAATAACTGCCTTCAAAAATAATGAAGTTAATCGGATTATTCTAACCAGACCAGCTATAGAAGCTGGTGAGAAGCTTGGTTTTTTACCTGGTGATTTACAAAGTAAAATCGATCCCTATCTAAGACCATTATACGATGCGTTGTATGAAATTATGGGTGTTGAGGCATATATAAAAAACAAGGAAAGAGGTCTTATTGAAGTGGCACCACTTGCTTATATGAGAGGTCGAACACTGGACAATTGTTTTATTGTCCTTGATGAGGCACAGAATACAACACCGGCACAGATGAAAATGTTTTTAACTCGTATTGGTTTTGGTTCTAAAGCAGTGATCACAGGGGACTTAACTCAGAAGGATTTACCTTCTTCTTCAGGGCTTGAAGTTGCTATGCGTGTTCTAAAAAATGTGGATGATATTGGCTTTTCAAAATTAACCAATAAGGATGTTGTCAGACATCCCTTAGTTCAGAAAATAGTAAAAGCGTACGAAAATTACGAAAACAGAAAAACTAAAGCGGATAAAACAAAGAATAAGTAAAATGGGGGTTTTGCTATGCGTACAAAAGCTAAAACAGCTAACCAGACTATTATTTCTATAGTTATCGGTACGATAAGTGTTATTGTATCCTTGATACTAGTTATTGCCAACCTATTGTCTAAGTCATGGTCTACCATGTCGATGATATCGGTTGGAGGTTATGTTTTATTATTATTAGGTCTATTATTTACTTATATTGTTATGTTTCATAGAGAGCTTATAGAATCAAAGAATAAGTCACTCTTATTTGTTACGGTGTATATCATTGTTCTAGTTTTAATGGTTTTTATGGCTGACTCGGTTCCTTTTTATCTCATACCAATTCCTATAGCAGGCATGTTAATTGCAGTGTTAATAGATATTAAGTTAGGTATCATTATGAATTTGGTGCTGTCTATCATAGGCTGTCTTATTATGACCTTGAATATTGAGTTTGCCTTATTTTATATTATAAGTGGAAGTTTTTCCTGCTTACTAATAACAAAAGCAAAGCAGAGGCAAAATATGATATATATTGCCTTATATCTTATAGGTATCAATGTGTTAACGGTTCTTGTATACAATTTATATTACGCAAAAACTTTACTTTATCTAGATTTTTTATATGCAGGGATCAGTGCAGTGATTGCAGTTATCATAACTATTGGTAGTCTTCCATTGTGGGAAACTATATTTGATGTGGTAACTCCTTTGAAGTTGTTAGAGTTATCAAATTCTAACCAAAAACTATTAAAAAGGCTACTTTTAGAAGCACCTGGTAGCTATCATCATAGTCAGATGGTAGCGAATTTAGCAGAAACAGCAGCCATTGATATTGGGGCCGATGCCTTGTTAACTCGAACAGGAGCTCTGTATCATGATATTGGAAAATTAAGAAATCCTGGCTATTTTGTTGAAAATCAAAATGGTGAAAACCCTCATGATGATATTGCGCCTGAAGCAAGTGCTAATATTATTATCAATCATGTCAAAGATGGTGTTAAGATAGCCACTGAGTATCGGTTGCCTAAGTCTATTATCAATATAATTAGAGAACACCATGGTGATGCCTTAGTACAGTATTTCTACTACAAAGCAAAACAACAGAGCGAGGGAGAAGTTGATGAGCAGGATTTTAGGTATGCTGGTCCTAAGCCTCAATCGAATGAAGCGGCAATTGTTATGCTGGCGGATTGTGTTGAAGCTTATGTTCGATCACTTCCAGAAAAAGATAGAACACTCGATAGAATTGAACAGATAGTAACAGAAATGATTGAATCTCGATTGGACGAAGGTCAATTGGATGAGTGTGATTTAAAAATTAAAGAGCTAAAAGGTTTAAAAACAAGTTTTATTAAAGTCTATAAGGGGCTTTATCATGAAAGAATTCAATACCCAGGCAATACTGTAGATGGAGATGAAAATGATGACCATTAATATGATGAATCATATAGAGGAAGATTTATCAGACTATGAACCTTTGCTCAAACAAGTAGTTAACTGTGCTTTAGAGTTAGAGAATTGCCCATATGAAAGTGAGATAAGTATTGTTATAACGAATAATGAAGAAATCCGTACCTATAATAATGATTACAGGGAAAAAGATACTGCAACAGATGTACTATCATTTCCTTTAATTGAATTTGAAGATCCAGGAGATTTTAGTTCATTAAACCTAGAGGATGAGTCCTTTTTCAATTTAGACAGCGGTGAACTAATGCTTGGAGATATTATCATTTCTTATGAAAGAGCTTGTAGTCAAGCGAATGACTATGGTCATTCTATAGAAAGAGAGCTTGGCTTTTTAACCGCACATAGCATGCTACATTTAATGGGATACGATCACATGACGGTTGAAGAAGATAAGATTATGATAGATAAACAAGAAGCAATTCTTAATAAAGTAGGGTTAAGAAGATGAAAAACAGAACGCTTAAATTAAGCTTTAAGAATGCAATTCATGGAATTCAACAGGCTCTGAGAACTGAGAGAAATCTAAAGGTTCATTTTATGATTGCTTTGTTAGTTTTACTACTAGCTGTTGTCTTGAATGTATCTTTTGCTGAGTGGCTGATTCTAATTGTAATCATAACACTAGTAATTGTGACAGAGCTTATTAACACAGCCATTGAGTATATGGTTGATTCCATATTCGGTAATAATTATAACACAATTGCAAAACATGCAAAGGATATAACCGCTGGGGCGACTCTTGTTGCTTCAATTTCCTCTATCATTATAGGAATGGTTATTTTTTTGCCTAAGTTGCTTAGATTGTTTTAAAATAACGTGATGTGTGACTGCCAATGCATAAGTTGAATGAAACAATAGGAATGACTTAATTTTACACATGGTATAGTATAGTTAATTTAAACAACTACATTAATTGAAGTTAAGTGGAGGCTTTTCATGAAAAAATACATAATTACATTATCGGTTTTCTGTCTTCTAATAGCAGCACTAACAACTGGCTGTAAAAGCTCTAAAAAAGATCCTACTAATGAAACCATTCAAAATCAAACTCATGAAGAGGACATTCCTCCAGGTGAAGAAATAGAAGTGGATGAGGAACAAGAGCAAGAAATAGAGACAGAGATAGAAGTTGAATCTAATGAAGAAGATAGTCATGAAGGACAAGTCATTAATCCATTAACTGGACTATGGATCAATGAGGAAGTATTAACTAGAAGACCTATTGGGATTATGATCAATAATTTAAAACAGGCAATGCCTCAGAGTGGTATTGCACAAGCAGATATCATTTATGAAACTCTGGTCGAAGGTGGTATCACTCGTTTGTTTGCTATTTTTAAAGATTTTGATGCAGGTAAAATAGGACCAGTAAGAAGTGCACGTCATTCTTATCTGGATTTTGCCTTTGATCACGATGCTATTTTTGTCCATTATGGACAAAGTGAGTATGCGAAAGCGTTTGTAGATTTGAACTCCCCACACTTAAATGGTATGAGTTATTTGGATAGTATTATGTTTTATCAAGATCATAAAAGAGAAAGACCTCATAATACCTATACATCCTTAGATGGCTTATTAGCTGGGTGGGATAAACAAGGCTACAGGAAAACATGCAAAGAGGACTTTGTTAGTAAGCTTGTTTTTTCTGAAGAAGCCCAAGACTTAGATACTGACTGTATAGCTAAGAAAGTAGTTTTAGATTTTTCACATGTCCAAAAGCCGTGGTTTGAGTATGATGAAGAAACTAAGGATTATGCCCGTTACCAATTTGGCGATAAGCATATAGATGGAGAAACAGGTGAGCAGCTGCTATTTAAAAATATTATCATACAATTGACTAGTATATGGACCATCAAAGGGGATCCTTATGGTTGTCAGAATATGAATTTAATCACGAGTGGCACAGGTTATTATATTTCTCATGGTCAAGCTAAAAAGATTACATGGGAGAAAAAATCTCATTATGATCCAACAAGGTACTACGATGAAAAGGGCAATTCATTAATTTTAAATCCCGGTAAAACATGGATCGCAGTATATCCCAAGAATAGGGAAAGTAAAATTATTATGGAATAGGGTGATATTATGAGTAATCAAGAACTTATTAAAAAAGCACATGAAGCTAAAGAGTATGCTTATGTTCCATACTCACATTTTAAGGTTGGTGCAGCACTCTTAACTAAGAGTGGTAAGGTATACACAGGTTGTAACATAGAAAATGCATCCTATGGTGCTACGAATTGCGCCGAACGAACAGCTATATTTAAAGCTGTCTCAGAAGGAGAAATGGAATTTGATAGCATAGCTATTGTAAGTTCCTCAAATGAATTAACTTATCCTTGTGGGATTTGTCGACAGGTCATGAGTGAATTTATGCCAGATGGTAAAGTGATTTTATCTAATTCAAAAGGGCAAGTATTAGAGTACACGGTTAATGAATTGTTGCCGCATAATTTTAATTCAGATTTACTTAATTAAAACATATAGGGTCTGTGTCACTGTATGGTTAACTAAGAGGTGAAATAATGACACAAAAACCACTATCCAAGAAAAATAATCTGGCCCTTCAAGGGTCTATACTTATTATTGCATCTGTTATTGTTCGCTTAATTGGCTTTTTTTATAGAATACCTCTTGTTAATCTTATTGGTGATGAGGGTATGGGCTACTATGGGAAAGCTTTTGATATTTATAAGTTTGGCTTGATTATATCCTCATATGGTTTGCCTTCAGCCGTTTCTAAACTTATCTCTGCAAGAACGACAAAGAAAAAATATAAAGAAGCCCATAAGATATTTAAGACCGCGCTATTACTATCGGTTTTTATTGGGCTACTATCGGCTGGTATTTTATACTTTGGTGCTTATGGTCTGGCGGCTATCAGTGCTGACCCATCAGCGGTATATGCTATAAGAGCTTTAGCGCCTGGTATGCTTGTATTTGCTGTTATGGCAGTGTTTAGAGGATATTTTCAGGGTATGAATACAATGATGCCTACGGCTGTATCTCAAGTGTTTGAACAGGTTTTTAACGCTGTATTTAGTATCGTCATGGCGCACATCCTGCTTTCTAATGGGACGGCATTTGGTGCAGCAGGTGGTACACTAGGAACCTCTATAGGAACTTTTGCAGGATTAATTACACTAATCATTATTTATGTTATGGCTAATAGAAGCATAAAAAAAAGAATCCATAGGGATACACATACACACAGACTTCCATCCTATATGGGAGTTAGTAAGTTGTTATTCTATACATCTATGCCTATTCTTATTGGTTCTGTAACCTTTCACTTAACCAATTTTGTTGATATGATTATGTTTAATAATGCCATGCTTTTTCATGGCTATGCAGAGAAAATTGTAACAACCAGCTATGGTATCTATACAGGCAAATACAGTTTGGTTATCACATTACCTGTATCAATAGCTGCAGCATTAGGTACAGCTACTATTCCCAGTATCACAGCTTCTTTAGTAAAGAAAAATTTCACAGAATTAAAGGCAAAGACAGATTTAGCTTATCGATTCATCATGGTTTTAGCAATACCCTCTTGTGTTGGGATTTTTATATTTGCAAAACCTATACTTCTTATGTTTTTTGGAACCGATAATATTGGCATTGCCTCAATGCTTCTTAAAATAGGTGCCTTATCTATCATTTGCTTTGGGATATCTACAATATCCATTGCTTTATTACAAGGAATCAATCAGCTGAAAAGACCTGTGTATAATGCAATGAAGTCCTTAATCATAAAAATACTGTTTAATATTATTTTCTTATTTGTATTCAACACCAATTTATATGGTGCTGTTATTACCAATGTTATTTTTGCTTTTTCATCCGCTTACTTTAATATGAAGGATGTTAACAGAACTATTCAATTTAAAGTTAATATCAAAAGAACCTTTATTATACCAACTATAGCAGCATTGATTATGGGGGCAGCAAGCTTTGGTCTTTACATTGTTTTCTTCTACATTACCTACAGCAATGTCTTTTCGCTTATTTTAGCCATTGGCATGGCCATCTTTATCTATATGGCTATACTAATGCTTTTTAAAGGATTATCTGTGTCTGAACTTCGTTCTTTGCCTAAAGGTAAAACTTTGGTTCGTATCCTGAAAAAAGTAGGTATATTAGATGGAGAATGAATTACATAGATATCATAGATAGTCTAATGAGATAGATATAAGAGGAGGTAATTATGTTTAAACATATCATAGATGAAGATTTAGAACTAAGATTAATAAGTATGCAGGATGCAGAAGATATCTATACATTGGTTGATAAGAATAGAAACCACCTTAAGCAGTGGTTTGTATGGGTGGAGAAAACTAAATCTGTTGAGGACACTAAGCTTTTTCTATCCGATTGTATAGATCGGTATAAGGATAAACAGGAAATTGAGGCTGGTATTTGGTATAAAAACCGATTGGCTGGACTTATCTGTAATCAAGAGACGAATTGGGATAATTATCATACGAGCATTGGGTACTGGCTGGCAGAGGATTTTCAAGGTAAAGGATGCGTTACGCGATCGTGTCAGGCGATTTTAGATCATGTTTTTAAACAGCTTAAACTGCATCGAGTAGAGATAAGATGTGCTAAAGAAAATCTAAAAAGCAGAGCTATACCTAAGAGATTAGGATTCACTGAGGAAGGACTTATTCGACATGCAGAAAAACTCAACGGACACTATGTGGATCATGTAGTGTATGGACTACTTGCAGAGGAATGGCTGAATTAATAGCACAAGTATAGATTCACTATTTTCCAAAATGTATAAAAACTGTATAAAATGTTAATAATAACACCAAAATACTCTATAGGGAGTGATTTTGGTGAGAAGAAGAAATGTTATACTATTAACTTTGGGAGCAGTTTTTATACTGACCGCGGTAATCGCCTATTTTACCTTTTACAATCAACCATCCAATGAGGAACCAGATACAGAGAATAAAGATTTATTGTTTGATGATTCTCATAACAAAGTTGAGTTTGATATAGAACCAATTGCCGCTCTAGAGAACACTGTTGCTGCGGAATCTACGGATAATGCAAAGATTTTGCCTTCTACTAGAATTGTTTATCAATATTACTATACAGTTGATGATAAGCTGATAGAAGAGGAAACAGAGCCACCCTATTATATGTTAGATATGACAAGAGCTCAGATAGAAGAGTATTATCCTGAATGGCAGCTCATATCTTTTTCAAATAAGAAAGTAGTTCTTAGGCAGGCTGTGAATGATATTGATAAAGACAATTATTATATCTTAAAAGAACATAATGGAATTATCGGCATCTTCTACAGAAATGGTATGTTAAGAGATCAAATTGATACGCCTGTTAGCTCTTTACCAGATGAAGAACAGAAAAGGTTAAAGGAAGGTATAACAGTGTACGGTGAAGAAGAGTTGATAACCGTGTTAGAAAATTATACTTCATAAATAATCAATCAAAAAAATCACCTTGCATAAAGCAAAGTGGTTTTTTTATTATTCCTTATCTATATCTTTAGTAGAAGAATAACGATTGAAAATAAACCTAGAGAAACACTGACTATATATAAGAATGTTACGACTTGTTTTGGTTTTAAGCCTGAAGATAAAAGTCGGTAGTGTATTTGACTTCTATCAGCTTTATAGATAGGTTTTCCTTCTAAAAGACGTTTGATTACAACAAAAATGTTATCAAATATCGGCACTCCTAAAGCAAGGATTGGTATCAATAAAGATAGTAGTGTTGCTTGTTTAAAAGCTCCATCCAGTGCTATGACACCTAAAATATACCCTATGAAGGTTGCGCCTGCATCTCCCATAAATATTTGGGCTGGCTGCTTATTATATCTTAGATAACCAACAAGGACACCCGTTAGAATAATAGACATTAGTGCAGAGTTTAACTGACCTTTAGCTAAGGCTACTATGAATAACGTGATAGCAGATATTGCTGAAATACCACCAGCCAAACCATCTAATCCATCTATAAAATTAATGACTGTAGTAACTCCAAAAATCCAGATGACGGACAGTAAAAACTGTAATAACACAGGAAGTAAAATATGTTCATGTGTTATAGGATTGGTAAATCCATAAAAGACTACGCCTGATTGGTATGCAAGTATTGCTGCCCCAACTTGAATAATAAATTTTGGTAAAACTGGAAACTCCTTTTGCTTAGTCTTGTACCAATCATCTACAATACCAATGGATAAAATCATTAATGAACCAATTAAAAGTGCAAGAGATTTCCCATCAATCTCTCTAGTGAAAATAGAATAGGTAATTACAAAGCCTAAAAAAATCCCAACACTAGCTAGATGTGGAATAGGTTTTTTATGCATTTTTCTAGTGGTTGGTCTATCAACAAAATCAATTTTAATGGCGATTTTCTTCAATTGTGGTATTAAAAAATATACGATAATAAATGCACATAGAAAAGCAAATAGATAATTCATAATAATTCTCCTCGTTTAGTACCTTCACTTATATCTGTTAGTTGTTAAAATTAATGAGATATCTGTATATACGTTGTCATCTTCTTTATATTACCATAACTAGATATAGTATAGCATAGTTTATTTTTACTATAAACATTTTTTCACTTTCACTTAAGGTTGATTCTTAAAGTGGAGAGTTTTTTCTTTTGTAGTCATAAAAAATACTTCTTATAGACAGTCATTACTATTTTCTAGAGTTACGTCAATGAGATTGGCTACAGAATTCCTTTCAACTAAAGATACATCCAATGTTACTTTATTGCTTAATAAGGCAGGGTTATTAATTTTATTAATGAGTAAGGTGCATATCTGCTCAGCTTTTAAATTGATATCTTGAGTTATAGTTGTTAAGGTTGGATTAGTAAACTTACTTATTGGCATATTATCAAAACCAATAAATGAGTAATCCTTTGGAAGGGAATACCCTCTAGATATCAATTCCTGCATTGTGTTAACAGCGATTATATCAGCTGTTACAAATATTGCAGTATGAGGATAACCTAAGTCAATCAGTCTATCAGCAAAATCTTTATATGACATATTGTTTAAAATAGCATAGTCATCTAAAGCATATCCATGATTTTTTAGAGTATCTTTAAATCCAATCATTCTTGTCTGTGTAACGCCGCTGTGATTCAATGCAACGCTTACAAATGCAAAATGCTTATGTCCCTTGCTGATGAAATGATTAGCTGCTAAGACTCCGCCTTTGTAGTCATCGATACCTACATTGTTTATACGTGGATGTTTACTATAACTATCAGTAAACATCATTGGAATATTATTATCATCATTAATAAACAGCAGATCTTCTTCAAACAATCCTAAGAAAATAGCTCCTTCAACATTCCATGCCTTTAGTTGTTTCTTTATTGCATTAAAATCATCCAAGTATGCCAACATAGTGAAATAACCCATTTCTTGAAGCAATGGGACTACGGAGGCTAGTAGTTTAGATGTATAAGGGTCATTTAATTCTATACTAGTTTTAGTAATAATAGCAATGATTTTTGAATTATTAGAACTTAAGCTCCTCGCAGAGTAGTTAGGTACATAACCAGTTTCTTCAATGATTTTTAGAATTTTATTTTTCGTTTTCATGGACACTTTCTTGTAATTTCCGTTAACCACACGAGAAACTGTCATAGTACTCACATTAGCCTTTTTTGCAATATCCTTTAAAGTAGTCATAGTTTACCTTCCTTCGTCTAACTAATATGATTTTATGACAAAAAAGTTGTAGTTTCAAGTACATAGATAAAATATTGTTAAAATATCAAGGGAAAGGCAAGAAAGTAAGGCTATGGTAGATTCATAATAATTATATTATTTATATAGATAATAGCTATATGTGGCTTGTATCTTCACGCCTTTACGCAAAAAGTGAAGGCATGATTTAATAATATCTTGACTAATTGCACAAATCATGCTAATATTAGTCTTGGGTTTATCGATAACCTAAACAATCATTGAAATCTGTTGAAAGGGAGATTGGATGAATCATGTAAAATCAAATCTTAAAACAAAAATTAAGCGACTATCAGAAAATCGTGGATTGTATTTTTTAATTCTTCCATCGTTAATACTGTTAATTGTGTTCTATTATAGACCAATGTATGGTGTTATTATTGCATTTAAAGACTATAAGCTTTCTGCTGGTATTTTAGATAGTCCGTGGTCTGATCCTTGGTATAAGTATTTTTTGAAATTTTTTAGTTCCTATCAATTTCAAACAACGATTAAGAACACGCTCGTTATCACCATCTATAGTCTATTAGTTAGTTTTCCAATACCAATTCTTTTGGCATTAATCATTAATCAAATGCGCGCGACAAGATATAAAAAAATCTTTCAAACCATTACTTATATGCCTCATTTTATTTCGGTTGTTGTGGTAGTGGGAATGATAAATTTGATTTTCTCATCAGGAACAGGTTTGGTAAGTCAGCTTTTCCAGATGATGGGCATGGATGCTCCAAATATTTTAGGTAGTGCAAAAGCCTTTAAACACCTTTATGTATGGTCTGAGGTTTGGCAGCATGCAGGATGGGATACCATCATATATTTAGCTGCCTTATCATCCATTGATCCAAGCTTATACGAAGCAGCGAGTATTGATGGTGCAAGCTCTATGCAAAAGATTAGGTTTATCGATATCCCTATGATTATACCTACAGCCATTACACTTTTAATTCTTAGATGTGGTGGGCTGATGTCCTTGGGGTTTGAAAAAGTCTATTTAATGCAGAATAACTTAAATTTACTGAGCTCAGAAGTTATTTCAACTTATGTTTACAAGATTGGACTTTTAGGTTCTCAATTCAGTTATTCTTCTGCAGTAAATCTGTTCAGCACACTTATCAATTTAGTATTACTTTTAATGGTAAATAAGATTAGCAAAAGAATGTCTGATACAAGTATTTGGTAGGTTCAGGAGGTTAATAAATTGATTGAGAAGAGTAAAAGGTTTAGAAAACTAACTAAATTTGATCTGTTAGTCTATGTTCTAACTCTATTGATACTCATTGTAATTCTATACCCGATTTATTTTGTTGTAATCGCATCCTTTAGTGATCCGACTGCTGTTGCATCTGGAAAAGTGTGGTTGCTGCCACAAGGCTTCACCTTTGATGGTTATATGGAATTGTTTCGTCATAGCAATATCTGGATTGGTTATAGAAACACAATTCTATATACAGCTGGGGGTACTTTGGTAGGTTTATTTATTAACTTAACAGCGGCATTCGTTTTATCAAGAAAAGATTTTATGGGTCGAAAATTCATCATGACTCTATTTGTTATCACGATGTTTTTCAATGGAGGACTTATTCCTACTTTTGTTACAGTTAAGCAGGTGGGACTATACGATAATCCGCTGGTTATGATAATCCCTTTTTCTGTATCTGCCTTTAATGTCATTGTAGCAAGAACGTTTTTTAAAAGTTCAATTCCAGAAGAATTGTGGGAGCAAGCAAAAATAGATGGATGTGGTAATATACGATATTTTGTACAGATTGTTTTACCTCTATCAAAAGCTATAATTTCTGTACTTGCATTGTGGATCGCTGTAGGTATGTGGAACTCCTATTTCAATGCATTGATTTATTTAAAGGATTCCAACTACCATCCTCTTCAGCTAATTTTAAGAAATATTCTTATAACAAACAATATGCAAACCGCCTTAGGTACAGGAGAAGCGGCACAAATAGCTTTACGGTTATCTAATCTGATGAGATATTCGGTTATTGTTATTTCTACAATACCAATTATGTGCATCTACCCATTGGTTCAAAAGCATTTCAATAAAGGTATTATGATAGGTTCGGTTAAGGGTTAAATAAAAGTCAAAAAAAATAAAAATATAACTTTTGGGAGGATTAAAGTGAAAAAAAACTATTTACAAATCCAAAAAGCGTTGAATTGGTTAGTTATCATGGTGGTGCTGATAACAACAGTATCAGCATGTACTGGTAAGAATGAGGAAAACGATCGACCTGCAATTAAGACAATAAGCGGTGAACAGACAGATGAACCCATTACTTTAACTGTACTAACAACCCGTTGGGGGAACATGGGTGATAGTTTTACTAATAATCAATTTTTAAAGGATTTGGAAGCTAAATCCAATGTTAAGATTGAATGGCAGGTACAATCTTTAAGTGACTGGCAGGAACAGAAGGGTATTATGCTTGCGAGTAATGAACTACCAGATGTAATCATAGGTAACCAGACATTTTTTGATACAGATATCGTTCCTAATCTTGACATGTTTATGTGCTTAGATGATTTAATTGATGACTATATGCCCAACTACAAGAAAGCGCTTGAAGAAATGCCTGATTTAAGAAAAGTCACTACTTATTTTGATGGTAAGAAGTATTCACTTGGCAAAAATTTACCTAAAAGACCCATTGTATGTAATCAACCCATTATTAATAAAGTGTGGCTGGATAACTTAAACCTAGATATACCTACCGATCTAGAGGAACTTAACGTAGTATTAATGGCGTTTAAGGAGCAAGATGCAAATGGTAACGGCGATCCGAATGATGAAATTCCTATTACTGGTGCAAAGGATATTCCGTTGGATTTATTGAATCCTTTTGGCATCACAGATGTTTATGGGGATATGATGATGATAGAAGAAGATGGAAGCTTAAACTATTATCCAACAAGTGAAGCCTACAAACAAGGACTGAAGTGGCTTCATGAGTTATATTCAGAAGGAATTATTGATCAAGAAATCTTTACACAGGATGATACGATGTTATTAGGTAAAAATCAAGACCCTAATATATCAAGAGTTGGCTTCTCTTACAATTGGATACCAGATGCAGTTTATGGTCAATGGTCGGATGAATATGTTGCTATTCAACCAATTAAAGGTTTAGATGGAAAATGCTATGCGGCTGGTGATGTCAATGGTATATCTGGTATTTCTAGAAATGAAGTTTTAATTTCAGCATCTTGTCAGCATCCAGAAGTTGCAGCTAGGTGGCTGGATCAGTTCTATACAGGTGAAGCTAGTATTCAGAATTTTTGGGGAGGTATTGGAACCGTTATTACCAAAAAAGATGATGGTACCTACATACTTAACGATCCACCAGAAGGTACAAGTGCTGATGCTTGGTATTGGGATCAAAGCTTGAGGGATTTTGGACCTAAGTATATCGATAAGGAATTTGAAAAAAACATTATTCTTTCTTCAGATAGCGGCGATGGTCTTAAGCTGAAAATTAGTGAGTTAGCGAAAGATTACATTACAACACCTTACCCTAGAGTTTTCTTCACTCAAGAAGAAATTGAAGAAATGGCAATCCTTGAAACCGAACTCAATGAATTTATCAAGGTTCAGCGCGTGTTATGGCTTATGGAAGGATCCATTGATGAGGGCTGGGATGGCTATATTAACCAACTTAAATCAATCGGTATGGATAGATTGATTGAAATCAAAACAGAAGCTTATGATCGCTTTAATCAATAATTATGAAGCGCGGAACTCCTATCCCATTCTAGCGTGATATAGCTAGGATGGGATTTTATTTTTTTAAAGGTTGGGTTTTGAGAATTTGTCAACTTCATTATTAAGTTTTTCAACAACCTGCTTTAATCTATCACTTATTTCACTTATTTCTAAGAGGTTATTAGATTGCTGAGTTACAGTTGCGGAAGTCTCTTCACACCCTGCTGCATTTTCTTCTGCAACAGCAGATAGGTCTGTAATAATTTCAATAATTCTATCTTTAGCATGACTAATCTGCTGTGATATAATATTTAAGTCATCAATAACACCTTCTTCTTCTTTCAAAGCAACCATAATTTTCTTATTTTGCTCTTCACTTTGATTTAAGAATTCAAGTTGTTTCTTGCTTACTTCCATTAAACTATTTATACTTTGCACAGATATGTTTGAATTACTTTGTAACTCTTTAAGGAGTTCGTCAATTTGTTTTGTTGATTTTGTTGATTCCTCAGCTAAATTTCTTATCTCATCAGCTACAACAGCGAATCCTTTACCTGCTGCTCCTCCTCTTGCTGCTTGAATTGCTGCATTTAGTGCAAGTAAATTTGTCTGTTCGGCAACAGAAGCAATCATATGACTAATTGCACTGATCCTTTTAGAACTTTCGTTGGTTTCTTTTATATTATCATAGAGTGTATATGTTTCTTCATTACTTAACTTATTTTTAAGTTTTAATTCATATAGATTCTCTCTTTCAATATCAGTACTTTCTTTAATAACTGCAAAAGAAGTATTTAAATTCTCCATTTTTTCTCTGTTGCTATCAATAATCTTCTCTAATTGATTTGTCATTTGCGCACCATTCATTGTTTCTGTAGCCTGATCACAAGCAGCTGTAGCAATCTCTTGAACAGTCGTGTCTATTTGAGTTGCGGAGCCATGAATCTCTTTAATTTTCATACTAATAACATCAGAGGATTCAAACACTTCATTAGTAGCATGGGTTATACTCGTAACAATCTGAATCAAGTTCTCTAACATACTTTTAAAAGAACGACACAGAACACCGATTTCATCGGAACGTTCACTATGTTTTCTTAACTGAACCATTTCTTCTTGATGCATAGCAAGGTTATTTTTACTTACTTTCTTAGAAATGTCCGTAAGTTTAATGAGTGGTTTTAAAATATTGTTAGCATTTGTGTATAAAATAAAAATAACAAGTAGAATAAGTAAGATGGTTCCAGTTCCAACGACTAGTGTAATCGTTCTTATTGAACTTATAGCTTCTGTAACGGATTGCTGTGATATGATATACCAATCTGTAGCATCAACTTTCTTATAATAGACAAACACTTTTTCACCTGTTATATTATCAAACATAATTTGTGAGCTTTCAAGTTGTCCATTATTTTGAATAGCTGATTTTACAATTTCATTGTCACTCATGTCAAAGAGATTCTTTTCTTTAAAGTATTTATCGTCTGGGTGAGCTACTAAATGAGAGTTTTTATCAACAATATAGGTAATACCTGTCTCTTTGTATTTTAATTTTTGTGTGGTATGGCTTAAATCAGATAGTTCTACTGCTCCAATAAGAATAGCGGTAACATTATTCTGACCATCATATATGGGCGTTGAAATCGCTGTAACTGGCTTCATGATTGAGGCGCTCACATAGGCTTCACTAATGTAAGTATCTTTGCTTTCCATTGCTCCTATGTACCAATCTCTAAATGCAAAGCCTTTCTTATAAGATTCTTCAGAAATATCTAGCTGTGCTTCATACGGCTCTAGTACAACATTAATTGCTTTATCAGGTGTGAATGTTTCTAAATATGCAAATTCAGGATACGTTTCTCGTGAATCTTTAAAAAATTGTCTTAACTCTAGGGCTTCGTTATCTGATAACCCCCTTGTTTCTATCTTAATATTGTTATACTCACTTGTATCTTGTGCAATCTTATTTTTTCTTGTCATGGTTATAACATCTCTATACTTATTTAAAAATTCATCAACAGTAAAGGACATGCTATCAACTAAAAGCTTTTGATTATCTTCCAAGTTTTTTCTTGAAACATTTTCAAAACTAATGAGCGAAAAGGTAACTACCCCAACTAGAGCTAGAACTATTACAATGACTGGGATAACAACTAACTTAGTTTTTAATTTAGTTTCTATTATAGGTTTTACATTCATTACTATAACCTCCTTTAATTTTGTCTTTTGCAACAAAGTGTAATTACATAGAAGCATACTCCTTTAATTTTGCTCTAAAATCTCTTAAGGGTGTAAACTTGAGTCATCGGTTGGTGTTAAATTGATATATAGTATAGTTAGTAACTAGGTTGCCTATTTACGCATAATAATGTAAAAGTTTGGTATTAGTTATATTATACTATGTAATACCCAAACGAGGGATACTTTTTTGCTTGTTTTTTATTTTTATATAAAATTAGCGTAGTTTTTGTGAGTCATATGATTTTTGTTGGCACTGTCTATTTCATTCCATAGTTAACTAACTTTGTCATCTGTTTTATACCTCTATCTGTTATCGACCAATTATTAACGTATTCTATAATAAATTTAATAAAACTTTAACTACATCTTTAGTATTTAAATAAACCCATATCTTATAGTTAAATACCCCTTGCAACACGTTACTATATAGCATAAAATATAAGTTAGTTTGTTATAGGTGGGATTTAAATATGCGAGCAACTAAAGTCATTATCATTGGTGCAGGTGCATCAGGGTTAGTAGCTGCTATAGTAGCAGCTAGAAATGGGGCAAAGGTAACCTTATTAGAAAGAAAGAATAGAGTTGGTAAAAAAATACTAGCAACTGGAAATGGACGATGTAACTTATCTAACGCCAGAACGACAGTAGAGTATTTTCATGGAGAGAACCCAAGTTTTGCATGCTATGCTTTAGAAGAATTCAGTGTTTCTAAAACATTGGATTTTTTTAAGTCACTTGGTATCCATCCCATAGAAAAAGATAAGGGAAAGATTTATCCGGCATCAGAGCAGGCATCTTCTGTATTAGATGTGTTAAGATATGAAGTGGAGCGTTTAAAGGTTCAGGTGCATTGTGACGAAGAAATTCAATCGGTTCAAGTTAAAGATAGATTTATAGTAACTTCTAAAAATGGACACAGCTACTATGGAAATAAACTTATATTAGCGGCAGGGGGTTGTTCTTCGCCAGATTTAGGCTCAGATGGCAGTGGGTTTAGGTTAGCAAAACAATTGGGGCATACGCTGGTAGACCCTTTTCCTTCTTTAATCCAATTAAAATCAGATGCTACTTATCTTAAACAGATTAAGGGTGTAAAAATACAAGGTGAGATATGTATTTGCAATAAGAATAAAGAGACTATAAGACGAGAAGCAGGAGAAGTACTATTTACAGATTATGGTGTATCGGGACCACCTGTTTTGCAAATCAGTCGAAGTGCTGCTGTTCTTCTAAAGAAGGGGCAGGCTTGTTCTGTTATACTTGATTTTTTCCCAAATCTCAATACTACAGAATTAGATGCACTCTTACTTGAAAGAGTGACCATGATGTCCTATAAAACCATACAGGATAACATGATTGGATTAATCAATAAGCGTTTGATACCAGTAATTATTAAAGAGTCAAAAATCCCATTGAGTAAAAAATCAGCAGAGATTTCTAAACAAGAGAGATGTCGTTTACTAAAGACTCTAAAACGATTAGAGTTGACGATTACAGGAACACATCAATGGAATCAATCACAAGTCACAGCAGGAGGCGTTCGTACGGATGAAGTAGATGAGCGTACTATGATGTCTAAACGGGTTCCCAATCTGTTTTTTGCAGGTGAGCTATTGGATATCGATGGAGATTGCGGTGGATATAACTTACAATGGGCTTGGAGTAGTGGTATGCTGGCAGGAAGAAGTAGCTCGATATAAAGGTGGTAGACATGATAAGACTACAACAGATTAAAATGACATTAGATCATACGGTAGAAGATATTAAGCATAAGATTCTCAAATTACTAAAAATAAAAGATAAAAATTTATTGCATTATACCATTGTAAAAAAATCAATTGATGCAAGAAATAAAAATGCAATTAAGATAATTTATACCATTGATGTAGAACTGGATAATGAAGCAAGAGTCAGTGCTTACAGTGATAATAAAAATATATTCTTAGCGACTAAAAAAGACTATCATTTGCCCAGTAGACAGAAAAGTAAATTACCCTTTAGACCGTGTGTTGTAGGAGCGGGACCTGCTGGATTGTTTTGCGCATTAATTTTGGCTGAACAAGGGTATCAACCCATTGTATTAGAACGAGGAAAGCAAGTAGATGAAAGACTTAAGGATGTGACAAGCTTTTGGGAAACAGGTAATCTTAACACAGAATCTAACGTTCAGTTTGGTGAGGGGGGTGCAGGTACATTCTCTGACGGAAAGCTTAATACCATGGTAAAAGATAAAGCAGCAAGAAATAGAAAAGTTTTAAAAACTTTTGTAGAAGCAGGTGCGCCTTCAGAGATTTTGTACTTAAATAAGCCTCATATAGGAACAGATTATTTACGAACGGTCGTAAAGAATGTGAGGAAGAAGATTATAGATCTTGGTGGAGAAATTCTATTTGAGCATAAGGTAACCAATCTTATTTTAGATCAAAATAAAATAATAGGCTTAAGAATTAATGAGGATCTAACTATTCAAGCTCATCATGTCGTACTGGCATTGGGACATAGTGCAAGAGACACGTTTGAAATGCTTCATAATTTAGAGGTACCTATGGAACCAAAGGCTTTTGCTATTGGTGTTAGAATTGAGCATCCTCAAGACATGCTTAATTATGCTCAATTCGGTTCAGCCTACAAGCATCCAAGTCTATCAGCAGCAGATTATAAATTGACACATAGAAGTACATCTGGTCGTGGTGTTTATACCTTTTGCATGTGTCCTGGTGGTGTTGTTGTTAATGCATCCTCTGAGCATCATCAACTGGTTACAAACGGTATGAGTTATTATAGCAGAGATAAAGTAAATTCTAATAGTGCGGTATTGGTCAATGTATTACCAGAAGATTTTGGCAGCAGACATAAACTAGCAGGTGTACATTTTCAGAGAAAATGGGAAGCACTGGCTTTTCAAGCAGGGGGATCTAACTATCATATGCCTGTACAGTTAGTGGCTGATTTTATAAATAATCAAGAGAGCCATACTTTAGGCGATATTCAACCATCTGTAGGAAATAGAATAGCATTAGCTAATCTAAATAAGTGTTTACCCAATTATGTGGCAGATGCTCTAAAAGAAGGGTTAATTGCATTTGATAAGAAAATTAAAGGTTTTGCTAGAAAGGATGCTATTCTTACAGGGGTAGAAACGCGTTCTTCTTCCCCTGTAAGAATTACAAGAAACGAAACCTATCAAAGTGAAGTTCAAGGCTTATATCCTTGTGGTGAAGGTGCTGGTTATGCTGGTGGAATTATGTCAGCTGCTATGGATGGTATAAAGGTTGCTGAAGCTATTATTTTAGGATTTTAATCATTAGTTTATAATAATGTTGGGTCATTAAATACGGATTAATAAACTTATTAGCATGTTTACTAATAATACAAAACATCCATTTATAGATACTTTGTATAAGTGTTTTATAGATGGATGTTTTTGTAGTTGTCAAATAATACAAGATATTACAGAGGTGTTGAGAAAATGTCATTTTTTATGAATATACACTATGGTTTAATTGTTATTATTTGATATAAAAATGGTTGTATAGTGCTTAGTAAATCATATTATGCACAAAAAACTTTGTTTAATTATTAAATAAACTATTGATTTATTAAAAAATCTATGATATAATGCGTTTGTAAATTACAAATAAGTACTAAAAAAATTGAATCTATTCAGGAGGGTTTTATGAAAAAATTATTATCACTTTTACTTGTTATGTGTTTAGGAATTACGCTTGCTGTAGGCTGTGGTAAATCCAGTCCAACATCAAGCAATGAAGACAATAATAACTCAACATCAAATGAAGACAATCAAGATAATAACTCAACATCAAATGAAGACAAGCAAAAGATTACCATATGGGCTTGGGATCCAAATTTCAATATTGCCATTATGAACAAAGCAAAAGATTTATATACTGCTAATAATAGCAATGTGGAAATAGATATTGTGGATATTGCTAAATCAGATTTAGAGCAAAAATTACATACAAATTTAGCTTCAGGTTTAACAACTGATTTACCAGATATTGTATTAATAGAAGATTACAATGCACAAAAGTATCTTCAAGCTTATCCAGGCAGCTTTGAACCATTAACAAATAAAATCAATTATGATGATTTTGCGAATTACAAAGTGGAATTGATGACTGTAGATGGTGAGATGTACGGTGTACCTTTTGATTCAGGTGCTTCTGGTATGTATTATAGGAAGGATTATTTAGAAGAAGCCGGCTATACAAGTGATGACTTAGAAAACATTACTTGGGATGAGTATATTGCTATAGCACAGGATATGTATAATAAAACAGGACGAAAGATGCTTTCAACGGATCCTAATGATGGTGGTTTAATGAGAATTATGTTAAATACTACCAATCAGTGGTATTTCGATGCTGAAGGTAATGTCAATGTAGCTGATAATGAAGCAATGAAAGAGGCAGCTAGAATTTATTCTGAAATCTGTAATGCAGATTTTACTAAGATTACCACTGGTTGGAGTGAATGGGTAGGTGCTATTAACACAGGTGATGTAGCTACCATAACAACTGGAGTATGGATTACGGGTTCGGTTAAAGCAGAAGAATCTCAATCAGGGTTATGGAGAGTTGCACCAACACCAAGGCTTAATGTAGAGGGTGCTGTTAACGCTTCAAATTTAGGTGGTTCAAGCTGGTATGTGCTGTCAAGTTCAAAATCTAAAGATGCTGCCATTGATTTCTTAAGCAAAACCTATGATCAAAACACAGATTTCTATCAAGAAATATTAATTGATAAAGGTGCTGTAGGAAGCTATATTCCATCTCAGTCTGGAAGTGCTTACTCTGCACAGGATCCTTTCTTTGACAACCAAGTAGTTTTTGGATCATTTAGTCAATGGATGCAAAAAATACCATCTATTAATTATGGTCTCTATACTTATGAAGCAGATGCTGCTATTATGAAATACATGTTTGATGTGTATAGTGGAAAATTGTCCATAGACGATGCGTTAAAAAAAGCAGAAGAACAATTATTGATACAAATTCAAGAATAGCTTTATTATGAAAGTATATTATTATTACATGCTAATTTAGAAATAATTAAATGAATTTCAGACCCTTAAACTTTTGGTTAAAGGGTCTGAGTTCAATTTCTTATGTATAGATCGTTATTGACATTAAACTTAAATTTTGTGGGTTAATCTTATTGGTTAACTTCATAAAGAAAGGATGAAATATCATGCGTCAAGTGAATAGAAAACTAGGTTATGAGGGTAGAAGAAATCTAGTTGGATGGTGTTTTATAGCTTTAGCAGTGTTCTTAATTGCGCTGTTTTATATCTATCCAGTCTTTAACTCGTTAGCTCTATCAATGACTTCTGGAAAAGGTGTAGTAACCAAATTTGTAGGATTTAATAATATCATTCGACTATTTAAAGACTCAGTTTTTAAAGAGGCATTAAAAAATACATTTATATATTTTATTTTTCAAGTACCTATTATGTTAACTTTTGCAATGTTTATTGCAGTTTTATTAAATAGTAAGAATTTGAAATTTAGAGGGATTTTTAGAACTGCAATTTTTCTCCCATGTGTTACATCATTGGTTGCGTACTCTATACTGTTTAGGAGTATTTTCTCAGCAGATGGTATTGTCAATGTATTATTAATGGATTTACATATTATCAAACAACCAATTGCTTGGTTAATAGATCCATTTTTTGCAAAGGTGACTGTCATACTCGCTATTACATGGCGGTGGACAGGATACAATATGATTTTTTATTTATCAGGACTTCAAAACATTGATCCAAGTATATACGAAGCAGCTAAAATAGATGGCGCAAGTAAATTTAGGCAGTTCACTGCTATTACCGTTCCCTTGCTTAAACCAATTATTCTATTTACATCCATTATGTCTACTATTGGAACACTACAGCTGTTTGATGAAGTTGTTAACTTAACAGGTGGTGGTGCTTCTTCTCCAACCTTAACAGCTACTATGACCTTATCCCAATATATCTATGATTTGTCCTTTAAATATGTACCAAACTTTGGATATGCTGCAACTGTATCCTATGTCATTGTAATCATTATTGCAATATTAGGATTCATTCAATTTAAAGTGGGAGGTAATAAAAATGAAAACGTTTAAAAGTACTCTAAAATATCTCTTTTTAATCATAGCATCTCTTGTATCCATATTCCCATTTGTTTGGATGATTATAGGAGCAACAAATTCAGCAACGGATATTACAAAGGGCAAATTAAGCTTTGGTGGTGAGCTAATGAATAATATAACCAGGCTTTTTGAAATGGCTGATATCCCAAGAGCCTTTTTTAATTCTTTAAAAATAGCACTAATAACTACTGTATTATTATTACTTATTTCATCAGCTGCAGGATATGCTTTTGAAATTTACCGCTCGAAAGCCAGAGAAAGGATTTATAACTTACTCTTATTGACTATGATGATACCATTTGCAGCATTAATGATACCTCTATATAAGATGTTTGCAATGAACGGTTTATCCAATACTCATTCAGCAATTATTTTACCAACCATTGCAACGGCCTACATTATTTTCTTTTTCAGACAAACAACCAAAGCCTTTCCAAAGGATTTAATGCAGGCAGCTCGGGTGGATGGACTTAATGAATTTCAAATATTTTTCTATATCTTTATTCCAACTATGAAATCTTCCTATGCAGCAGCTGGAATTATAGCTTTTATGACGAGTTGGAATAATTTTTTATGGCCATTAATTATTCTACAAAGCAATGAGCAGAAAACCATGACCTTAGTCTTATCCTCTTTATCCTCTGCTTATTTTCCAGAGTTTGGTTCCATTATGGTTGCGATAATCATTGCTACACTGCCTACCATACTAGTATTCTTTCTACTTCAAAGATACTTTGTTGAGGGTATGATGGGATCGATCAAATAATTTGTTTGATTTTATATAATCAAGTGAATACATATCTATCATTTGATTACAAATGAGGTGTACAATCTATGAGGTAAGAGTCATAGGTTATACACCTATTATATTTGATATTCTGTTATTGATAAGGTATAATATATCATATTTTGTATATTTAACTGTTATAATTTCTTTGTATGACGTGACTAGTCCCCATTGAAATTAAACATCAAAATATAGTATCATTGCATATATTTAAAGTAAGTACGGTTAAAAAAGGTGATAGGATGAATAGACAAGCAACGGCAGACAAAAAACTAATAAAAAAAATGAATACCAATGCAATACTCAATATAATACGGCAGAATGAGCCTATTTCAAGAGCTGATATTGCAAAAATATTAAATCTTAACCCTGCAACAGTTTCTAATAATGTTGGGGATTTACTAAAAAAAGATTTAATTAAAGTAAAAGGGAATGGTGCTTCTAAAGGTGGTAGAAGACCTATTTTATTAGCAATGAACAATAATAGGGTGTTTGTCATTGGTGTACATACAGAATTAACGCATATAAATGTAGGACTCGTAACAATTAATGGAAAAGTTGTGGAGCAAGTATCTTATCGATTTGGGCAGCCTGTCTTAGCTGATTATGTTAGTCAACAGATAGATACAATACTTTATGGTATTAGACAGTGTTTAACAAAGGCAAAAGCAAAAAACAAAAGTGTTATTGGGATAGGATTAGCTTTACATGGATTAGTCAATCCTGAAAAAGGAGAATCTATTTATGCGCCTGCTTTTGATTGGCACCATGTTAGAATTAGAGATATCATCCATAAAAAATTTAATCTTGAAACATTTATTGAGAATGATGTTAGAGCTATGGCTCTGGGTGAGAAATGGTTTGGAAAAGCAAAGACTAGTGAAAACTTTATGCTTATTAATATAGGAGAAGGAGTAGGAGGCGCCCTTATAGTCAATGGTAAGCTTTATTATGGCTCTGCATTTGGAGCTGGAGAGATAGGACACATACAGGTTACTAAAAGAAATAGTCAATCTAATGGAACTTTAACAAAGGTTGCGAGCGAAGAGGGAATCGTAGAAAGAACTAAGTTATCATTAGCAGAAAATCATGATATGGACGAATGTTTTAATGGTGATATTGCATTTAAGACTATTGTTAAAAGGGCACAGGAAGATGATCCTGTTGCACACAATATTTTAAAAGAAACTGGAAAATATATCGGAAGAGCTGTAGGCGTCATTATTAACCTCATAAATCCTGAACAAGTTTTGTTAACAGGAACTGTTTTACTTGCAAAAGAATTTCTAATGGAGTCCATTATTCAGGCAGCACAACAAAATAGTTTGAAAGATAATTTTTATAGTACCAAGATAACTTCAGTCTCAAACTTAGAGAATTTAGGTATTATTGGAGCTGCCACATTAGTTATCAATCATATTTTTTCTATACATAGCACAGATATGCAATAGATAGTTCAGTACTATTGATTCGTTTTCGTATGATTTTGCTTATACATAGTATAAGAAGCGGTAAACACAATACCATAACCCAATAGGCTTAATGCATCTGGTATCATGCCAAATAAGAAAATACTAAAAACAGCTGAAAAAACTACCCCAAAATAATTGTAGATTGAAACTTCTTTTGCTGGAGCATATTTATAACCTATGGTTACACCTAACTGACCAATGGCTGCACAACCTCCTGCAAGAATAGCATAAAAAATCTGCTTGTCAGACATGGGCTCATAATGGGTTAGTACATAAGGTGTTAGAATTACAGTGGTAAATGCTGAAAAATAAAATACAATGGATAAGGTATGTTCTCTTTGACCTAGAACACGTAGCGTTGTGTAAGCCAACGCAGCAAAAGCAGCACCTAATATAGCGATTAAATAGGGATAGATTTCAACTGAAAGCTGGGGCTTTACTATAAATATAACACCGATAAATGCAATAAGAATAGTAAGTGCTTGATTTTTGGATATTTTTTCTTTCAATAATATCCAGCAGAATATAATTAAGAAAATGGTGCTTAATCGAAAAATAATATTAGCATCTGATAAGATTAAATGATCGATGGCGTAGTAGTTTAAGAGTATACCACCAGTTCCAAGAGCTGAACGAAGTAATAATAACTTATGATGCTTGATGCTAGTTAGTTTTATATTATTAAACTTTATCATTATTAATGAGATAATCATAATGGTAGCTGTTCTAAACAGGGACTTTTGCATAACACCTATATCCCCTGTTGACTTTACAAATACTCCCATCAAAGAGAATGCTAATGCTGAGATAAGCATAGCAAGGATACTTTTCTGTTTATCGTTCATTGCTATTCCTCTATTCTATTGTTGGTTTATGTATTTCAATGTCGGCATGGGTTTTATTTTAAACTATAATGTATGGTGAGTCAATAATAGGATTATTTGAGTTTATCTATCAATAAAATCTATTCTGTAGGATTTTTATTTTAAGAAAGGATGTTACTAAGTAAAAAAGGCATTAGCCACATGGACTAATACCTTTAACAGTATAAGTAAGTTCAAAGTATTAAGTTGACTTACAGATTATAGATCTTGCTGTATTTATTACTTAGATAATCAGTAAAGTGTTTTACATTGAGTGATTCACCAGTAGCTGATACAAGGATTTCTTTAGGAGATAGCATCTTACCGTGTTTATGAATGTTTTCTATTAGCCATTGGTTGATATTTGAAATATTGCCCTCTCTTAGATCCTTATCAAAATCTATGCTCTTAGCCATCGTATTGTACAATTGCGATGCATAGGCAGTTCCTAATGCATAGGTAGGGAAATAACCTAGTAAACCTTCTGACCAGTGTACATCTTGTAGTACACCGTTTGAATAATTCTTTGGTGTAACGCCTAAATAATCGGTGTATTTTTGATTCCATATTTCTGGTAAATCTTCAATCTTTATAGAACCATCTATTAACATCTTTTCTATTTCATATCGAATCATAACATGTAAAGAGTAGGTTAGCTCGTCTGCTTCTATACGAATAAGAGATGGCTGAACGTTATTAATACCTAAATAATACTCATCTAGTGTTATACTAGATAATTGTTCTGGAAACATTTCTTGAATGGTTGGGTATAAGTATTCGCAAAAAGCATAGGAACGCCCTATGAGATTTTCATAAAACCTTGATTGAGATTCGTGAATACCCATGGATGTACCAGAACATAAAATACTAAAGTTTAAATCATCTCTAACATTTTGTTCATATAAACCATGTCCACCTTCATGCAGTGTACTGAAAATGTTGGATGTAAAATTATTCTTATGAACATGGGTTGTTATTCTTACATCATTTTTGTTGAAATTGGTTGTAAAAGGATGCACGCTCTCACAAAGCGTACCTGAATCTTTGTTAAAACCAATAATGTCTAGGAGTTTATCAGACAGCTCCAATTGTGTTTTCTTTTCATAGTACTTGGACAGAAAATCAGTTTTAAGTTTGACATCAGATTCATTAATCTGTTTAACCAGTGGTACAACCGTTTCTTTTAAAGAACCAAAAAAATCGTCTAAATCATCGGTTGTATAACCTTTTTCATAATCCCCTAAGAGTGTATTATAAGGATGACCTTCAAACCCTCTATATTCAGCAAAACGCTTATTATAAGCTACGACTTCTTTTAGATAAGGAGCAAACTCCTTAAAATCATTATTTGCTTTAGCTTTTTCCCAAGCATTGGAAGATTTAGCTCTTAATCCTGTATAAGCACTATATTCTTTAGCAGGAATCTTAGCAATTCGATTGTACTCATCTCTATATTCTTTGACTTTTGCTAAAGTAATCGGATCAAGGTTATCCTTCTTATCCTCTAATGTATGTAACAAGTCGTTAAATTCATCATTGATTAATGTTTTGAATGTTTCGCTTGTTAGAACTTCTAAGGTAATAGCTCTTCCTTCTACACTGTTTTTAGGTGCGCCTGTTGCTGCATCCCATGAAATAATTGCTTCCGCATGATTCAATGCATGTACTTTCTGATCGACTTCTTTTAATTTGTCTAAAGCTTGGTTAAATTCCATTTTTATCACCTCAATTGTATTGTAAAATATAGACTCTAAAAAATCAAGCTTTGTCTACATGATTTTTAATTGCTATATTCACTAGACTAGTGTAAAATAGTGGCATATGTATATTATAGAGAAGAAGGGATTATAGACTGTAATGAACCATAGACAAATATTAAGAAACAAGAAAAGAATAGTGATTAAAATTGGTTCTTCTTCTTTAACGCATGAAGCAACTGGAAGACTTAATTTTTCTAAACTTGAAAGTTATATAAGAGAGATATCCAATCTAAAAAATATGGGGAAGGATGTTATTTTAGTATCTTCAGGTGCTATTGCTGTAGGGGTAAAAGCTCTAAACTTAGATAAGAAACCTGAAAAACTTGAGACCAAGCAAGCAGTGGCTGCCGTTGGACAGGCTGCATTAATGATGATTTATCAAAAGCTATTTAGAGAGTATAATCAGATAGCAGCTCAAGTCTTACTGACCAAAGACTTAATGGATTCCAATAAAAAAAGAACCAATGCACACAATACACTTGAAGCATTATTAGAGATGGGGACTATACCTATTGTTAATGAGAATGATACAGTAGCTACCGAGGAAATTGAATTTGGTGACAATGATACCTTATCTGCACTTGTTGCTACATTAATACAAGCAGATTTGTTACTTCTTTTATCAGATATTAATGGTCTGTATGAATGTGATCCTAAAGTTAACCCAAAAGCACAGCTATTAACACTCGTACAAAAAATTACACCCCAAATTGAAAATATGGGTGGGGGATCAGGAACATTAGTAGGAACAGGCGGCATGATAACTAAAATTACAGCGGCAAAGATTGCAACAAATGCAGGAATAGATATGATTATAGCTAACGCTTCTGAAAAGAACGTCATTGAAAAAATTATTGAAGGAGAGAAAATTGGTACATTGTTCTTAGCGCATTAACTAACTGGATTTAGAAATTAAATCATCAACGGTTTTAATGCCAATTTGAGTGGTTACATCAATGACTGTTGTATTTTTTTCTTCCATTAAAGCATTGATATTTAAAACAACTGTATTAATTTTCTTAGCTTCCATTTCATGGTTTTGTATAATCTCCGTATACAGTTGCTGCCAATCATTAGTAAGAGCTTTGTATTTGGTTTTGACTTCATTATACCGTTTTAGTTTTGCAAGATAATTAATTTTATACAAATAGTATTTAATATTGAACAACTGTTTTTTCATGGATTCCTTTTCACTATCCAGCAATAAGGAGCAAAACTGGTATAATCCAGCTGCATCATTTTGAACTTCTAAATCATATTTTGTCATAGTGATTTCAGGATATCTTTTTACTATTTCTTCTTCTGGAATGATAATATTTTCTGCGCTCAGTTCATTTTGGGAAGATTCACTGTTAGAATTCTCTCCATTGGTAGCACCCGATTGACCTGGCATTGTCTCAGAGGCTTTCTTTTGTGCCACACTCATAATTTGAAGCCTGCTTTTCATAGCCGTATAGTAGACTTCATTTCGTTTCTGTTTATTAGATGCCATGAATAAACGATTGGTAAGAGCATTAATTTCACTAACGAAAAGGTTAGTGGTCTGCTGCTTCAATTGTTCTGCATTCATACCAAGCTCATTCGATTTTTCATGAAATAATTTCATTTTTTCATAAGCCATAATGTAGTTTTTATTATTTAGCAAACGAATGATTTCATCAGTAATATAGATCAGATCGAATTTTATCGTTTCAGTGGATATAGAAGCTTCCTGTTTTTTCTTGCTTTCTTCACTTGCGCAGCTAGTCAGCAATATAATCGTCATAAATAGTATCATGGTTTTTTTTATCATTCTACCACTCCCAAAAATAGATTGCATTCATAAGAAAAGTGTATTATATTTATTATTTGAGTTTAAGAAAAAAAAATGCACTAAAACTAAAATTTCATTATAATAGGTTCAATAGTAAGGAGGAGCTTATGAATCAAGAAAAGATTAATCGAATTAATGAGCTATATAAGAAACAGAAATCTGTAGGATTAACAGTGGCAGAAAAAGAAGAACAAACAGCTTTACGTAAAGAATACCTTGGAGCTATTCGCAAAAATTTTGAAGCTACTATGGAAACAGTAAAAATAAAGGATGAACAGGGGAACATTAAACAAGTCAAGAAAAAGAAGTAAAATGGAGCTTTGATGATGATGAATAAGAAAGAATTAAGAGAAAAATATAGAACCATTAGAAATCAAATGTCAAGGACACAGGTAAAAGCAAATAGCATTAAAATCATGGATACACTTACTCAAACAGAGTTTTTCTCAAAATCTCAAGAACTTTTTATTTATGTTAGTATGAATCATGAAGTGAATACACTAGATATAATAAAATATGCTTTTAAAAAAAACAAAAGAGTTGCTGTACCTAAGGTAATAAACAAAACCACCATGTGTTTTTTTTATATTGATAATCTACAGGTTTTATCCAGAGGGACTTTTGATGTATTAGAGCCACCAACTCAATCACCAGCAGTATTGACAAAGAAGGCATTGATGGTTATGCCTGGATTGGTATTCGATACAACTAGAAACCGAATCGGTTATGGTGGTGGATTCTATGATCGATATCTAGAAAAAAAAACTTCTGATAAGATTGCTTTAGCCTTTGATTTTCAAGTTTTATCAGAGATAATTCCTACATCTAATAAAGATGTTAAGCCTGATACAATTATTACTGAAAGTCAAATGATTACTTAATACTCAAGCTTAAAAGACTACGGGGTTGTAACCAGCATAATAACATGATAGAATGATACTAAAATTCATGGTTTTAAAGAGGTGATGTAGTGAATAATGAATTAGAGATAAAAGGGAAAAAAGCTAAGGCTGTTAGTTATGTATTAGGAAATTTATCACAACAAGATAAGAATCAAGGTCTATTGGCAGCAGCTAGTGCTTTGATAGATCATCAAAAAGATATACTAAACGCCAACAAAAAGGATCTTGATTCTGCAAAGGCAAATGGTATAAAGGGTGCTTTGATCGACCGATTAAAGCTAACTGAGAAAAGAATATCAGGCATGTCTGATGGATTAAAACAGATTGCTCAATTAGAGGATCCAATTGGTGAAATGATCCATATGAAAAATAGACCTAATGGCTTAAGGGTTGGATTAAGAAGGGTACCTATTGGTGTTATTGGAATTATCTATGAAGCTCGTCCCAATGTAACCGCTGATGCTTTTGGTTTATGCTTTAAAGCAGGTAATGCAGTGATTCTAAGAGGTGGTAAGGAAGCCATTCATTCTAATAAAATTATTGTTGAGACGATACAAAAAGCTTTACAACAAGCAGGATTACCAGAAGAGTCTGTTCAGTTAGTAGAGGATACAAGTAGAGAAACAGCAACAGAACTCATGAAGCTGAATCAATATTTAGATTTGCTCATACCACGTGGGGGGGCAGGGTTAATACAAGCAGTTATTAAGCATAGTACAGTTCCAGTGATTGAAACGGGTGTAGGCAATTGTCATACTTATGTAGATGAATACGCGGATTTAGATATGGCATTAAAAATTGTCATCAATGCTAAAACACAACGACCTGGTGTTTGCAACGCTTGTGAGAGCTTAGTTATTCACCAAGCTGTTTTGAACGATTTCTTACCTCAAGTTGTAGATGCGCTAAAAAGTTATAACGTTCAAATGGTCGGTGATGAGGCTGTAAGGAAACTTATTCCTGAAATAGAAGCAGCAACTAATGAGGACTGGGGTACAGAATACTTAGATTATAAAATATCTATCAAGACAGTGAAAGATATCCACGAAGCTATAGAGCATATCAATACGTATAATACCAAGCATTCAGAAGCTATTATAACAGAGAATTATACACATGCACAGTTATTCCTAGACCTAGTTGATGCTGCGGCTGTATATGTGAATGCATCTACAAGATTTACAGATGGTGAAGTTTTTGGTTTTGGCGCAGAAATAGGTATTAGTACACAGAAACTTCATGCAAGAGGACCAATGGGACTAAAAGAGTTAACATCAACCAAATACATTATATATGGCAGTGGACAAATTCGTTAGTAAAGAATTATCAGAATCAAAAGTGTACACACCTACTAAAAAGTGTGTACATTTTTGATTGACGATAATAGATGATCTTATGCAATTGATCCATGTTTAAAGAATTAGGTTAACTACTGATAATGTATATATTGAATACTAATTGAATGAACTAAATGAGTGTTGGATAAATTAGTATGGATAATTCATATCTTTAATATACCCGATAAAATACGGCATGAAATGTCGAGTGGCTGTTTGAGTAGTTAGGTATGATAGAACAAAGGAAGTGAATCTTATGAATTGGGTTAAACGATTTAATGAAGCTATCAATTATATTGAAGAGCATCTAGATGGAGATATCTCTTATGAAACAATTTCAAATAAAGTGGGATGTTCTATCTACAATTTTCAGAGAATGTTTTCTTATATTGCTGATAAACCACTATCTGAATACATAAGGAGCAGGCGATTGACATCTGCTGCTTTTGATATCTTAAATTGTGATGATAGACTTATTGATATTTCTATTAAGTATGGGTATAAATCACAAGATGCCTTTACACGCGCTTTTAAGAAGTTTCATGGAGTTTTACCTTCTGATATAAGAAATGAAACGGTGAAATTAAAATCCTGTCCTAAGATTTCCTTTCAAATGACGATTAAAGGGGTCAATCATATGAATTATCAAATTGAAGATTTTCCAGCGTTTAAAGTAATAGGAGTTTCTAAAAGAATAGACACAAAAAAAGCTTTTAATATTGTTCCAAAGATATGGGAAGAGGCTTGGAAAGACGGTACTATTCATCAATTAATGGATATTTTTAAACAAGCAGATTACAGACCTGCTGGGTTTTTAGGGTTAAGTTCAGGTGGGCAGTGGGGAAACTCTGAGGAAATGGAGTATATACTTGCAGTCACTAGCTATGTGGATACTCCTGAATGCCAACTTATTTCTCCAAATGAAGGATTAGAGCAATTTAGTTATCCAGCATCAAAATGGGCTATTTTTGAAGCAAATGGTGAACCTCCACAAGCTGTTCAAAAAATCTATAAGCAGTTCTATACAGAATGGCTTCCCAACTCAGGATACCAGTTAAAAGATCTTCCTGTTATTGAGTGCTATATGCAAAACAATCGGCAAGAAGTGTGGATAGCATTGGAAAACGATAGTAATAGTGAAAGAAGGTAATTATGCACTATCTATTTAAAGTGACATGGGTAAAAGAGAATAATAAAATATATATTAAAATTCCTTTTAATGTTTGGGAAACCTGCGAACTAAAGGGATTAATACCAGTAAGAGTTGATATTCAAGGTATTTCATTTGAATGTAAATTAGTTCCTAAGGGGAATGGTATGTACTATATTCCTGTGAAGAAGGAAATCTACAAAACTTTAAACTGTTCAGATGAAATGGATGTTCAGTTTGAAGTTATACGTATGCTTAGTAGGATAAATTCTAATAGTCCATATAGTAAAGAAAAACCTATTAGAAAAATTGATAGTATTAGATATGTACATCAAACCAAAAATGGTTTATGCGGTCAAACATGTCTTGCTATGCTTACGGGAATTTCTGTTGAAGAAGTAATTCGTATTATGAAAAGCAGAAGCTGGCAAGGTAGCATAAGCAAAGTTATGGAAGCCTTAGAATACTTTGGGTTTACATTTCAAAAGATGATATATACAAGAGGCAAATCTGTTGAACTCCCTAATTGTTGTATTGTAAATGCTAGTGGTCATCTGATGATTTATTATGAAAGTCAATATTATGATCCAACTCATGGTGTCTTAGAAAAGTATCCACACGAAAAGATTACAAGTTATTTAGAGATAATTATATAAGAAAACTATTTATGTCAATTTATATGAATTACCAAACCTAAAAAATAATAATCGCATCAAAAGCTGTATCCAAATAGGGGTGCAGCTTTTTAAATGTTGTATGCCTAGGATGGGCATAATTTGTTAGCTTATAATTTTATTGTTTTTCTATCTTTTTGGACTACGCTTGCTTGATAAGTGTTGTGCTAATAAATATTAAAGTAAGTAATAAAAGTTTTTTTAAATTAAAAATGTATAGAAAATAAGCAGATTATATACTATAGAAACAAATGGCTTACAATACAAATGCTTGACAAACACTATTGAGTGATATAATATTTGTAATAGTATATAATTAATGGTGAATTAAGTATGATTAAGCATAGTATGTGAGTATAATATTTGAGTTTGAAAACAAATGATAAGTATTAGTAAAATTAAAGTATTATATGTAAATATTAAGGTTTATTAATACTATAAAACATTTGAATTTTAATAGTTATACAGTGTTTTTAGGAATTATGCTTTATAAGGTTTGTAGCTATACAAATAAATGTCATTCTTTTCCGTGCAATTTTTATATGTTGTTAGATAAAATTTTAAGAAAAGGTGAGGTGGTATGTGAAAACGATGTAGGTTAAAGAGTTTTATATTTATTTATTAAGTTAAATATAAGATGAAAAAGGGAGAATATTATGTTTAAAAAAGTAATAAGTTTATCATTAGTTGTTGCAATAATAATGAGTATGAATGTAGTTGTATTTGCAAATGATACAGAAGAGAATATATCATCTTTTACTACTAAAAATATTTCGGATATACCTGTGTATATTACATACATGAATAGTACTAGTGAAAAAGAAATAGATAGAATAAAGGAAGAGGCTAATGGACATGTCTCTAATGATAGTACAAACTTAACTGTACAAAGAGCAATGAATAATAAAATATATGAACAAGTCGGAAGATATGAAATTGTAAAAATTTCTACTATGGAAAGGAATGCATTGTCTAATAGCATACTTCTGGATACATATAATCGTGTTGAGGAATTAATTGCTGATGGAGTTAAAGTTAATTATATTAATGTATTTATGCCAAGCAGTTCCAAAAATTCAACAAGAGCAAATGATCCAGATGATCCAGCATACTGGGAAGAAACATGTGTAAAACTTGGAAATTATGATGGCTATACATTCCTTTATTTAGAATCTTCAATAGGTATCGAGACTAATTTCGTTAAAGCTAAGAATTTATCGGGAAGTCTTAAATGGAGTAAAATACTTGGATATGGTATAAAAACGGTTATTGATAGAACTATTAAAGATTCGTTCTATGATGTAGCAAATCTTATCTATACAACTATTTCTACTATAACAAGTTCCTACAATGCTCCTATAAGAACATATTATGAACCCTCAAGCGAATATATAAAATCAAAAGTCTCTGGTGATTTATATTCAAGAACTGTTTTAATAAGAGATCTCGATAATCGGATTGATGGTTATGCATATTATAATTGGGCATCAACTCAGAAATTAATATCAACAGTACGAGTTGATATGAAATATGCTGTTTCACAAAATCCTGGTGGTACTTATAAATACGATTATCCAGTTGGAAAGTTTAAAGACACGAGTGTAGAAACACCTGGATATGATGGTAACTCTACATTTTACAAAAAATTAATTGATTTATATGAAAATAATTGTGGATATTTTACTCATAATGAAAATCTTGATATTAATAGTATTGTTACTGAATTATTGACCAATTAATACGATGCCAGATATATGCGTGTAAATTTTGCTTTATTGGAAGGAGCTATATATGAGTAAAATATCAATAAAGAAAATTTGTAAGATAGTATTTTTAATTGTTGCAATAAGTTTTATGTTATTGCACATGATATCCATTCCAATAAACAAAAAATATGATGCAATTGAAATAAAACTTGATGATCCATCCTATTTAGAAAAGTGTACAGTGAGTTTGGATGGTAGCTATCAATTTAACTTTTTGTCAGCAGATACTTTCAAAGGACGAATAACGGTGTCCACATATCCTAGGACATATGATAAGATGGAGAAAGTGGACATAACTAAAAAAGATGGCTATCCACTATCTTATGGTACATATGATAACTTATATCAATTTGCTATGTTAAGTTCTGATGTGTTGCTAAATAATATAGTTCTTTTAGTTTATTCTAACCCAATGTATGAGGATAATAAATCAAGACCATTAGACATCAATCATGTGGGGTGGAGCTCAACTGATGGATACTGTATTGTCCCATCAGTGAGTACTCGTGAAGATGCTATAGAAAAACTGAGCGAATTAGGTTGGGTTTATAAACCATAGTAGTATAAAGCATTTTTGTATACGTATTAAAATCAAAAAGCTGTATCTAATATAGGTGCAGCTTTTATATGCTATATGCCTAGCATGGGTACAATTGCATGTAAAATAATCATATTCTATTGGAAGGAGCCATATATGAGTAAAACATCAATAAAGAAAATCTGTAAGATAGTATTTTTAATTGTTGCAATAAGTTTTATGTTATTACATATGATATCCATTCCAATCAATAAAAAATATGATGCAATTGAAATAAAACTTGACGATCCATCCTATCTAGAAAAGTGTACAGTGAGTATGAAGGGGAGCTATCAGTTTAACATTTTGTCAGAAGATACTTTCAAAGGGCAAATAACGGTGTCTACATATCCTAGGACATATGATAAGATGGAGAAAGTGGATGTAACTAGAGAAGGTGATTGTAGTGGTACACTATGGTACGGTACATATGAAAGCCTGTATCCATTTGCTATGTTAAGTTCTGATATGTTATTAAATAATATAGTTCTTTTAGTTAAATCTAACCCAATGTATGAGGATAATAAATCAAGACCATTACACATTTCTGTGTCTTGGGGCTCAGATGATGGATACTGTATTGTCCCATCGGTGAGTACTCGTGAAGATGCTATAGAAAAACTGAGCGAATTAGGTTGGGTTTATAAACCATAGTATGGTGAGTTGTATGTCATAATTTATTAACTTATGCTTTTACTGTTTTTCTATCTTTTTTGGACTGCGCTTGTTTGATAAGTGCTGTACCATGTCTCATTGGACAGATTTGACACCAGCTTCTTGGTTTAAAGAATATACCAAGTACATTTAAGTAAACATAAAACGATAGAAAAGTTAGCTATAACTATAAAATGAAAGCTATAAAACATAACGGTATAACTTAATACGGTTATAAATACGATTAGCATCAGGATTAAAACAATATTTTTAGCTTTCTTAGTTCTTTTGTTAATCTTTCTTAAAATATTCAACTAACTCATTAGCCCATTTAATAACATCATCCCACTTTATTGTGTCTAATGGCAGATCCTTATTGACCCCAAATAACCATCTTACAGGAGTGGGAAATGATTGTTCTATTTTTCCACCAAACATTCCTATTTCACCTGCATTAATGATGTTTTTAGAGGGGTTAAGACTTGTTCGAATCGATCTTTTCCATATTTTCCTACTATTATGTAGAAGGTAGGAGACAAAATAAAGAGCAGTTTTCTTTTGACGTAGTAGAGCTTGATTTTCATTGATGAAAGCAACAGCCTCAGGTACCCATTTCATACCATTTATAGGGCCGCCAATAATGATGCCATCATATTTAATCATATCACTGATATCTTGGATGGGAATTAAGTCAACGGACATATCATGCGCTGATAATACCTGAGCGATCTTTTGTCCAACTTCTTTTGTTGTATTCGTCTTAGTCATATAAGTAATTAAAATGTTCATGACGAACTCCTTTTCATTTATTGGTTTATTATGATAGTAATATATTATCTGATGTTTGGCAAGGCTGCATACATTTAAGGTAGTGTATTATTGATTAAATATAGTATTTTGATCATGAATCAGTAGCCATTTGGAATCCATATATTCAAATATTAAATGCAAATAGTATGTCATAGATATTGAATTGCCATTTTCGTCACAATCTGAATAATTAATGGATAACAGTGCTGTACATATTTCGGAAGTTTCAACAGTACTTATTAAAGTATAGTTAATAGACCAATCTGTATCAGAAAACCAACTTTTATGTAGCTTAGAGAAGTTTTCATAATCAGTAATAAGAGAGCCATTTGGCATAATTAAAGTTATCTTATTTTCACATACCGTTGAAATGAACCTATCATAATCTTTGCTTGCAATTGACTGTAGATGTAAATCTAATGTTTCTTTAAAAATCATAGTTATTGCCTCCTATTATTTATATGAGATGGTAATTAGTTTAATTTTATCAAAAGATGACGTATTAGAAAAGGAAAAGATAGTATATAGTTTTAAATCAAAATATTACTTGACAAAAAACACCTAAAAATGATATCATATAAGTTAAAAACATATTACCTGAGGTGTGACAGAACATAAGGAGGCAAATATTTATGAACTTAGTTAGTGCGTTTAATCAGTATAAGGGTTTACCAAGAGAAATCTACATAATAACTATCCAGCGATTTGTTAATTCATTAGGTGGATTTGTTTATCCGCTGTTAACCATGTATTTAAGCAAAAGACTAGGATTTGATGAAGATAGAATCGGTTTATTTATGCTTATCACGGCAACGGTTTGCTTACCTGGTTCTTTGTTATCAGGTTATTTTGTTGATAGAATCGGAAGGAAAACAATTTTGATTGCTTCGAGAACGATTTCTGCAATCATTTTTATTATCTGTGGATTTCTAGGAAATACTATACTAGTCCCTTACTTAATTATATTAGCTTCCTTCTTTTCTAGTTTTTCTGGACCAGCTAGTGGTGCAATGATTACTGATTTAACCGTTCCAGAGAATAGAAAACAAAGTCTTTCACTTCTTTATTTAGGTATGAATGTTGGTCTTGCATTTGGTTTCTTATTCGCTGGTATTTTATTTGAAAACCACACCGAATGGCTTTTTTGGGGAGATGGCATCACGTCATTACTTAGTTTATCCCTTGTTATATTCTGGATTAAAGATACAAGACCTTCTAAAGATGAAATAAAAAATATTAACCAGTCAAATCGAATAGATGAAAGAGAAGAAAATAGTGGGGTTTTTATTTCTTTGTTAAAAAAGCCCTATTTATTATGCTTTGTATTTTTGTGTTCAATTATTGGCTTTATTTATAGTCAGCATTCCTTTATTATGCCGTTACAATTAGAAGAATTATTTATCGGTCAAGGCGCCTCCTACTATAGTTATGTTATGGCTGTTAATACAGTTATGGTTATTATTTTCACGCCATTTATTATGCATATAACCAAGAAATACAAACCCATATTGAATGTAATAACTTCTGTATTCACTTATATCATAGGGTTTGGTATGTTAGCTTTTAGTAGTACTTTATTACCGTTTTTATTGGCTGCAGTGATATGGTCAACAGGTGAAATCATAGGAACAGTAAATGTTGGTGTCTATATTTCAAATCATTCACCTGTGAACCAAAGGGGACGTTTTAATTCAGTTATTAGTATCATTCGATTTAGCGGACAAGCATTTGCGCCGCTTATTATGGGTTCCTTTTTAATGTCTCATAGTATGGCACAAGGATGGTTATTAACAGCAGGGGTTAGTATTCTTGTTTTTGTATTATTAATTCTATTATTTATAAGTGAAAGACGCCATATAAGAAAGAGACAATCCAAAAAACAATTGCAGAAAAAACAAGAAATGGCTTAATACTGTAATTTACATTAACAACTATATTTTAAACAGCATAACTAATAGGAATACTACGTATAATCCTTAGTCAAGAATAGTCCTCTTAACATAATTAATGCTAAGAGGACTATTTAAATAATGGCAAGGCTTAGATTTTAATATACCATGTATTCAGCATAATATAAATGTACCCAAACATCAACACTTCCCCATCCATCATTAACAAGTGCATAATCATCACTAGAGCCGTCATAATAACCATAGCCTAGTACCCAATGATTATTATAGGTTGGATGACTATATATAGCTAATGTAAATGGTGTATCATTGCTTACTGCTGATATAATTTGGTTAATACTAGAGTAATATAAAGTAACACGTTTGCTAACGCCTTGATCATATAAATAATTGTTAAGACCTGAACGTAATTCTGAAGGATAGCTTCCAGGTTCATTACCATCAATATAAGGCACTAAATGCTTAGTTAAAGCAACGCCGTCTGATGACTCTAAATAAGAAGGCACAAATCTATCATCTACATAGATATCATAGTATCTAGTCAGCATAGCAGATGCTGTTGAACCACAAATACCTGTAGGATTATAGGAGTAATTAGGAACAGTTCCGTAAATTTGATCTTGCGTAGCTCTTTTAACAGTGCTGCTTTTAACAACAGGTATGTTTTCAGTACCGTATATCGTATTACCTTTTAATTTGCTTTTAATATGTTCTAAGTTTCCAATTTTTTCACCAGATTTTGAATCAATAATGGTGCCACTTGCTTTTTCCATATATGAAAGCGGTCCATTATAATAGTATTTTTTGTTTTTGTCAGTAATGAACTGATTATTTTGAGTTGTAGAAAATTCTGGTACAGTTAAATTGTTTATATTAATTATAATATAACCATTTTGAGTTGATTTAAAGAATAAAGCAACTACCTTATCTTCAAGATTATACAATTCAATGGGGTCTTCTAATAAACAATTGGATGAATGGTCATTCATAAATTTTTGAGCTTCAAGCTTAATATTTTGGTATTCTTTAGTTTTTGAATCTGCAGCAAAAGCAGTAGAACATAAGGATATACTCATAACTAACATCATAATGAATGTAATCATTTGTTTTTTCATATTATTTAATCTCCCTTTTTAATTATTTTAGAACTTCAAAAGTTGCTTTTATAATTATATCTAAGAAATAACTCTTCTAGTTTTATTAATTGTATTCTCAACTGCCAGCTTTTAATCAGTTGTCGATGAGGTGTGGAAATGATAATATCTAGTTGTTTTATGGTAATTTACGGAAGAGTTTTTAAAGAGTATATCCTAGAGTAATAGGTTGTTATAGCTAGTATTAAAAAGCGGTTTTTATTATTTATCACCTCTCTTTCATTATCAATACTAGTTGCAGACAATTAATAGGTAGTATTTAGATAGTGGGTCATTGCTACACTAATATTAATATAATTACAGCTTACAACTTCAATAATAGACTATAAACATACAAAAGTCAAATAATTAATATAAAACTTAACATTTATAGTTATAAAAATAAAATCTAAGCTATATTTATAAAATTAAATTTTATTTTCTTTTGTTTTGTAATTGGTTAAAAAAACAAAGCGTTTAGTCTAATATAACTATAAAATTTATTACTTTTATACGATAAGTTAAATATATTTCAAAGGGAGTCTTACTCAATTCTAGTATGATAATGGAATTATGAATAATTATGAGTTTGAGGTTTTTAAACCCGATTTTATAGTGTATAATCTAAAGATAAGCAATTATCTTTTGAAAGGTAACAGGATATATGACAGGTCAGCTTATAATCATCATACTATTAACCAGTTTAAACGCATTTTTTGCCTCTGCGGAAATGGCACTAGTATCATTGGATAAAAATAGGATAAAAAAGCAAGCTCAGAGTAATCATCCAAAAGCACAACTGTTGTTAAAACTGTTAGATGAACCTAGTAAATTTTTAGCAACGATACAAGTAGGGATAACACTTGCTGGTTTTTTCTCTAGCGCTTCTGCGGCAACAGGCATATCGGGAGATTTTGCTCTTTTTTTAGAGCGATTAAACATACCTTATAGTGAGCAGATAGCGATTATTCTTATTACCATTGCACTTTCTTATGTAATGCTTGTTTTTGGAGAGCTTCTTCCAAAGAGACTAGCTCTTCAGAAGGCTGAATCTATTGCAATGAGGACAGTTCGTCCCATTCATTTTATATCAAAATTAACCAAACCCTTTGTCCATTTACTATCAGCTTCAACCAATTTACTAATTAAGATGTTTGGGTTAGAAAAAGAAGCTGATAAAGATGAGGTTACTGAGGAAGAGATTAGATTAATGCTTGAAATTGGTGGGGAACACGGTACAATTAATCAGACTGAGAGACAGAGAATTAATAGTATTTTTGAATTTGATGATAAGCTTGCTAAAGAGGTAATGGTAGCAAGACCCGATGTATATTTAATTCATGTTAAAACACCTGTTAAGGATATATTAGATGAATACATGATAGAAAAGTATTCCCGTGTTCCAATCTATAGTGATTATAAAGATAATATTGTTGGGATATTATTGCTTAAGGATTTTTTTGCTGCAGTTATAGAACAAGGGTTAGATAATGTAAAGATAGAAACTATTATGCGTCCACCCTTTTTTATACTAGAAACCAAACCTATTGATGTTTTATTCATAGAAATGCAGCGAACTAAAAACCATATGGCTGTATTAATTGATGAGTATGGAGGTTTTTCTGGTATTGTTACCATTGAAGATTTGATTGAGGAGGTTTTTGGTGATATCAATGATGAATTTGATAAGGATTATGTTCAGCTTATTCAGCAGATAGATGACATAACCTATGAAACTAATGGTTTGGTACCCCTTAATACGATTAATGAATATCTTCATTTAAATCTGGATACAAGCCATGCTGATACATTAAATGGCTTTATTATTCATGAATTGGGTAAGATACCCTGCACAGGAGATGAATTAAATATAGAGCACGATAGGATTACCTTCAAAATGGAAAAGGTAAAAGGAAGAAGGATAGAAAAGGTTTTACTGACTATAAAATCAACAAATAACAATGGATATCATTGATGCAGATAAACTAGCCTTGTAACCCGTCCAGTATTAATACATCTGGATAGGCATTTTGTCAATCGAGTAGGAGGTAATTGATTAATTCAATTACCGACCTCTCACACCACCAAGCATACCGTTCGGTACTTGGCGGTTCAATAGAATTAACATACTC
>JANQFZ010000060.1 GCA_028277605.1 Vallitaleaceae bacterium | reverse complement strand
AGTATGTTAATTCTATTGAACCGCCAAGTACCGAACGGTATGCTTGGTGGTGTGAGAGGTCGGTAATTGAATTAATCAATTACCTCCTACTCGATTGTGTAAAATCTTGCTAAACTACTTGATACATCTATTTTTTAAAAGAAGAAGTTTATTTGATATTTTAAGAGTGTTATATATTTTTTCATATTCTAGTTCAGAAAGCTCCACGTAATTTCTTTGATATTTCTTATTAAAAGATGTATTTTGCTCTAAATAATCGGCTGCTTTATTATAAGCGATGGCAGCTCTAATCTCGGTATGGTACCGACCAACAATGTAATCTCCATTAATATGTATCTTGGTAATAAAAGATGCTTTATTATGTGTTGTATTTTTTTTAACACCATGATATTTATTGATGATAATAATATTTTGATATCTAAAATTGGACGGGTCACCATCTACAAAGTAATAATCCTTATTTAAAACAGCATAGTTTTTGATTCCATAACGAGAGAGTATATTGACCTGCATGCCGTAGTCGTTTACAAATAAATAGGAACCCTTTTTAAAAATTTTATGGTTAGAATAGTAGAATAGATCATCTACATCAAATTTTAACTCTATGGATTCATCTAAATAGTAGGAAAAATAGTATTTATGAAGATATATTGGTGTCTTAATATAGTACCCGTTGTCACGGTAATTAATTAGTACAATCCATTTATGAAAGTTTAGAACGCTGTCATCTGTATAGTTTATTAAGTGTTTGGATGTCTGGTACAGAATACAATAAGCCTGCTGATAGGCTTCATGAGCTAAAATAGGGTCATTAAAGCTTCCAAGGCTAATGTGTTTAGAACGAAATGTAATAGATGCTCGATAATAGGGTTGACCGTTTTTTTTATAAGTTTTATAAACGCCAGTAAGTTTTTGCATAAGACCACCTGAATTATTATAACATATTTTAACAGCTTGTATATACTATTATTAGGATAAATATAGGCTTAAATACCTACTTTCATTGAAAATATAGGTATAAGGGATGAAAAAAATGTTAAGCATAATTAACAAATTGTTTTTTGTTAGATATGAACAATTCCTGTTATTTAATATAATAAACCCCAAAAATATACCCATATAAGCTGTGAAATATAACTAAATAATATGTTGAAACACCTTTGATTGTAGAATTTCAAATAAAACATACACAAAAAAACTTTAAATCAGTTGACAAAATAAAACAAATCAACTATAATGCCTTTGAGTTAGAAAAATACAATATTTTACATCACAAAGGTTAATGTTAATTAAGATTCATTAAGGAGAAAAAGATGGTTAAAAATAATTTTAAGCATAATCTGCTTCATTCCTTCAAGATATGGATGCTGGGATTTCTGTGGGTTGTGACTATACTGAGTATGGGGACACCTACATATTATGTTCATGCAGAACCCTCCTCAGAATCAATGAAAGAAAAGCAGGTCACAGAAGAAGAAACTGAAGAGAGTAGCATTACTCTCGAGGATGCATTTCATGACTTGTGTACAGGCGACTTATTAAAGCGATTATCCATAAGACCGAAGAAAGCTGAAATACTAAGCGAATCAGATATTCAAGTATTTAAGACATCGAAAAAAAGAGAACCTATTATTTTAAATATATCGCCCAAAGATTATGAAGCTCTAACAAAAATTGTTGAAGCTGAGGCAACTAACGAAGACTTAATTGGTAAAGTACTTATTGCAAATGTCGTTCTAAATAGAGTAGAGCATAGAAAATTTCCAAATACGATCTATGCGGTTATACATCAAACCATAAACGGTAAAGTTCAGTTTTCACCAATTAAAGATGGAAGGTACTATTCAGTACAAGTAACAGGAGAAACAAAAGAAGCCGTCCAAAGAGCTTTAAAGGGAGAGGATTATTCAAACGGTGCTTTGTTCTTTGCGGCTAGGTGTTTAGCATCAGATAAATCTATGAATTGGTTTGATAACCATTTAACCAAAGTATTTCAATATGGTATTCATGAATTTTATAAGTATTAAGTGGACAAGTCCTATATTATTTATCAATATATAACTTATGATAATACATAAAAAAGAGCTATGGATAATCTATAGCTCTTTTTTATACTAAAGAGTTAAAGTATACTATTTGTGTTCTCATACTAAATATGATATAATTTCTTAAAATAATAGCTTGAAAGCAGGTGTATGGATGAACCCGTTACGATATAAGAGTACTAGAGGTGGAGAAACTAATATTACAGCATCGCAGGCGATTATTAACGGTATTTGTCAAGATGGAGGTCTATATGTCCCAGATCAAATACCAAGGATAGATATAAGCTTAGAAGCGTTGTCTCAGCTTAGTTATCAAGATTTAGCTTATGAGATTATGAGACTCTATTTAACGGATTTTAGTGAAGAGGAGCTCAGAGATTGTATACATAAGGCGTATGATTATTCATTTGATACGAAAGACATTGCACCTGTTGTTGAAGTAGAGGGTATCCATTTTCTAGAATTATTTCATGGACCAACGATTGCTTTTAAAGATATGGCGTTATCTTTATTACCTCACCTAATGACAACAGCAGCAAAAAAACAAGGTGTTCAAAAGGACATTGTTATTTTAACAGCTACGTCTGGAGATACAGGTAAGGCGGCCATGGCTGGCTTTGCTGATGTAGAAGGTACTAGAATTATTGTTTTTTATCCTAAGGATGGTGTTAGCCCAATACAAGAGCAGCAAATGGTTACTCAAAAAGGTACTAATACTTCAGTAGTAGCCGTAGAAGGTAATTTTGATGATGCGCAGACAAGTGTTAAAAAGCTGTTTACCGATAAGGAGTTACAGGAAAAAATGAAAAAGAATGAGTTTCGTTTTTCTTCTGCTAATTCCATTAATATTGGTCGTCTTGTACCTCAAATTGTTTATTATTTTTATACATACAGCAAGCTGCTTAATAATAAGTCAATTACTAATGGAGAGCACATCAATATTGTCGTACCTACAGGTAATTTTGGTAATATATTAGCTGCTTACTATGCAAAATGTATGGGACTACCTGTGCACAAATTGATATGTGCATCTAATGATAATAAAGTGCTTTACGATTTTATGACAACAGGTATTTATAATAAAAATAGAGATTTTATTCTAACCATAACCCCTTCCATGGATATTCTCATATCAAGTAATCTAGAGAGACTGCTGTATCAGCTTAGTGGCAATAGTTCAGAACAAGTAACCACTCTTATGATGGCTCTAGCAGAAAAAGGTGCATATAAGATATCAGATGAAATGAGAGCTGGGTTAGGAGCTTTTTATGGACATTATGCTTCAGAAGAAGAAACCTATTTTGCTATTGATGAAGTCTATTCAAAATCAAATTATCTAATGGATCCACATACAGCAGTAGGTTATTCTGTCTATAAGAAATATAGAGAACGGACAAAAGATACAACCACTAGCATTATTGCTTCAACAGCTAGTCCTTATAAGTTTACTAGAAGTGTTATGAATGCTCTTGATGAATCAAATAATAAGTTCTCAGATTTTGAACTGATTCAAAAGATGCATGATATATCTAAAATAACAATTCCTAAAGCAATAAAAGACATACTGAATGCTGAGATAATCCATAATACGACTTGTGAAGTCAATAAGATGAAACAGACAGTCATTGATATCCTTAATCTGAGTTAAGATTTACTTAAGTCATTCATACAATCATTTTTGCAAATAGAAGGCTTTGAAGGATTATAAGTCGGTGAAAAATGAATAGGATGATATTAGGATACATAGTATTAAAGTAAATATAAAATGTAAGCTGAGGGAATAAAGGTAAAGGAGAGTTGGTCATGTATCAAGAGGTGGATTATAAGGCTTATGCCAAGGAAGTAATGGCTCAATTGCAAAAAGGTGCGTTTTTAACGGTTAAAGATAAAAAAGAGACAAACACCATGACAATAGGATGGGGAACACTGGGATTTATGTGGGGTAGGCCTGTTTTTGTAACCGTTGTTCGGTATTCAAGATATACATTTGAAATGTTAAAAAATACAGATCAATTTACAATAAGTCTACCACTCAATAAAGATCTAAAAAAAGAATTAATCTATTGCGGAACACATTCTAAAAGAGATGGAGATAAAATTAAAGAATGTCAACTGACATTAGTTGATGGTAAAAAAGTAGAAACACCTATTATTGATGAATGTGACCTTCACTATGAATGCCAAATAGTTTGCAGGCAGGATATGAAAGGGTGTCAGCTTTCTGAGGAAATAGATAATAAACTCTATGCAGATGATGACTATCATATTATGTTTTATGGTGAAATAGTGGCTTCTTACATAAAAAAAGCGTAAAAGGTATCAAACATAAACTGAAATATTGAGAAGCCTAATGACATGCAGATAAGTAAAAGACATCCTAGATATGATATTCTGGGATGTCTTAATTTTGCAAAGAATTGTTTAAGCAGGATTGACGTGAACAATAACATCTTCTATATGTTCTAAATCAATAAGACGTTCTTTTATCTGAGCAGCTATTTTATGACCCTCATATACGGTTTTATTGGCATCTACAGACACTTTAACAATGAGAATGTAGTTAATACCTGTTGGTTTAGAGTTAATGGAGTCTATATGGTCTACGCCTGCAATACCAAGTATATACTTTTCAAGACCTCCTATAACGCCTTCATCCAAATTAGTATCCATAAGAACCATAAAGGCTTTTATAAATATTTTTATAGCGGTATAGGCTATCCAGAAGGAGATTATAATACCTGCAACACCATCAACAATATAAATATTATGAAGCCCAAGAATAATACTTATCAATGTTAGGAGTGTAATAAAAATATCATTTCTATGATCCTCAGCATTTGCAACAGCAAGTAAGCTATTAAAACTTTTCCCGATTCTATTAGCAAAGATAAATAGAATTAATTTAGTTACTATGGTACCTAGAGCAATATAGATTAACCAATTAGAATACTCAAATTGTTGCTTTTGCATAAGTGTGTCAAATGAGCTCTTGAAGATAGTTAAAGCAACCCCAAATAATGAAAAACTTATAATCATAGAGAAAACATACTCAGCTTTTCCGTGTCCGTAAGGATGATTTTTATCTTTTGGAACTGAGGATATTTTATTACCTAAAAAAGTCATAACAGAGGCAAAGACATCCCCTGCACTGTTTAAGCCATCTGCAATCATAGCTTGGCTTCTAGTATGTAAACCAACAATTAGCTTACCAATTAGTAAAACAATGTTGCCTATAACTCCTAAAATCGCTACTTGTTTTACCTTAGTATATCGGCGTGTGGAATTTTTCATAAATGCACCTCTATAATTTTATTCTAGAAGGCATAACCTATTTAACAGTATGAACTGTTATCTAAGTGGTTATGCATTAACTTTTAACCTATTTATTATAACGTAACCATGGATAAAAGTATAGAGTATAATCCGATAATTAACTAATTTATTAGTTAATGTTGTAGTTTTGATGTTTATAGTCAACATATAAAAATGATTATCACTTAAACCTGAAAGCATTTTTATTCTGTTGACGTACATAAATATGTAAAAAAAGATAATATATAGTCAAATAATCGTATTTTATCTAGTATGTTGTTACTATTCAATTTATCTTAAGTTATGTAATAATAAGGGTATTACTATTTAGGAGCGTATGATTATGAGATATGTACCAGTTTCATCTTTATTGGAAGGTATGGTTACAGGAAAAAACTTATATGATAAAAATCATAAGCTTTTATTGAGAAAAGGAGCACAGATACATAAGAGATATATAAACCGAATTGTTGAGTTAGGATATCAAGGGATGTATATTGATGATGATGTTTCTAAAGATATAGAATTAAGGGATATTATTTCAGAGGACCTTAGATTTATGACCGTTAAGTCGATAAAAGATATGATGTTGATAGATACGAATGATAAGCATCGTTCCTATAAGATTAATAAAACTAAGCAATTGATTAATCAAATCGTAGAAGAGATATTAGATAATCAAGATGCGATCATCAATCTTATTGACCTTAAATTTTATGATGACTATACTTTTTTTCATAGTGTTAATGTCGCTGTACTATCTATTGTTATTGGTACAGCCATTGACCTAAATAAGCAAGAATTGATACAATTAGGAATTGGTGCAGTTTTACATGATATTGGTAAAATGTTTGTTGATAAAGAGATATTAAACAAGAAAGGAAAATTAACAGATGAGGAGTTAAAGCATCTCCAGAGGCATAGTGAGTTTGGATACCAGTATTTAAAAGAAACGTATGAATTACCAATGCGTTCTTGTATAGCTGTACTACAACACCATGAACGATATGATGGAAATGGCTATCCTAATCAATTAGCTAAGGATGAAATCTCGCTATTTGCAAGAATTATTACGATTGCTGATGTCTATGATGCTTTAATATCAAAAAGACCTTATAGAAAAGCACTGCTGCCTTCTGAAGCAATGGAATATATTATGGCTAATGGTGGACTGATGTTTGATGTTGACCTTGTGAAAGTGTTTGTTAGAAAAGTAGCACCATATCCTATTGGAACACTTGTAAAGCTCAGTAATGGTTACAGTGGTATTGTTAAAGAAAACAATGATGAAGCTTGTTTAAGACCAATGATTAAAATCATTAAAGATCCGAAAAACAAACCTATAAAACCTAGAGTCTATGACTTGAAAAAAGATAAACGTTTAAGATCTGTTACCATCATTGGAACGCTTGATACTATGACCAGTGGAAATTTATAGAATGCAGTAAATCATGAGGGTTAATAGTAGTATAAACTATATAACCCCTTTGATAACTTAACTGCGGCTTAGTTCTGATAAATGGGAATGACTGATGTACTGAGGTATGCCATCCTTGTAATCAATCTTAGCTTCTCCCTTAATGAGAGGTTTTAAATAATTGAGTAATGGGAGGGTAACATCATTTCCATTGGGGTGAAGCCACTCTTTTGGGATAACTTTTTCTTTATTGGCTACATCATTCACATCTATAGATTCAATGGATGTCTGGTAAGGGTGGTTTTGAATTCTATTGATTACCATCATATGTCCTGTTATACCTCTTAAAGCGTATTGAACGGCTTTTCTTCCAATTTCAAATGCTTCTTCAATATCTGTTTTAGATGCAATATGCACAGCACTTCTTTGTAAGACGTTTAGTTCAATAGAGCGTACTTTACACGAAATAGTATTTTTTATAATCTGTTCCAATGCTTTTCCAACACCGCTAAGAGCTGCATGTCCAAATAAGTCATTATGTGTTGTATTAGAAGAAGCGATATAATTACCATCTTCATTTTTTATTCCCTCTGAGACCGCTATAATAATCTGCTTTTTTTGCTTTTGTAAATTTTGTATATCTTGGATAAACTGAGATGGTTTAAAAGAAACTTCAGGTAAGTAGATGAGATCGGGTGATGTATTATAAGTATTTCTAGCTAAGGCAGAAGCAGCGGTCAGCCATCCTGCATTTCTTCCCATAATTTCTATTATTGTAACACTCTGCATATCATAAATATAAGCATCATGGGCAATTTCTAAAAGCGTCGTTGCAACAAATTTTGCAGCTGATCCAAACCCAGGGGTGTGATCGGTACCTATCAAATCATTATCTATAGTTTTTGGTATTCCAATACAGCAGATAGGATAATTGATACGCTTAGCATAGGCATCCAGCTTTGCTACGGTATCCATAGAGTCATTACCACCGATATAAAAGAAATAATGAATATGATGCCTGGTAAAAAAATCAAAAATTTTTCTATACGTATCGGGATCAGCTTCGCAGCTTTTGAGCTTATGTCTGCAAGAACCAAGATACATGGCTGGTGTTGTCTTTAATATTTCCAGCCGTTCCATAAATGGTTCAAAAAGCTCACTTAAGTTAATGGTTCGATCATTTATGATTCCATGTATTCCATTGAGTGATCCGTATACAATATCTATTTTTTTATGAGTAATAGCAGCTTTGATGATACCGCTTAAGGATGCGTTTATGACTGAAGTTGGTCCGCCAGATTGTGCTATAATACAGTTTGTCATATTTACCTCCAATAGTTCTACGTTTAATCACTTAACCTATATAATCAGGCATATCTATTCATTTTTTTCTTGTCTTTTTCCTATAGTATGATACAGGATTTAACACAAAAATGCAAATGGCAATTGAAAACCTTTCCATAGTAACATGCGAATAGGAAGCAAAAAAGAACATATACTATGTATGTACTTATGAATTAACTGTTAGTTTTCTATACTTGACATAGACAATGGAAGGAAAAGAAAAAATTACTTGTACAAATTTGTTTAAAATGCTTGCAAATCATTGGAATTAGTATTATAATGTATACATAATTTCCTGAGATGTTCGACACTCCTGACATTTTGAACCTACATGACTGATACGGGAGTCCTATATCTCATAGCGTATGTCAAGCCCCCCATTATGAGGGGAAGACAGAAACTCTGATGCGGACACCCACCTAGCAAGGGCTAGGGAATCAAAATTCAGGAACGGCATTTCGGGTAAGGGTGAGAACATTAAGGCTGCTGTTTACAGCAGCTTTTGTGCTTTTTAAATAGGTTATACCTAAAATGACTTAGCTACAAGAGATGTTATAGTTTTAGTATACTATTTCTTGTAATTAAGTCATTTTTATTATTTGTGATTAATCGTATAGTGCATTAATGAATTTATAAAGGTGAGGGTTGTTTTATGAATAGTTGACTAAGACGTTATTCTTTCCTTTATAACTCCTTGGTAATTGATTAGTTTTGTGAATTCACTAAAAACTAAGTCGAACAACAAACCATAGCCTTCTTCCGATAAATGATAACCGTCTTTAGCCAAATAATGTGTATAGTTTTCTTCTGAGAGTATTTTATGATAAAAGTCAATACAAGGACAATCATAGTGTTGTGCTATCTCAAGTATAGTATTGACATACTGGGATAGAGTATAATGGTCACGTTCTGAATAGCCAAGATTGCTATATATAAGAGGCGGTGTAATTAAAACAGGAATAGGCACGCAGCTGTTTAAACCAGTATGATTATTATGATGATGGAGTGCTTCTAATATCTCTTCTAGATTGGCCTTAAACTCTTCTAAACTCCTATGAAGCTTAGGTATTTTTGCGCAATCATTGGTACCTAGCATGATAAATACAATATTAGGACGCAACTCTAACACATTTTTCTTAAATAGTGGAACAGCTTCTCTTGATGTCAATTTGTTTTTGCTTATTTTATGTATATCCCACAAAATAGCAGGATAGTAAGTTGGAAGCCATTTTTCTAGCTGATGGATATACGCTAAATTAGTATTAACACCATATCCATTTGTAATACTATCTCCAAAACCTACTATCGTTGTTTTTATCATCATAGTCACCTCTCATCCAACTTATTACTATTATAGTCTTAAATAGATGATTTGGCAATGCTGTTCACATCATTCATAAAATCAGGATATGAAATAGCCATACAATCAGCGTGAGAGAGTGTGGATGAATTGTCAGCGCCTAAAGCGGCAATGATTAAGGCCATGGCTACTCTATGATCATGGTAGCTTTCTAATGATGCTCCATTTAATTGGTTAACACCATGAATAACCATACCATCATCAGTGGCTTCAATAGCTGCCCCCATTTTTTTTAGTTCTTTAACCATCGTATCTATTCTATTGGATTCTTTAACTTTCAGTTCTTTAGCATCTTTAATAATGGTTTTGCCTTCGGCAAGAGCAGCAGCAACTGCTAAAATAGGAATTTCATCAATCAATCTAGGGATGACTGTTCCACTTATTTCTGTCCCAATAAGCCTGCTTGATCGAACATAGATATCTGCTGTTAATTCACCATTGACTTCTTTTACTTCATGAAGTTCAATAGAAGCGTTCATTTTCTTAAGTATTTCAATGATCCCATCTCTAGTAGGGTTAATACCTACATTTTTAATAACCACCTCAGAGTCAGGTAAAATTAAACCTGCAACTATAAAATAAGCAGCAGATGAAATATCTGCCGGTACATGTATGGTTGTCCCATATAACTGTTCACAAGGATGCAACAGCCATTCCTTATTTTCATTTTCAACATGACATCCAAACTGCTTAAGCATAATTTCAGTATGGTTTCTTGTTGGCACAGGTTCTAACACTTTAGTTATACCTTCTGCATACAACCCTGCTAATAGAATGCAAGATTTAACCTGAGCACTTGCTACAGGAAGCTGATACTTGATACTATGCAGCGATGTTCCTATAATACTCAAAGGTGCTTTGTTGTTTTGATTTAGGCTCTTAATCTCTGCACCCATTTGGGATAGTGGCATGAGAATTCTATCCATTGGGCGGCTTCTTATGGAATTATCTCCATCCAGTTGAGTTTCAAAGGGCTGACCACAAAGAATACCTGATATTAAACGCATGGTGGTGCCACTGTTACCAACATTTAAAGTCTTTGAAGGCTTTTTTAGTCCATAAAGTCCTTTGCCATGGATATGAACTACTTGATCATCTATATGAATGTCAATACCAAGCTGTTTAAAACATTGAATGGTGGATAAGCAGTCAGCACCCTGAAGAAAATTATGGATTGTAGTTTTGCCTTTTGATAAGGAGCCTAGCATAACAGCTCGATGTGAAATAGATTTATCTCCAGGAACTGTCAGTTGACCCTTGATTCTGTGTATAGGATTGATTTTCATAGTACCTTTGATTCCTTTCCTATTGTAAGTCTCGTAATTAAACTTCTTACTATTTTTATTTACTATAATACATTTAATTCATAGATTATGAAATCTAACTGCTTATTATAGCTATATTAGTATAATCCATAAAAAGTACGCGCATGACTACTTATGGATTAATAGTTAATAACACATTTATCTTATAAAAACTCTATAATGCATTTGATTTAACAGTTCTATACTTTTTTGCTGGCTGTCTCTATCATAAAAAACGATCTCAAGTACGCCTTCTTCCTGCTCTCTATTATTCATGATACCAATATTTTTTATATTGATTGTATGCTGGCTGAGTAGTGTCGCAATCTCTGCTATGATTCCGGGTTTATCTATAACATCAATAGTGAGCTTATAAGGTTTTGAAATAGAACCAATGACTTTATCAGAGAAAGAATTTCTATAGGCTTTGGATTCAGCAAAGAAATTATAGATATTTTCTTTATCGTTAGCTTCTATAGCTTGTTGAATAGCCATCAGCCTGCTTATAAATGCCTGAATGCCTTTAATAATTTCCTCTCTATTGGAGATACATATGTGCTGCCAGATCGTGGGCGAAGAGGAGGCAACTCGAGTTAAATCCTTAAAACCCCCAGCAGCTAACTGATGCATATAATGTTCCTTGGTATCCAAGTCTTGGACCAAATGAACCAAGGTTGAAGCAACAACGTGTGGAACATGACTGATAACAGCAGTAATTGCATCATGTTCTATGTAATCTAGTAGTAAAGGCAATGCGCCAATATTACTTATGATAGTATACAGTGTTTGAATCATACTTTTTGTAATGCCTTCAACTGGAGTTAATAAGTAATAGGCATTTTCAAATAAGTGACTATCAGATGCACCATATCCGGATCTCTCAGAGCCTGTCATGGGGTGTCCACCAATAAAATGAGGTACATTCTCTAAGCTCATAACATAATTCATAATCTTTTGTTTGGTACTGCCTACATCTGTTAAAATACAGTTTTCTGATATGATAGGCTGCAATTGATGAATAGCTTTTATATTTATCTCTATAGGAGCACATAAAAAGATGATATCACAATCTGAAAAAAGACTGTTAATCTCTAAACTATAATGATTAAGAATACCATCCTTTTTTGCTTTTAATAAATTTTGCTCATCTTGGTCATAAGCAACTAATACATTGATTTCTGTTTTCTCTCTGATAGCCTTAGCTAAAGAACCCCCAATTAGACCAAGTCCAATAAATCCTATTTTATGATGCATTAGAAATCCTTTCCAGCGAGTTTTCCATAAGGTCTAAGATTTTCGCATAATGCAGTAAAAGCTTTTGGTGTAAGTGATTGGGGTCCGTCAGATAATGCATTTGCAGGATTTGGATGAACTTCAATCATTAGACCATCTGCACCAGCAGCAATTGAAGCCTTGGATAAGGGTTCTATATAACTTCTACGTCCAGAGGCATGGCTGGGGTCAATGATAATAGGTAGATGGCTTTTTTCTCTAATAACGGGTATGGCACTGATGTCTAATGTGTTTCTTGTAGAAGTTTCAAAGGTTCTTACGCCTCTTTCACACAAGATCACATTACTATTCCCTTCGCTCATAATATATTCAGCCGCATTAAGCCATTCATCTATGGTTGCTGAGAGACCTCTTTTTAGCATGACGGGTATATTGGTTTTACCGACTTCTTTCAATAAATAGAAGTTTTGCATATTTCTTGCTCCTACTTGAAGCATATCTACATATTTTACTGCAGTTTCAACTGCTTCTAAGCTGGTAACTTCACAAACGGCTGCAAGACCTGTTTCTTTTTTTGCTGCTGCCATCATTTTGAGTCCTTCTTCTCCTAATCCTTGAAAAGAATAGGGAGATGTACGAGGTTTGTATGCACCACCTCTTAGTATTTGGGCACCTGCCTGCTTAACTGCTCGAGCAGATTCATAGATTTGCTCTTCGCTTTCTATAGCACATGGACCAGCAATCATGATAAGTTTATTACCACCTATTTGGACATTACCGACTTGAATAATAGAGGGTTCTGCATTAAATTTTTTATTAGCTAACTTATAAGATTCTGTTACAGGAACAATTTTATCAACACCCTCCAATAGCTCTAGATTGGAGTTGACTAACTTGGACTTGTCACCAATAACTCCTATTATGATTACTTCAGAGCCTTCAGATAAATGGACTTGAAGCCCTTTATTCTCGACTATATCTATAATTTCTTTAACTGAACTTTTATTTGCATTAGGTTTCATTACAATAATCATACGACAGTTCTTCCTTTCTTAGCCATATCAATCAAGGGTTTAGGCTCGGTTGATATGATAGAGTTTAATAGTATAAGAAGTATTTAGTAAGACTTATACATTATATAAGGTCACTTACAATTCTAAAAAAGCGTTCCATTTGTTCCATAGTACCGATCGTTACCCTTTGGTATGTGTCCATACCAAAATAAAATCCCGGTCGAACAATAAAGCCTTTTTTCAAAAGCTGTTCAAAGAATGGCAGACTAGGCTTTTTAAAATCAATCATTAAAAAATTACCATAGGATGGAATATAATCTAAACCTAGTTCTTCACATTTTTTATATGTAAAAGCTTTAACTTGAGCATTTAGTGCTACGGTTGTTTTTTTAAAATGATTATCTTCGATACTGGCTAATGCTGCGGCTTGAGCAGAGGTGGTTACATTAAATGGCCCTCTTACTCGATTTATTAATTCAATAAGCTCTGGTTTTGCAATACCATAACCAATTCTAAACGACGCAAGACCATATATTTTAGAAAAGGTTCTTAGTATCATAATATTATCATAATTATGAAGTAATGGTATTGTATCAGGATAGATGTCATCATCAATATATTCATTATAAGCTTCATCAAAGACAATTAAAACATCTTTAGGTACTTTACTTATAAAATCCAATTGCTGCTTGGCGGTTATGATGGTTCCTGTAGGGTTATTAGGATTAGAAATAAAGAGTGCTTTTGTTTTATCTGTGATTTTGTCTAGTAAACCATCTAAATCATAGGTATGATTAACCAGAGGAACTTCAATCATTTTACCACCAATTTGACGTACAGCAGACGCATACTGTGAAAAGGTAGGCGTACAGGTAATTGCCTCATCCCCCTGTCCTACAAACGTTGTGGCTATTAGAGAAATAACTTCATCTGAACCTGCACCAAAAACAAGACTGTCTTCAGTAACATTTAGCTTATTAGCTAAACACTGACGCAAAAGTGTACAATTACCATCTGGATAAACAGAGGCAGTTTCCAATGATTTTTTAGCAGCTTCTATAGCCTTAGGTGAACAACCAATTGGATTTTCATTAGATGCTAGTTTAATGACTTCTTCTAGTCCGTATTCTTTCTTTGCATCATCAATAGGTTTGCCTGGTACATATGCTTTTAATGCGTTGATTTCTTTACGACAAGTAATCATACATTCTATCTCCTTTGGAATTTTTATAGAAAAAAAACATACTATAGTCTTATGATTAACCCTTTTTAAGATTATAACAACGGGTTTTAAATATCGCCTTGAATAGTCTAATTACAGAACTAGTGATGCTCATAGATCTTAACAATTATGTATAAAAAAGCTGTTTTTTTTATAAAATAGAATTAAAAAAACATGTTTGTTACATTGTACACTTATAAAAAAGCCATGTCAACAGTATGAAGTGTTAAAGTGTCAAAAGATTGCCCACATAGTGGATAGGCATCTGTAATGTTGTGCAAAATAAATAAAAATAGAAAACATATTGAGATATTATTGAAGGATTTTAATGATTTTAGTAGAATAATTATTATAACGACTTTAATCATTAATTAAAGTTTGGGTTTTATTAAGCAAATACTATTACAATGATTGGGGGAATACCTATGAAACTCTATTCTTCAGAACAAATCCGTAACGTCGTACTATTAGGTCATGGTGGTAGCGGAAAAACAACTTTAGCAGAAGCTATGGCACATGTGGCAGGGATTACTAAGAGACAAGGAAAGGTTGAAGAAGGCAATACAATAAGTGACTTTGATAAACAAGAAATCAAAAGACAGTTTTCCATCAATACATCTTCTGTTCCAATTGAGTGGGAGAATATTAAAATCAATTTTTTAGATACACCTGGGTATTTCGACTTTGTGGGAGAAGTTAAAGAAGGCGTTAGAGTTGCTGATAGTGCAGTTATAGTTGTTTCTGGTCGTTCAGGAATAGAAGTGGGAACAGAGAAAGTGTGGGAGTATGCAGATGAATTGAATATTCCAAGAATTGTTTTTGTAACGGATATGGATGACGATCGAGCAAGTTTTAGCAAAGTGTTAGAACAGCTAAAGACTTCTTTCGGCAAATGTATTGCTCCATTTCAAGTTCCTATACGTGAAGGTGAAAACTTTGCTGGATATGTTAATGTTGTAAAAATGAAAGGCAGAAGGTATGTCAAAGATCATGTAGAAGAATGCCCTATACCAGATGATTTACAAAATGAGATTGAACCTGTTAGAGAAATGATAGTAGAAGCTGTTGCTGAGAGTGATGAAGCGTTAATGGAGAAATACTTTGATGGAGAAGAATTTACGCCTGATGAAATACGAGGGGCTTTGCATAGAGGAGTCATGGATGGTTCTATTGTTCCTGTATTATGTGGTTCAGGTCTTAATAATGCTGGAGTTAAGGGATTATTAGATGCAATAATTAAATATATGCCTTCACCTAATGAAAAGAATTCAAGTGTTAATGGCACGAAACCTCATACAGACGAAAGTGTTGAGGTTGTTTGTAACCAATCTGAACCATTAAGTGTTTTTGTTTTTAAGACCATAGTTGACCCATATATTGGAAGGTTATCGTTATTTAGAGTTTATTCTGGTGTTTTAAAAGCAGATTCACATGTTTTAAATGTCAATAAGGATGAGACAGAAAGAATTTCACATATTTATGTCTTACGTGGTAAGGAACAAATCGAAGTCCCTGAAATTAGAGCTGGTGATATTGGAGCAGTAGCAAAGCTGTCAAAAACAAGTACTGGAGATACACTATGTGAAAAAGGTAGACCCGTTCAACTACAAGGCATTGATTTTCCTGAATCACTTGCTGTTCGAGCAGTAGTAACTAAGAGTAAAGGAGATGAGGACAAAATTTCATCTGGGCTTCATAGACTGATGGAAGAAGATCCAACCATTAAGTTTGTTATGGATCATGAAAATCATCAAGAGCTTTTGTATGGAGTGGGTGGTCAGCATCTAGATGTTATAGTCAGTAAGTTAGATGCCAAGTTTAATGTAGGAGTTGAACTGAAAAAACCCAAAGTTCCCTATAGAGAAACAATTAAGAAAAAGGTTAAAGTTCAAGGCAAGCATAAGAAACAATCTGGTGGACATGGACAATATGGTGATGTTCATATAGAATTTGAGCCTTCTGGAGATAGAGAAAAACCATTTATATTTGAAGAAAAAATATTCGGTGGCTCTGTACCAAGAAATTATTTTCCTGCTGTAGAAAAGGGATTACAGGAATCTGTTAGACGCGGTGTTTTAGCAGGTTATCCAGTGGTAGGTATTAAAGCTACTTTGGTTGATGGATCGTATCATCCAGTTGACTCTTCTGAAATGGCGTTCAAAATAGCAACGACTGTGGCCTTTAAAAAAGGTATGCTTGAAGCAGGTCCAACACTGTTAGAACCAATTGTAGATGTCAAGGTAACCGTACCAGATGAATACATGGGTGACATTATGGGAGACTTAAATAAACGTCGTGGTCGAGTATTAGGAATGAATCCAGTTAAAGGTAAGCAAGAAATCATCGCTGAGGTACCTTTGTCCGAGATGTATGGGTATTCCACAGACTTACGTTCTATGACACAAGGCAGAGGACTCTTTACACAAGCATTTAACCGCTACGAGGAAGCTCCTAATGATGTTTCTAAAAAAGTAATTGAAGACAAGAAAAATGGATAGATGTAATTCTTAATTGAATAATAATGGATAAATATCATAATGAATTGCTATGACCATAAAAATATGTACACTAAAAAATCGTCTATCTGAGCTGATGAGTCAACTCAAGGTAGACGATTTTAACTAACTTTATTCTTCACCAAATCTAGAATTAACTAATGAAACTAAAGCTTCCATAGCCTCTTTTTCATCCTCTCCATCAGAAGAGATTATGATATCAGTGCCTTTTGAAATACCAAGACTAAGTACATTCATAATGGACTTTGCATTATAAGCTGACTCATTACAAATGATATTAATATCAGATTTAAATTTTGAGGCAGTCTTTACAAACATGCCTGCTGGTCTAGCGTGTAGACCGGATTCATTTAATACAGTTACAGTTTGTTGCATTGGATTTTTTCTTCCTTTCTTATTATGTTATTATCCAACATTTTACTTCACATCTAAAGTTGTCATTTTTTTACCATAGATGCCTTCCCAATCTGTTATAAACTGGTTAACACTCCAATCCGTTAAAGGATGTTCAAGCATTTTATCCATTATTTCAGGATTCACAGTAATGGAGTGAGCACCTGATAACGACACAGTATGTACTTGTTGGACATTTTTAAATGAAGCAGCAAGTACTTTTGCATCTTGATTATGAAGCTCAAATAATTGAACAATCTCAGCCACGACACCAACACCATCACCACTGATATTATCAATTCTATTTACATAGGGAGCAACAAATTGAGCACCAGCAATAGCTGCCATAAGTGCCTGTCCTGCTGTAAATATAGCAGTTGCAGTTGTTTTTATTCCTTTAGATTTAAGAAGTTTTATAGCTTTTATACCTTCAGGAATAACGGGTATTTTAACATATAGATTTCCTCCTATCACTTCATTAAGATAAAAAGCTTCTTCAACCATTTTCTCAGCAGTCAAGCTGACTGCCTGTACATGAAGCATAGATTCTGAACCAATGATTTTACGAATATCCTTTAAAATAGATAAAAATTCTCTTTTTTCTTTGGATACTAGGGTTGGGTTGGTTGTAACCCCATCCATGGGATAAAAGTTGTAGGCTTTTTTGATGGCTTCCAGATTGGCAGTGTCTAATAAGTAAAGCATATAAATCTCTCCTTTTATATTTTAAATTTAAATGTATCAATACAGTGTTTAATTGCATCCTTAGAATCACAAAAAGTTAATCCGTACCGTCTGATTTTATCTGTACATAAGCGGACATCTCTTGCCTTGGCTTTGTATTTTTCGGTATCTTTTTCTATTAGATCTTTGATTCTATCCTCTAGACCCATGTTCTTTAAGATGTGACAGGTAATGTCATAACGACTTAAAGCATTATGACTGCCTATGTGATAGGTTCCGTATGGAATATCGAATATTTTAGTAAATTGATCGATTAATTCATGGACATAAGTAAGCCCTCTGTATTCATGACACGTTACTTTTGTTTTTTTACCCTGTAAAGCAATTAATAGGGTATTCCAAAGTATATTTGGATTAATTCCACAATCTTTTTCAGGAAATCCAAAGAGCCAAGTAAACCTTAAAATCCAGAGTTCATCTAGCATTTGTTTTAACTGTTCTTCTGCATCCAGCTTATTTTTACCATACATAGTCTTTGGAGTGGGAGTCATTTCCTCAGTATAAGGACCGGGTTCCACATTATCATTGAATACTTGCTCTGTACTAATAAATACCATTTTTGCATGAACATCTTTACAAGCATTGGCTACATTTAATGCACCTTGTACATTTACCTTGTGAGCTAATTCTGGATGGTTATTACAAAAATCGGTACTTGCAATAGCAGCAGCATGAATGACATAATCTGGATTAAAATCCCGAAAAGTTTTTATAACGTCTTGTTCATCTGTAACATCTAATTCTGGTAAATCTGTTGAAAGAATTTCATATTTTTTATCGTGCCTAATTTTGAATCTTGTACAGAAAAATCCATTACCACCGGTTAGTAAAATCTTTTTCATATTACCTTTTCCTTTCTCATTTTTTAGTAAGCAAAAGGAACCGTCCCTACTGCTTCTCTACTGCTTATCTATTGCTTTAGTGTACAATGGTTACATGAAGGTCTTCTTTTTCCATTTTTACTTTAACATCTTGTACTGTACTATCTGATGGGACGGGTACATCCTTAAGCTTATAGTCTTTATTTAAAAATTCATATTTATTGCTTCCATATTGATGAAATGGTAAGATATGAATCTCTTTTAATTCTAAGGACTTTACCAAGCGAATAATTGCATGTATATTTTCATCATCCAAAGTGTAACCGGGAATTAATGGTATCCTAGGGATAACTTTTTTCTTTGATTGAACTAAAGCCTTTAAGTTATGGTTAATTAACGTGGTATCTGCTCGAATGATTTGTTTAGCTTTTATGGTATCCATAATTTTTAGATCAAATAGAATTAAATCTAAGTGATTGGCTAAGTCAAGGAGTGCTTGAGTTCTTCCATGTCCACTGGTTTCTATCGCTGTATGGATGTTTAATTTTTTTAATTCAATCAGAAGCTCCTTTGCAAAAGCAGATTGAGATAAAACTTCTCCACCTGAAAGTGTAACCCCGCCGTTTGAGGTGTCGTAAAAAATTTGATCCTTGACAACCTCTTGAATAACTTCATCTACCGTCATATATTGACCAAATCTTGTCATAGCCCCTGAAGGACACTCATCAACATCGTAGCTACAGACAGGGCAGTGGATGCATTTAGAGAGAATTTTAACGGTTTCAATTTCAAAACTAATACTTTCAGGATTACTACACCAAGGACATCTTAGAGGACAGCCTTTAAAAAAAACGATCGTACGAATACCATCTCCATCTTGGAGAGAATACCGTTGGATATTAACAATTAACCCTTTCATAGGTTCACTTCCCAGATAATTATTTTCTGTAAAGAGGGTATTGCTTATAAGTTATGTTCCGTTCTTCTTATGATATCGTCTTGAATACCCTTACAAAGCTCAGTAAAAAATGCGCTATAGCCAGCGACCCTCACGACTAATCCCTTGTACTCATTTGGGTTAGCTTGAGCTTTTCGTAATGTATCGACGGATACGACATTAAATTGTATGTGTTGAAGTTTTAGTTTCATAAAAGCAAGAAGGAAATTGGAGAGCTTTTGAATACCTTCTGGTCCTTCAAGTGTCTTAGGATTGAATTTAATGTTTAACAAGCTTCCGTTGGTAGTCAGGTAATTATCTAGTTTACTGATACTTTTAAGTACAGCCGTAGGTCCTAGTCCATCTCTACCAACCATAGGTGAGAGACCGCCATCTGCCAGTTGCTCTTTAGATTTTCTTCCATCAGGGGTTGCACCTACCGCTTCACCAAGTGGGATATGAGCAGATACAGTATATGAGCCAGGTGTAAAGATACCACCTCTAGGGTTTTGATACTTTTCTACGGCTTTAGCATAATATCTTAGAATATCCGAACTCATATTATCGACTTCATCATTATCATTGCCGTACTTATCATACTTATTGATGAGTCTTATTCTTAGTGTTTCATACACATCCCCTTCAAAGTTATTATCCATAGCGTCAACCAGTTCTTCAAGAGAAATTCTTTCTTCTTCAAAAACAATTTTCTTAAGTGCATACAGGGAGTCGCTTAGATTAGCGATACCTATACCTTGAACACCTGAAAAATTGTATTTAGCTCCCCCGTAGGTAATATCTTTTCCCTTATCTAAGCATTGATTGATAAGAGATGACAGCAGTGGTACAGGCGCAAATGCTCGATGACCTTCATCGACGATATTACTTCCCTCTATCATAAGCTGAACATACCGATCAATATTTTCCTTAATTCGAACGATGATATCATCAAAGGTTATGAAAGATTCTTTCTGATTTTCCTTAAGCGTTAATTCCATTACTTTTAATAAGTTAAATAAGGCTATATCATGAAGACCGTAAGTTTTTCCAGGGATAGAGAGTTCAACACATCCAACCACTGAATAATCTCTGGCATCTTCTAGACTTACTCCTCTGTTTAAAAATCCTGGGACAATGACTTCATCGTTAAATATTTGAGGAACCCCTGTACCTAATCTGATAGTTTCAGAAGTTTTATTTAAAAAGGAACGTTCTATAAATTCATTGAGTCTTACTCCTAAATTAGGTTGAGGAAGCCGAATGTCCTGATAAGTATCTAAGCAAAGATAGGATAATTCATTAACTGCTGAACGACCATTTTCTGTAAGACCACCAAGGGTTATTGTATAGCCTGTTGGAAAACCAGCAAAATATTTGGCGCTATTGCTGCTTCTAATTAAAACGACATCATTAACCTTAATCCAAAAATGCGTTAAAATTTCTCTTAAATTGTCTTTTGAAACACCTCTTTTAATATCATTCTGATAAAATGAATACATGTATTTATCAAAGCCGCCTAATGATAAAGAACTGGCGTTGGATTCGTATTGAAGAATAACACACATGTACCATAATAGCTGACATGCTTCATAAAAAGTGCTAGGCTTATGCTTAGAAATCTTCTTAGAAATCCGTGCAATTTCTAAAAGCTCATCTTTTCTTTTATTATCATCTTCTTGTAATGCTAGGGTCATGGCTAAATTGGCATACCTTACGATATGGTTTTGTGAGGCTTTGAGTACGATTAATGAAGCATCATAAAATGTGTTTTCTGGATTCTTTTTATACAATTGAGAGGTTTCATCTACTGTAGCTTGAAGCCCTGATTGAAGCAGTTTTTCAAAATTTGCAATGATATGTCCCTGTCCTTTATCGGTTTGATTCAATTTCACAATATTTTTATCTACTGGTTCTCTAACTTCGGGCGTTATTTTATTATTAATATAGTCTTTTAATGATCTTCCTTTCCAGTAGGGATAAAGCACATCCTTGTAAATTTTTTTATCTTCTTCTGAGATATAAAAGGGGTCTTGAGGTCTGTTTTCTATTGTATCCAATTCATTATAAATCCAATAAGGATCCATTTCTGGAGAAATAATACCACTTCTAGGTTTTATGGTTCGATTACCTGCTAAAAGCTCTCCTTCCCTGATAGAAATCTTAACCTGACTTAATATATGAGCTGTAGCCATTGCTCTCCGAATAATGGTCGGTTGATTTTCTGTGGTTTGATAGTTTTCTGTGTATAACAAGGCTCTTTCTAATGATACTTCTCTTGTCGTATCAAACATTTGCTGCTTCAATAACTGAATTCTATCATAATCCATTGAGATACCTCCACATTATATTGTTTTTTATTCTTTATTATTGTTTGTTATTATTGTATAATTAAAATGAGAAAATTTCAATACAAAATTGGATTTTTTTTAAATTTGATTAAGAGAGGAGATCTAAGTAATGGAAGAGAAAGAACTATTAATGACGCTACAAGAACAAGAAGAAACACTACAATTTTCAGAGTTTACTAGTGAGACAGCTTTTGAAATAGGATTAAAGCTTATTGAGAAAGCTAAAAAAAGGAAAGTACCGATAACGATTGATATAGTAAGAAATGGTCATCAACTATTTCATTATGCGTTAGACGGATCGGTGCCTGACCATGCTCAATGGATTATAAGAAAAAATAATGTGGTACACCGATTTCATAAAAGCTCATTAGCGGTTGGTACTATGCTGAAAATAGAAGGAAAGACGATAGAGGAGAAGTATCATATTTCGTCAAAAGATTATGCGGCTTATGGGGGAGCATTTCCAATTATTGTTAAGAATGTAGGTATCGTTGGGACAATTACAGTATCTGGATCAAGACAATTAGACGATCATCTCATGATAGTGGAGGTTTTAAAAGAGTTTTTAGGATAAGAGTAAGAAAGCAAATATTCTAGACATAGGTGGGGCAGATAAAAGATTATCTACCCCATGGATAATGAATAGTTAAGTCTAGATTCAATACGCCTAATTAAAAGTATATGTACAACTTCCTTTTTTGCCTGAATTTCCATTTTTATCAATAGCTGTAACGGTAACTGTAAATTTTCCGTCTAAACACCATTGGAAGGGTGGGTAGAAATTCAATTTACAATCACTTGTGATGATAGTTTCATCAAGAGGTTTAGGAAAATAAACTTTATAACTCTTAGCATTTGGTACAGCATCCCAACTCATCCAGCCGAAGATAGGACAAGGAAATTCCACCATTATTACAATATTTTTAGGTGCTGGTAGTTTATCGCCAGAGTCTTCGGGTTTAGCCCAACCAGTTACTGCGACTATTTTATCATTCGTACTGCCTGTATCATCCTTAATGATTAACTCTGAACAAAAGGCACCATTCATACTTGGAAAATGTCCAGATATAGTTATTGCAGCATGTTGATTACCGGGTATCTTAAGAGTGGTTGGGCTTACCTTTAGTCCTAAATCATAGTCCTGTACTTCAATGGTTACATATTCATATCCAGGACCATCGTTATAGAGGTGAAAAACTTTAGAGAACTCTTTATTACAATAATCAGTCCCTAAATCAACTGCACCTGGTGCGCTTATTGCCGCCTTTGCAATAGTGATATTTGTTAAAACTAACAATGTGGCTAAACATAATATAACTGCTTTTTTCATTTTAATAGCTCCTTTTTTTTGAGAATATACTTATTATATATGAAAGAAAGTAAAAAAAATGTAAAAATGTGCATATAAATTTAAATAATAATAAATGATACCAAATATAGTTAGTTTGAATTATAAAACAAAATAAAAAACTATCACGTATTAAGTGGGTCAATAGTTTTATAAACAAAGATAGAAAACTGATATTTAGTCATATGTTTAAAAATAAATGGTTGTAATATTAGATATATCTAAATAAGAAGGCTGTTGAGATGAAAAAAATTCATTAAATATGGTATAATGTAAATCTCAAAATAAGGTTAAAATTAAGTAAAAACAAATAACCCCCAGTACTTAAAAGAGGTGGAATAAAATGTTTGCAGAAGAAAGAAAAGATAAAATTATTGAAATTCTAAATGAGACAGGGAAAGTGGTTGTCAAGGAATTGAGTCAAAAATTCGATGTAACAGAGGACTGTATTAGAAAGGATTTAAAGAGCTTAGAGAAGCATGAAATTCTAAAGAGAACCTACGGAGGTGCTGTACTTCTTAGAAAAACTCTGTTAAAAAATGATATGTTTAACAGAAAGAATGTCTCTCTGGAGGCAAAGAGAAAAATTGCAGAAAAGGCATTTGATATGATACAGCCTAGAGAGACTATATTTTTAGATATTTCCTCTACTAATATTATACTTGCACAAAAAATTGCAGCGAGCAATAAAAAGTTGACAGTAATTTCTAATATGGTAGATGTTGTATCAGCTTTTTCAAATTGTGAGCATGTGGAGGTTATTGGCATTGGTGGTATCTTCCATAAAGAGTTAAATGGGTTTATAGGTTCTACTGCTATTGAAAGCATCTCTAAATATCGAGTTCATAAAGCTTTTGTTGGGAGCTGCGGTGTTAATATGTATGATATGAGTATTACAACGTTCGATGTTGAAGATGGCAATACCAAGAGAATGATTATGAATGTAGGTAAGAAAATATATATCGTTATGGAGACAAGAAAATTTTACTTAGATGGTACTTATAAATTTGCAGATCTCTATGAAATTGATGGCATTATACTTGATGAAGCTCCAGAAGAAAAAATAAACAGCACATTAAATGAAATGAGTGTTGATATTATATAGTATATCACCACTCTTTACTTTTTCTATTTTCAATTCTTAAAGGCATGGTAATGATAGTTCGACCAATCAAATTTAACTATTTCCTAAAATAGGTTTTCATATAAAAAGAGTAATTACTGTGAAATTACTAAGATTGTTTTGTATCCTATCTGGTAAAGATAAAAACGGATGATCTTTGTTAAGATTGACTGCTTACAAGTATTTACCATAATTATTGATAACGCAGAAGCTACTAATTATGCTGTATCAGTAAATTATTAGGATACTTCCATATTAATGTGGAAATAAAAGTGACTATTGTGATATGGAAAGTATGCGCGAATAATGATAAAATATAATAAGAAACAATCTCAAATCATATTAAAATTATACAAAAGTAATAAAACGCGTTTTAAAACCAATTGGGAGTGATTAAAATTAAAGGAAAAGAGGATGTGAAGAAACAGATTTTCCTAGTTTTAATTAAAAGCCATCAGCCTATAACAGTAGCTAAGTTAGCTGAAAAAGTATCCAGATCAGGCAAAACGGTAAGAAATTATTTAAAGCTTTTACAACAAGAACTAGAAAAAAAAGCCATCAAGCTTATTATAAGGCCAAATGTTGGTGTTTTTTTAGATGTTACTGAAGAAGAAAGAAAATTATTAGGTATGGGTATATCTATCAGTAAGGATGTTGAAGAAAAGTATTCACCTGAACATAGGCGGTATTATATCCTTAGAACATTGTTAAAAAATAAATATACTTATACGCTTCAGCTTTTTGCAGAAGACTTATACTGTAGTAAAAGCACCATTATACATGATCTGGTTACTATTCAAAGCTGGTTAGAAAAAAGGGGACTACAGCTCAAAAGAAAACAGAATCAAGGACTGTGGGTTGAAGGCAATGAAAAAAATTATAGGCGAGCTATGATGGATTTGTTTCTAGAAGTTCATGAGCAGAATCAAGTCGATGAAGTTGAAGAATTAGAGAAGCTTGATTATAGAATTGATTTCATCAATTATAAGAAGATTAAACAGTTATTTCCTTTTATTCAACTGTTTAAAATCCAAGAAATCATTCAGCAGGCTGAAAGAAAACTGGGTTATTACTTTACTGATCAAGCCTTTATTAATTTAATCACGCATATTGCTATTGTCATTGAAAGAACGAAGCATGAAAAGGAGATCAAGCTGACAAAAGAGCATTTTGAAAGCTTAAGAGCTAAATATGAATTTGAAGTGGCCACTTGGGTTGTTGATCAATTAAGCGAAGCTTTTCATTTGGATTTTTCAGAGGATGAGATCGGTTATATTTCTCTCCACATGTTAGGCGCCAAGATACAAGAAGATATTGACACGAATAGCTATGATATATTATTAGATGTCCAAAATAGAGAGTATATCAGTATTGCAAAAGAAATTATTAGTCTTGCAGGTGATATATTAGGTATTGATTTAAGTAATGATAAAAAATTACTCATAGCTTTAGTCATTCATCTAAGACCTACTATTATACGCTTACAGCATGGTCTAAAACTAAGAAATCCAATTCTTCAGACCATTAAAAATGAATATACGAGTATTTTTGGTGCTGCTTGGGCGTGCAGTAGTATATTTGAAAAGAAAATAGGTGTCTCTATTAGTGAAGATGAGGTTGGATATATTGCCATGCATCTTGCTGTAGGGGTAGGGCGATTGAATCATAAAGTAAAGACCGTAATTGTTTGTTCCAGTGGTATAGGAACATCACAATTGATTGCGACAAAGATAAATAACCTTTTTCATGAGCTGGATATCATTGAAATCCTGCCTTTAAACTACTTGAATAAAAATATTATCCAAAAGGCGGATTTAATTATTTCAACAATAGCAGGAGTTATTGATAGTCCTAAGGCTGTTTATATCAGTACGCTTCTTGACGCAACAGATGTAATTAAGATAAAAAGTATGCTTGGAAAACTTCAAATCAATAGCTGTGAAAAGAAGACCTTCAAAAAGAATACAAGTAAAAGCTGCATATGTGATGTAATAGACGAAGCGTTATGCTTTATAGAGGAAGATAAAAAAGATTTTATTGAAATCATTAATTACTATGGAAAGCTCATGGAGGAAAAAGGCTATGTAAGGCCTGGATTTTGTGAAAATGTTTTAGAAAGAGAGGAGAAGGCATCCACAGAGATAGGAAAAGGTATAGCCATTCCTCATGCAACTGAGGCGTATGTCATAAAATCTAAAATATGTATTATTAAGCTTAAACACCCTATAACATGGAATGATAACCAATTAAGATTAATGATAATACTAGCCTTAAAGTTTAAAGACATCCATGTTACTAAGACGTTTTTTAAGACCATTTATGCCTTGCTAGACAATGCAACTTTAATTGATAAAATTATGCAAACAGATGACAAATCAGAAATCATTGATATATTTTTGAATGGAGGTAATTGTGGTGAATAGTTTAATGACAGAAAAAATGGTTCTATTAGATTTAGAAATTGAAAACAAACATGAAGTCATAGAAAAGCTGGCACGTATCTTACAAAGTGAAGAGAGACTTGAGAATTATGAAGAATTTGTCGCAAAGGTTGAAGAAAGAGAAACGACATTTCCGACAAGCTTAGGATTTAACTTTGCGATTCCTCATGGGAAATGTGATGCAGTCAAAAAAGCTTCAGTTGCTTTTGCAAGATTAAGAAATGAAATACAATGGAGTGATGAAGAAAAAGCCAAGTATATTTTTCTCATAGGAGTATCTGAACAAGAGGCTGGCGATCAGCATCTAAAAATATTAGCTCAACTATCCAGAAAGATTATGAGAGATGAGTTTAGACAAGAGCTTCAAGCAGCAAATACTGTTGAAGAAGTATTAGAAGTTTTAGCGCTATAAATTAAGATTGTATTGTTCTAATGGTTACATAATTCTTGTATTAGAAAGGTAAGAACTAGGTTTTATGTATTATCTTTAAAAATAAGAGGAGGTAAAGGAATGAATGATTTAAAAGCAATCTTTAAAGATACGAGACAGCATTTAATGACAGGGGTATCCTATATGATACCATTTGTAGTTGCAGGGGGTATTCTATTAGCATTATCTGTTGTGTTTTATGGTCAGGCTGGAGTGCCACCAGAAGGTACATGGCTTTTTGACCTATTTATGATAGGGGTTAAGGGATTTGAACTAATGGTACCAATTTTAGCAGGCTTTATTGCTTTTTCTATTGCAGAAAGACCAGGAATTGCACCAGCTGCAATTGGAGCATTCGTTGCTAATGAATTGGGTGCTGGATTTTTAGGAGCAGTTATTGCAGGTATACTTGGTGGTGTTGTTGTTTTCTATTTAAAAAAGATAAAGGTTCCAGCAGTATTTCGATCCATTATGCCTATATTTGTAATTCCTATTATAGGTACATTTATAACAGCTGGTCTAATGCAGTGGGTTATCGGAGCACCTATTGCTTCTATCACGATAGGATTAACTGAATGGTTACAAGGCTTACAAAGTGGTAGTATCGTTATATTAGCAATTATTATGGGACTTATGAATGCATTTGACATGGGCGGACCTGTTAATAAAGTTGCTTTTGCCTTTACTATTATGGCTGTTTCAGAAGGACTTTATAACATAGCTGGTATTAATGCAGTTGGCGTTTGCTGCCCACCTATAGGTATGGGTCTTGCAACCTTATTAGCACCTAAGAAATATACAGTTTCAGAAAAAGAAGCAGGTAAAGCGTCATTCTTAATGGGGCTGGTTGGCATTACAGAAGGTGCAATTCCTTTTGCGGCAGGAGATCCATTAAGAGTTATTCCATCCATAATGGTAGGTGCTGCGGCAGGTTGCGCGACAGCAGGATTATTAGGTGTTCAGAACATGATAGCTTGGTCTGGTCTTATTGTATTACCAGCAGTAACAGGGAAATTACAATACATCATTGCTATTATTGTGGGTTCTGTAGTCACTGCTCTTATGGTTAACCTATTAAAGAAACCTGTACAAGAGAAGGAAAATGAAGAAATAGATGAAAATATAGGTGATGAATTAGATTTAAAATTTGAGTAAATTATAAACCAAATAGGAGGCATAAATAGATGAAAATTGTAGCAGTAACCGCCTGCCCATCAGGAGTTGCACATACATATATGTCAGCAGAAGCTTTAGAAAGAGCAGCAAAGGCAAGAGGCATAGAAGTAAAGGTTGAAACCCAAGGTCAGATAGGTATAGAAAATAGACTATCGGTGGAAGATATTAAGGATGCAGATGTTGTTATCCTAACCAAAGATATTGGGTTAAAAGAAACAGATAGATTTAAAGAGAAGAAAATTGTTAAGGTTGGGGTTAGTGAATTGGTAAAAAAAGCAGATCAAATTGTCAAGAAACTAGAGGAAATGATTAACAAATAAATAGAGGTACTGAATTCAGGTGGAGAGAATCCACCTGAATTTTATTAACTAAAAGAATGAAACTACCTGTTACTATACCAGATAAATATAAAGCTGCAATTATTAAATTTTTCAACCTGTCAATCAAGGAATATAGCAAAAGTTATTGAATTATTGTTATATCCATAGTTAACTTCAATACATACTATTGTGAAAGGGATGATTGAAATCAATAAGTTAAATTTTGCAATTATAGGATATGGTAGTATAGGAAAAACTCATGCATTAGCAGCGTATGATGCGAACATAAGGTATCCTTTGCCTTATCAGTTAAATCTTACACATATTGTAACAAGAAAGCCCATTGAGGTTAAGCTTCAAGGGGTTAAAAATGTGACAGATATTCAACAGGTTCTTGACGATCCCAATGTGGATTTTGTAGATATATGTACACCTAATGATTCTCACATGCAAATTGTAGAGAAAGCTGCGGCTTATGGAAAACCTGTTTATTGTGAAAAGCCGCTTGCTTCAACTTATAAAGAAGCATTGCAGATGGTTCAGATCGTTAATCAAAAAAACCTTATCCATGGCATTGCATTCATGTATCGATTTTTACCGTCAATCAGGTTGCTGAAGTATGAGCTACAAAAAGAAACGATTGGACAGGTCATCGATTTTAAAATTAAGACCTATCATAAGAGTTATTTAAATGATAATAAAAAAGACACTTGGAGAATAAAGAAAAATTCTGGTGGTGGAGCTTTGTTAGATTTAGGAGTCCATCTTATTGATTTGATACAGTTTACTTTAGATGACATTAAAGAAACTGAGTACAAGGCAAGCATTTACTTTAAAGAAAGAACAGAAGTAGATGAAATATCTAGATGTGATTGTATATTGAATAATGGCATCACAGGCACATTAGAAGTATCTAGAATATTTGCAGAGAGAAAACAAACGGATGACTATGTTATCTACGGCACAAAAGGTAGTATTAAGGTTAGTTTGGATAATCCTTATGAAATAGAAATATATAAGTATGAGAGTAGTTTAACAGAAATAAAAAATGCATCACATGATCAGGAACTAATGAAATACTATGCTGGTCAAAGAAATTCACTGGGATTTTTTCAAAACTGCCATACGGCTTCTCTAATACATTTTGCCAATAAAGTTTATGGAGAAGGTGCCACTTCCATTGGTGCTGATTTTGAAGATGGCTTGAAGTGTCAGAGAATTATAGAGAGATTATATAATATTTAAATTTCTGAATATATATTAGGAGTATATTCATTTTAATAATAGGAATAAAGTCATAATTTCACTTGACAGATTGAGTTTATGACGTTAACATTAATTACATAATATTACATTATAATTAACAACGATTTATAAGTATTATATTAACAGAACAGATGAAGAGAAGCTACATCTAAGGAGGTTTATTATGAGCATACAAACAATAGGAAATAGTTCAGGTTATGAGATGCAAAATTATGAAAAACCTCTAGTCAATACTTCTGGTTTAAAAAAAGAGATATCTGATTTAGAAAAAAAATTAAAACTTATAAAACAGGATATGCAGCAATATCAGTCAGATAAAGCAAAAGGTGCATTAGGTATAGATGAGATGATGAATAAATTACGTCAAACATATCAAAAAATCTCATCTGAATTATCATCAAAAAAAATAGAATTACAACACATAGAGAAAAACAATCAATCATCTAATCAATCACAAAATGTCAAGAAGCAAGAACATGTTGACAAAGTTGAAATCAGTTTAGAAGGACAAGAAGCATTACAACAGATTGAACATACAGAAGGAAGAAATAATAAAATATTAATTAAAGAAGATGATAAAATAAACCTTCTGAATGAGAACAATAGTAATCATATTATTGATATATATATTTAATTTAATATATTAGAATAAGGATAATTTGAAACTCCCTTTTTGTGGGGAGTTTTATATTTTACTATAGTTAACTATGCAATATAAAAAACGAATGCTATAGTAGGTTAAGAGTTAAATTGCTTTTCTTGATTAAAAGTAAAGGAGTGACAATAAATATGAATCATTTCGTCAAGAATCATCCAGTAATCATCTTTTCTATAGGGGCTTTTTTACTTTCAGGGATATTAATATTGCTAAATATATTCGTTTTTAGAGATGCTCAGAATTATGCAATCATCTTCCCACAGTTAGCGCCTGGAATTATTGGGATTTTATTGAGTCAGTTAATAAGAGATGGGAAAGGCAAGAGAATTAATATTAAGCGATTTCACATTACAAAAGAAAATATTAAATGGTTTGCTCTTTGCGTTATAGTTTCTATACTTATCATTGGATTGAGTTATTTAATCTTATCACTATTTAAATATGGTTATCTTGTATTTCCAGCTTTTGAAATACACTATAGATATATATACATACTACTTGGCATTATTATGGGAAGTCTAGGTGAAGAGGTAGGTTGGAGAGGGTTTATGTTACCTCAGTTACAATTGAAATATAGTCCATTAATTAGTAGTATTGTATTAGGATTGGTATGGGGAGCATGGCACCTTAATATGGAAGTTGGCATAGTAGGGTTTCTATTATTTATTATAACAACTATAGAGCTATCAATATTGTTTACGTGGTTTAATAATAAGACCAAAGGGAACATATTAATAGCGGTTGTGTTTCATTCAATTATTAACATCTTATCAAGAGCCTTATTATTATCAGACTATGGAATTAGAGTGTTTGTAATAGAAATAATAGTATTTGGTATTGGTTGTATTTTAGTTCTTACTTTTTCAGATTTAAAAAACCAAGATATAAGAAGTAGGATATAGCCGTATTGTCTTTTATTATTTTTTCAGTTAAGATTGTATCTGCCATTTTAATACTATTTAAATATATAACAATAAAACATATAGAATCAACTAGATTGTTATTGACAATGACTAAAGAATGAATTATAGTTATATATGTAATTACATATTAACATATTGACATAAATACATAACAATATATCATATCATTGTTTCTTTAGGAGGTTTTCTTTATGAATAGTAGTGAGCTAACTGTGCAAGAATTGGCTGGTATGTTTGACCAGACATTATTAAAACCAAATGCTGAAAGTCAGGATTTCAAAAAATTATGTGATGAAAGTATGAAATATAACTTTAAGATGGTAGCCATTAATTGTGCGGCAATAGAACGATGCAAAAACTATCTAAAAGATAGTTCGGTTTGCGTTGGAGGTGCAGTAGGATTTCCATTGGGACAGAGTACTATAGCAACAAAGGTTTTTGAAACTAAAGATGCAATTAATACTGGTGCTGATGAAATTGATTATGTTATTAATATTGCTGAATTAAAAAATGGTAATTGGGAATACATAGAAAATGAAATGAACGAAATTATTAACTTATGTAAAAGTAATCAAGTTACATCCAAAGTCATCTTTGAAAACTGTTACTTAACAGATGAAGAGAAAAAAAGGTTGTGTGATATTGCGCTCAAAGTACAACCAGATTTTATAAAAACTTCTACTGGATTTGGTGACTATGGAGCAAGAGTTGAAGATGTGAAGCTGATGAAACAATGCGTAGGAGATAAGATAAAAGTAAAAGCCTCTGGAGGTATACGTGATCTAAAAACTACCATTGCAATGATAGAAGCTGGAGCTGAGAGAATAGGTACTAGTTCAGGAGTGAAAATTATAGAAGAATATATGAAGGCAAAACAACTCTGATTTGTCTCGAAGGAGTTTGCATAATGTATGACGCTAACAAAAAAAATAAAAAAAAACTAAACAAAAAGCTCAATAAAAAGTTAAACAAAAAACTCAATAAAAATATTCCTGTACCCTTATACTATCAACTTAAGGAACTTCTGTTAGAACAAATTAAATCCAACCAGTATAGTGAAAATACTCCCTTACCTACTGAGATGGAATTAAGTGAATACTATGAAATCAGCAGACCTACTGTAAGGCAGGCTATTAAAGAATTAGTCAACGAAGGTTATCTTTATCGGCAAAAGGGCAGAGGAACTTTTATTTCCAAACCTAAAATCAAACAAGAATTTACCAAGGTCATAGAAAGCTATAATGAAGAAATGAGGCGAAAGGGTTTAACACCGAAAACAAAAACTCTAGAATTACAGGTAGAGGAAGCTTCTGATTTCATAGCAGAACGACTCAATATAAACCCTAACTCACAAGTCACCAAACTAAAAAGACTCAGATATGCCAATGACGAACCCATACTAATAGTCACAACCTATGTTCCATATGACCTCTATCCCGACTTATCATCCCTAGATTTTAATACGCATTCTCTTTATGATAGTTTTGAAAAAAATAACTTACACATAAAAAAAGTTGTTCGTTCTTTTGAAGCAAGAAAAGCCAATGATGAAGAAGTACATTGGATGTATATTGAAGAAGGAGATGCAATACATTATTTTGAAACAACAGCATATCTTGAAGATGAAAGAATTATAGAGTACTCTTTTTGTAGTTATAGAGGTGATAGAAATAAATTTATTGTTGAAATCACCAGATAATGAATTGTTTTTAGCTATTAATGATTGTGAGGGGGAACTGTCATGAAGAACTATATACTTGCTCATGATTTAGGTACGAGTGGCAATAAAGCTACGTTATACAATTTGATGGGACAGCTGATAACTAGTTCTACCTATGCTTATCCAACCTACTATCCTAAAGCAAACTGGGTGGAACAAGATCCACAGGATTGGTGGCATGCTGTATGTACATCTACCAAGGACCTTATTAAAAAATCAGGCATTGATAAAAATGATATTGCATGTATTACATTTAGTGCGCAAATGATGGGGTGTCTTCCTGTTAATAGAGATGGTATGCCATTAAGACATTCTATTATATGGGCTGATCTTAGAAGTATCAAAGAAGAAGGCATGATGGAAGAAATTTTAGGCATGGAAAATGTCTATCAAATTACAGGTCATAGAATAAGTGCATCCTATACTGCTGCAAAAATTCTTTGGCTTAAAGAAAATGAGCCTGATGTCTATAGACAAACTTATAAGTTCCTACAGGCTAAAGACTATATTATTTTAAAGTTAACAGGGCAGTTCATTACAGATTATAGTGATGCTTCAGGGACTAACCTCTTAGATATTAAAGAAAAAAAGTGGTCACAAGATATCTTAAAAGGGCTTAATATTGAACATGATAAGCTTCCTAGGCTGGTGTCCTCAACAAGTATTTCAGGTAAAATAACTGAAGCAGCTTCTAAACAAACAGGACTTGTTGAAGGAACCCCAGTTGTTACAGGAGGAGGAGATGGTTCCTGTGCCGCTGTTGGAGCTGGTGTTGTTGATCAGGGATCAACTTATAATGTTATCGGGTCATCCTCATGGATTGCTTATGCTTCTGAACAACCAGTTTTTGATGATGAAATGAAAACATTTAACTGGGTTCATTTAGACCCCAATCTATATTCACCCTGTGGCACCATGCAGAGTGCTGGATATTCCTATCATTGGCTCAAGAACACATTATGCACTTATGAGATCTTTCAGGCAGAACAAAACAATGAGGATCCCTATGATTATATTAATAAAAGCATAGAAAAGTCACCACCTGGATCCAACAAATTACTCTTTCTTCCATATTTGCTTGGAGAAAGAAGTCCCAGATGGAATCCTCATGCAAAAGGTGCTTTTATTGGCTTAAATATGTCTCACACTAAAGAGGATATCTATCGTTCTGTATTAGAAGGGGTGGGCTTTAACTTAAAAGTTATACTGGATGTATTTACTAAGGTTCTTCCGATAAATGAAATTATGGTGATTGGTGGAGGAGCAAAATGTAGAGTATGGCTTCAGATAATGGCGGATATCTGGCAAAAAACAGTTCTAGTCCCTGAATATATAGAGGAAGCCACATCTATGGGAGCTGCTATATGTGGTGGCGTTGGTATAGGTGCATTTGAGAGCTTTAATGTCATTAAGAAATTTAATCGGGTTAAGTATAAGATTGAGCCAAAAAAAAGTCATGATGTTATTTACAAAAAGCTTTATGACCTGTATAATCAAAGCTATCAAGCTTTAGTGCCTATCTATCGTCAGTTTACAAGTTTATAAACAATAGATCATTGAATAATTAGTCGCATAGACTATACTTTTTTATATAGGGTTAATCGATTAAATTTAGTGTGGTTAATTACAATAAGAAGGGGGGGAACAAGTTACAGCTATTAACCATAATTCTTACAGTGCTATGGCTTATAAACTAGTAATGACAGGATAGGTGTAACTAGTAAATAAACAATGCAAATATAGAATTATTATAGTCAATACATATAATTATGAATCTATAGTTGCTCTATCTTAAGGAGGCTTACAATGAGAAAATATTTAAGTATAGCATTAGTTTTTATGATACTGATATCTATAACAGGGTGTCAAAAAGGTGTAACAGCAAAGCTTGAAGAAGATTTAAAATGGGATGAAGCAAAAGGGGAATACACTAACGAAAAAAATGCAAAGCTATCCTTCTGGACAGATAATGATGATTTTGCAGATAGAGTTATTGAACTATGGAATGAAAAGTATCCAGAAGTTGAATTAACTTATGAAAATCTTGGTGTCAATGAAAATGTTGAAAAATTAAAGCTAGATGGTCCAGCTGGGCTTGGTGCTGATGTTTTTTATATGCCTCATAATACAGTTGTTGATGCAAGAGAGGCTGGATTACTATTTAAGTTACCAAAAAGAGATCAGCAGTACATAATGGAGACTATGCAGGAGTCATCATACAAGGTTACTATGTATGAAGGGGATATGTATGCTACGCCTGATTCTATTGATAATGTAGCTCTAGCCTATAATAAGCAGATCTTAGAGGCTTTACCTGCACTGCCAACTGTTATTAATACTAATGCCTCAAATCTCTTGGAACAAATTGAAAATGAAGAAATCTATTTAGAAGAATTACTTAGTGGTGTTGCCAACTGGGGAAACTCCTATGCTGGTGCAGGTGTTGAGATTCCTTACATAGAAGATAGATTCTATAATGCAGCAGCAGAAGGTGAGACTGGTTCTGAAGATAAACATACTATCATGGTGTGGCAGTTATACGATGCTTACCATAATTATCCTCTTCTAACAAGAGATGGTTATCGTGTTTTTGGAGAAAACAATGATGATCCAAGTCAGTTTAATATAACAAGTAAAGAAGTAACAGCATCTATTAAAGCGGTAACTGGAGATTGGTATGGCAATAAGCAGGATTCCAAGCTTTTCCCAGGACTTGCAACAGTTGAAGATATTGGTTGGGATCAAGGACCTTCAAGATTTCAAAAAGGACAAGTGGGAATTACGATTACAGGTCCATGGGCAATGTCAGATATCAAATCCAATTGGGAAACTTGGCTTGAAGAAGGACGTTATGGCATTAATGAAGATTCCAAATTATCTGATGTGTTTGGTGTAAAAGCACTACCTAAATTTAGTAATGATCAAAACCCAATTGCATTTTCTGGAGTTAGAGTCGCAGGTGTCAACATATATACCAAATATCCCAATGCTGCTATGAATCTACTTCGATTCTTATCTAGTGAAGATATAATGAAAGAAGTTTATAGTGTTTTAGGTAAAATTCCTGCTGTTAAGGATTCCAGTAGAATCCCAGGTCTCAGTGAAGATACTATTTCTCAAGGATTTTTAGCTCAAGCTGCTTATTCACATCCAATGCCTGTCATTCAAGAAGGTAATTATATGTGGGATCCACTAAGAGATCTATGGACGAATCTATTTGATGCGCAAATGACCATAGAAGAAGCTCAGTCAAAATCTCAAGAAGACTACGAACGTATTCTACGTGATGCAGGTAAATAAAAGCAAGCGATGGGGACGGTTCCTGTTGCTTTAACAGCAACTAGA
>JANQFZ010000055.1 GCA_028277605.1 Vallitaleaceae bacterium | reverse complement strand
TCTAGTTGCTGTTAAAGCAACAGGAACCGTCCCCATCGCTTGCTTTTATTTACCTGCATCACGTAGAATACGTTCGTAGTCTTCTTGAGATTTTGACTGGGCTTCTTTTATGGTCATTTGTGCATCAAATAGATTCGTCCATAGATCTCTTAGTGGATCCCACATATAATTGCCTTCTTGAATGACAGGCATTGGATGTGAATAAACAGCTTGAGCTAAAAATCCTTGAGAAATAGTATCTTCACTGAGACCTGGTATTTTACTGGAATCCTTAACAGCAGGAATATTACCTAAAATATCATAGACCTCTTTCATGATCTCATCAGAAGTAATAAAAAGAAGAAGGTTCATGGATGCATTTGGATAATTCGTATAGATATTGACACCAGCGGTTCTAACGCCTGAAAATGTAATAGGATTTTGATTATTACTGAATTTAGGGAGAGCTTTTACACCAAAAATGTCAGACATTTTTGTGTCCTGTGTGATACCAAAACGCCCTTCTTCAACCCAGGTTTTCCAGTTGGATTTGATATCAGCCATGACCCAAGGTCCTGTAATCGTTATACCTATCTGTCCTTTTTGAAATCTTGATGGTCCTTGATCCCAGCCAATATCTTCAACTGTTGCAAGTCCTGGGAAAAGCTTTGAATCCTGCTTATTGCCATACCAGTCTCCTGTCACTGCTTTTATAGATGTAGTTACTTTTTCACTGGTTATACTAAATTGACTTGGATCATTGTTATCTTCTCCAAAAACACGATAACCGTCTCTTGTTATAAACGGATAATTGTGATAAGCATCATAGAGCTGCCACACCATGATAGTATGTTTATCCTCTGAATCAGCTTCTCCTTCTGTTTCTGCCTTATAGAATCTATCTTCTATGTAAGGAATCTCAACACCTGCACCAGCATAGGAATTGCCCCAGCTGGCAACACCGCTGAACAGCTCTTCTAAGTAGATTTCTTCATTCTCAATTTGTTCCAATAGATTTGAGGCATTAGTGTTTAAAACAGTTGGCAGTGCAGGTAAAGCTGTTAAGATTTGCTTATTGTAAGTCATAGCTATATTCTCAATAGAATCAGGAACAGCATACATATCCCCTTCATACATAGCAACCTTATAAGAGGACTCCTGTGAAACATCCATAATATAATCCTTAATTTTATTTGGAAGCTGGAATAAGATACCCGCTTCTCTTCCATCTACAACAGCATTATGCGGCATGTAAAAAACATCAGCACCAAGTCCCGCTGGCGCATCTAATTTTAGTTTTGTTACATTATCATTAATATCACGTTTTTCATAGGTCAATTCAACATCAGGATACTTTTCATTCCAAAGCTCTATAAGCTTATCGCCATAATCTTCATTATCTAGCCATATAGAAAGCTTAGCATTTTTTTCATTAATATAATGTCCCATTGTTTCATCCCATTTTAAATCCTCTTCAAATTTTGCAGTTACACCTTTTTTGCATCCAGTTATAGAAAGAAGTAGCAATAATACCAACCCTATGCTAAAATACTTGTTCATTCAAAACCCTCCTATGATTTATAATCTATTTAACTTGTTGAAAGCCTTGATATCCACATCAGTTGATTTTTATTACGTTGAGCGTCGTTTAATCAAATTGACAGAAACCTTAGCTTGACTTCCCCATGATTTTTTTTGAAATAAAGTCTCAACCGCTAATTCTCCTTTTTTAATAACATTTTGATTAATGGTAGTTAGAGGCATCCAATTTTCCTTACTTCGACTGATATTATCAAATCCAACCACCCCAAAGGTATCAGGAATCTTAACATCCAATCCCGTTAAACCATCAATAAGACCAAGAGCAAGACTATCGGAAGTACAAAAGGCACCATCCACACCCATATTTTTCACCTCATAGCTGATATCATATCCTTCTTGATAGGTCGTTGTATTCACAACAACGAGAGATTCTTCAAACCCTGACTGTTGAATGGCTTTCTTAAATCCTTGATAGCGGTGAAAATCCACCTTTTGTTCAGAAATATTTGTAGTTAAAATACATAGGCGTTGGTAGCCTTGCTCTATAAGATGTCTTCCAGCAAGGAGTCCCCCATATTCATCCATTGTATTAATATAATGAATGTTCTTTAATTCAAAATCTGTATAATTATCCACAAGAGCTATAGCTACATCCAATTTATTAAACCCTGCAATATATCTTTCATTAATTTCGCCAACAATGACAATGCCATGCAGATTTCTGCTTTTTGCCCATGCTAATAGCTCTTCTACAGTATCCGTATATTGAATAAATTTAATAATCACATCTAATCCCATTGCATGAGCTTTATTTTCTATTCCGCTAATAAGATAAAAATAAAACGGACTCTCTTGTATGAATCCAAGCATATAAGGTGGCAAGAGAACAGCAATCATGTTGGATTGCTGAGTAACAAGCGTCTTGGCAGCTAAATTAGGTTCATACTTTAGATCTTGTGCTATTCTAAGAATCTCTTGTTTTCTTTTTTCTGAATAACTAGTTTCATTTTTGTGATTCAAGACATTTGAAACAGTTGTAATTGATACTCCAACACGTTGTGCAATATCTTTGAGTGTCGCTTTTTTCATACTATCATTCCTTATAGTCAAACGTTTAACTATCATAAGTATAATATACAACAGACAAGCAAATCAACATATTAATACATTTTCATTATATTAATTAGTTAAATTCAAGTTTTTTTGTGCGTTGTATATAGTTGAATTAAACCTATTGACTATGTCCATGGTAAATAATACCTTTTAAACCTTTTTGGTTATTTGCTCAAAAAACAAAACATGTCTTGTTTGAGCTATTAGCACACATAAAAACAAGACAGCCATTATAGAAATGCCTGCCCTCGAATCATATACTTTTTATAATTAATGAAACACCTTAATCTTTAGTATCTATGTCATGATAATTTTACTTATACTATCCAATTATCTATAATACTAGTTCTAGATTAACCACTAGCTGTTCAATTGATCAATTAAATCATCTAACATTCGAAAATCTATAGTGCCACCACCATTAGAAACCAAGCTACGAAGCGGCATGTCATTAAACATAGCATCCATGGTTTCTTCCGTAATCGTTACATTGGATGGATCGGTTGACTCCTTATTAACCCTAAAAGTTTTAGCCATAATTTCTATAAATGGTTGTATCAATACTTTCTTTGACTCAATTTTTAATAGGTCACCAATCATACTATTGATTGTATACTTCTCTTTAATGACTGTATTAGATTGAACATACACACGCTCACGACACTGTATATCTCTTGATGACTTACCAATCAGTAATTCGAAATCACCTGATTCCACATGCCAATCTTTCAATTGACTATTATAGTAAGCAAAGCTACGTTTATCAAGGTTAAGTACGACCTGTTTCTTTTCCTTTGGATGAAGACCGATTTTTTCAAAACCTTTTAACTCCTTTATTGGTCTAATAACAGAAGAAACTGTATCTGATACATAAAGCTGTACGACTTCTTTTCCATAACAGTCTCCACTATTCTCAACATCCACCGTAACCGTTAATGTATCATCTTCATTAATTTTTGTATGAGATAATGTCATATTGGAATATGTAAAGCTAGTATAACTCAATCCATGACCAAACGGAAAGAGAACTGGCATTTCTTTTTTATCATAATAGCGGTAACCAACAAAAATACCTTCTCGATATTCTACTACATCTTTTTCTCCAAAGTAATAAAGATAAGATGGATTATCTGCAAGGGAAATGGGAAATGTTTCTGGCAGTTTACCGCTAGGATTAACATCTCCAAATAGTATATCAACAGTAGCCTCTCCTACAGACTGCCCTGATAAGTACACTTCTAATACACCTTTAACCTCATTAATCCATGGCATCTCTACAGGAGAACCATTGTGCAATACAACGACGGTATTCGGTTGTTCCTTAAGAACAGATTGAATTAAATAATTATGACTCTCTGGTAAGTTCATATGTTGACGGTCATAACCTTCAGATTCAAACTCATCGGGTAAGCCTGCAAAAATAACGGCAACTTCTACTTCTTTAGCTACTTTTATTGCTTCATCTACTAACTGCTGATCGATACTATCTTCATGAATATGGTAGCCCTTTGCATAGCTGACTTCAATATCTACACTGTCCAATGCACTCGTTGTTTTATGCGTATTGATATGGGAGCTGCCGCCTCCTTGGAAACGAGGGTTAGTGGCAAATTGCCCAATAAATCCAATTTTTGCTTTCCTACTCAGAGGTAGAATATTTTCATTTTTTAATAATACCATTGACTCACTCGCTGCTTTTCTTGCTAAATCATGGTGACTATCTCTATCAAAAACAGCCTCAACATCTCTACTTTTATTAAAACGTTCCACCATTTTTAAGATGTTTTCCACACATTGATCCAATACAGCTTCCTCTAATATTCCCTCTTGAACAGCTTGGACAATTCTACTATCATTATAACCATGTGAAGAAGGCATTTCTAAATCCATACCTGCTTTTATTCCCATTACTCGGTCGTTTACAGCACCCCAATCACTTACGACAACTCCATCAAATCCCCATTCATCTCTTAATATTTTTGTTAAATAGTGATAGTTTTCAGATGCATAGGTTCCATTAATCTTATTATAAGAACACATAACCGTCCATGGTTTAGCTTCTTTCACTGGTTTTTCAAAGGATGCCAAATAAATTTCTCTCAGTGTTCTTTCATCAATCTCAGAACTTGAAGTCATACGTCTATGCTCTTGATTATTAGCAAGAAAATGTTTAATACTAGCTCCTACGTTCTTACTTTGAATCCCCTCAATTTGACTTGCAGCCATTTCACTTGATAAATAGGGATCTTCAGATAAATATTCAAAATTTCTTCCACATAAAGGAGAACGTTTAATATTTACCGCAGGTCCTAAAATAACACCAACATGCTCTGCTTGACATTCTTGACCAAGTGCTTCACCAACCGTGTGAATTAAATCCCTATCAAAAGAGGCTGCTATCGTTGCACCTGTTGGAAAACAAACTGCTTGAATGCTTTTGTTGATACCTAAATGGTCTCCCTCTAAGTCCTGCTTCCTCAACCCATGAGGACCATCGCTTAGCATCATTTTAGGTATATTAAGTCTTTTTATTTCTTGTGTATGCCAAAAGTCTTCGCCTGAACATAAACTTGCTTTTTCTTCTAATGTCATCTGACTAATAAGATTTTTTATATCCACTCTTCTTACTCCTATCTATAATTATAGTGTTCTATCCTTTGATAGCACCAGTGGTAAAACTTTTTTCCACTTGGCTGCTCATAAACACATAAATAATGACCGTTGGTAAAGCCGCAACCACAAGTCCAGCTCCTAATTCACCCCAATTTGTTGCATACATACCCACCATACCCATTATACCAACCGTTAAAGTTTTAAACTGTTCTTTACTAATAAATGTTATAGCAAACATCAACTCATTCCAACAGCTTAAAAATGTAAATATTGAAACCGTTGCTATAGCAGGCTTAATAAGAGGTAACATGATTACTCTAAATATTTGGTAGATACTTGCTCCATCAATAAATGCTGCCTCTTCCATTTCTTTTGGTATGCTTCTAAAGAAACCAACAAATATGAATATAGCCATAGGTAAAGCAAAACCAGTATAGGGTAGTATTAACGCCCATGGTGTATTATAAGCACCCGTTCTCTTCATCATTAAAAACAAGGGTAATAATGTTGCTTGCATGGGTATCATAAGACCTAATAGAAAATAAGTCAGCACGTGTTCCTTAATTTTCCAACACATTCTTGCAATTGCATAGGCTGCCATTGCCGATATAATGGTAGAAAATGCTATCGTAATAGCAGTAACAAACACACTGTTAAATAGATAGGTGAGCAGATTACCGTTAACTAATATATTAGCATAATTAGAAATCATAAAACTCTTAGGCAAAGCTAAAGGATTCTTACCAAATATTTCAAGATTACTTTTTAATGAAAAAGTTAACAGCCAAAAAAGTGGATAGATCTGTACAAAAGCAACAATTATAAGGATAATGTATTGTAAAATTTTTAGGTTCTTTATTTTTTCACGTAGATTCATATAGCACGCCCTCCTAATAAGTATATGATTCTGCTTTAAACCCTTTTTGTATCAAGATAGTGAATATCAGACATTCAATAATTATAAAAATTGCCATTGCACTACCTAGTCCATAGTTATTCTCAGTCAAAAGGACTCGATACATAATTGTAGTGGGTACTTCAGTTGAATGAATTGGACCACCTTTAGTTAAAACATAAATTAAATCAAACGTTTTAAGTGAACCGATTAAAGCAAAAGTAACACATACCTTTATCATAGGTGCAATTAGAGGAATCGTAATGTGTCTAGCTATTTGAGTATTTGTAGCTCCATCTACTTTCGCTGCCTCAAGTAAAGATTTAGGTATGGACTTAATAGATGAATACAAAAGCAGCATATGATACCCAACATACTGCCAAACAATAACGAAAAATGTACATGCTAATGCCGTTTCAGCAGATGCTAGCCAGGAATTTTGAAGATTTTCAAGTCCAAGCTGAGCAAGTAAGTAATTTAAAACGCCATACTTAGGCTGATAGATTTTTAACCATAATTGTCCTATAACAGTCGTTGATATAATAACAGGTATAAAATAAACGGTTCTAAAAAATCCTTCTCCTTTGATGCCTTTTGATATAACTAGTGCAAGAATTAATGATAATGGGATTTGAACAAATACGGATAATATGGCTAATAGAAATGAGTTTTTAACACCTAGTGTAAATCCTTTTGGGAAGTCTGCAAAGAGATTTTTAAAGTTTTCTAGACCGACAAAAATTTTCTCGCTATAACCATTCCACTCTATAGTACTTAAATAACCAGAGTATAAAATTGGCAAAATAATAATTAGGGAAAAAAACACAAATGCAGGTAGCACAAAAATTAATATAGTCTTTTTATTGGATAATACTCGATTCATATTTTCCCTCCTGTACAATTAAATATAATGCTTGAGTGATAACAAGATGTTTCTAATGAAACATCTTGTTATATTCATTATTAGGTTTTTGAATCCATTAATCTGTATTATTCATTAACCTCTTGCATCTTCTTAGCGAACTCTTCTGCTGTTATCGTCTGAGCAAATAGCTCTTGTACAAGATCTAAGTGTGTTGATACATCAGCACCGCTTAAAAATGTGTCCCAAGCGACAACGTAACCTTCTGATTCTGAAGCTAAATCTACAATTTGTTGTACTAAAGGATCAACTGTTTCACCAGTAGAATCGATAGTCCAAGCAGGAATACCTGCTCCCTGCAAGAAGCTTTCTTTTGCCATTCTTTCTGTAATATAGGCTACAAACTCGGCTGCAACTTCTTTGTTTTTACTAGTATTACTGACCATTAATCCGTCTATAGCACCACCAAGGAATTGCTTATTATACTCCCCTCCTGTAAGTCCTGGGAAGTTTTTAGCAACCACTTTGTTGGATACAAGGGATAATTCAGGATTTTGAATCTCAGATGCTAACCAGCTTCCTTGGTAAATCATAGGGCATTCACCATTGAGTAAAGCGATCTTAGCTTCATCATAAGTAAATCCCAACGCTGAAGGATCAAAAGCCCCTGCTTCTACCATATCTAATACCATTTGAGCCCCATCAACAAATACCTGCTGATCATAAGATTCATTTTTCTTAAGTGCTTCAGTAGATAAATCAGTACCTGCTGTACGAATAGTCGCTACATTTTGGAAGAACATAGCATTCCAAGCATCTTTTGCTCCTACAGTTATAGGTACAATTCCTTTTGCGTTAAAAGCTTCAATTGCAGTCATTAATTCATCATAGGTATCAGGTACTTTAGCGCCTACATCATCAAACATTTCTTGATTACAATAGAGTATTCCTACCCAAGAGATAAAAGGCAAACCATATAGACCATCATCATATGTAAAGTTATTAGCTGAAGCCATATTCAGATTAGCTAATGCATCATCAGGAAGATAATCCGTAATCTTTGCTACCTTATCTGCATCAACAAATGGTTGAGCAAATCCAGCACCCCAAGTAAAAAACACATCTGGTGCTTCATTAGCTGATATAGCTGTTTTTATCTTCGTCTTATAAGCTTCATTTTCCGTTGCATCAATGTTTACTGTTACATTTGGATGATCCGCTCGGTATTCATCCAATGCTTTATTAAATGATACAGCATTTCCATCCGATTCCGTTGTCCATAAATGCCATACTTCAAGTGTCACTTTTTCTTCTTCACTCGTTCCATTACTTGTATCATTATTAGTTGCATCATTGCTTGTAGATGGACTTGATGGATTATTATCATCCTTTGATTGTCCGCATCCAACCACTCCTAGCATAAGCACAAAACATAATAAAAGAGTTACAATTTTTGATGTTTTCTTGTTAAAACCACCCATTATATACCTCCATATTTTTTATTTTAATTACACTATTATCATAATAAATTCTACGGAAAATTTACATAGAGTAATTTTACACAATTCTATAATAATTTTACTTTATTCCATTAGTAGTTTTTTTCTATACTCTGAGATAGACATGTTCATATACTTTTTAAAACAAACACTAAAGTAATTGGCATCTATGATTCCCACTTGATTAGCAACCTCATACACTTTTAAATCCTTATTTCTTAACAGTTCAACCCCTTTTTCCATACGCAGCTTTATCATCCGTTCCTTAAAGGAAACGCCTCTTTTTTTCTTATATATCCTTGAAAGATAGCTAGAGTTCATATAAAAATACTTAGCAGTATTTTTTAAGCTTAACTCAGGACTAGACAAGTGTTCTACAATGTAATTGTCAATTTCATCTAATCTATCATTATCTATATGATTTTTATAATGATTAATCGTATCGATCATATCACTTACAGTTTCAATAATATAATCTTGTCCCATTGAAATCGTTTCTAATTGACATATACTAGTAATATCATTCATCAAGGCTTGTCTTTTTGAATCGCTTAAGTTGGCTTGAATTTCTTTATTTAAAGATAAGACTAAAAATTTAAGATTAGAAATAATACGTGTTATCTGAATACGCAAAAAACTAATTTTATGATTATCCGTATGACTAATGCTTTGACTAATATAGTCAAATAATTGATTCACTACTTCCTTAGCTTCATTTTTAAGCCCAGATTTAATGAAAAACCTTAAATCATCCAGCTCCTTATCAAAATAAAGCTCATCCATACTAACATGGCTTAAAACATTAGCTTCTTCAAATGAACAAATCTTATTATGACCTTGAATAACACCAAGCTGCAAAGCTTCTTTTGCTTCTAAATAAGCTTGATGTAATAATTGAATATCGTCCTTTATTAAACTAACACCAATCTGGACATCACAGCTATTATTAACACCATTGATTTTTATAAAATATCTAAGCTCTTCTAATAAATTAAAATCAGCATCCGTATTATAGATATAGAGTCTATTGTTAACATCTGAAAAGATATACACTTTATCTTTTTTTTCCTTATTTAGAATGAGATCCTCTAATATCATTTTACCTTTCAACATAGATGGATAATGATCTTTCTCAGATAAATCATCATGATTTAATAGTATAAAATCTATAATAGCTATTTGATGAAAATCAGCATGAACACTAATATCATATACGTTCCCATATTGCTTAATCTTAGAGATAGAGAGCTTTTGACTAATCATCTTAATAAAAATTCTCTCTCTCATATACTCCTTTTCTTCGTTTATTCTTTTTAACAATGATTCATAGGCTATCTTTTTCTCAAGTTCACTCTTAATTGATAAGATAACTTTTTTCAATACCTTCTGAATCTCTGATGGATTGATAGGCTTTAGTAAATACCCTTCAATACCAATATCTATACCACTCCTTGCATATTCAAAATCATTATATCCTGTCAATACAACCACTTTGATATGGGGATAGTCATTCTTAATTTTCTTAGCCATCGTAATACCATTAATGATTGGCATATTGATATCCGTAATTAATATATCTAAAGGATATTCATCTACATAATCATATACCTCTAAAGCACTTGAAGCCTTTAAAACCACTCGACAACCCAGCTCTTCCCAATTGACTCTTTTTTCAAGAAGCTCTCTGATTAAATATTCATCATCTACAATTGCTACAGTCAATAATTCTTTAACCATAATTTACCTCCCTAGGCAGTAATATCGTTATCTTAGTCCCACTATGGCTACTAGTCAACATAAATTGACTTGACGTTCCAAACATATGGTATATTCTTTTAATAGTCGCTGGTATGCCGACACTTGATTGTTCATTACTTGGTTCATAGGTTTCTTGTCTCTCAAGTTTTAAAGCAAGTCCATTATACTTATCAACCAAATCTTCACTCATACCACGTCCATTGTCTTCCACAATCAATTTTACAAAAGCTCCTTCTATAGTACCTTCAATTCTGATTAAACCATCCATTCCCATCGGTCGAATGCCATGATATAAACTATTTTCCACCAATGGTTGTAAAATCAGCTTTGGAACTTGATAACAAAGAATCTGATCATCCATACGATACTCGACAGAAAATAAATTATTAAACCTAATATTTTGAATAAATAAGTAGTTCTTAATGATTTCTAATTCTACAGCAATACTAACGACCATTCTTCCATCACTTAAACTAGAGCGATAAAACTTGGCAAGGGCTGTTAAACTATCATAGGCTTCTTCTGTTCTATTTAACATGATCAATGCACTGATGGAATCTAGTGTGTTATAGATAAAATGAGGCTTGATTTGTTCCATTATGACTCGTAATTCTGCATTCTTTATGGTCTTTTGTTCTTCAATCACTTTATTGATTAATTCTTTAATTCTTGTAATCATGTAATTGTATCCAGCTTTCAAACTCCCAATTTCATCATGGTTTTCTGCTACTTGTACAGGAACTAATTTACCTTCTTCCACATCCTTCATAGAATTTGTTAATTCAACGATTGGATTTGTTATATACCTAGATACAAAGAAGGAACCATAAATAATTAATAAAGCATTGATAATAATAATACTAAAAATAACCGTGTTAAAATTACTTAACATATCCGAGCGATCATAATCAGGAACAACTTTAATTAGTTTGTATTGATAGGTATCATTCGATAAGCCAGTTACATTGTAAGATTTACCGTGTATGTTTTGCTCCTCATGAAATAAATCAGTATGATTCAATCTATCCATGTAATCAGTATAATCAAAAATGTGATTTTCCCTTAATTTTAATGAAGTGTTATAGGCTGTCTCTTGAAAAACAAATTGTACATGTTCACTATTTTCTAAATTAAGTACATTCATTAATGTATCTGCTTTTACATTAATTAACATGATACCTATGGGTTGATGATCTTTGTTACTATTTATAATTCTAATAAAGCTAAGATAGTCGTTATCATGCTCATGAATCAAACCCCCACCATTTACATTTAATATAAAACCACCTTTTTTACTCAAGATATCTTGGTACCAACTCATACTTCTAATCTGTTGTAAATTGATATTTTTGAAATTATCACTTTCATAATAATAGTTATTTCCTTTGTAATCAAAGACATAGATAGAAGAAACGGTTTTATTAAAGATAGTGGAAGCTTCTAATATGCGTTGAATATCATACTTAACTGGTGTTTCAGAATTCGTATCCAGTTCCGCTTGTATCATGATATCAGAAATGATCTGCTTAGAGAAATTATTTACCTCTTCCAATAAAAATTCAACACTTTTATCATTGGTGGTCATTTCGCTTAAGCTCATTTGATAGATGGTGCGTTCTATGTATCGATTTGTCATTTGGATATATACAGAGACACTAATTCCAATACTACAAAGAATTAATATAAAATATAATAATAGAATTTTGTTTCGTATTTTCAGACCATTAAAATAGTATTTTAGCTTGGTAATCGTATTGAATTCTTTCATGTAATTCTCCTTTCAGAGATAATTCTAGTTTTTTCTTACTCGTCAAAAGTATGAAAGTTTCTTTAATAGCCTTAGGTCTATGACTGATATCTATATTTATATTATATTTAGAACCTATGTTTCAAGTCAATATATAAAAAAATACTAACTCAACTATAGAGATAGTATTTTTAATATTACTGGACTTATAGAACTTTACATGATCCTTTCATAACTTCTTCAAAATGTTTATCTTATCATTAAATATTCTTAATCCATTAATTCCAATATTTATTTTTTAATTCTTAATCATTAGTCAATAAAGCAACAGTACATTATACATTCTATAAAATCCTACATGTGCTTAACAAACATGGTTTATAGTTATTAGTATCAATTGTTTAATAGTCTCTCACTTATCCAACTATCAACTACATCCAATAATAGTTTAAAATTACCGACTTGACAATGGTTTTCAGCAAGTTCATGCTTATTAAATATTCTAAAGGTCATAGATTTTACATTTTTAAAGCAATCAATCATAGATTTATAAAAATCTATAGATATAAAATGATCCTCATCTCCTGCTGTAATTAAAATATCCTGTGAAACATTCATTCCAATATCCTCAACATTATAATTCTTTGCTTTATCAAAAAAATCAAATGGAGTTTTAGAATCAAATATTTCCATACCATGTCTAATTCCCCATTCAGCAAGCATATCTTTTTTCATCATTTTACTTACTAAAGAATTAATAGCATTTTTACAGTTATATTTAAACAAAAATTTTAATATGTTTTGTATCCTTTTACTTCTCGTAGATATTAATACATCATAAAAATTTGGTAAAAGACCTACACATACCACTCTCTTAATTCTGTTTTCAAACGCTGCAGCTCTTGGTGCTAACATTGCTCCAAGAGATACTCCAATAATTGTAGATTCATTTATATTTAGTTTATTATGTATCTCTCTTACTACTTTCTCCCATTTATGTGTAAATGGTATTTTTTCAATGCGATTGGCATAGCCCTGTCCGGGTCCATCAAATAGAACAACTTTATACCCTTTACTTCTTAAATATAGTATAGTATTAAAAAATTCTTCCATGTACGAGTCATAGCCACCATGTATAATTAACGTATCCTTTATATTTCCTTCTGGTTCAACCATATAATAGGGTATTTTTTTCTGTTCATAATCAATGAAACCTTTTTCAACCATTTGATTCTCAAAGAATTGATAATTTTTTTTGTTAAATAAGTCTAATGCCTTATGGTAAGCCTTTAATTTTCTATCGTCCTTAACCCCTAAGAAGAAATCTGCTAATCTATAACAAGCAATCGCATTATCAATGCTACCCTTTTGCTCTTGAAGAACTGCTTCACTATAGCATACGTCTACTAAACATTTAATGTCTGGTGATTGAGATGCTATGGTTCTAATAAGCTTAATATCTGCTCGACTCAAATGTATCGCTCTGTTTAATTGATAGTTAATATTTGTATTTTTATGTAATTGGTAAGTTCCACTTTTAAAGCTTGGTATGTTAGACATAGTGATTCTCCTTTTTATAAAAATACATCTTAGTGAAGGTATCGCCCCTTCCCTTTTTCTATCAGTTTAGATACTATATTAGTCAATTTATAAGCCTGACTAGTTTCAATTATATATTAGTTGTGTAAATATAACGTGAAATTTAAGAAAAGACCTTGTGAAATTTATGTTTAAATACTATATTGTTGTCTTCATAAGTTCAGGCATAGAGATGGTATTTTTTAATGCCTTGCAGCATTATTCTTTAAGTTTTTAATTTGTTTTTTTTTCTTATTAATGCTACTGAATAAACGATTTTCTTAACTATTATATATAGTGCTATAAGTATTAACAAAGGTATTAAACTTATGAAAAAAGTATTTTTAAAATGACTTATCTCAAAGGCTAACATTTGCTTTAAAATATCTTTACGATGCAGTATATAATGTAATGAAAAATTATTATAAAATCCATTATAGTATAAGTGATATACATATACTGCAAGGCTTATTATAAATGAATATATTATTATCGCAATTGTTAGATAAAAATAATATTTTGATCTTTTCATTGGTTTGGGTTTGATTTTGACTTTAAGTAATTTGCTCTCAACAAATAACATATAAAAATAGAATAAGTACCCCAAGATAATGATTCTGTAATCAACTAAAGGATTTATTAATGGAGTTGAAGCATCGCCATATATATATATAATTAATTTGAAAAGATTAAGTGCCAAGTATACTATTATTAAATTCATAGATACCTCCTAGATACCAATATAGTGTTTAAAACGCTTGATATAGCTTTTTGTTACGATAATGTTATCATTATTTTCCATAATTAGAATCAACCTACTTCCTATGCACGGATCTATTCTTTTAACTTTTTGAATATTAACTATTTGAGATTTGTTCACTCTAATAAAACCATATTCATAGTACGTTTTTTCAATATTATAAAGCTTTGATGAGTATGTATATTCATCATCAGAAATAACAAGTATTTTATTGTTATGTGCGGTAAAGTAGAGAACATCCTCTATATTGATTAGATAATATGATTCTTTCTTCTTTATGACTAGCTTATTCTGTAGAATGCTTTCTCTCTTGTCCATGCATACCCTCCTGATAACAGATTAACACATAAGAGAATAACTATGTATGATTTGTGCTATCATTACATTTTTAAATGTTAAGATGATAAAAAAGCATCACTAAAAGTTACATGATGCTTTTGAGTATAAGTCTTAAATATTGTGGAGTAAAGGTATAACATAATTCCTAGCAAGTTTCAATACTATATTAGTGCGGTTAATACTGATAACAAATCCTCTTTACTTTAACACCGAAATAAAAGTTTCAATACTACATTAGTTCGATTAATACAGATAAGTTTTAACCCAGCTATGTGCAGCACAATTCAGTTTCAATACTACATTAGTTCGATTAATACAAAGCATGAGCAGCACTAGTATAGACTGGGATTTCTGTTTCAATACTACATTAGTTCGATTATTACTTTTAAACCTTAGAACACTGAAAATCAAGTGTTGTTCGTTTCAATACTACATTAGTTCGATTAATACTCTGCTGTGGGTTCTGGTGTGCTTGGTTCCAACTTGTTTCAATTCTACATTAGTTCGATTAATACTGTTACATTAGTAAACAATTACGGCTGTATTCCTGTGTTTCAATACTACATTAGTTCGATTAATACGACCAGAGACAACGACTTGCCGACCCTTTGATAAAGTTTCAATACTACATTAGTGCGATTAATACTTGACTAAGAAGTTAACACTAGATTGTAATAACCTGTTTCAATACTACATTAGTGCGATTAATACTGTTCTGGTGTTTTTCTACTGTAAATTGATTCTCCCAGTTTCAATACTACATTAGTGCGATTAATACTCACCAACCAATGCCGAACTAGGGGCTGCTACAAACGTTTCAATACTACATTAGTGCGATTAATACAGTTCAAGAAGTTCATAGACAGGATCAAATTTTTCTAGTTTCAATACTACATTAGTGCGATTAATACCTGAACTTGATTATGATTTGTTTTCAGATAAATTTGGTTTCAATACTACATTAGTGCGATTAATACCTTTGTAACCCTTACTCCCACAGTTGAAGTTACTACGTTTCAATACTACATTAGTGCGATTAATACTAATAAATTATATTATATAAACGAAAGGTGGTTATTAGTTTCAATACTACATTAGTGCGATTAATACCAGGTTCTAAATTTTTCACAGCTCCTGTCTGTTCTTCGTTTCAATACTACATTAGTGCGATTAATACGCGGTCAAGCGGCTTTAGACAGAGCGGGCATTAAGTGGTTTCAATACTACATTAGTGCGATTAATACTTTTTAGAGATGCCAGAACAAACTCAGAATGACCTTAGTTTCAATACTACATTAGTGCGATTAATACGCGGTAACAAATCAAGAGGTTATTGTTAGTGGAGCTGGTTTCAATACTACATTAGTGCGATTAATACAGCCGTATTTATGGGCTTTTTGTGTTCTTACCTTGATTTTTCATAGATAATTATAGCAAATAATGGCTCTATACGCAATAAAAAGTCGTCGACCCCCTAGGGTTTTTACATTACCTGAGGTCGACGACTTTTTATATGAAGTTGGATATTTCATTTTTTTCTTGTCCTATTATTTCTTTAGTTAACCATTTTTTATGCCTTGCTTTGAAGATTATTATGGAATCTTCCTTTTGATTTGTAATTTTCTTTAACCCTGATTTGATTTCCGTTAATTGTCCTTCTGTTACCTCACCTTCCAATACAGAGTTTTGTATCCAGTTAAGATACGTTCTAAGGTATTTTAGTACTTTTGCAACTCTTTTTTCATTCACATCATATACGATAAGTACATACATACGAACAGTCCTTTTATCCTTATTTAGGCTACCACCAAGCTTTGAAGCCCTCGTATTCTTCAATATCTGAGATATGTTTTACAAGCTTATAGCACTCAATTCTGATTAAAGATTTATAGGATACTTTCTTATTCAATTTTCTATGTTGTATGGTTGTGTTCATTTTTTCATCAAAAGCTTTTAGGAATATTTTTTTCCCTGTTTCATTTAGATGACAGAAATTAAGATTATCGGTAAAATGGCTTTCATTGAGTTGGTTACTATTCATAATTGAAAATATAATTCGATCTGCAATTAGAGGCTTGAATACCTCACTTAAATCTAATGATAATGAAAAACGCCTCACTCCTGGTTCATGCAGAAAACTAACCGTTGGATTAAGCTGTGTATGATATATTTCTCTTAATACCGCTGTATAGATTAAGGCGTTGCCAAAAGATATAAGGGCATTCATAGCATTATCTGGCGGATTTTTAACTCTTTTATTGAATTCATATTTATTATCTGTAATGATAGGGAACGCTCTATAATAATGTTCTCTAATTCTGCCTTCCACGCTCATAAGCTGACCTATATCTTTCGACTTTCCTATGTCTTTTCTTAAGACTTCAATGGTGCTTATAATAGTATCAAGATTTCCTTTTCTAGACTCATAATATTTAAGATTTTTTAAAATATTATAGCTAGCTGATTCAATCAATGCTTTTGCAATGATTAATCTTTCTACTGTATCCGTATACTTGCTTACCTGCTTTGTTATTAAGAATCCTGATAATAAATATTCCCTAGGATATAAGCTAGACGTATAGTTTCCGTAGTAATCAAATAGGTGTATGCAGATATGGTTTTTCCCTAAGAAATTTAGGGCTTTAGTATTGAAATCAACTTCTCCTAAGATGTATATATCAGCAATATCATTGATTGGCAGTACCTTTCTATCATCTTCTGTTTCAAAAAACACGGTATTATCTTTTCTCTTTAGTCTACCGTTTTTAAATATATAATAGCTACTCTTCATATAGACCTCCATTAGCAATAGCAAAGATCATAATAACTGCATTTCTTACATATTTTCATAGGTTCAAGCTCAGGCGGCTTTTCCATCTGTTTTATATGAATAATATCTTTAATTAATTGCTCCATTTCTTTTTTGTTTTCATCTGTTAAGAAAACTTCTTCCTTATGCCTGCTTTTAGGATAATGTATATAGCCAGTGATATCTTTGATTCCCTTTATATCCAGATAATAGAGATAATATAATAGCTGATAGTATGAAGCATTTTCTACAGCTTTACTCATTTTAGTTTCGTGAATTTCTAAATGCTTATTAATAAAATCCAGCTTTATTGTACCATCTATTAATATTTCTTTGTTTTCCCTTTTAAAGCTATCTTCATGTAACACTCGTCCCATGTAAACTCTATCAGAATTATGCTCCATCTGAATATTATGTGTGAAAAACCATAGCTTTCTCTTGCAGACAAAGTAATAATTGACCTCAGTTCCTGTTATTCGAGTATCTTCAAACAAGTTATCCTCTCCTAATCCCACATGGTAGAATTCTTTTCATTCATTTGAAGTCCGATTTCATCATCATATACGGCATTGAGAAAGATATGATGTCGATTTTTTTCCAATTGATGATTATCTCTACACCTTACATATTGACGATGAGTTATATTTAGCGTATACCCTAAAGCATCCAGATATCTTTTTTCTTTAATACATTCCTCATAATCAAGTCTAAACTGATGAGGTACAATCTCAACAGCATCAAACATCTTATAAAAATCTTCAGGCTGTCCTTCTTCATATACCATCATATCAATTGCTTCAAAAGCTTTTAGAGTATCCCAATATTTTTCTTCGTCTTTCTCTTTAAAGCCATCTCCGTAAACCTGATCGACTAAGTCTTGTATCTTATCCTCATACAGCATATCGACTTTTTGTAGTATTTGAATCGTTTTCTCAACCAGTTCAGGATCATAAATATATTTATCATTTTTAGAACCTTGTGTCAAAATATGAACCTTTGCAATCCTTTCGTTTTGCAGACCATATCGGTTAACACGTCCAAATCTCTGTATTAATGCATCAATAGGAGCTGGTTCAGTGAATAAAACATCATAACTGATATCAAGTGATACTTCAATTGCTTGAGTACCTACTAATAGTCTCTTGTTTTTTAGTTCTTTTTCAATTGTTGTTCTATCTTTAACAATAAAACGGCTATGTAATAAAGCCCTTTCTTGTTTATTGATTACTAAACTGAGTTCCTTATATACTTCCTGTGCCCGCTCAACTGTATTGCATATCACTAGTACACGTTGATTATCCTTTAACTGCTCCCTAATTAAATCTATAGTGTCAAAGATATTACCTTCTACTATTTCCACTCTATGTCTACATATCTGTTGTAATTCTTTTTTTGGAACAGTTATAATATGATGATTTTCTCCCAATATTTTTTTAAAAATTTTTATTAGAAAAGTAGGAAGTGTTGCTGACATAATTAGAATAGTCCCTTTTAGTTTTTCTTTAATATAAGTTAATGTACCGACCATTAGAGCTGTCGTTCTTGCGTCATAAGCATGAATCTCATCTAATATAAATAAGCCTTGAGTCATTTCAGACACTATCATTTGAAATCCTTTAACCTTGAAAAATGCTTTTATAAGCTGAAAAGGTGTGCATATTTTATAGGGGCAGTACATCTTATTAGATAAGTCCTTTATCTTCTGTACATTCTTAATTTTATTCCAATAGGTGTCCCCTTCTATTTCATTATAGAGATAATAAGCAACCTTACTATGTTTCATCGTTACCATATCTTTATCATAGTTATCTAATTGCTTCTTAAGCCTTGTATACATAGCATTAATACTTGCTGTAAATGGGAGTACATAAAAAACTCTTCTAGCATAACTCATGTTTTGATTCACATCTGACCAGAAGAGAGCTGCCTCAGTTTTACCAAAGCCTGTGGGTGCAATCAAAGATGTATGACCAATAGATTCTAGAGCATCTTTCTGAATACACTTATATTCTTTAAAATTAAACATTTTTTTAATGTCCTTAACTGCATAGTTGATTTCAGTTTTATTGGCTGAGCCTATGTGGTCACATATTTGAACAAAACCTTTAAGTAATAAAGAATAGGTACTATTAACAAGATGCTTACTTCTATCCCATAGCTGTATATGATTAAGTCTTAAATATTGCTTAGCTATTTTAAAGCCATTTATCCAATATTCAGGCGAGTTTAGTTCAAATGTATAAGGGACATATCCAAGATATCTTTTTTGATAGGCTTCAAATAAATCACAGTATTCCTTTAAAGCGTTTAAATTAGCTTCTAACTCCATTACCTTGTTATCATATCTTTTTTTACCTTCATCACTATCAGTGGCAAATTTGGTATCAAGTGTATTAAAGCTCTTATGATGGGTTAATATCGCTAATAGGATACAGTTTTTATAATCTTCTTCAATAGGAAGTCCATTTAAAACACACGCAGATAAAATCTCATGGCGATACCCAAAGGTTGCCATATTTTCCTGAAAACCTTCTGCAATCTTACCCACATCATGAAAGAATAAGGCGCAAAAGAGATGTTCAAAAAAGTCTTTAACGCCTACTATTTTTGGTATGTCGGGATATCCTTCTTTTATAGAACGAAATACAGATAAAACATAAGTCATATGTTCAATCAATGTTTCACCATTTGACTTTGCTAAGATATCATTGAGTTTTCTCATGCATGTATACGCCCCAATCTTTTTCTTCGTCATATAAGAAATCATCACCACGATAGTCAACTATTTCATCAACCAGTTGATAAGGTCTAGTTCCTACCGCCTCTCTTGGAACTGTATTTGTAAAGTATTGAGGTAATGCTTGTAATATGCCTCCGAATTGCTGACATGGGAATGGTACAATAGTACGACCTGCCCTCATTGGAGCGCTGTTTTTCCTTAGAGTTACCTGCTTTATCTCTGTAATCTCTGCTATATCTGTGGATCGCCCTAATAGGATAGGGTAATAGGGCTTTCTAAAATTGCTTTCAAGCTCTAATGCATCAATGTATAATAGTAGTTCATTATCGTACAGAATTTCTCTTTTGCATACATTGATTTTGTAGTTCCTATTTTCTTGTAGTTCATATAAGGATTCTAAATCAACTGCTTTGCCATGACTAAAGAATAAATAACCACATCTAAAGTCCTTTGAAGTTAAGTAGTCTCCTTTAACAGCAGATAATAGTCCCCAAATGGTTGAAAGTGGCGGCATCGGCAAGGAAGGCTGGTAGCCTATCATAAAAATAGGGTATCTAAAAGAGGCTGTCCAGCTTTTTATCGTTACTCTTAAACACTCCATAACCTCACCCCAAGTAGTAGTTTTCTATTTTTGTAGTAAATTGTTGAATGGTATCATTCATAGAACCATAGGTAACATTCGTATGATCTTTAGCAAAGGTCATGAGTTGCTCATCCATCTCGTCTAAAAATCCTTTTCTTTTTCCAATGTAAATATTTGTCTTGATACATTCCTTATATTCTGTCATAACTTCCTCTAAAGCTTCTAAGGATAGGATCATTTCACGATTTACCTCTTTGATTACATTCATGAAGATATGATTGCCACCTTCAAAAAGGCATAATAAAATAAATTTCGGTGTTAAGTCTGTTAAATGTGTGGTTTGTTTTGCACCGCCATAGATATAGGGTAAAACCGCTATGGTTTCTTTTGCTCGCTTTGCTCTCTCTTCTATTGGCATCATGCACGCTTTTTCTTCCTCATCAATTTTACAGTTGTAGTCATCTGCTTTTTTTAGGCTTTTGTCAGATAAGTTTTTATATCCTGTTTTGTCTTTATAGTAATAGACTCCAACACTGTCTAAGTCAAGTGAAAATGCACCTTTCATTATGGTTGAATAGAATTGATATTCATAGGGTACGGGATTACCTTCATGCCTAGCCATAACCCCATAGTCATTGGTTGGCTTTTGTTCTGTGACAGATATAAGAGGTGTACATTTAAGAGGAGACATCCTAGTCACTGTACCCCCTTCTTTTTTGCCTTGTGCTCTCATATAACCAAACACATCATCGTCTGGATATTCAAAAGGATTAACAGCTGTAAATGCCGTTTTTTTGTCTCTTTCTATGGGTGATAGTTTCCAGTCAAATTTCTCGGAAAGTGTATTTCTCCATATATATCTTAATGCTTGGGGAGACATATAAGGGTATTGTTTGTTTCCTCTTTTTATTGTTTTAACAATTACACAGTTATCCGTAAGTTCACCAGCATCCATACCGTGGTTATTCAATATGGAAGCTGGTGCATCTATTAGCATTAATCCTATTGCATTGGTATTCATTTTTTATGCCTCCTCTAATTCTATTTCAGATTCTTTCATTTCCTCACGTTCTTTTATCCATGCATGAAGCTCACTATAAAGTCCAAAGAGTATTAAGTCTCGGGATTCTCTCCACATTTTTATGTCGGGAACAATGTGGCTCATATACGTATCAATATCTATTAAAGGCTCATCCGTTAAATAGATTCTTTTCTGTATCACATATAAGATAGCACTTCTAAAGGTTTGATAATTTTTAGTTCTTAGAAACTTTTTAAATGCTTTTTCATCATTTGCAGATAGTATATAAGATGCAATATCCTTTGATAGCTTTTTAACAGCTTCTATTCTTTCCATATATATTTTTCGCACCTCCAATAAATAGAGTTCTAATAGGGGCCAACTGCCGATAGCTTTCATTTTTCTGTGGTCAACAAAAAATCGATGAATGCTTTTGTTTTCTAATAAATTTTTATATACTAGATTTGTTCGGTTCTTATGCTTCTCGTTGTTATAACTCTCATTTTGCTTGATGAGATAACCTCTGCATTTTACCTCGTACCATTCTTTATCTAGTCCTTTATGCTGTAATTTTAATAAAAATGAGAATACATGGTCAGGTAAGAAATAAAGGTTAAGATTTGGATTTTGATTATAGTTACTAAAGTCATAGAGCTGAACACTGGTTTTATCTTGATAATTAGGCAGATCTTTTATTACATCTTGAGTAACATAGAATAAACCATTGATTGGACTTCTATAGCCTTCATCATAGACTCCAGCAGCTCTGTTTATTTGCATTTTCTGATTACACTGGTATGCCCATTGTGCCATAAATTCATTTGAATTGCTATGTAGTAGAAAAAACCTTCCACCGCCATTGAAGTAAAAAAGGGGTGAAAACTGAATGGCTAATGTACAGGCACTACAAAAGTCAGCTCCATGTGACCCATATGAAAAGAAGTTGATAAGTTTTTTTGAACCTATCATAGGAATCTGTGACTTAGTATACTTATCAGTTGTTTTTCTGCCACAAGCAACACATGCACCATGATTTCCATTTAATGGTTCTATGCTTGCTATTAATGATTCTAAGAATTCCATATAGTTTTTTTTCTTATCTTTAATCGATGGATTGATGAGTTTACTGTTAGGAAATATGGATTGAATATTCTTGCTCCACTGCTTTGTTAAGTATAGGTCTGTTAGAGGTTCAATGAGAGGAGATATCTTGTCTGGTGTTATTTTTTCAATAGGACACCGTAATTGGATTGATAATATATAGAGTCCAGCATCTACAAACGGATTGCCCGTTCTTCTAAAATATATTTTGTCATTCATACAATCCCTCCTTTCCACAATAATTGAAAGTATTGGAAATAATGACAAATAATACTATTTTTCACTATCTATAATACCATTCTCAAATTACTTTTTCAATAAAAAATACTAATATTGTTATTAATTTTGGTAATATGGTTTTAAGATCATATTTGGAACATTGGAAAATAAGAAGATGAAAAGAGTAAATGTTTATTAGAATTAACAGACTTTTAATACTACAGTAGTTCTGATTAATACATATATAACAAATGAATATTATGAGTCTAGTATTTAGTTTCAATACTACATTAGTTCGATTAATACGTCAGACTGTAGGACTGGTTCACGTGAGATAAACGAGTTTCAATACTACTCTAGTTCGATTAATACGAGAAAGCCAAAGAAAAGAAAGCCAGTTAAATAATAAGTTTCAATACTACTCTAGTTCGATTAATACCTTGAGCTAAGTTACTTGCTTTAGCCTGCTTCACTTGTTTCAATACTACTCTAGTTCGATTAATACAGAAGCGTTATTACTATGTCAAATACATTAATTAATGTTTCAATACTACTCTAGTTCGATTAATACCTATGTTTAGGGCTAGATGCCAAGATGGCCGAGCCCAGTTTCAATACTACTCTAGTTCGATTAATACTAACATTTGTTACAATTTCTAGTGTGTCATAAACTGGTTTCAATACTACTCTAGTTCGATTAATACAAAAGTCTTTTATTATATCTCCAATTTCTGTTATATGGTTTCAATACTACTCTAGTTCGATTAATACAGCCGTATTTATAGGCTTTTCTAAGATTTCATTGGTTTTTTCAAGGATAATTATAGCAAAAATTGGCTTTATCCGCAATAAAAAGTCGTCGACCCCCTAGGGTTTTTACATTACCTGAGGTCGACGACTTTTATATTGTATTGATTATTTTATTTATCTTTAATCATTGTGTTTCTACCATACCAAAACCTAATGCGTTTTTTCTCCTGTTCTTACATGCCACATCAACTAGTAGTTCAGGATTACCTTCTACAGTTAAAGGACAAAGATAACCTTTTATTTTAATGACATGATCATTGACTCTTTTTTCCTCTTTGATATTTTTTAATATCTTCATCTCTATAAGACATATTAAACGTATCATAAGCGAGCATATTTTTCTATTCTAATAATAGTCTTATAGGTCTGTAGCTATTTTCCTCTGTTCCATTTCCAAGTTGACCACTCTCATTATTTCCCCATACCCATAGTTGACCTTCTTTATCCAGTGCTATAGAATGACCATCGCCACCAGCAACAGCAACTATATTGCCTAAGCCTTCTACTTTTTGTGGAGAAAAATATTTGTTTTCAGCTAGACCATTACCAAGCTGACCGTATTCATTATTTCCCCATGTCCACACATTACCATATTTATCAATGGCTAAATTATGATAGCTTCCTTGTCCTATGGTGACAATATCTTTTAAGTCCTGAACTTGTTGCACAGCATCTATGTCACCCCAATGCCACACCGTACCATCTTTTTTCAATGCTATTATTTCACTTTGGGAACCAGATATAGATATTACATCCGATATTCCAACTACTTTTGAAGGCTCTGAACCATAACCCTCTACACATGTATTTATATCTGGAAACCACCCCCATGCATATACAAAACCATCTTCTTTTAGGGCTAAGCTATATAATCCGCCAGATACAACATGTTTAATCTTCTCCAATCCTAAAACCTGCTCTGGCATACTTATGTTATCTCTGTCTCCTCCTAGTTGACCATAGGTATTATCTCCCCAAGCCCATACCGTTCCATTCTTTTTTAATCCAATTGAAGTATCCATTTTTAGATCTAACTGTATGATATTTTGCAAATCCTTTAATTCGACTGGATTAAGCCTATCTTTATAGGTTCCATCTCCAATCTGTCCATACCTGTTTGATCCTAAGCCCCATAGTATGTCATCGTTATTAATAGCCAATAAATGTGATGAACCTCCGCTGATAGTTCTAATATCTGACAGTGTTTGTATTCTTTTAGGGGAATTTTGGTTACTAGGAGAACCTTCTGTTAATAAGGTATCACCCCAAACCCAGACAGTTCCATCTTCTAATACCACAGCACTATAGTTATCTCTTGCTAATATGGATAAGCTCTTAACAGAGTTGTTGTTTTGATTAGTACTTTCTTCATTGAAGTTAGCTTGGGTTGATGGATTATTTTGTTTTCTTGCACATGCACTTAAAATTATAATAGCTATTATAATAATAATAGTCTTTTTACAGTTTAACATTTTACCCTCCACGCTCATTGTTTTTTCTTTGCTTCTGTTGGTTCTTGTGCTGCTTCTTCAGTCATATTTTTGTAAACAGGTATTCTAAAAACGTATGGAGCATCTATATCCTTTAATCCCTTGGCAAATCTATCTGCCTTATTATAGGCATCTTTAATATGGGTTGCATATTGATGCGTGACTATACCTTTTTCTGCATACTTTTCTGCGTTCCATTTCATTTTATATAAAGTGTCCTGCCCTTGACTAACATACTTATCATGTATCCAATTACCCCCCCCGATTATAGCTTTATCTTGAGTATCCCAACCATAAGATTTAGCCTTCTTAGCACCTGCTATTCCTGCATTACCATCATATGCTCCTATGCCGTACATATTGTACCAGCCTTCATAACCTTTAACCTTTCCAGTGGCAAGTGTTGATTTTCCTGCACCAGATTCAATCATTGCTTTTGAAGCTAAAAATACTGCACTTACTTCTTTACCACCAGCTTTAATAAATACATCTGCTTTATTGGATAAAGCATTCATTTCACCTAAAACTTTTTGAACTGATTCTTTGTTTTGAGTGTTTTTGTCATATTTAGCAGAGAAGAATTGAAAAATCTGCTTTTCTGAAATAAAGTTTCTTGGATCTATAAAGTATGCAGTAGCTTCACGAGATGCTGCATAATAACCACTATCATACTTATATTTAGGGTCTCTCCATTTAGGTGTATAACCATATTTGCTCTGAGGTGTGCACACATGTCCATTTTTCATTTCTGCATCTATTAATTGATTAAAATCTGCATCTATATTCTCTGCGTAAAATCTCCATTCAGGATGCTGCTTATGCAATTCTATGAGTTCTTGCCTATAGGATTCAGGAAATAACTTGAGTTCTTCTTTAAAACTATATTCTATCATTTGTACTATTAATTTATCCATGTCAATCCATGCCGTTGCTGTTTTATTCTCACCTATTGGGTATCTTACATGAGCTTGTACACCATCTTTTTCAAATATAATAATATCATCAGTCGTCCATATTTCTCCTTTTTGACCATTATCTTTAATAACAGGTGTTGTTACTGATACTTTTGCATGAGTATAGTCTACATCAACTACAATACCACTGTTATCATCCCTATGCCAATTGACATTTGCACCTGCTTTTTCTGATACTTGTCTAATTCCAACCTGTATTTTACCATTTTCTATAAAGAATCTAGTTCCATCGCTAGCATAGCCTATACCATTTTTTATGTCATTTAGATTATAGGTTATTGTTCTTCCATTAATTTCTACTGTAGCTGTTCTTGTTGTTTCATTCCATACTACAGAACCACCCAATCCTTCAATAATATCTGTCATATTCCCAGTAGTTGTACCATTGACTAAATGTACATTCCCCACTTTTTTAAGACCAACCATAACATAAGCAGTTGGAGAACTGTCGTTATTGATAATGTTAGGTACATACGTTCTTTGAGGTTTATTGATCTCATTAAAACTATTTGCAAGAGCTTTTACTTTATTTTCAGCTTGTTCATATTTATTACCAGCTATTCCTATAAATGCTCCTGCATTAAATACTTTTTCTTCTAACTTGCTTACGTTACTGAGCACATATTGAATATCACTACTAATAGTATCTTTACATTTAATATCATAATCTAAGTTATTACTTATAGACATGAATTGATATTTAATCTGTTCTATTTTTGATGCTAAACTTTTCAATTGCTTCTCTTGCTCCTCTATTCTTACTATCCTAACTTTTAAATCCATTTTACTCTCCTAATAGTTGTATTGTGCCTCCCATCTCCATTCTATGGTCTTTAACAATTGATAGTGTCGCGAAATAAATGTTTTCTTAATGATATCATGGTATTGATTAACCTTAATAATTCCTTGTTTTTTCCTCCTTTTTTTAGTTACTGTTCCTTTTTTATGTTGTTTTTACTATTGAATATTTTTATAGATAATAAATTAATGATACATTAGTTTTTTTATTATATCAATTATTTCTGACGAAATGCACATTTAATAGGACGAAATGCACAAAATATTATGAACAAAACTTTATATAAGTTGTTTATAGAAGATTATCATAAATTATAATTAAAGCAACAAGAACCGTCCGAGACGAGTGAAAAAGAAGTTTTAGTGAACAACACATTGCTTAACAAATCTGTAATTATTTCATCTGAAGTTATTTTTTAAAACGATGACATCTTTTAGTTGATTGGTATTATCACCTATAATGGCAGTGAATTTGATTGCTACCGTCATCAGACCCTACGTCTACAACAATCAGTTCATATTCATTATTTGATACACCTATTTGCTCAGAGATAGACTTCATTTTATCAGTTGATAACTAACAGTTCTATCTTTTCAAAATCATAATTCTGACAAATAAGCGCTTTCTAATACAGCACTAAACGTTTAGATGGTCTGAATGTTCATTTGTTTAATACTACATTAGTTCGATTAATACGATGCAGGTACTTATGATATCAAACATAAGATTTAGTTTCAATACTACATTAGTTCGATTAATACAAAAACAACACATTGATTGCTGTATCCTCTGCAAATGAGTTTCAATACTACATTAGTTCGATTAATACTTTAACATCCTTGTTATCAACTTGCTCTAAGAGCTCGTTTCAATACTACATTAGTTCGATTAATACCTGTAAAGTCTGCATTAGTTTCATAGTCAAAATTAGGTTTCAATACTACATTAGTTCGATTAATACTATGGGGGCTATGGAAGCTTTAATAAGAAATATGGAGTTTCAATACTACATTAGTTCGATTAATACGAAAAAACAATCTTATAGAAACAATTCCTGATAGCGAGTTTCAATACTACATTAGTTCGATTAATACGCGTGCTAGTAAAGTGTTTTTATACCGTGTAAATGGGTTTCAATACTACATTAGTTCGATTAATACCATCATCCCCATCATCCAACAAAAACCTTTCTTTGAAGTTTCAATACTACATTAGTTCGATTAATACGGCTACCAGAACAATATCCTCTTTGCCAATTATCTAAGTTTCAATACTACATTAGTTCGATTAATACGATATAAAAGCTTTAAAGGAAAAACCAGCTAAGAACGTTTCAATACTACATTAGTTCGATTAATACAGCCGTATTTATAGGCTTTTCTAAGACCTCAATGGTTTTTTCAAGGATAATTATAGCAAAAAATGGCTTTATCCGCAATAAAAAGTCGTCGACCCCCTAGGGTTTTTACATCACCTGAGGTCGACGACTTTTTATATTTTTAAAATCTTTATCTCTATAAGACACATTAAACGTATTATCAGCGACCATCTTATTATGTATCAGCTCAAATTTTTGTATATTTCCCCTTATGTATAATAGAAGCATAGGCTTCATTGCTGATATTGAGCAGCTTGTAATCGGATGCTGACAGCCTGTAATCATAATTGAATGGTATACTTATTTATAAAATAAATTTCAAAAAGTCGCTCATATAATGTTATAGATGATTGGGTTAAATCCTGTTGTCTCCATAATAACTACTTCTTTTGATATCCTGTTTAGTTCTCGAATTAGTTGTTCCATTAGCTGACCAGGCATCAGATGGGTAAACGCTTCAAAAACAATAGCTATATCGAAAGTCGTGTCCTCAAACAGCGTACATAATCCAACATATTTCCAAACCCTCACCTCTGGCTTTAATCTCTGTATCATTTCACCAGTCCTGTCATTCAGTACAAGGCTATCTGTAATATTTAACACACTTAGTTCTCTTGCTGAATCTAAACCAACCGTCAGTACTCTCTTTCCAAAAATCTTCTTATTAAGCTCAGCCAGTTTCTCTACAGGGTAAATTGGATTAATTGAACTCAAATCTATTTTATTCACTATGTTTAGGATGTTATTGTAGTTCACGCCTGATAGGAATGCGTATAATTCTGTTTCAATAGTCTTGTGATGTTGGTGCATTTCCAGTCTATTCTTGAAGTTATTTCTATTTTTGTCATCAACAGTTTTATGAGGCATATGAACTGCAAATGCTTGTGGTTCCGCAACGAACTTTGCACCAACACCATAAAGTCTATATGCAAGCTCCGTATCTTCGGAACCCCACCCCTTCAAAGTTTCATCAAAACCCGATACTTCACTTAAAACCTGCTTTCTTATAGTTATCGCTGCACTCCAACCATAAACCCAAGGGGCAGTCAGTAAGGATATCTCATTATCAACAGATTCAAATACATTGACTCTGAAGTCAGAGAAACGTATATCATCTTGTATCATTTCTCTAAGATTCTCAGCAGTTAACATATTATATATTTTTGCCTCATAATCATTTGTGCTTATTCCAAAACCTAAGATATAATGACAGATCACATCATAATCTGCATCAGAATACTTAGAAATAGTTATAGCAGTAAAATCCTCTGGTATTAACATATCAACATCTATAAAGGCTATGAACTGTCCACGAGCCTCTTTGGCACCAATATTCCGAATACGCGAGATGTTAAAAACTGAATTATCATCATAAATTACTTTAAATACCAGTTCACTACTTTCGTACTGTTTATAGATTTGGTTGCTACCGTCATCAGATCCTCCGTCTACAACAATCAGCTCATATTCATTCTTTGATACACCTATTTGCTCAGAGATAGACTTCATGCATTTTATTAGTTGACTCTTTCGGTTTTTATTTGGAATAACTATAGATAATTTCAATGTGTTTCCCCCTCTTTTCTACTATTACAACAAAAAATTAGTACATAAAGAACTCTGCCTCTGTGATTATAAAATACATCTCCTTACCAATTCCGTCTTTTAGGGTTATAACTCATATTTGACAAACAAGCTTATGTAGTTTCAGCTAATACAATACTAAAAGTTAAGATGATCTAAACGTTCATTTTTTCAATAGTACAATCAAGTTCAATAATACATTAGTTCGATTAATACAGTTACAAAACATACCTTGAAATGTTTGATTTTTCTAGTTTCAATACTACTCTAGTTCAATTAATACAACTGCTGACATATATAAGACATTAATTAATGACATGTTTCAATACTACTCTAGTTCGATTAATACGAGGGAACTGATATAAATGCTCGAGACAAACACGCATGTTTCAATACTACTCTAATTCGATTAATACTTGTTATGCTCAACATTGCGTTTCCTATAGGAGTACGTTTCAATACTACTCTAGTTCGATTAATACCTATAGCTATTCTAGAAAATAATCTTTTCCTATTCTGGTTTCAATACTACTCTAGTTCGATTAATACTTCTATTTCTTTATAAATACTATCATCTATATACATGTTTCAATACCACTCTAGTTCGATTAATACGTTGTTGTTTTGTTGCATCAAGTAGACTATGGTATTGTTTCAATACTACTCTAGTTCGATTAATACAAAGATAAAGACACAGAAACCAGACGAAGTAGTTATAGTTGGTGTTATGTCAAGATTTCGGACAAGTTAAATAGATAAATCTTTAATTCAACAGTTTAACTTGCGAAAGTATCTTCATAATCATACGGAGATTTCATACCACAATAATTATGAATTCTAGTTGTGTTATAAAAGGTCTCTATGTATTCAAATATTAACTGATGAGCATGTACTATGTTTTTAATTACGTATCGATTCAACCATTCACGTTTTATCAGTGCGTGAAAAGACTCAATACAAGCATTATCCCAAGGTGTACCTTTCTTGGAATAACTTCTTACAAACTGATCAGCAGGTGTTGCTTTAATATAACTTTTGGAAACGAACTGACACCCTCTGTCACTATGAATAACGATTGGATGTGTTATTTTTCTATTGGATTTAGCTTTTTCTACAGCCTTTATAACATGTTCTGTAGCAAGGCTATCTGATAATTGCCATCCAACGATTTTACGTGAAAAGAGGTCCATAACACTTGTTAGATAGACAAAACCAGACATAGTGTAGATATAAGTAATATCAGTAACCCAAACAGTATTAGGAGCCTTTGGCTGAAAGTCTCTGTTCAAGATGTTTTTAAGTTCATTGTCAAAATCAGGATCAATGGTTGTTTGTCTGTATGGTGTAACCCAGATAGCTTTTATACCTTCTTCTCGCATATAATTACCAACTGTTTTTTCTGCTATTGTATGCCCTAAAGCAGTTAATATACTTGTGATTTTAGGAGCACCATAAATTTGATGAGACTCATTGTAAATCCTGTTAATTTCTTGTTTTACAGATTCTTTTCGTTTCTGTTGATTGGAGGGTTTACGTTTTTTCCAGTCATAGTAACCGGAGGTGGAAACGCCAATAATATTAAGCACACTGTTGACGGAAATCTTACGTTTCCTTACAGTTGACTCAGCTTCTGTTTTAGTTGCTGTGTATATGGTTTCTGTCAGTCGTTCAGTATGCTTATAGCCTTTTTTAAGATATTAAGTGCATCTTGGTGGTCACGAAGCTCTTTCTTCAGTCTTGCAATTTCTTTTTCTGCATCTGAAGAATAATTTCCAGATCCACGGTGTTCTACAACACCATCATTTTCCTTTGCACTGGCTATCCATTTGCATAGTGTGGACATAGCTATTTTTAAATCTTTTGCAGCTTCCTTTTGAGACTTGCCTGATGAATAATAATAGTTAACCGCATCCTGTTTGAACTCTGCACTATAATGTTTTTTACTTATCATGGTTGTTCCTCCTTAAGATTGGTTTTTATTATACATGAATCTTAAGAATTACTCCATTTAAGTTGTCCGTTTTTTATTCTAACATCATTTTAAAGCTCCCATAATATCCTGTGATGTTTTAATATCATTGTTTTCAATAATTGCCTGTGCTTGTTCTTTACTAATAAGATTACTTGCCATAATAAAAAATCTCCTTCCTAGCTTTCTATTTAGATTTTAGCCAGGTTGCTTTCTATGACAGTCTCTTCAATAGTGATAACCCTTTTTAGTAACACTTTGATTACTTCACCTCCTTAGATAGATTATATATACTAAGATGACTAAAAGAAATAGAATTATAGTTCCGCTTTAAGGAAATCAATATCAATATCAATTTCATTTTGGCTAATTATATTATCGATGGCTTTTTCCATTTTCACTTCATCGCTAAAAAAATATCCAAGGTATATGAATTTCTTATAATATACTTGGTAATTAGAATTGGGACTATTCATTTTCATTGAGTTAGCAAGATACATATATGTACCTGTTAAGAACCGAACATATTTATTAGACTTACATATCTCAATATTCTGTTTAGCATAATTAATTGCTTGTTCATATAGCTCTAGATTATATGATATTCGAATAATATTATATATTACTTTTGTAAGATACTCTGACCGAATAAGGCCAGATTTTCTCATACTCTTTTCTAATAATATCAACAATATTAACGCTTGCTTTTCGTCCCCATTATAAGCTTCATTAACCGCTATAGCATTACATATATTAAATTCAATTTCGTTACACAAAGAAGTTTTTAAAAACTCATCAACATCTTTTAAGCTGTTGCATTCAAGGATTTCAAATAGTATATCTTTAGCACCTTTATACTCTTTATAGTTTTCTTTTGAACAAATAGCTTTATAATATTTTAGCCGTCTATATAATGGTGTACTGAGGATAATTTCTTGGTTATTCAAAATGCTGTCAACCTCTACTTTAAGCTTCTCGAACTCCCATTGTCTTAAGAGTAATTCAATTTCTCTAATCTTTTTGAATAAATTCAAACCGTACTTCTGAACGTCGTGATTAATCATCAAGTGCAGATCTTCACCTAAACGCTCAGCCATTTTGCATATCAAATAATAGGTAGGATTAACTCTTCCTTTTTCAATGTTTCTCAAATGCCTAATTGTACAAATACCTTCAGCAAGTGCCTTTTGAGACAGTTTCTTTTCTTGCCTCAAGAACTTAATTATTAAACCCTCTTTCATGTTTATCTCCTTTACGAATATTATACTTTTTTTTATAAAATTTATTGTGTTATGTTCCATTAAATATTTCATGTTTATCTTATCTCATCATAGCTAGGTACGATATTCCTTCTTTTTATAATCAAAATGCTTCATTGAGTCACCATCAACTGCAACAAGGTATTGCGTATATTGATCATATATATCTGTAATTCCAATCCAATCTCTTTTTTATAACATTTGAAAATAATCATCACTGAAACTACCTTTATTTCTAATTATTGGTGATATTTAGTACTCTCAGAATAGTAGTTCACTGAACCAATTGAAAGTTGTTTCATATTTATTTCCTAAGTAATGTGCGGATTGTTTTTAGTAATATGTTTTGTAAAAATACATCATATAAAAAAGTTAAATTAAAAAACAATTCAGCAAGTAAAATATAAATTTAATAAAAACATACTTAAATAACCTAGATAAATAGGATACGCCTTGGGACGTTTAAGCCCATGTAAAAAAGCCCCTGATTTCAAAACAGAAATTTAAATTTTTTAGCTTTAAATTAGCTTTATTGAGATGTTTTGGAACCACTTCTAATAATTTTTGATACCTTAGAAATCAACAATTTATAAAAACACTGACTTTTACACCAATCTCGGGACGTTTCGACCAACTTTAATTATATTAAACATGTATTTGTATCATCTACATTAAAATTAGCATATAATTCAATAATTAACATTAAAGCAAATTCCCTCATTTATTTTTTTCTCAATGCATCCTCTATTACATAATTTTTAGTTAATACATATTCTAACTAATGTAATTATATCAAAAAAACAAAAAATATTATAGTATAATTTTTTAATTAATT
>JANQFZ010000012.1 GCA_028277605.1 Vallitaleaceae bacterium | reverse complement strand
GTTTTACTTCTGCAAGGTCTTCATCGAGGAAGTACAGATAATTTATGTTATACTCTTTGCCTGTTCTTTTACTTATACCATTAAGATTCTCTTTTCGTAAATATGTCATTTTTTGTTCTGTTTTCATCCCTTTACCCTCCTATTCAAATCTCAAACCAATTCGTTTTAAAAATGCTAACGTTACCCTTATATATTTTCTATAAAACATTTTCCCATTTATTTTTTTGATTAAGGTAGTAATGTCTACATTTACTCTTTTTAATAATCCATACTTTATCAGGATTATATTTGTCCTTTATCTCAGCTATCATTTTTATTTAAACCACCCCTCAGTACCATATATATTGCCTACATATCCATCATTATTAGACAATCTACTACTACCATAACAATCTATATCTATCTTTAAACTATCATCCTTATCTAAATGTAATACTGATTGCCCACTCTTAAAGACTATCGCATCATCCCTTAATTCTATGTCATCAAAGCAAAAACAAACCGACGCAAACCCATTTGTTACGACTATGCTCATGTTATTATTAATTCTCTCTCGTAAAAATTCTATAATGTTATCTACACCTTTTATTAATCTAACTTTTTTTATTGCCTCCATCTTATACACTCCTTTAATATTTTACTTGCTAATGTCAGAACGACTTTTCATAGATTTGATATTTACCAACAGATATGTTAAAATTAGTATTTAGTAAATATGTAATAGGATTACCACTTAAGTAATATTATACACTACTTAAGTGGTAATGTCAACACCTTTTTACCACTTAAGTAATATAACTGGGGTGAACCATGAATACTTTTGCTGATAGATTACAAGAACTTATGAAAAATAATAACATTAACTCCACAAAGCTTAGCGAAATAATTAACATTTCTCAATCAGCTGTATCAAAATATACAACAGGTAAGAGCTTACCTAATTCTAGTATCTTAGGTAATATTGCTAAAGTTTTTAATGTAAGTACTGATTTTCTAGTGTTTGGTCATGAAGAATACGCTAATGAAATTGAGAAAGCTCTTATTGAAACGTTTAGGCAGCTAAACCATGACAACAGATATTTAGTAATAAAAGAAGCTAACGGACTGCTAGCTATTCAGAACTTAGACAACAAAAAAGACTAGGCTACTAGTCTTTTAATTTGTTCAATTATATAAATATATTTTTTCTTGTTTCTTATACCTTTATCAACCATTATAAGCATTTCCAAGGTATTTATTAACACTCTCATCTTATCACCCACATTATTAAAAGTGCCATTAGGTAGCGATTAACTGTTTAGTATAATTATATCACGAACGTGTGTTCGTGTCAATGTAACCATAGATTATATATGCAAATATTGGATAGAAACAAGATTCAGCAAATAAGAACGTATGTTCGTGTAACTTTTAATCCAGGTGTCCCGGGTTCGAGTCCCGGGTGGCTCATGAGTTTAACGCTTATTTGATATAAGCGTTTTTTTATTTTGAAAATATGTACAAACCATTCAATCCTAAAACAAGAAAATGCAAGTAATAAGCTTGGATATTGCAGATAACATCAAAAAATATATGTAAAATATGAACATTATACGTATATACTGATTTAAATTAACTTACAAATGCAACAAATATATAATGAGATTTCATGTTTTTGTCTTTTCTTATTGACAAAGCAGATCAAAAGGTCTATAATTAAATCAAATCAAAACTAATGAAATACAAGGAAGTATTTATAGTAGGCAATGTGGTCTACATACTCCAACACATGGAGTATGTAGACCTTTTTTGTTTCTAATTAAAAGTAGGAGGGAGACAAAATATGAATAAAATTACTAAAATTGATATCATTACAAGACCAAGTAAGGTGGAAGAGCTTAAAGAAGCTCTAAATGAAATTGGTATCACAGGCATGACATTTTCACATGTACTTGGATGTGGATTACAGAAAGGAAAAACAGAATACTATCGAGGTAACAAATATAGTATTGATTTGCTTCCTAAGTCAAGAATTGAAGTTGTCGTTTGTGAGGTACCAGTAGAAAAGGTTGTAGAAGTAGCGAAGAAAGTATTAAGAACTGGTGAAATTGGAGATGGGAAAATATTTATATATCCTGTAGAAAATGTTATCAAGGTAAGAACGGGAGAAGAAGGCGTTGATGCCTTGTAGGAATGAAAGTGAGCTTTGTACATCCGATAATTTTATCAAAAAATAGATATAGATTATTTAAAATATAAAAGGGAGTGGATAGAATGGACGAAATAAAAATGGTTTTAGATACAGTATGGATTTTAATTGCAACAGCATTGGTTTTTTTCATGCAGGCGGGTTTTGCAATGGTAGAAACAGGGTTCACTAGAGCTAAAAATGCAGGTAATATTATTATGAAAAATATAATGGACTTTGCGGTAGGCTCGTTAATGTTTTGGGCTATTGGTTATGGTCTTATGTATGGAGACACTATTGGAAAAATCATAGGGAAACCAGATTTTTTCTTTCTAGGAACAGGAGATTATACTGCTCTTATATTTCAAACTGTTTTCTGTGCTACAGCAGCAACTATTGTGTCAGGTGCTATGGCAGAAAGAACTAAATTTGCTGCCTATTTGGTTTACAGCTTTTTTATATCTGTCATTATATACCCCGTAGCTGGTCATTGGATTTGGGGCGGAGGCTGGTTAAGTGAGCTAGGTTTTCATGATTTTGCTGGTTCAACCGTTGTTCATTCCGTAGGAGGATGGTGTGCGTTAGTAGGCGCATCAATACTAGGACCTAGAATTGGTAAATATACTAAGGATGGCAGATCTAATGCTATACCGGGACATAGCTTAACTTTAGGCGCACTTGGAGTATTTATTCTATGGTTTGGTTGGTTTGGGTTTAACCCTGGATCACAGCTAGCTGCATCCTCTTCATCAGATGCTATAGCTATTAGTAAAATATTTGTAAATACTAATCTAGCTGCTGCCGTATCTACTATTGTTACGATGCTTATTACATGGATTCGGTATAAGAAACCAGATGTTTCAATGACGCTTAATGGCGCATTGGCTGGCTTGGTTGCTATAACAGCAGGATGTGCAGTAGTTACACCTGTTGGTGCTGTCATCATAGGTTTGTTAGTTGCTTTTGTTATTGTGTTTGGTATAGAATTCATTGATACCAAATTGAAAGTAGATGATCCAGTTGGAGCAATAGGGGTACACGGTATTTGTGGAGCATTCGGGACAATATGTGTTGGTCTATTCTCAGCAGATAGTGCTATTGGATTAGGTTTATTCTATGGGGGAGGCTTTAAACAATTAGGTATCCAATCTCTAGGTGTTGTTACAGTTGCCGCATGGGTATTAGCATCTGCTTATATTATATTTAAATTAGTAGATATAACCATAGGATTAAGGGTTAGTAAAAAAGAAGAGAACATTGGTTTAGATATAGAAGAGCACGGTATAGACAGCTATGCAGATTTTGAAGTCAAAGGTATCAATGTTCACTAATATTAACCAAATATTATTAGTTATCAATTTATATGAGAGAATTTTATACAGGTTGATTATATCATTACTTAGAACCATAAATATTCTCTTATATATTTCTCATACAAGGAATTCTTCATTTACAAAGAAGCTTAGTAGCAGCTTCTTTGTTTTTTTATGACCTAAAACCATTTATGTGTATGATTATGTTAACATTGAGGATAATATATTAAAAAAAGAATGTACTTGTGAATAACTTTTGAGATGGTTTACATTGAAACTCTACATCTTTTAATATAGAATAAAACTTATAGCTTATAAACAACATGTATAACATAAAGGTGATATAATGAAAGAACAACTACTTTCCGAAACATTAAGAGCATACAGTATGAGGAATTATCCATTTCACATGCCTGGTCATAAGTTTGGTAGGCATTTAAAACTTAATGATATCCATCAAATAGATGTCACTGAGGTAAAAGGAACGGATAATCTTCATCATCCAAAGACAATAATTAAAGAGGCACAGGAAAAGGCCGCAGATTTATTTGGAGCCGATAAGACCTACTTTTTGGTTAATGGTAGTACAGGGGGTATTCTTTCTACTATATCAGCGGTTTGCCATCCTGGAGATTCTATCCTCATAGCTCGTAACTGTCATAGAGCAGTCTATAATGCCATTATTATTCATCAATTAAAACCAATTTACTGTTACCCTGAAATCAACCCCAATACGGGAATAGCAGGAGGCATATCTTCTAATCAGATTGAGACAATTCTTAAGGACAATGATTCAATAAAAATGATGGTTATAACCAGTCCCACCTATGAAGGCATAGTATCGGATATAGAACAGATTGCAAAGATTGTTCATCACAATAATGTCATTCTATTTGTTGACGAAGCTCATGGATCTCATTTTAAGTTTCACCCACGCTTTCCAAAAACAGCCTTAGAAATGGGAGCGGATATAGTAATTCAAAGCACACATAAGACTTTACCAGCCTATACACAGAGTGCCATGCTGCATATAAAAAGCAGCAAAATTAATTGGTATGAAATCAGCCAGCAGTTATCCATTTATCAAAGTAGTAGTCCGTCTTATATACTATTAAGTGGTCTAGATCACTGCTGTCATTTACTAAAACAACATGGAAGAGAACTCTTCCATTCTTACTTTAATCTATTAATGAAGTACAGGCAAGTACTGGCAGAGAATTTAAGCTGCTTAAAGCTATTGAATGATGACTGTATCGGAAGAATGGCTGTCTATGATATAGATATCTCTAAAATAGTTCTCATATGTACAAATGCAAATATGAATGGTATAGTGTTAGATAATAAGCTGAGAGAGATGTATCAAATTCAGGTTGAACTATCTAGCCTTAATCATATGATAGCTTTAACATCTGTAAGCGATACAAGTCTGGGTATAGAAAAGCTTACAAAAGCATTGCTTCATATAGATGATGAGCTTCACTTGAAACATAACACGAAGCCTTTTTTTATGGTACCATTAGAATCTAAGTACTTACCCAGTGAAGCTCTTCAAAAAGATAAAAAGCTTGTACATTTAAAGGATAGTATAGGACAAGCTGTAGGTGAATTTGTTATACCATTTCCACCGGGTATACCTTTAATAGTTCCTGGTGAAATAGTAACTAAAGAAATGACTCGTATAATTAGGAAGTCTATTAAACAGGGTATATCAATATTAGGAATGAAAGATACCAGTGGCGAAATGATACAAATTATAGAAGGATAAATATTTAACACAAATAAAACATAAGCTACGAAAGGATGAATGCTGAAGTGAATGGCTTATTTATAACGATAGAAGGCGCAGATGGGTCAGGAAAATCCACTCAAATTGATTTGTTAAATACGTATTTAGCATCTAATAATTATGATGTATTACTCACAAGAGAACCGGGAGGAACGGTTATTAGTGAAGTTATACGGGAAATAATTTTAGACAAAGCATATATGGAAATGTGTGATATGACAGAGACTCTTTTATATGCTGCCGCAAGAGCACAGCATGTTCAGCAATTAATAAAGCCTGCCTTAGAACAAAATAAAATTGTTATTTGCGACCGATATGTAGATTCTTCTCTTGTTTATCAGGGAATCGGAAGAGGGTTAGGTGTAGAAGCTGTAAGCGTCATTAACCGATATGCAACCGGTGGCTTAGAACCAGATTTAACTATTCTGCTAAACCTACAAGCAGATGAAGGACTTAAGAGAAAAAAAGAACAAAGAGATTTAGATCGATTAGAATTGCAAAGGTCCAATTTTTATAAAAAAGTTGGTGAAGGTTTTCTTGCGTTATCCAGAAAAGAATCAAAGCGAATAAAAGTTGTGAATGCCACTAAATCTATTGAAGAAGTTCATCAAGAAATCTTAAGTTATGTTCAAAAGTACTTAGCCGATCACTAATACGGTTTTTATTTACAACAAATATCAAATTATTAGAAACCTAGACGAAACGTAATAAACTTGATATACTATTAGTATAGGGTATTCTATTTTGATGCATTAGATAACTTTAGACTTTATATAGCATCCATTCAACAAAGACTAAAAAATGAATTACAAAATGTAGGATGGTAATGAATGATGGTAGTGAGCGTAATACATTAAGGATTTCATCTTATTTTTCCGATATAAATGATGTATGGGGGTGAATGATTTGAAATTAGTATTAGCAGTTATCAATGATGAAGATTCCCATAAACTAACTGAAAAATTAGCTAATGCAGGATATATGGCTACAAAACTGGCTAGTACAGGCGGTTTTTTAAAGACTGGCAACACCACAATTTTTGTTGGTGTTCAAAAGGATAAAGTAGAGGATGTAATTAATATCATAAGTGAACAATGTAAAACGAATAAGCAGTTAAGCTTATTGAATCCTCCTGCTTCAAGTATTGCAGAAGGTTTTGTTCCATATCCTATAGAAGTAACCGTTGGTGGCGCAACTATATTTGTTTTAGATATTGATCAATTTATTAAGATTTAAGATTGACTTGCGGAGGGAAAAAGAATGGATGTTAAAGTCAATGCACTCCAGATGCCCAATATTAATGATGTTGTTAGAACATCAGATCAAAAAGTAGAACCTGATTTTAAGTTTACTCTTTTAAGTAAAATAGATACCTCAGAGCTAAAAGAAAAATTAAGTACAATGGTTCATCACATAACAGAGCAAGGGAATAAAATTGCTAAGCACACGGATATAAAAGATATGAAACGGTATAGAGAGTTGATAAAAGATTTCTTTTATGAAGTGACAACACATTCTCATCACTTTTCTAGAGAAAACTTTTTAGACAGAAGAGGCAGACATCGAGTTTATGGTATTATTAAAAAAGTAGACAGCAATCTAGATGAACTTGCTCAAGAGTTAATAAAAGACGAGAAAAATCATATGACGATACTAGATAAAGTAGATGAGATAAAGGGTTTGATTCTTGATATTATCACATAAACCAGCGTAAGCTGGTTTTTTTATATACGCCTCATTGGTCTGAAGAAAATATTTGTACTAGCTTATTTAATTATTTTATATTACAATATTAATATTATATCCTTTAGATTAATCCCAAGGTTACAAAAGTAATAATTTTTAAGATAAATTCATATAGACGATAGACATGGATAAATACTTAATAGATTTAACGCGTGAAGAGTGAGGAATCAATGTATACTTTTAAAGACATGATTGGACAAAAAGAAATTATAAAACATATTCAAAATGCTATAGAAAAGGATAGGATAGCACATGCCTATATTATTGATGGACAAAAGGGCATGGGTAAGATGACTGTGGCGATGACATTCGCAAAAGCATTACAATGCGAGCAAACAATGAATGCTCCCTGTGATACTTGTGTATCTTGTAGAGCATTTGACTCAGGCAATCATCCTGATGTCATTATGGTTTCACCTTCAAAAAAGAAAGGTATCGGTGTGGATGATATTAGAGAACAGATTAATAAGGATATTAATATCAAGCCCTATCAATACACTTATAAAATATATATTATAGACAATGCTGATACAATGACAGAGCAGGCACAGAATGCGTTATTGAAGACGATGGAAGAACCGCCTGCTTATGCTAGAATACTATTGTTATCCAATAATAAAAATAAATTCTTACCAACTATACTATCTAGATGTGTTATATTAACGTTAAAACCTATTGCAGATAATGAGATGTTAAAGTATATAATAAATGAGCTACATATACCAGGATCTCAGGCAGATTTATATGTCTCTTTTTCACAGGGAAGAATAGGCAGAGTTCATGAATTGGTTAATACAAGTACATTTTTGGATATGAGAGAAGCCTGTATTCAAGTTATACAGCAATTATTTGATTCAGATATGTATCAGATATTTAATTCTCAAAAAGCGCTTGAATCCTTCAAAGAGGTATTTGATGAAGTGATAGAACTATTTATTTCGTGGTTTAGAGATCTTTTTATCATAAAGTCTTTAAATTCTAAGCAGTATCTTATTCATAAAGATAAATATAATCTTTTGTTCCAGCAGGCCAAACGTTTATCCTACGATAAAATTGGTAATATTTTAGAAGAACTCGTTAAGACAAAAAACAAATTAAATTATAATGTTAACTTCCAGCTCTTAGTAGAAATGCTGTTAATTCATATAAAAAACAATATAACGTTATAAAAACGATTCGATAAAGGAGTGTTAAGATGATCAAGGTTATTGGAGTTAGGTTTAGAAAAGCTGGCAAAATATATTATTTTGATCCCGGTGATTTAGAAATAAATGTTAGAGATAATGTTATAGTAGAGACTGTAAGAGGAATAGAATATGGTCTTGTTGTTATAGCACCTAAAGAAGTAACCGAGCAAGAGGTCATACAACCTCTAAAAAAGGTTATCAGAGTTGCTACGGCAGAAGATGAACAACGAGCACAAAAAAATAGTGAAAAAGAGAAAGAAGCCTATTCTATATGCCTTAAGAAAATAGAAAAACATCAATTAGAGATGAAGCTAGTTGGTTCAGAATATACCTTTGATAATAATAAGCTTTTATTTTATTTTACTGCGGATGGAAGAATTGATTTTAGAGAACTAGTTAAAGATTTGGCTTCCGTCTTTAAGACAAGGATAGAGCTTAGACAAATCGGAGTTAGGGATGAAACAAAAATGATAGGAAGTGTAGGGATATGTGGACGTCCATTATGCTGCCATAGTCATTTAAGTGAATTCCAACCAGTGTCCATCAAGATGGCTAAGGAGCAAAATTTATCACTAAACCCAACTAAAATCTCGGGTGTATGTGGTCGATTGATGTGTTGTTTAAGATATGAAGAAGATACTTATGAACATATTAACAAAACATTACCCAATATTGGTGATATCGTGATAACCCCAAGTGATGAAAATGGGGAAGTAATTAATGTCAATGTCATAAGACAGCTTGTAAAAGTTGTAATAAGAAAGAAAGATGGCGATCCTGAAATTATAGAATATAAAGCAGACGATCTGAAGTTTAAGAAAACAAATAAGAAAGAAAACGTTCAAATTAGTGATGAAGATATGGCAGAGCTAGAAGAGTTACAAGAGATGGAAGAAAAAGAAAGAAAAAAATAAGAGGGATTAAAAGACATGACAATACGTAAGCATGATGAAAGAGTTGATGACTTACACAGAAAAGGATATAAGATCATTCAGCATCCTAAAAAGTTTTGTTTTGGCATGGATGCGGTGTTATTAACAGGATTTATAGAAGTTAAAGAGAATGAAAATGTATTAGACTTAGGAACGGGTACAGGCATTATACCCATTCTATTAGAAGCAAAGACTAAAGGGCGTTCCTTCACGGGGTTGGAAATTCAAGCTGAAAGCGCCGACATGGCCAAAAGAAGTGTAGCTATGAATGGTTTGGAACATAAAGTTAACATTATACAAGGCGATTTAAAGGAAGCAGGTCAGCTGTTTCCTTTATCTAGTTTTGATGTAATAGCATCAAATCCGCCCTATATGACTATAGGAAAAGGTCTAACTAACACGTTTTCACCAAAAGCTATAGCAAGACATGAAATACTCTGTAATCTTGAAGATGTTATCAATAATGCCTCTTTACTCCTAAAAGTAGGAGGGCGTTTTTATATTGTGCATAGACCCCAAAGACTGGTTCAGCTGATGACACTCCTAACTAAATATAAGCTTGAGCCTAAAAGAATGCGGTTGGTTTATCCTTATAGGGATAAAGAGCCTAATATGGTTTTAATAGAAGCTGTAAGACATGGTCGCCCTATGCTAAAGGTAGAAGCTCCTCTCATTGTCTATCAAGAAAAAAATATCTACACAGATGAAATCTATGATATTTATGGGTATGACAAACCCAATCAGGTTGATTAATTAACCAGAGTATCTATCAACAAGAATAATGGACTTATTCATTAATAAAAGGAGAATGTAGGATGGATAGCAGATTATGTTTAGTTGCTACACCTATTGGAAATATGGAAGATATTTCTATGAGAGCACTTAAAACTCTTAAGGAGGTTGATTTTATAGCGGCTGAGGATACAAGACATACTAAAAAGCTTTTGAACTGCTATCAGATTCATAAACCTCTGATAAGCTACCATGAGCATAATAAATATGAAAAAGGACAAAGTATTATAAAAAAAATAAAGGAAGGCAAGTCGGTTGCCTTAGTTACAGATGCTGGGACACCCGGTATATCTGATCCTGGTGAAGATTTGGTTCAACTTTGTGTGGAAAATAACATACCTGTTACATCTATGCCAGGGCCAGTTGCAGCGATTCAAGCCTTAGTATTATCTGGACTATCCACCAGACGCTTTGTTTTTGAAGGATTTTTACCAATCGATAAGAAGAAAAGAAATGAAAGAATTGGAGTACTACTAAATGAAACACGAACCATTATATTATATGAAGCACCACACCGCTTAAAAAAAACACTTAAGGGCTTATATGAACATTTAGGAAATAGAAGGCTGACGCTCGCAAGAGAACTTACAAAAAAATATGAAGAGATGATATATACGACACTAGAGGGAGCGATACATTTGTATGACCAAACCCAGCCGAGAGGGGAATATGTTCTTGTAATCGAAGCTCTGTCAAATGAAGAATTGGAACGGGATAGACAAAAACAATGGGAAAATGTAACCATTGAAGAGCACGTTAATTTATATTTAAATAAAGGTGCCGACAAAAAAACAGCTATTAAGACAGCTGCTAAAGAGCGAGGAGTTTCTAAAAGAGAAATCTATAATTATCTAGTTAAAAAGAAATAGCCTATTTCATATAAGAAAAAAATAAGCTGCAAGGAAAGCAGCTTATTCACTAATATTTAGATCTGCAAGTTTGGCCATTTCTCTAATTGATTTTTTAGAAACTTTTTTTCCATAATAATCAATTAAGTCTTCCATTTCGCCAGAAAATATGTCGGCAGGCTGATATTTTTTTAGAACAATTCGTTCTTGATCAACAAAAATTTCCAGTGCGTCTTTCTCTTTAATATCAAAATTTCTTCTGATTTCCACTGGAAGTGTTATACGACCTAATTCGTCTAGCTTTCTAACAATGCCTGTTGAACGCATGTGGATACCCCCTAGTTTACTTTTTTTGACAATTGACTAGTTGTAATATAACATATATAGGCATATCTGTCAACTTAAGTATTAATTTGTAGTTATTGATAAAAATGTAAATTTATGTTTAGAGAAGTAGGTGTAAGTATGGAACAATTCGGTGTTTTTGACATTATTGGTCCCATTATGATAGGTCCCTCCAGTTCCCATACAGCTGGAGCTGTAAAAATTGGTTATATTGCAATGCGAATCCATGGAAAATCTATTAAAAAAGTACAATTTTATCTTCATGGTTCTTTTGCTAAGACTTATGTTGGACATGGGACTGATCGTGCATTATTGTCTGGTGTTATGGGCTTTTTACCAGATGACGAACGTATAAAAGATGCCTATAGTATAGGGGATAGTATAGGGTTAGAATATGAATTCATTGAAGCTGATTTGGGAGAAGTTCATCCAAATACTGTAAAAATACAACTAACCAGCAAAGAAGGTAAAATAACTGAGGTTATGGGTGCTTCTATTGGTGGCGGTAAAATTAAAATACTTAAAATCAATGATATTGATGTTGCTTTTGATGGAGAATATACAACCTTGATTGTAAAGCATTATGATAGACCAGGCGTTATCGCAGGCATAACGGCTGTTTTAGCAGAACATACTATTAATATTGCTTTTATGAAGCTTTTTAGGCAAGCCAAAGGTGAGTTTGCGCGATTGATTGTTGAGATGGATGATTCTATTACCAGGCAGGTTTTAAAGGAAATAAAAGCTGTCAAATATATAAAAGAAGTCGCCTATATTGAAAAAATGGCACTTTAAATAGAGTAAGAAAATATAATTAAATTTGACCATGAGAAAGAAGGCTTTAGATGAATATAAAGAGTGGTATTGAATTATTATCCTACTGCGAGGAAAAAAAAGTACCTATCTATCATGCCGCCATAGATTATGAAAAGCAGAATAGTGGTATGAGTGAAAAAGAGATATTGGATAAAATGATGATAAGCTGGAATGTTATGAAAGTATCCATTGCAAAAGGACTGGATAAGAAGCAAAATATTAAAGGTAAAATGATAGGTGGAGAAGCTAAAAAACTAAAAGAATACTATGATTCACATGTTTCTGTTTGTGGCTTAACTATGTCTAAAGCTATTAGTTATGCTTTAAGCGTCATTGAAGTTAATGCTTCTATGGGAAGGATTGTTGCTTGTCCAACAGCTGGATCTAGTGGGGTTTTGCCAGCAGTACTATTAAGTACCAAGGAAACTTTTAATTTATTGGATAAAGATATTATCCATGGTCTATTGACTTCAAGTATGGTAGGAATTATTATTGGAAAAAATGCAAGCTTGTCTGGTGCTCAAGGAGGATGTCAAGCAGAGGTAGGATCGGCATCTGCTATGGCAGCAGCAGCAGTCGTAGAAATGCTGGGTGGTTCCTGTGAACAAGCCCTACACGCAGCGTCTATGTGTCTTAAGAATATAATGGGATTGGTATGTGATCCAGTGGCTGGCTTAGTTGAAGTTCCTTGTGCTAAGAGAAATACTATAGGAACAGCCAATGCTATGATAAGTGCAGAAATGGCTTTAGCAGGGATCGTGAGCATAATTCCTTTTGATGAAGTTGTGTATGCTATGGATCGGGTAGGTAGAATGATGCCTGTCTGTTTAAGAGAGACAGCAGAAGGAGGTGTAGCAGCAACACCAACGGGTCAAAGACTGAAAGAAGAAATTATGCCAAAAGCATAGTTATACCCATAATAGGAATAGAGTAGCCTTAATTTGGGGATAAAATTATTAAAAAATGATAGTTATGTGGACAATAATATACATTATCTATATCGCATGAAACACAGGGATTTATCATATAAATAATTAAATAGAAAATAGTATCATGGTGAACCTGTATGTTAAATTATTTATGGGCATTTATGATCCTTATTGGTATTATTTATGGAGCATTCAATGGGCGCATGCAAGAAATAACACAAGCGGCTATAGACTCTTCTAAGGATGCTATCACGTTATGTATTACCTTAGTCGGTGTTATTGCTATGTGGACGGGATTAATGAAGATTGCAGAACGATCCGGTCTGATAAAAAAGCTTACTCATAAAATGAAACCTTTCTTAAGGTTTTTGTTTCCTAAAATTCCTGAAAGACACCCTGCTATGCAGTATATTGCTACCAATATCATTGCAAATATTCTCGGTCTCGGTTGGGCTGCAACGCCGCCTGGGTTAAAAGCTATGGAAAAATTACAAGAGCTTAATAAAGACAAAACAACAGCAAGTACAGCAATGTGTACGTTTCTTATTGTCAATATATCCTCAGTTCAATTGATTTCAGTCAATATGCTTGCCTATCGATCTCAATATGGCTCGGAAAATCCTGCTGAAATTATAGGACCTGCAATTGTTGCCACTTTGTTTTCCACTTTAGCTGGCATCATTTTTTCTAAAATTATGATGAAGGGGTATATGAGATGAGGCTGTTGTTGTTTCTTTCAGATTTTATGATCCCCGTTGTATTCATTATCATTATTGTTTATGGTTTGTTAAATCATGTCAATGTCTATGATACCTTTATTAAAGGGGCTAAAGATGGTTTTAGAATTGTTGTAGAAATTATGCCCACTTTAATTGGTTTGATGCTCGCGGTTGGTATATTGAGAGCTTCAGGTTTTTTAGATGCACTTACAAAGGCTTTAACACCGTTAATGGAGCATGTCGGTTTTCCATCAGAGCTGGTACCAATTGCTATAATGCGTACCATATCTTCTTCTGCTACGACTGGGCTTATACTGGATTTGTTTAAAACATTTGGGCCCGATTCTTTGGTAGGGAGAATGACATCTATTATGATGGGGTGTACAGAGACTATTTTTTATACCATGTCTATTTATTTTATGACGGTTAAAATTAAAAAAACGCGCTATACGTTAACAGGTGCTTTAATAGCGACTCTAACAGGTATTATTGCTTCTGTGATACTAACTTATAAAGTCTTTGGTTATTAACTATTGATATTTTGTGTTAATTTAACCATACCTCAACGAGCTCCAATACAGAATAATTGACAATAATAAACATTTATTATATACTTTGATTATCAAACTAATTGCAAGATATGATTTACATAAATTAAAGGTGAAATCTAAAGTTAAGAAAAAGGTGAGACATGTGAAGAGTGCTTATGCAACACTCAATGAGGCATTAGTTTTATTGTTTAATGGTATATTTACAGTAGAAGAAAAAGCACTTATAACGGATGAGTTCAAGGATATTTCAATAACTGATATGCATATTATTGAAGTTATAGGATTTGAGAACTCTAGAAGTATGTCCTCTATTGCTAAAGATTTAGATATTACCGTTGGGACACTTACCATTGCTATTAATAATCTTGTTAAAAAGGATTATGTAAAAAGAGAGAGAAGTACTAAGGATAGAAGAGTGGTACTTATATCACTTTCAAGAAAAGGGAAGAAAGCCTTTATTCATCATGCTAATTTCCACAAACAGATGATCCAAGAAATCATTAAGATGTTAGAGGATGACGAGTTAGAAGTATTCATTAAAGGGCTAAAAAAAATAAATGCTTATTTTAAGAAAAAAAAATAAAGAAATACTATTATTGAATTGTTTTTACAAAAAATAAGACGCTCATGAGCGTCTTATTTTGGTGATTTGCACTGTTTTACTTTACAATATTATTAGTTATTATATTCTTCAACAACTTCTTTAATGGCGTCATCTACTGATTTAGAAAAGGAAAAGTTAAGTTTTTCTAATTCATTGACAACTCTTACCAATGCACCAATTGCTTCTTCTGGTAATTTGTCAAATCCGCCTTTTTCGAAATCTCTTGATTTAACATATTTAACTCTATCTAACATTCTAGAATAAAGCTGAGTAACATACTCTGAATCTTTCATATCTGGAACATAACCTTCTACATCCATAATTTGAATATCGGAGAATTCACCCCAAGGCTTGAATGTTGCAGTTCCTTCAATAACAGATTCTAATGCGCCTAAAGTAATGGCAGGTGTTACATTTTTATCCATAAAGGAACCCGTATTTAAGATATAGCAATCCACATCATTATCATCAAATAATTTTTTGAACTTAGTAAAATCATTGACTAATGGATAAGTTCTAAAAGGATTAGCATAAGGCTCAACAACAAGTGCATTTGGATCAACACCTTCTGGTAATCTTTCAGCAGATGTTCTCTTAGTTGCTAGAGTAGCACCCATAACAGAAGCTAGGGCTGAACCGCTTAATTTAATAATTGGTGGTAAGGTTGGATCTTTCATTAACCAGAAAATAGCATTAACGGGTTCTTCAAACTTATTAACACGGTTAGGAGACCATAATTTAGATTTAACAGCACGTCCGTTTCCATTTCTAATGTCTTCGGTAACTAATACAATTTTTCCATTTTCATCACGTGTTGCTGCATTGTTTTGTACCGTAAGTAAGAATCTATTATCATCATTAGCCATTGGGTAATCTTGAGTTTTGTCAAAATAGGAAGGTTCTAATGCTACTGAAGATCCATTTTCTGTAGAAATAATAAACGCGTCATCATGAAGAACAGTTACATCGTACTTATCACCGTGTTTAGCGTGTGTAATCGTTGATTTACCTGAACCGGATAAACCGAATACACCAGCAACGAACTTTTTGCCAGTAGATAAGTTATATCGCTTCTGACCGCCATGGCATGCTGCATATCCATGTCTGTTAGCTGTTCCCCATCCTAATGTTAAGGTTGCTTTTTTGTGTTCTCCAAAATATCTCATACCAAGTAACGCCGCGCAGTTATGAGTTGGATCGAAGAAAGATAATCCAAGTGGATGTTCTTCATGCTTCCAATCAGGATCAGAGAAAATGTAAATATCCCCTTCATTCTCAATATCTTTTGATTCTAAATACATTTTATGATAAGCTTCCGTTATATACTGGAAGTTTAATAGCCATGAATATAAGATGTTTTCGTGGCCTTCTGGCATTAAAAGATGTGCTTTAACCATAAAGTCTTTATCTAGACCAACATAGGCTTCGGCATGATATAGCTTACGAAATCTAGTGTTATAGATAGCTTCTCTAATTTTTGAAGCATAAGCTTCTTGATCAACATTAGGCTCACCAATGATTCTTCTAGCAGCAGCACAACGACCTTTAACCGCTCCATCATTGAATAATAATACTTTAGCATCTGGATCCAAACCATTTTTTTCTGGTTCGTAGATAGGTATATCTGTTACGATAGTTCCAGGTGAAGCAGCAGCTAATTTGTAAGCTTCTTTAACTGAACTAACGTTAACGACATTGTTACCGTAAAAAGGTGTTTCAATCGTAACTCTGATTTGAGAAAAAATAGGATTTTCTTTTTTTATTTCTTCCCATTTGTAATTTGCTTTTGTAGCCATTAAGTGTTTCCTCCTTTATGGTTGTATTTTGATTAAATCCCAAAAAGTGTCATACAGATCTTTGTAAACAATATAGAATATTATAGAAAAAATAGGTCGTATATTGTTTATAGTGTAATAAGATGTAAAACATATCTTTTTTGTGATTCATCATAGTCAATATTAATAATGGTAATTGGATAAATGATTTTCAGGAGACGTTGTCTCATTTAGATTGTTTTTATAAATTTTAAATCCTTCCCCATAATAATTATAATTAAAGCATTTGTAAATGTCAATCGTTTAAATTAATTTTTTAACAATATTATAATATTAAAAACCTATAACTATAATGAAAAAATATAAGAGGTGAATAGCTGGTTGGACTTGTTATACTTATTCTATTAGTTCAATGCTTGTGTTAAGCCATATTATAACAGAAAATTCTGATATTAAAAAAATATAAAAAAAAGAGGTTAAACATCACCTCTTTATAAGTATAGATCTCGTTCCCCGTGTTTCATTTTAACAATACTTTTTCTAATAAATTTCTTAACACCTTCATTTTTCATAGCATCAATCTGTCTATCTATAAAATCAAAACCTGTTTCTTTCAATTCTTCATCGCCATAATCTAAAATATATTCTGCTAGTGTTAGAATAGCGTTGGGAGTACAGATATTATGAATTTTTTCTGATTTTGTTAGATTCATAAATGCCTCACCCGTTCTGCCCATACGATAACAAGCTGTGCAATAATTTGGAATGTAATTATCTGCTACTAATGATTTAATAACCTCTATTGGACTTCTATGATCTTCAAGTGAGAGTTGAGTCACATGCTGATTACGTTCTTGAAGCCCATATCCACCAATATCTGTACACGATCCAGCACTGATTTGAGATATACCAAGCTTTAACAGCTCTTTTCTGATTTCGGCACTTTCTCTTGTTGATAAAATCATACCTGTATAAGGAACTGCTAAGCGTATAATAGCTACTATTTTTTTGAAAGTGAAATCGTCAATAACATATGGAAAATCTTCAAGATAAACACCTTCTACTTTTTTAAGTCTTGGTACAGAAATTGTATGAAAACCAACGCCAAATCTGTCCTCTAAATGCTGATTATGCAGCATTAATCCAAGAACCTCAAACTTATAATCATATAGTCCGAATAATACTCCACCGCCAACGTCATCAATGCCTGCTTCCATTGCTCTATCAAAGGATGTTAAGTGATAATCATAATCTCCCTTAATAGAGGTAGGATGAACGTCTTTGAAGGTGGGTCTATGATACGTTTCTTGGAATAAAATATAGGTTCCTATTCCAGATTCTTTTAATCTCTTATAGTTTTCTTTAGTCGTAGAAGCAATATTAACATTGATTCGTCTAATCGCTCCATTTTTGTTTTGAGTTTCATATATGGTTTTAATAGATTCTAATATGTATTCCATATCACAATTCTTAGGATCTTCACCAGTTTCTAAAGCTAGTCTTTTATGTCCCATACTTTGCATAGCTTCTACTTGTTTGCGAATTTCATCCTGAGTTAAACGTCTTCTACAGAATTTATTATCTCTTCTGTAACCACAGTAAGTACAATTGTTAACACAATGATTGCTGATATATAATGGTGCAAACACAACGATTCTATTACCATAGATATCATTTTTTATCTCACCAGCGATTTCTAATAATTCCTGTATAAGATCTCGATCATCAACATTTAATAATGTTGCAATCTGCTCTTGACTTAAGCCCTTCTGTTCTTTAGCAGCAGTAAGAATACTTTGAATGATTTCTTCAGAGGGGTTTTTAGTTTTTTCTAGTAATCCGTTAATGTAATCATGGTTAATAAACATCCTATCACTCCCAAATATTTGTAAGAACTTTATATTTTATCGTTATGTCCATAATCGTACACTTCTATACATTTAAACAATATTTGTTAATTACTGTAATTTTTTCTTAGATATAGAAGTTTTAACTAAGACATTATCAAGTCGATCTAATCTTCCAGTTAAGCTATTAATTTCATTAATTTCTCCTAAAACCGTGATACATATAATTGTGCAGCTATAATTATTGGATCATAGAGATATTAAGCTGATGTTACTTATTCAACTATATGGTTTACATTACGGAAAACGAGTGTATGACCTTTGAAGCCCACTAAAAAAAACTTTCCTTTTGGGAAAGCTTATATACAATAAAAATATCGTCGTATACAAAAACTTCCTTCCAAGATAAGAGGTTTCTATTCTGTAAGGGTGTTTGTTGTTTTATGGACAAATATGAGCATAAAGCTTATACCCATCGTTTGTATTTTATCATTACCAATCTGTGAATTCAATACATTTTATTGAGTTTCCTAAATTTTATATTAGAAATATGTAGATTTTTGTTTAAAGAAATTAGCAGTCAATAAATATCCCAAAACACTAGGTTTTCTTGGCTATTTATGACTGCTGTTCTATTAATTGTAGGGTAGAAGAACTGGATAAACTCTATAAGCTCTTCTCATCAATATAGTGTCTAACAACCTCTTGTAATAAATATAATGGAATCTGTCCATTATTTAAAACGACGTCATGAAATTCTTTTATATCAAAATTCTCACCTAATTCATCTTCTGCTTGCTTTCTAAGCTCATTAAATACGAATCTTCCATAGGCATAATGGAGAACCTCTCCAGGATTAGCAATGGTTCTATCTACAATGTCATTAACAGCTTCACCAAAGTACATGCTGTATTGCTGAACAATTTCATCACGCGTATGACCATAATAATGTATTGCTATATCAATAACCGTTTGAAGAGCATAAATGGTATCTAAATTATGCTTTTGAAGCTCTATCATTTCTGGCTGATCAAAGTCAATGTAATGTAAGGCAACTCCCTCAATATAAGCAGCCCATCCTTCTGCAAAACAGGTGAAGTCTATTAGTTTTCTTATTTTAGGAAGATCCTCTTGCTGATAAGCAACACAATATTGAAAGTGATGACCAGGTATTGCTTCATGACATATGGTAATATAAGTTTCTATATCTAAATCTTCGTATGAACTTTTTTGTAAAAACATATTACCGTATTTTTTCATATCAAGGGTAATCGGTAAATAAAACGCTGGTGGTAAATCTTTTTCTAAATAATCTGGAATAGTTTTGTCTTTAATAGGTGGTATATTATAATCTAGAAACATTTCATCCAGTATTGTATCACAGATACCATAAATATCCTTAGTAGTTTCAAACTGGATGGTCATAAAATCTTCTGAAGCTTCTAGTAAATCTGGATTACCATTGATTATAATTTGAGTTTGAGTAATAGCATGAGACAAAGCATCGATTGCCCACTGATAGACCTCATCTGGGGTAATATCTACGCCGGTATGATATTTTACTAAATATTCATAATAGCCTTTACCATCAGGAAGTTCATAAATACCTGTATGAACAGTGGACTGTCCTTTGATTGCCTTAAGTCCTTCTATTAACGTTTGATAAGAGGGATAAACGTAGAGATTAATTGCATCAATACACTGGTTGCTTAGCTCTAATTTGATTTCTTCGGCTAAATCTAAATGGCTAAGATTATCCATAAAAGATAGATACAGTATATTGCTTGTGGGCTCTGTCATAAAGGAAGTACATTGTTCTATAACTTTATCTAGAATATATTCAGGAGGAAGAAGCCCTTTAGGTGCTTGTTCTTTTTGACCGTCTAACAATTGGGTGAAGACTGTAGGAAATAAGGTTAATCGAGTGATAAAATTCTGTGCTTCTTCTTGAGTATCAATAGGTATTTGTGTTAGTGTTAAAGGAATAGAAATATGAACACCTAAGGTATGCTGCAGCTCATAGGGATGCTGGTAATAGTTTTTGCCTTCTGCATATAGTTCATAATAGTATTTTAAGAGCTCTAAAGTAAATTGGTCATCCTCTGATAATCTATCATCATTAATGGCATTCAATTTTTTTAGTATAGTGTTTGTTCTATCATAATGCGCTAATATTGCTTTATCGCTTAGATTATCTAGCTGGCTATTCAAATACCCTAAATTGTATGTTTCTAATGAACCGATAGACAAAGAAGCATTAATAGGAGAGCTTTCTAGAGTTTCTAAAAAGAGATCATCTAAAAGCTCATTAAATATTACTGTATCATCTAATGTTTGTCCCTCGTTATCTTGATAAGGGGAATGGGTTTTGTCTGAACATCCAGTGATAATCAGCAGAGCTATTAACAATGGAGATAAAACGGAGCGAATGGCAACAATATATTTTTTTGTAGTCATGGGTTTCTCCTTTACTTCGTTATGTAAAAAGTTTAATTAAGTGGTAGAATCAACCTCTAAAAGGGTTCGTTTGTACTTATTCAACATAGCCAATATTATAGCATATAATTCAGTGGTTAACTTAAAAAAGCAAAACATACATCTTGCCATTTACTGGATATTAAAGAAATGTTAAGGTGTAGTATTTAAATGCAAGGTAAGTAAAAGGTACTATTATAAATATATGTTATTTTTTGTTTTAAATGAAAGTGAAATGCTGGTTATTCAAGAAATACTTTACAAGCTCTTTGCTAAAACTATATAATAGAGAGAAATGAAAAGAAGGAGGAACGTCCGTGTCAAAGAAAACTTATTATATAACCACACCTATTTATTATCCAAGTGATAAGCTGCATATTGGTCATTCTTATACTACGGTTGCAGCAGATACTATGGCTCGATATAAGAAGCTTAGAGGCTATGATGTCATGTTTTTAACTGGGACAGATGAACATGGGCAAAAAATTGAGAAAAAAGCAAAAGAAAATGGAACCACGCCTAAGAAGTATGTGGATAATATTGTAGATTGGGTAAAAGATCTATGGAAAGTTATGGATATCTCTTATGATAGATTTATAAGAACAACCGATGACAATCATATTCAAACAGTTCAAAAAATCTTTAAGACGCTATATGAAAAAGGAGATATTTATAAAAGTTATTATGAAGGATGGTACTGTACACCATGTGAATCCTTCTATACAGAGAGGCAGTTAAAAGATGGGAAATGCCCCGATTGCGGCAGACCAGTAGAAAAAGTTAGAGAAGAAGCTTATTTTTTCAAGCTATCTAAATATCAGGATAAGCTTATTGAATATATTGAAAAGCATCCAGACTTCATTCAGCCTCAATCCAGACAAAATGAAATGATTAATAATTTCTTAAAACCAGGATTAGAAGATCTATGCGTTTCTAGGACTTCTTTTGATTGGGGAGTTCCTGTTGAGTTTGATAAAGGACATATTGTTTATGTATGGATTGATGCATTATCCAACTATATATCAGCATTAGGCTTTGGCAGCTTAGATGATACGGAGTACCAGAAATACTGGCCGGCAGATGTTCATCTAATGGGCAAAGAAATTGTGAGATTTCATACCATCATTTGGCCTGCAATTTTAATGGCTCTTGACCTGCCGTTACCTAAGCAGATATTTGGACACGGCTGGTTGGTTATTGATGGAGAGAAGATGTCAAAATCTAAAGGGAATGTCGTAGATCCTAAGCTTCTGGTTAATCGCTATGGTTCAGATGCCATACGTTATTTTCTTATGAGAGAAATAGCTTTTGGACAAGATGGTAATTTTACAAATGAGGCATTAATACAACGAATTAATTCTGATCTAGCCAATGATTTGGGTAATCTTGTGTCAAGAACGGTAGCTATGGTTATCAAATACTGTGATGGCAGACTCAGTAATGAGCGAGCTAGGACAGAATTTGACGAAGAAATTGAAACCATGGCAGTAGAGACGGTTAAAAAAGTTGAAGATGCTATGGAACAGTTATTCTTTAGCCATGCTCTGGTTGAAATATGGCATTTAGTTAGAAGGACTAATAAGTATATTGATGAGACAACCCCTTGGATTCTGGCAAAGGATAGTGATAGCAAGGATAAGCTGATGAATGTACTTTACCATTTAGTAGAGAATTTAAGAATTATATCTATTTTAATAGAACCATTTATGCCACAGACACCATCATTGATGAGAGAGCAGCTGGGTATTACTCAGAGCCAATGTCTCACATGGGAGTCAACTAGAACATGGGGATGCTTAAAGGATGTAATAGTTCAAAAAGGAGATATTATTTTTCCTAGGATTGATATGGAAAAAGAATTAGAGAGTTTAAAAAAGACGCAAAATTTAGGTAAGAAGCAGGAATCTGATGACATAGTTGGTGAAGAGGATGGTTTGATTAGCATTGACGATTTTGAAAAAGTAGAGTTAAAAGTAGGAGAAGTGTTAGAATGCAATAAGGTTAAAGGTGCCGATAAGCTGTTAGTTTCTAAGATAAAAATAGGAAATGAGATCAGGCAGATTGTATCAGGCATAGCGAGACATTATTCTCCAGAACAGATGATAGGTAAGAAAGTTATAGTTGTAACCAATCTTAAGCCTGTAAAGCTAAGAGGAGTGTTATCTGAGGGCATGATTCTCGCGGCTTCTGATACACATGATCATCTAGTTTTAGGAACGATTGATAAAGATATAGAGAGCGGATCATCGGTTAAATAGATATTAACTCATGAGAAAGCAGGTGATAAAGTGATCTTTGAAAGTCATGCACATTATGATGATGAAGGATTTAATGAGGATAGAGAAGAGCTTCTTAAAAGACTGCCCAAGGAAGGAATTAAAACGGTTATCAATATTGGTATTACGGTTAATTCTTCAAAGCAGTGCATCAAACTAGCTAATAAGTACGATTATATATATGCGGCTATTGGCGTCCACCCTCATGAGGTTTCTAATATGGATGATGACAAGTTAGAGCAGATTAAAGAGATGACGAAGGAGCCAAAAGTTGTCTCTATTGGAGAGATTGGTTTGGATTACTACTACAATCATTCTCCCAGAGATGTTCAAAAGCTGTGGTTTAAAAAGCAGATTGAGTTAGCTAAAGAAGTAAAGAAGCCGATTGTTGTTCATTCTAGGGAGGCAGAGGAGGATACCTTCAACATTATTAAGGAAACGAATGCAAAAGAGGTTGGGGGTGTTATTCACTGCTTTGGTGGTAGTGCAGAAATGGCTGTTGAGTATGTTAAACTCGGGTTTTATATTGGTGTTGGTGGAGTGGTTACCTATAAAAATGGGAAAAAATTAAAACGTGTTGTTGAGCAAATTCCCTTAGAGCATCTATTGATTGAGACGGATAGCCCATATTTAGCACCTGTCCCTAAGAGAGGCAAGAGGAACGATTCTACAAATTTGGTATATGTTATTAAGCAGATAGCGGAGCTAAAGGGAATAGATTATGATGAAGTGGTTAAGGTTACTAGGGATAATGGAATGAAGTTGTTCTTAAATTATCATACGAATGCTTTAACGGATGAAAATAAGTAAATTAAAGAATGTGTTGTTAAAAGAGGGCTGATATGAAAGACAGGATTGCTTCACCCAGCATAACGAAAAGGATTCTTACTGATTATCAATTTGTTTTCCAGAAAAAATATGGGCAGAATTTTTTGATTGATATGCATGTATTAGATAAAATTATTCGATCGGCTGATATTGGTAAGGATAACTTGGTAATTGAGATAGGACCGGGTATTGGAAGTCTTACTCAGATGCTGGCAGAGAGAGCGGGTAAGGTTATTGCTGTTGAAATTGATAGTAGTTTGATACCTATTTTGAAAGAGACTTTAAGGGATTATGAGAATTTAGAGCTATTAAATCAAGATATTCTACAGGTAGATTTGAAGGCACTGCTTGAAAATAATTCTTTTGATGGCTCAAAAGTAAAGGTAGTTGCTAATCTACCTTATTATATTACGACGCCTATCATTATGAATATATTTGAGAAGGGTATTCCAATTCATAGTATGACGGTTATGGTTCAAAAAGAAGTTGCGCAGAGAATGAAGGCTCAACCGGGAACTAAAGATTATGGCGCTTTGTCTTTAGCTGTTCAATACTATTCGGAGCCTTATTTGGTAGCTAATGTGCCGCCTAATTGTTTTATTCCTAGACCTAAAGTAGGGTCTGCTGTCATCAAGCTGACCAAGTATGATGTGCCGAATATACAAGTAAGAGATTCTAAGCTGCTATTTAAATTGATAAGAGCTGCTTTTAATCAGCGTAGAAAAACCCTGATTAATAGTTTGTTTAACATGGCAGGACTCAATTTATCTAAAGATCAGATTGGCAATGCTTTACAGAAAGCAGAACTTGATTTAAAAATAAGAGGAGAAGCTATTTCTTTATCACAATTCGCTCGTCTTACCGATGTTATTTATGAATTAGTTAATAAAAACCCCTTGCTATAAATATAAATATATAAAAGGGGGTCTTTTATTATGAGCGCAAGTAAGTTTTATAGACGTATTACTGAGCTTAAAGAAGATATGTTAGGGTATACAATGAAGACTAAGCCTAACTATGGCTACTGTAAAATTGAAGCACGTAATGACAAATGTAGAATTAATATAACGATACATGATTTAAAACCTCAGACACAACATGTTTATAAAGTTAATCTAATCAAAGTCTTAGAACATGAGATAAAAATGATTACCCTAGGAGTTTTAGAGATTGATGATGCCAATTGTGGAACATTAAAGATAACTACTAAAACCAATCATGTAATGGAGACCGATCATACCATAGAAGAGTTTGGGGTAGTGGCTGTTTTTCTAATTTCTCCAGAAGATCCAACTATAGGCGTCATAACACCACTTGTGGGATTTATAAATGAAGAAGTCAATTGGAAAAATTCCATTCATCTAAATACTCTAGACAGCTCTGTTGTTTCCAATTCTCAAGAAGAAAAAGAGGAACCCGTTAGTAACACTAAACCATCCCATAGTGATAAGGAACAAGAGGTTAAGAAGCAGGTCAATAAAAAAATTGATAAAGAAGAGGTTAAAGAAATACACAAAGAAAAAGACGAAGAATTAAGTAAGAAAATAAGAAAAGAGCAAATCGAAAGTGAAGAGGCTATTGAGGTTAAGGATATTTCTGATCAGACCTTTGATATTATAAAGAGCCATTTTGATAAAAAAGAGTTAAAGGAAATCTACGATAACATTTTTAGAGAATATCCAAGCATGTCTCCTTTTGAAAACAAATTTAAGAGTCATGTTTTTATTAGAATTGAACCTTCAGACATCATCTATTTACCTATTCAAACATGGATGTTTACCAACAATCCTTTTTTGTTAAATGGATATAGAAAATATAAACATCTTTTGTTAGGTAGAGAAAAAGAGCAATTAACAGATGAATACTATTTTATATTAGGTGTTCCTGCTATATTCTATCCAAAGGATAAAGTAGCCGCTTATATTTATGGATTTAAGAAATTTGTATGCTGTAAAGAAGTAAAACCAAAAGCAGGTGAATACGGGTATTGGATTGTCGAAATAAGCTGTACTGTGTAACCTAATTGTAATCAAGAATTCATAAAATATACATATGGTCATGCTATATTGAGCTTATAAACTATCCCCCTTTTATTTTTAATAAATACAATGCAAGTCCTACCTATGAAATATTTAGGTAGGCTTTTTTTATTTCTAGCTGGGAGGATTTAAAGATAGAAAAGTAAATATTTACTATTTAAATTGATCTAAGATACTTTAGAGGTTATAATTAATTTAAAAATATAGAAAAAAAGGTGTGTCGTTTATGAGATGGGTAAACAAACTAAAAAAAGTAAAATTTCTAACTAAACTAAGTCGCAATGTCGTAACTAAAAATCAAAAGAAATCGAACTACCAATCTAAAAGAAATAAAAGTATTAGAGAACATCTACCAATTAAAGTCAAGCTTGTTTTATCTCATATGTTAATAGCCATTATACCCATATTAATTATTGCAACAGCTACATTAGGGCAAGCTAGGGATGCAATTATTGATGGTATACAAGACTCTAGTGCAGAGCTTATTAACAGGGAAAGTAACGCTATAAGCTCTAGGTTGCAAGAAGTAGAGAAGACATCCATGATGCTTATTTCGGATACAACCTTTATAAAGACATTGAATAAGAGTTCGTCAGATTATGACAATTTATACGAAATGTTGAAAGAAAGAGATTTGAATATTAATAATCAATTGAACTCTATACGGTTTGCTAATCCGCATATCACTAACACATTGGTCATCAAATCTAATGAATTAATTGATCCTATAGGTACTTCTCGGATATTCACAGATGAATTCAGAGTTTCTTTCTTTAAGTCAGAGATCTATGAAAAAGTTAAGGCAAAAAAAGGAGGTACAGTTTGGTTCAGCCATCTATATGATAACCCGAAAAGCATCTATCTGATGAAGCAGATAAGAAGTATGTCAACGGGTACGGAAATAGGAGTACTAATTCTAGAAGTGGATAAAAAACATATTGATAAAGTTGGGAAGAATAATGCTGTACACAAGGATTCTCAGGTATCAATTATTGATGAGCAGGGTCTTATTATCTCCCATACAGACGAATCTTTGATAGGGACGCAATATAGCCAGTTGGATACTATTATAAATCATCGTGAATCTAATCAAGATTCCAATAATGGGTATTATGTTAATAGAAAAATCATGACAGCATATTCAGAAATAGCAAATGGCTGGTCCATTGTACTTGAGGTGCCTACACGTTCTTTTTTAGAATCTGCTGAGACGATTAAACGATTTACTTATATTGTTAGTATTATCATTGCATTTTTAGTCATTGCTATTGCCATATTTATCACTAACAACATCACAAAACCTATCAAACATATAAAAAATAAAATGAAAGAAATTGAAGAGGGTGACTTAACGATTCGATCCAGTATTATCGGTAAGTATGAGATGGGACAACTATCTCATAGCTTTAATTCTATGGCTGATCGAATTAATGCTTTAATTAATAATACTAAGAAGCTAACTCTAGCCGTTGCTGATAATTCAAATACGGTTAGTGAGATAGCTCAGAATAGTGCGGCTGGTTCTAGAGAGGTTATGATAGCGGTAGAATCTATTTCGACAGGAGCAATGGAGCAGGCGAGTGATGCTGAAAAAGCCTCTTATACTGTGAAAGAATTGGTAGGCAAAGTGAATGAAACTGAAGCCTCCTTTAATCATGTTATACAAGCGACTAATAAAACCAAGGAAGCAATAAAAGAAGCCATGACCATTATGGGAGAATTAAATCATAGTACGAAAGAGACGACCCATTTATCTGATACGATAAAAAAGGATATTATGAATTTGCTAGGACAATTTTCTAAAGTCCTTAATAGTATTAGTATCATTGATGAAATTAGTGAACAAACCAATTTATTATCACTTAATGCGGCAATAGAGGCTGCTCGTGCTGGAGAAGCAGGGAAGGGGTTTTCTGTTGTTGCTGATGAAGTTGGTAAGCTTGCAGTTCAGTCAAAGGACGCAGCAAAAAATATATCCGAAATCATTAATAATGTACATCAAATAACTAATAAAACCTCTAAGCTGTTAGATGACAGCTCACAGATTTATGAAAGACAAGAAAACGCAGTCATTAAAACAGACAGTACCTTTCAAGGTGTTGAGAGTAACATGGATAGTATTAATCAAGAGGTTAACAACGTTTATGCTATGTTAAACCAATTAAGTGACATCGAAGATAAAGCAACAGATTCTATTACAAGTATAGCTTCTATAGCAGAGGAGTCAGCAGCAGCTATTGAAGAAGTACTGGCAACTGGAGAGGAACAGACAACATCCGCTGAAAAAATGGTAAGCATGTCTGAACAATTAATTTCTATGATCGATGAGATGAATCAAAGCTTAGAGCATTTTAAGATTCACCCTACACAGGAATAATAAAAATACAATATAGACTTAATAACTCGTTTATAAGGGATGATATTAATAGTATCTCCAATAGCATGAGATATTTAATAAAGGGCTGTCGATTACTTGATATGACAGCCCTTTAATAGAGATTCATCATCATTCAATCTATTTAAAATCCTTGTTCCTTTAACCATTTATCAGCTTCTTCAACACTTTTAAAAGCGGTTGGCTGAACTGTATTTTTTGATACTCTATTCATTTGCATTTTTACAATCATTTGATCTACAATAATTGCTCCAGTAACTAAACCGTGCTGTTCGCACCAATTGATATGAGTATTCATTGCATCAACAACTGTTGAAGTTTTGTAATTTCTAAGATCTGAACATTTAGCCCACGATTTCCCATTAAATAAGGGAACAATTTTTTTCATATATTCATTATGTAATCTTTGAGTATCTTCTTCCTTAAGTAACCCTATACATCGTTCATAAATCACCCTTCTTTGCTTATCAACCTTTATTTCATATTTACCTTGTGTGTCTTTAATTAGCATATGATTTCCTCCTTAGTAAGTAAAGTATAGTTAAGTATTGATGTTCACCCCATAGTTCCAATACTATTATATCATAGATTAAGCTTTTACTTTCTACTAGTTCTTACTTTTTCAAATAGCCATCGGTTAACCAAAAGTAATTAATTGTTCTCAATAGGAATTATAACTTGACAAGATATGGGTAAATGTATATACTTTGATTATCAAAATATTTGCATTGCAAATCATTAGGAGTTAAAATTATGTTGAATATAAAAATTGCCGGAATGGGGAGCTATCTTCCTGATAACATCGTAACGAACGATGATTTAGCAAAAATAGTAGACACCAGTGACGAATGGATAAAAAGCAGAACAGGTATCAGTGAAAGAAGAATTAGTAAAGGGGAAGGAACTACTTATATGTCAGTGATGGCAGCAAAAGAAGCCATTGCAAAAGCAGGCGTATCAAGTGAAACTATAGACCTGATTATTGTTTCAACGATAACACAAGATCATTTTTGCCCTTCTACCGCCTGTCAGGTTCAAGAAGCAATAGGCGCAGATAAGGCGATGTGTTTTGATCTATCAGCTGCTTGTTCAGGGTTTGTTTTTGGATTAAGTACGGCTGCCCAGTATATTAAGACGGGTATGTGTAAAACAGCCTTAGTCATTGGCGCTGAACTTCTTTCTAAGTTGACTAACTGGGAAGATAGAAGTACTTGCGTATTATTAGGTGATGGCGCAGGAGCTGCAATTATTCAAGCCACAGAGGAAAAAGGCTATTTTGATTTTCTTTGTAGATGTGATGGTAGTAAAGGCAAATATTTACTATGTGAATCACGACCATTAAAGAATATTTTTGTTAATAAAGATTCAGAGCACCCTTATATTGAAATGGATGGCAGAGAAATATATAAGTTTGCCTGTAGTGTTGTTCCAGAAGCTATCGAAAAAGCAGTTGAAAAGTGTCGGTTGAAGATAGAAGACATTAAATACTTCGTGCTACACCACGCAAATGAAAGAATCATTAAATCAGTTGCAAAACGCCTTAATGTACCGTTACAGAAGTGCTATATGAATATTCAAAGCTATGGCAACACTTCATCAGCAAGCATTCCTATTGCACTCACAGAAATGTTTAATAAAGGTCTGTTGAAGAAGGGCGATACTATTGTTATTGCAGGTTTTGGCGGTGGGCTTACTTATGGCGCAGGCGTTATAACCATATAATAAATTTAGGACTTAAATTGATTAAACCTAGTTAAATGGATTTAGAGAACTCATATACGAATGTATGCTATTCTCTCAATCATTATGATATATTATTAATCAGGAGGAGAAACAAATGAATTTTGAAAAGCTTAAAGACATTATTGTGGAACAATTAGACGTTGAGGAGGATGAAGTTAAGTTAGAAGCTAGCTTCAATGATGATTTAGGTGCTGATTCATTAGATTTATTTGAATTAGTTATGGCAATTGAAGAGACCTTTGGCGTAGAAATTGATAATGATGATTTAGCTTCCATAAAAACAGTTCAAGATGCTTTAAATTATATTGATAAGTAAGTCGTGAATTAACTGAAGAATATCTATTAAAAAGTAGTATATAAAGATATAATGCTCATTCAATAAAAGAGCCGTCTTCTATATACTACATTCCTTATGTTTAAGAGACTATACAAGACTTTATGTGATAATCGATAGGTGGTGATCGAATGGTTGCGTACAAAATCTGTGAAATGCTAGATATAGAAGTTCCTATCTTTCAAGGAGGTATGGCGTGGGTTGCAGAACACAATCTAGTATCTGCGGTCTCTAATGCTGGAGGACTTGGTATCATAGCAGCAGGTAATGCACCAACAGAGATTGTTAGAGAAGAAATTAGAAAAACAAAAGAAAAAACTAAAAAACCGTTTGGTGTTAATATAATGCTTTTAAGTCCTTATGCAGATGAAATTGCTCATATGGTTTGTGAAGAAGGCGTAAAAGTTGTTACAACTGGAGCAGGGAACCCTGGAAAATACTTTGAACTTTGGAAGGATGCTGGAATTAAAGTAATTCCTGTTGTTCCTTCTGTTGCGTTAGCCAAAAGAATGGAAAGATATGGGGCGGATGCTGTTGTTGTAGAAGGCTGTGAATCAGGCGGGCACATAGGAGAATTAACAACAATGGTCTTAGTTCCTCAGATAAGAGATGCAGTTAATATTCCAGTAATAGCTGCTGGAGGTATTGCTGATGGAAGAGGCGTAGCAGCTGCTTTTATGCTGGGTGCAGATGGTGTGCAGATTGGCACCAGATTTTTATTGGCTCATGAGTGTATTATACATTCCAATTACAAGCAAAAGGTCAAGAAAGCAAAAGATATAGATACACAAGTGACAGGGAGAGTTACAGGTCATCCTGTAAGAGTCCTAAGAAATAAATTGTCAAGAGAGTTTTTAAAATTAGAACGTGAAGGTGTATCCCCTGAAAAATTGGATGAATTAGGTGCTGGTACACTAAGAAAAGCGGTTATAGAAGGAGATATAGATACAGGCTCCTTTATGGCAGGACAGGTAGCGGGTATGGTTTCTAAGGAACAGAGCTGTGAAGAAATTATTAAGGAGCTTATGGAAGAAACTTACCAAGTGATTAAAACCGTAGGAAAAAACATATCGTGCTGAGGACTGAGATAGTAATTAAGTGAAACCTATAGGTGGTGGAAATATGTCTAAGAAAGCTTTTTTGTTTGCTGGGCAAGGAGCACAATATTTAGGAATGGGAAAAGATATTTCTCATAATTTTAAGGTCAGCGATCATATATTTGAAAAAGCAAGTGATGCTTTAAGCATGGATGTTAAAAAGCTATGCTTTGAAGAAGAGAACCTACTCAATAAGACAGAATATACTCAGCCAGCTATTTTAACCACTTCTGTTGCTTTATTACAAGCTTTATATACTTATGATATTAAGCCTGATGTTGTTGCGGGGTTAAGCTTAGGAGAGTATAGTGCTTTGGTAGCTAATGGTGCTTTTGACTTTGCTGATGCTGTAAAGGTGGTTAAGAAAAGAGGGCAATATATGCAGGAAGCAGTACCTGAAGGCGTTGGCGGTATGGCAGCGGTTTTAGGCTGTGAAAGAAGTACAGTTCAACAGGTATGTGGTGAAATTAAAGAGGTTTATCCTGCTAATTTTAACTGCCCAGGTCAAATAGTTATTGCAGGTAAGAAGCAGGCTGTAGATAAAGCTGGAGAAGCATTATTAGAAGCAGGAGCAAGAAGAGTACTAAAGCTTAAAGTAAGCGGTCCTTTCCATACACCTTTATTAGAAAAGGCGGCAGTTTGGCTACAAGAAGAATTAGAACAGATAGAATTAAGGGACATAGCCATCCCGTATATAACAAACGTAACGGCGGATTATGTAACAGACTCTAAAGATATTAAAGGTTGGTTAAGAGCTCAAGTCATATCTCCTGTTAACTGGGAAGATACCATTAGAAGAATGATCCAAGATGGTGTAGACACCTTTATTGAGATTGGACCTGGAAAAGTACTCAGTGGATTCTTAAAGAAAATAGACAGAAAAAAAACATGTGTCAACATTGAAGATTCAAAAACATTAGAAAAAGCAATTACGCTTTTAGGGGGGATCTAAGTATGAGTAAGGTAGCTGTTATAACGGGTGCAAGCAGAGGTATTGGTAGAGCTATCGCTTTGAAGCTGGCAGAGGAAGGTTTTACAATCATAATTAATTATAGAAGCAATCAAGAGGCTTCAGATGCCGTTCTTAAAGAGATAGAAAATAACGGTGGAAAGGCAAAAGCTTTTCAATGTGATGTAAGTCAGTTTGATCAGGTTGCGGATTTTATAAAAGTAGTTAAAGATGAGTTTGGCTCCATCGATCTTCTCGTCAATAATGCAGGTATTACCAAAGATACGTTATTAATGAGAATGGATGAAAAAGCTTTTGATGATGTTATAGCAGTTAATCTTAAAGGCACCTTTAATTGTACTAAGCATGTGAGTAGAATCATGTTAAAACAAAGAACTGGTAAAATTGTTAATATTACATCTGTTGTTGGACTAATCGGTAATATTGGTCAGACCAACTATACAGCTTCTAAGGCAGGCGTTATAGGGTTTACAAAAGCTTGTGCTAAGGAGTTTGCATTAAGAGGAATAACCGTAAATGCTATTGCGCCCGGTTTTATTGAAACAGAAATGACAGAGGATTTAGCTGATAAAGTAAAAGAAAATTTTCTCAGTAACATTCCTTTAAATAGGATGGGAAAAAGTGAGGAAGTAGCTCACTTAGTTGCCTTTTTAGCCTCTGAAAAAGCGAATTATATTACAGGTCAAGTCATCAATGTTGATGGTGGAATGGTCATGTAAGGAGGATATGTATGAAAAAAAGAGTTGTGGTAACAGGATTAGGAGCGATTACACCGGTAGGAAATTCGGTGGATACCTTTTGGGAAAGTATAAAGGCTGGTAAAAGTGGTATAGGTGAGATAACGGCTTTTGATACAGAAGCGTATAAAGTTCACATAGCGGGTGAAGTTAAAGGTTTTGATCCTTTGGACTGCATGGACAAAAAAGAAGCCAGAAGAATGTCACGCTTTTCCCAATTAGCAATTGCGGCTACTAAAGAAGCCATAGAGCATTCTAAAATAAATATATCTGAAATAGATCCAGATAGAATCGGTGTGATTATTGGAAGTGGTATAGGCGGACTTGGTACTATGGAAATACAAGAGCAACAATTACTCTCTAAAGGACCTAACAAGGTGTCACCTTTACTAATTCCGATGATAATTGCCAATATGGCAGCAGGTAATATAGCAATTCGATTCGGTGTAAAGGGAATATGTAAATCTGTGGTATCAGCTTGTGCATCCTCAACTCATTCTGTAGGAGATGCATTTAGAGCGATACAATATGGAGATGCAGATGTCATTATTGCTGGTGGGACAGAGAGCACCATTGTTCCTCTAGGATTAGCCGGCTTCATCAAGTTAAATGCTCTAAGTATGAATACAGACCCTCTCAATGCTTCAAGACCTTTTGATAAAAACAGGGATGGATTTGTAATGGGTGAAGGTGCAGGCACACTTGTATTAGAAGAGTTAGAACATGCAAAAAGGCGTGGTGCTACCATATTTGCTGAGGTTATGGGTTATGGTTCGACCTGTGATGCGTACCATATAACAGCATCCCATCCAGAGGGAGACGGTGCTACAAGAGCGATGAAATTAGCGATGAAAGATGCTGGAATAGAACCTGAAGACGTTTCCTATATTAATGCGCATGGAACGAGTACACAGATTAATGATGAAGTTGAGACAATTGCTATTAAGAGGGCATTAGGTGAGCATGCTTATCGTGTGCCAATTAGTTCAACAAAATCCATGGTTGGACATTTACTTGGCGGTGCAGGTGCAGTTGAATTGATTGCTTGTATTAAATCTATTGAAGAACAGTATATTCATCCAACGACTGGGTACACAACACCAGATGAAGTATGTGATTTAGATTATGTGCCTCACGAAGGACGAAAAGCAGATGTGGGTTATGTGCTTTCAAACTCTATTGGTTTTGGTGGACATAATGCTACTGTCTGTATACAACCATATCGATAGGAGGCTGTTATGAAACTAAGTGAAATCAAAGAGTTAATTGAACTTATGAAGGATACGACATTCACTGAGCTTGAAATAGAAAAAGATAATTTTAGATTCTGTTTAAAAAACCAAAAAGAAACAATGATACAGCCCATACTACAACAGCCCGTGCAACAGATACAGGACATTTCAGTGACAGCGAGTGAAGTCCAAGAGCAAGAAGCTGGTGAGAAGAAAATTGAGATAGAAGGTACGTTAATCAAAGCTCCTATTGTGGGCACGTTTTACGCTTCTCCAAGTCCAGATGCCCAGAACTTTGTTAAAATAGGGCAGGCTGTAGCAAAAGGGGATGTGCTGTGTATTATTGAAGCCATGAAGCTTATGAATGAAATTGAAAGTGATGTATCAGGCGAAGTTGTTGAGGTATTCGTTGAAAATGAGCAAATGGTGGAATATGGGCAGCCATTATTTAAGATTAAAACAAAGTAGGTGGTTCGATGTTAACAATTACAGAAATTATGAAAATCATACCCCATCGTTCGCCTTTCCTCCTAATAGATAAAATAACAGAACTTGAAGAAGGAAAAAGAGCAAAGGGTATAAAAAATGTAACGTATAACGAGTATTTTTTTAAAGGACATTTTCCTGAGGAACCAGTAATGCCGGGTGTACTTATCATCGAAGCTATGGCACAGGTCGGGACTGTTATTATGCTAAGCCTTGATGAAATGAAGGGCAAAACGGCTTATTTTGGTAGTATTAATAAAGCTAGGTTTAAAGATAAAGTTCGTCCTGGCGACACATTGGAGCTGGAAGTAGAGATTACTAAGACCAAAGGACCCGTTGGAATTGGGTGTGCAGTAGCCAAAGTGAACGATAAAGTAGTAGCTAAGGCTGAGCTTACATTTTACGTTGGTGATTAGTGTGAGCTATTATTGTAATCTAGTTTAGCATTTTTAAACCATTATTGAGGTGTTTTTATGTTTGATAAAATATTAATTGCTAATCGGGGTGAAATTGCTGTTCGTATCATCCGAGCCTGTAGAGAAATGGGTATTCAATCCGTAGCCGTTTATTCAGAAATTGATAAGGATGCGCTTCATACCCAATTAGCAGATGAAGCCGTTTGTATAGGACCAGCGCAAGCTAGAGACAGCTATTTAGATATGAAAAGAATTATAAGTGCTGCAAGTGTTACTGGAGCAACTGCTATACATCCGGGTTTTGGTTTTTTGTCTGAGAATAGCAAATTTGCTAAAGCGCTTGAAGAATGTCATATTACCTTTATTGGACCCACGTCAGAAATGATTGATAAAATGGGGAATAAAGCAGAAGCAAGACGCTCGATGATAGAAGCAGGAATACCAGTGGTTCCTGGTTCGGAGGGAAAGGTTTCTTCTGTAGAGCAAGCTAAAGAGATTGCAAATAAGATTGGCTACCCAGTTATTGTTAAGGCTTCAGCTGGAGGTGGAGGCAGAGGCATGCGGATTGTTATGCATTCGGATGAATTTGAATCTCAATTCTCAACAGCCCAAATGGAAGCTAAAAATGCTTTTGGTGATAACTCAATGTATGTTGAAAAGTACATACAAAATCCAAAGCATATAGAATTTCAAATATTAGCCGATCATCATGGTCATGTGGTTCACCTTGGAGAAAGAGATTGTTCACTTCAAAGAAGACATCAAAAGGTCATAGAAGAAGCACCTTCTAAAGCAATCACTAAAAAACTAAGACAAAAAATGGGTGAAACAGCAATTAAAGCTGCAAAAGCCATTGAATATAGAAATGCAGGAACGGTTGAGTTTCTGCTAGATAAGGATCAACAATTTTATTTTATTGAAATGAACACAAGAATACAGGTTGAGCATCCTGTTACAGAAATGGTAACAGGCATTGATTTAATAAAAGAACAGATAAAAATTGCCTCTGGAAAGCCATTATTTCTAAAACAATCAGATATTGAAATATCTGGACATGCAATAGAGTGCAGAATCAATGCTGAGAATCCATCCAAAGGATTTGCTCCGTCACCAGGAACTATTGAGCAGCTTCATATTCCTGGCGGCAATGGAATTCGGGTCGATAGTGCTATGTATCAGGGCTATACAATTCCTCCTACCTATGATTCTATGATTGCAAAGCTCATTGTATATGATAAAGATAGAAAAAGTGCTATAGGTAAGATGAAAAGTGCTATAGGAGAATTAATCATCCAAGGTATTGATACCAATATCGATTTTCAATATGATCTGTTAAACCATAAGGCATTTATTGAGGGACGGTATGATACCTCTTTTATAGAAAGCTTTTTGAACAATCAATTAAAGGCGTGATAGATGATGAGAGATTTATTTAAGAAAACCAAATATGTTCAAATGCCTATTAAGCAAAAGCAAGTAGACATCATACCAGAAGGAGTATGGATAAAATGTCCAAACTGCGGAGAAATTCTCTTTAAAGATGATTTTGATAAAAATAACGGGGTTTGTTCATTCTGTAAAGCCCATCATAGAATTGGTGCTTATGATCGATTAAGTCAAGTGTTGGACGAAGGTACCTTTGTAGAAATGGATAAAGAGTTATCCACCCTAAATGTATTAAATTTTCCAAATTATGAAGAAAAAATCAGTAAAGCTCAGGAGAAATCAAATCTAGAAGAAGCGGTTGTAACAGGTATCGGTCAAGTAGGCGGATTATCGACCGTTATAGCGGTCATGGATAGTCGGTTTATGATGGGGAGTATGGGTTATGTTGTTGGTGAAAAGATTACAAGAGCGATTGAGACAGCAACTAAGAAAAAGCTTCCAATTCTTATTTTTACCGCTTCGGGTGGTGCCCGTATGCAGGAAGGTATTATGTCGTTAATGCAGATGGCAAAAACCTCTGCTGCATTAGCTAAGCATCATCAACAAGGACTTTTATATGTTACGGTGTTAACCGATCCAACAACTGGTGGTGTAACAGCCAGCTTTGCCATGTTAGGAGATATTATTATATCTGAGCCAGGTGCTTTAATTGGTTTTGCTGGACCTAGAGTCATTCAGCAAACCATAGGACAAAAGCTACCTGAAGGATTTCAGAGAGCTGAGTTTTTATTAGAACATGGATTTATCGATAGAATAATTAAGAGAAAGCATATGAAGGAAGAGCTCCATAAAATATTGCTGCTTCATAGTAAGGAGGCTTTCTATGAATAATAATGATAAAATAGAGAAGCTCCACAACAAACTTGAAGAGCTGTACGAATTAACCAAAGAACAGAGTATAGATTTTAGTTTTGAAATATCAGAGCTAGAAAAAAAATTAACAACGCTTAAAGAGAATTACTACAGCCATTTAACTCCTTGGGATAAGGTTAGTTTAGTTAGAATGTCAACTAGACCAGTAGCCAAAACCTATATAGACCATATCTTAGATGATTTTATTGAACTACATGGTGATCGATTACATAAAGACGATAAAGCGGTTATTGGTGGTATTGGTTTCCTTGATAAGATACCAGTTACTGTAATTGGACAACAAAAAGGTGCAACAACCAAAGAAAATATAGAACGCAATTTTGGTATGCTTCATCCAGAAGGCTATAGAAAAGCCCTTCGATTAATGAAGCAGGCTGAGAAGTTTCATCGTCCAATCATTTGCTTTGTGGATACACCGGGTGCCTTTTGCGGTATAGGAGCTGAAGAAAGAGGACAGGGTGAAGCCATTGCAAGAAATCTTATGGAAATGTCTATGTTAAAAGTTCCCATTATATCTGTTGTCATTGGAGAGGGCGGCAGCGGTGGTGCGCTTGCAATAGCAGCAGGAGATAGAGTTTGGATGCTGGAGCATTCGGTCTATTCTATATTGACTCCGGAGGGCTTTGCTAGTATTCTATGGAAAGACAGCTCCAAAGCTAAAGAAGCAGCTGAGGTTATGAAAATGACCGCTAAAGATTTACTTGATTTAGGTGCGATTGAAAAAGTGATCCCTGAACCTTTAGGAGGCGCCAATGCGCAGCCGGTTGAAATGGCGGATACTATTAAGGCTCTGTTAATTGAAGAAATAAAAGAATTATTAAATTTAGATGTAGATGTATTATTAGAAAATAGATTTAACCGTTTTAGACAGATGGGTAGTAGTATGTATTCTTCCTAGGTAGATATGTTTAAAAAGATGAGTGCATTAGAAGATATAGTGGGGCTCTAGCTTTAGTTGGTTAGGGCTTTTTTGGTGTTTTACTTAATTTTGAACATTAACAGATGTATATATAATTTAATCAAAATTTGATTCTAATATCGATTAGGGCTTGAAAAATAAAAATAGGAGACTGACAATTAGATCAGTCTCCAAATTAGATGGTTCGTCACTAATGTTATACTAATTATCATAAGAAGATGCTATAAATAATTGTAATATAATTAATAGGAACATTATGTGAGGTAATAAACCGTCAGGCTTAATTATCGTTGAGCCTATTAATACCTTTGCATCTTCATATTGTATATTATATAAAGTGAATATCTGATATATATTCCACCCAAAAGCTGCAAGACGTATTATAATAAAACTAATAATACTAATAATATAAAATTTATAGATGGACTTTTTTGATTTAAAATAATTTATAATCATCAAAACAAAACTCACTATTATATATAAATTATAAATTAGAAATAACGTTTTTTCAAAATTGCTATCTTGGAATATATCAGTTGTATATATATCTGCTAATATTATGCCATAAATCAATAAGATTAGATATAGAAGTAAGGAAATTATTATCATGATTCTTCTTCTTTGTAGCATTATAATTATCCCCTTAATTGTATCTTAACTGTACATGAGTTTTTGGAGCTGTAGATAATTTAGAAGTAGGCGTAATACTTAAACTTGCTCCTCCTGACGAAAACGAAAGAGAAGGGGTTACAGATTTAGTATATTTACTATAATGACCATAACCATCAGCTACAGTTGTATTACTAACATTTGGTATAATTCTTAGTGCCATAAATGCTGTGTTATTTAATTCAGTGTCAACGATATTATATGTAAAAGCATAACCACTAGTACTTTTTTCATCTGCTTCCCAATAATAATCTGTTTGATCGGGGATATATATACCTAGCTCTGTTGAAATTATATCATAATTACGTTTGCAATACTCACTATCTGCTATAACAGAGAAATTTTGATTAGTTCCTAATCCAGTAATATGAGTGCTTATAGGAGATAAAAGGGAGCTATTACACTTTATATATGTTACATCATTTGATAAAACCCACTCATTATCAAAGCACTCACCTATTTTTGTTGTCATTGTAACCCAACTTGTATCTGTTTCATCAGTATCTTCATTTCTTAAAGAACTAATATATCTTTTATTAAGATAATTACTTACTTCAAATGTAAATTGCTCTTTAGATATTTCTTTCATTGTATTAATATTATTACGTTTTAAATCTTGTTCATCAATACTAGGCTCAACAATTTTATAGTATTTAGTACATTTTTCTGTATTTTTGATTTTAATCCCACTATATAGTTTTTGCTTATTATCAGGCATATTTCTATAAGTCTCATAATCTATTCCTATTTTTTCAAGACTATGATCATAATCGTTTGTGTTTGCAAAAGATAAAGTCGGCATAATACAAATAATACTTAATATTAATATGATTTTTGTTCTCATATATATCTCCTTTGATTTTTATTTGCAAGTTGCTTTTATAGCTTGCTTCTATTTAATTAGTTATATAATTATAAGTAATTACATGTTGTCAAATTATAGTTATATATTGTATATATTTAGCTGATTGAAATAAAAAAAGAATTGACTTATACTATTTTACTTTTTATCACCACCTTATGCAAAAATATAGTTAATAATAACATGATTATTCAATAAAGTCAAATTATAAAATCATAAACCCGAATTTAAAAACTAAGTGCAACAAAATATAATTTTGCACAAAAAATAATTAGTATTGTGTTTAAGTCAAATCAAAGAGGTATACTATAGGTTCAACTTGAGCATTTAGCTATCTTTATAAGTAAGGAAGCCTTATTACTATAGTGTATGCTTTCTTTTTTTTGGCGAAAGCTAAGAGAAAAACCTATTCACTAATCTCTTTAAGCTGATACTGAAAAAGAGTAAAGGCTTTAAGTGGTGTTATTTAATTTAAAGATGTTCTTGGTAGTGTGTTCATCCAATAACTCACTCTATCATTTAATTCCTGTGGGATATCCTCTATAAAATTTCCTTTTAGTTTCTCTTTCAAAGGACGAATATGGATGGGTATAAAATAGTTCTAACTTATTGTATTTTTAAATGCTTTATCAAAACTAAATTCACTACCATTATCACACGTTATACTTTTGAAATATTTATGAAAAGAATCCCCCATAGGTGTCTTTTAATTACTCTAGAGCAGTTTGAACTGAACGACTGGTTTTATCAGGTAATTTCTTTATTATCTCTACTTTGGATGCGTTCTATTAGTGTCATCAAAACACTGGATTTGTGCTGTTTTCACTCCGATACGTTCATTAAATATAGAAGCTCTCTTTTCTAATATAAAAAACATTCAATACTAGATGGATAAATAGGTAGCAATAGCGCATGAAATAAATAAAAATATATTTCAGCAACTCAAAAAGTATCATATATGGAATTATGTCGAAAAGAAGTGTATAATATAAATTGACATATAAACAGAAGCGTTATATAGGAGGCAAATTTATGGCAAATAAAAAGAAGAAGAACAATAAGTCCATCCGTGTTTTAGGAGTATTGATAGGGGCTTTATTCCTTATATGGCTTGCATTAACTTGTTTAGATGGTGAGTCAATACCTGTTGATTCTAGTTTGGTAACTGGAAGCGAAGAGCAGAATCCAGTAGGACAACAAACCATAAATAACGTGGATAATACCGAGCAAGCTGGTGAAAATAATTTTATAAATAACGAAACAGAAAATCAAATGGAAAATCAAGCGGTAGAGAATGAGGTTACTGAACCTGACGAGACGGAATCTGAGGTATCGACAGGAGAAATAGATGAACCAGATGAGGGAACAGAGGAGTCAGATGAGCCTGAAACAGAAGGTCAAGGAGATGCTTCTAGTGAGTCAGTTGATTCAGAACTTGATCCATCAACCTTGTCAAACACCTCTATTAACTGGTCTTATGGACCTAATACGGAGCATAAGCCACCTGTTGGTTATACTGAAGGTGTTGATATAGCAAAATATGATGCCTATTATCTTGTGAAAACAGATGACAAGGTGATTTTCTTAACCTTTGATGCGGGTTATGATCTTGGGTTTACAAGTAAAATATTAGATGCATTAAAGGCAAATGACGTACAGGCTATTTTCTTTGTGACAAAATCCTTTATTAGAGACCATCTAGATTTAGCAAAGCGTATGAAAGAAGAAGGTCATTTGGTTGGAAATCACTCGGTGTCACATCCTGAGTTTCCAACACTTTCAGATGATCAAGTGGCTGATGAGATAGAAGAAACAGCAAGGTATTTTGAAGAAATGACTGGTTATAAGATGGATCCATTTTTTAGACCACCACAAGGGAAGTTCAGTGAAAGAACCTTATATCTAACGAAGAATCTTGGTTATAAAACTATATTTTGGAGTTTAGCTTATCGTGATTGGGAGACGGATAATCAGAAGGGAAAAGAGTATGCCTATAATTTTTTGATGCAGTATCATCACGCTGGAGCCATTCCTTTACTTCATGTTGTTTCACAATCTAATGCAGACGCCATGGACAGTATTATTAAGGGGTTAAAAGAAGAGGGTTATCAATTTGGTAGTGCCTATGAAATAGAGTAGAGTTAGAATAACCCTTTACAATAAGTCATCAATTCTATATAATTTAATTTGAAATTATGGATATTATGTCAAAAAGAATAAAATTGTTAGAGTTATAGGAGGATAAGTATGCTTAAAAGATTTGAAGACAAAGAGTGGCAGTCATCTATGAAGATTCGTTTAGATATGAATAATATGATGGCAGAGTTTGTTGGTCCTCATGGTATCACAGAAGAGGATATTGCAGGTATTCAGTCCAAGCTTGATGCTGCACATCAAGCAATGACTCTTAAAAGAGCAAATGGTGGTATGGATTTTAGGGATTTGCCTTATGTCCAAGATGAAATTGTAGATGACATTATAAATTATGTTGCATCTGTTAAAGATAAGATGGATACCTTTATTGTTTTGGGTATTGGCGGTTCAGCACTTGGACCAATTGCTTTACAGCAAGCAATCAATCATCCCTACTACAATGAACTTCCAAAAGAGAAAAGAAATGGTTTTCCAAGAATATATGTAGCTGATAATGTAGATCCAGAACGTTTAACTTCATTATTAGATGTTATCGATTTAAAGACAACACTATTTAATGTAGTATCAAAATCAGGAAGTACCTCTGAAACCATGTCACAGTTTATGATAATCAAGGAACTCTTAGAAAATGAGCTTGGTAAAGAAGAAGCAAGAGAGCATATTGTGTGCACAACAGATGCTAGTAAGGGGAACTTAAGACCTATAGCAGAGCAAGAAGGCTACAAAAGCTTTGTAATTCCAGATGGAGTCGGTGGACGTTTTTCAGAATTAACACCAGTAGGATTGTTACCAGCCGCTATGTGCGGTATTGATATAGAAGAATTACTAGCTGGTGCTGCTTATATGGATTCGCTTTGTAAAGATGACAATACATTTAGTAATCCAGCCGCTATTTATGCGGTGTTACATTATATAGCCATGCAGCAAGGTAAGAATATTTCTATCGTAATGCCCTATGCCGATGCTTTAAAGTTTATATCTGATTGGTATGCTCAGCTTTGGGCTGAATCCTTAGGCAAAAAGTTTAATAACGAAGGTGAAGTAGTCAATGTAGGTCAGACACCAGTAAGAGCACTTGGAGCGACAGATCAGCATTCACAAGTACAACTTTATGCAGAAGGACCAAAGGATAAAGTCATTGTTTTTCTAGGTGTTGATAAGTACAAGGCGAGTATAGAAATACCAAAGTTGTACAGCGATATACCAAGTTTAGGCTTTTTAGGAGGAACAACTCATAATCAGCTTATCAAAACTGAACAAATGGCAACAGAATATGCGTTACTAAAAGCTGGTCAGACCAATATGACCATCACCTTACCAGAGGTGAATGCTTTTACAATAGGACAGCTTTTATACTTATTTGAGACTGCAACTGGATTTGCTGGTGAATTATTGAATATTAATGCTTTTGACCAACCGGGAGTAGAAGAAGGCAAAAATGCTACCTATGCCATGTTTGGACGCCCTGGTTATGAAGAAAAGAAAGCGGAATTAGATTCACGACCAGAGAAAAGGGATAAATATATCATATAATATTTTGTAAAGGCCGACTAAGAGTATTCTATACAAGATAAGGTCATCTTGGAACGTCATGATGCATAATATCTTGTATAGAAAAGGGATCTTATATTAATATGGATCCAATCAGTAATCATAAAGGGGCTGTCAAATAAAGTTTAGGTTTTGACAGCCTCTTAATCTTTGTCTTCTTCTATAATTTCTATTTCTAGGTAATCAAAAGAAATATCCTCAATAAAATGATCTTGATGAAAAAGAGTTTTGTTGTATAATGGGAAATCTTTTTTATTATCATTTAACCATATAGGTAGTTGTATATCTAAAGCATAACATACCTCTTCTAAAGCTTGATGGGTTTTATCTTGCTTAGACACCCCTTTACTATCGTTTTCTATAACCATATCCTGTACCAATATATTGTCTTTATAAAGCTTACCCCATAATCTAAACATAATCATAATCCTTTCTATAGTTTCCCCTAGTTATGTAGTTAAGTATCTGACTCATAGTCTTAAACCAATCTTTCTGGCTAAATGCTTACATTATAGCATATGAATAAATTAAATAAAACCTTTAATCGGCTATTACTAACAGTGATACTATATTATAATTCAAGTTCAGTATAAATATGCTTTAAAAACATACCTCTATTGGAATCTTTTACAGAATTAAAAAAAGATACCTATAAAGAGTTGAGATCTAAAATAGTTATCTTTTCATTCATCTTTTTATTGTTATATTGATTTAATGAAAATTAGGAGACATGCATTTTTAAAAGATTGATTGCTCGCCTAAGACCAACACTAATGAAATCAGCCATTGTCATAACAATATTTAATCGTGTATTTTGAAGAATAAGAATATCCATAAAGCCACTAAAATTAACAATACCTGTGATGAACATATTACCCACAGGAGGAAGTTTTTTATTGACCCCTGCACCAGGATGAATAGAACCTTCACCAATATTAATATAGCCTATATGGTCCATTTTTCCTAAACAAGCATCTATAGCTATAATATAGGGGTTAGAATAGCAGGATTTAATTGAAGTTATAGTTTCTTCAATGTTTTTCGCATGAATAGGATGCTCTAAAGTTCCTAATATAACAATATTATCTAAATACATTTTTTTGAGCTTATAACCTATAAGAGGTCCTAAAGCATCACCAGTAGCTCTGTCTGTACCAATACATAAAATAATAAGAGTACAGTTAGGAGTTAAATTTTTACGTATCATGGCATGTAATGTATGGCTAAATTCAGATAGAGAATAAGTTTCGTTTGAGTTATAATAGTAGGCTTTTTTCTGTTTGATTCTTGTATTCATATAACACCACCTAAAACAGTATGTCTTAATAGTCTTTACTAAATAAAATAAATTTAAACAAAAGACATAGAACTTTACATACAAGCCAAAAAGCCCTATCGGGAACTGTAACTTATGATTGCTTATGAAGATATTCTGCCGATAACAGATAAAACATGACGAATAAAAATTATGGACATGTAACAGACTTTGATAAATTTCTTAATCATAATGTGTTATTATCTTCCTATATTTAATGTATTTACGGGGTGTGTAAAATATGATAGAAACTTATGATAAGCCTAATAGTCAATTAAAGATCAAAAAAATCCAAGCACTGCCTAAAAATGTCAAGCAGATTGGCGACGCAAATAATGAACACAGAATATATATGGAGGATTATGCATATACCTATCTACACCAATATGCCGCTAAGGAAAAGAGTCAAGAACAAATAGCATTCTTAGTTGGACAAGTTTATCAATATAAAAAAGAAGTTGTGTTAATCATATCGGGAGCTGTTCAAGCGAAGTTTCTTAAGGAAGAGAACGGTAATTTATTCATAACAGATGACACATGGATATATGCTAGAGAAAAAGCGGATCAATATTTTAAAAACTGTAGTATCGTTGGCTGGATGTGTACTCAGCCTGGGTATGGAATTTTGCTTACTTCCTTTTTAAGTCAACAGCATCAGAAACAGTTTCAAAATCAATACCAAGTCCTTTATGTTATTGATCCTGTAGAAAAAGAACATGCATTTTTCATATCTAAGGATAACGAACTTCATGAAAAAACAGGGTTTTATATTTTTTATGACAAGAATACTCTGATGCACGATTATATGATGGATTATAAAATAGTAAATACAGATGGGAAAGAAAATAATCAGCAGGATGTAGTCAGAGCTTATCGAAGGATAGAACACGGACGAAAGGAAGAACACTATCAAAAAAAATTAATTCATATGCTTTCACTAATAAGTGGTGCGCTGGTTATCATCTGTATCATTATTGGTATTGGTTTACTTAATAATATGGAAAAAATGAAAAAGATGCAGACCACCATGCATGTCATAACGGAAGATCATGATAAACTTAAACAGCAGGTATCAGATGTTAACATATCGCCAACCAAAGCTAAAGAAGATGAAAATAGTCTTAGTGAAGAAACGAAACCAAAAGTATCGGATGGTGACGATAATAATACTGATACCCCTCAAGGAGATGAAGCACAAGACTCAGCTAAAATGATTGGTAGTATACCAAAAACATATGTTATAGAATCTGGGGATAATTTAAATGCTATAAGCATTCGATTTTATCATACGAAAGGAATGGTTCCAAAAATCCAGGAACTCAATGACATTTCTAATCCAGATAGAATCTATATAGGACAGAAATTAATTCTGCCAGAGGCAGAATAATAGAAAATATTTACTCCAATTATCATAATATGAGAAGTGATTTACTAATAATATTAAATAGTAAATTAGTTTAAATGGCATAGGAGAGTAAAAGGGGTGTCATCACTTGCTCAAGGTACTAAAGAAGCTAAATTTAACCCATCGGTTACAAAATAGCTTTGATAACAGTACCTATTTTTTACGCAGATTAATGCATAGGTAAGCAGTTAGACAGCCCTTATCTATAGGATGTCTCATTGCTACAAAATTATGATTCCTTTAAATGGTTGAGCTAAGTAATAAAATTAAGAGACTGTTTAACAGCCTCTTAATAGTCGTTCCTATTTAGTCTACATACATTACAATGTGTTTTCCATTTCATCAATGAGTTTTTCAAAAACGCTTAATGCGCTTTTAACAGGTTTTGGCGTTGCCATATCTACACCAGCATCTCTTAAAACATTGATAGGATAATCAGAATTTCCGCTTTTTAAGAAGCCTTTATATTTCTCAACGGCATCGGCACCTTCTTTAAGAATTTTTTGAGATAGAGCTATAGCAGCTGAATATCCAGTTGCATATTGGTAAACGTAATAGCTGGTGTAAAAATGTGGAATTCTAGACCATTCCATATCTAGTTCTTTATCTATTACCATCTCCTTACCATAGTAGGCAACATTAAGATCATGATAGAGGCTGCTTAAACTTTCTGCCGTTAAAGCTTCTCCTTTTTCAACAGCCTCATGGGTCTTCAGTTCAAATTCTGCGAACATGGTTTGGCGATAAAGGGTTGTTCTAAATTGTTCCATAAAGTAATTCAATAAATACAGTCTTTGATTTTTATCTTCAGTATGCTTAAGTAGATATTCCATTAATAAGGCTTCATTCACTGTTGATGCTACTTCAGCTACAAAAATAGAATAATCCGAGTAGATGTAGGGCTGAGCTTCATTGGTGTAATACGTATGAAGTGTATGTCCCATTTCATGAGCTAACGTAAACATGGATTTAATATTATCTTGATGGTTAAGTAAAACGTATGGGTGTGTTCCATAGGCGCCCCAAGAATAAGCACCCGATCTTTTGCCTTGGTTTTCATAAACGTCAATCCATTGATTATCAAAACCTTTTTGTAATAGGTCGATGTACTCTTCTCCTAAAGGCTTTAAGGCTTTTATGACAGTCTCTTTTGCCTCATCGTAGGAGATTTTATTATTTGCATCCTTGATCATAGGTGTATAAAGGTCATACATATGCAATTGTTCAACGCCTAATAGTCTTTTCCTTAGTGACATATAACGATGCATTAGGGTATTATGTTTATTGACTGTATCAATCAATTGTGTATAAACTTCTACAGGTATATTATTTGAGAATAATGCCGTTTCTAATGTTGAATTAAATTGACGAGCATTCATAAAGAAGATATCTTTCTTTATGTTAGATGTAAACAAGGCTGCTAACGTATTTTTGAATCTCTCATAAGTTTGATAGAGTGCTTTAAATGCCTCAATTCTTACATCTCTGTTTGGACTTTCCATAAGAATCATATACCTTGCTTTGGTTAATTCAATTGGATTCCCAGTATCATCTATAACGGTTGGAAATTGAATATCTGCGTTGTTAAACATAGAATATATTTTTCCGGGACCCTCTGCGACATCAAGGGCTTGTGCTAATATCAGCTCAAGCTCAGGAGTTAGTATGTGTTCTTTTTTTCTCAGCAAGTTATCAAAGAAATGCGTATAGAGTTTTAAGTCTTTATTTTCATTTTGATATGTTTTTAAAACTTCATCTTTAATTCCAGATATTTCAGGTTCTATAAAAGATATCCGACTCAGTACTTTTGTGCTTAACGCGTCTACCTTTTCAACGTCCGCTTGAGAGCTGCCTTTTGCAGTATCCTCATGTAAGTGCATGTGGGAATAAACAGCTAGTGTATCCAGCTTTTGTAATAAATCATCTTTCTTTTGGAGACATTCTAGTAGAGATTGTGAAGAATTACCTAGAAGACCCCGATAAGACTCAATATCCTTTGATAGCCTATCAATTTCATTAAAGTTCTCTTTCCATTGCTGAGGTGATTGAACTAAATCTTCTAGGCTCCATTTGAATTCGTTACTGATTTCCTCTCTTTTTGCTAGTTTTGACATAATTAAACGCTCCTTTCAATAATAAAAATATTATATAATTCCATATCAGGATGTAGGTTAGTCCTTTTTTTACGTGTAGGGCTTGTATCTCATTTTATTTAGGTTTAGACTATTTCAACTCATGTTAGTAGTATAATACATAATGTAATATCTTGCTAGTCTCTGAAATTATTTAATTATGATTGCATTTATGCTATAATGTTTCTATAAAATGGTAGTTTTATTCATTTTTTTTTAGGAGAGCATAAGATGGGGAGTGAGCATAGATACACACTATCACGGTATAGAAAAAGTCATAATAGTATTTCATTGCATATCAAAGAATAAGGAAGGTATATAGGTTTTCAAAACTAGGAGAAAGTTATTTTATTATGGATAGCGAGGGATAAAAATGAAAGAAAAGACTTTAAATGTTGTGTTTGTTTCATCAGAGTGTGGACCTTATGCGGCTACAGGGGGTTTAGCCGATGTTGTGAGCTCATTGCCTGAGGCCTTATCACATTATAACAGTCATATCATTAAGATTATACCAAAATATAAAAGCATAGAAGATACTTATGATCTAGAGAAAGTATTTAGCTTTATGGTTGAAACAAGCGGTAAAGAAAGAATTGCCCATGTTTTTAAGAAAGATGAGGAAGCTGTAACAACTTATTTTATAGGTAATGAAGATTATTTTGAAAGAGACGCTTTTTATGGGTATACAGACGATGATGAGAGGTTTGGCTTTTTTTGTAAAGCGGTTGTTGAGATGTTACTCATTCTAGATTACAAACCAGATATTGTTCATATTAATGATTGGCAGGCTGCAATGGTTGCTTTATTGATCAAAGAAGAACTATATAGACTTGATTTTTATAAAGACATTAAAGTTGTTTTTACCATTCACAATCTTCAGTACCAAGGTACTTTTCATTCATCAATTTTAGAGCGACTAAATTTATCCAATACGTATTTAAACATGGAGAGCTTAGAATACTATAATAATGTCTGTTTTATGAAAGCTGGGATTATTTATTCTGATTTAGTAACTACGGTCAGTAGGACATATGCAATAGAAATTCAAAATCCCATCTACGGCTATGGATTGGATGGCATTTTAAGGAAATATAAATATAAAATTCGTGGTATATTAAATGGTATTAATTTAGAGCTTTATAATCCTAAGAAGGATAAGATAATTAAAGCCTGCTATGATAGTCGAACAGTTGTTGATAAAAAACCTATTAATCAAAGGCATCTGCGTCAGTTATTTGAATTACCTGATGCTAGCGGACCAGTTGCAGGTATAATAACGCGTTTAACCGAGCAAAAGGGTATAGAATTAGTTATTGAAGCGATTAAAGCATGTCGTGAAGATGATATACAATTTGTGGTACTGGGGACAGGGGATCCTCTATATGAGCATAAATTAATGGAATTAGCAGAATGGTATCCTAATCAAGTTAAAGTTAGGCTAGAGTTCAGTCCTGCCATAGCAAAACAAATCTATGCGGGGTGTGATATGTTCTTAATGCCTTCATTATTTGAACCCTGTGGTTTATCACAACTCTATAGTCTTCGTTATGGTGCGGTTCCAATTGTTAGAAAAACAGGTGGTCTAGCAGATACCATAAAAGCTTTTAATGAGAGAACTTTAAAGGGTACTGGTTTTTTGTTTGAAGGTTATAATACTCAGTCTTTTGTATCCGCTATACGGTCAGCCTTAGCTCTATATGAAGATAAAGAAAAGTGGTATGGGCTTGTTCAAAACGGTATGAAAGAATGTTTTTCATGGGATGAATCGGCAAAAGAGTATATGCAGTTGTACAATGAAATACTAAATGCATCAATTGGCTAAAAGCTTGTTATGAACTTATCTTTTCCAACATAAATATATAATAATTAAGTTGAATGTTGGAGAGATAGCTTTGAATAAAAATGTGAAAAATGCCGTTAAAATTGCTTCTGTTTATATAGGAACAGTTTTAGGAGCAGGATTTGCTTCTGGTCAGGAAATGGTTAAGTTTTTTGCTTATTATGGCTCTATGGGTATGTTTGGATTATTATTAACTGGAGTTTTGTTCGCAGTTGTTGGCTGGGCTGTTCTTGAAATTGTCTTTGTAAATAAAGCAACGAATTATAAGTCGTTCATCAATCCAATAGCTGGTAATTTCTTTGGACGAATACTAGAATGGGTTGTCATATTTTTTATGTTCATTTGTTTTTGTGCTATGTTTGCTGGCTGTGGTGCATTATTTGAGCAGAGATTTGGATTGCCATATATTGTGGGAGTTCTTATTATGGCTGGCTGTTGTTTTATAACCTTTTTATTTGATATTAAAGGTGTTATTGCAGTTAATGCGGTACTAGCTCCCCTGCTCCTTATTGGTGGATTTGTTTTAGGGCTTTATATGTGGTTTTTTAGAAGTACAGCCGTTATGAATGGTGTTGTTGAGGCGTTTATTCAGCTACGAGATAACTGGTTCAGCTCTGCTATTATTTATGTGTCTTATAACATCATTACAGCTGTGGTTGTCTTAACGACATTATATAAATTGATTACGAACAAAACAACAGCGAAGCTTGGTGCGTACCTAGCAGGAATTGCTTTAGGTCTTTTAGGTATAGTATTAGGCTTAATTGTTCTTATTTATTACTCAGATATAAGAGGAGTGGAGATTCCTTTATTGACCATAGTGATGAAATATGCGCCCCTTGTTCAATATATCTATATCTTGGTTTTGATTTCCGCTATGTTTACAACAGCAGTTGCCAATGGTTATGGTATCTTGAATAAAATTAACGAGCTTAAAACCATACGTATTCATTATAAAGTTAAGTTAGCACTCTTTATATTAATAGCAATTATTTTTTCACAGATAGGGTTTTCTAATATGGTTGGTAAGGTGTACCCACTATTTGGCTATTTTGGCGTTTTTGAAATAATACTGATTTTATTATATTTTATAAAATATAAAATAAATGTATGGAATCATTCTGTAACGCTTAAGAAAAAGAAGGTTTTTACCTATCATAAACAGAAATAAAGAGGTGAGGGCATGAAGAAACAAAAGAAAAAACCCTTGTTAGGTATCCTTGTATTTATTTTAGTGTTATGCGCTATTGGGGGATTTTTTTTAGCAAGAGAACATAATGCCTTTATCCATTTTGGTGAGAAAGAGATAGAGGTTATAGGGGCTTATGAGTATGATAATGAGAATAAAGCTACTTTTAATACGCTAAATGGCAACATTATAAGTTGTTCAAGAGATGGTATTTCAATGATTACAAAAGAAGACAAGCTGATTTGGGACAAAACTCTCAATATTAAAAATCCTAAAATGATAAAACAAGACAATTATATTGCGGTTGGAGATATTAATGGGAAAGAGCTATTTTTATTTAATAAAGAAGGCTTTATACATAGATACAGCTTTAGTTATCCCATTATTCAGTTTGATGTTAACACCAATGGTTATATTGCTGTGCTTTTAGAGCAGAATAAAAAACATAGTCTTGAAATATATGATAATAAAGGAACTATAATTGCTGAACGTGTCACCTATTTCGATAATGATGGATATCCTATAGGTTTTGATTTATCCAATGATGGAATAAGCTTAGTCACCAGCTACCTAAATTTAAAAAATAATACAACTCAATCCAATATTACTTTTTTTGATTTTAGTACTAATGGTAAGGAGTACGAAGAGCAAATACAAGCTGCATTTATAATAGAAGAATCTATTGTACCAGAAATCAAATTTCTAGGGGAGGATCATCTCATAGCTGTAGGTGATAATAAGATTCTTTTTTATAAAACTTCCCCAAAACCTCAATGCATTAAAGAAATAGCTCTTGAGCATGAAATAAAAAAATTGGCTTTCAATGATAAGGAAACTTATATTATATATGAAGGAGATGTAGCCTCAAATCGTCAGGATTTGATGGAGATATATAATCTTACAGGAAGTATGATATACACGAAAGAGTTTCCACACAGTATTCATTATTTAAATGTGGATAAAGAGAGCTTCTATATAGGCACAGATATTTTTCTGAAAAAATTCAGTAAGAATGGTACCCTTCAATGGGAATATACCTTAAAAAAAGATATAAAACAAGTGTATTCATTAAAACACGATTATATTATGGTATATCAGAACGACTATGAAATAATAAAAATAAGATAAGTTCAGGATGTCCTTAATGAAAGGAGTGGTTGGAATATGAATTGGTTGGATATAGGTGTTATAATCATTCTACTAATCAATGGATTTATTTCTTATCAAAGAGGGTTTATTAGAACTCTATTTAATTTTTTATCTTTTATTGTAGCAATTATTATAACCTCTCAAATCTATACATATTTTAGTGGGTTCATTATCAATCATACAGGTATTTATACTGCTATTAAGAATTCTATTATACAGACAATGAACCTTCAGCCAGCAAATGCAAACGTTACTACGCCGCAGCAACAGATTAGTTTTATTAATAACATTGGGCTTCCTGACTATATCCAACATTTGCTGCTAGAGAATAATAACAGTGAGGTTTATCAGCTATTAGATGTGCAGCATATTGGGGATTATATTGGTAGTTTACTAGCGACGGTCACTATTAACATACTTTCTTTTATTGTAGTATTTATTCTGGTTAAACTTGCCATTAGGCTTATTGTTAATATACTTGACCTTATAAGCAAGCTACCCGTACTAAATCAGGTTAATAAGTTGGGTGGTTTGATTATTGGCTTAGGTATAGGGGTGGTTATTATATGGTTCGTATGTTTAGGTATTTCTCTGCTTGTAACCAATCCAAAGTATAGTTATGTCATCGAGGCTATTGAACAATCTCAGTATGCTATTTTCTTTTATGAAAATAATATGCTCATGAAATTGGTAACGAATATAACCAATACGATAATGAATATGAAACCAAATGTTTAGAAAATCTTTTTCACAAGATATAGGGGGAATTAAACTATGGATTAGCAACCAACCTATATGATATTCTTATAATTAAATGTGAATAGTAGTTGCTTTATAATCCTATAAATGCACCACTATTCACTCTTTTTGTCTATAACTTGATAATACTAAAATGTTTATTTTAAAATTAGGTTAAAGAATATAAACCAAGTTATAAAGCATTGGACGAAAAATATAAAAACTTATTGAAAAAAGCCTTGACAAGTAATATCTAGGATGCTATAATCTTTCTCACTGACCAATATTTAATTTAATAAGTCAGCAATGATAGAAATAAAAAAATGCAAAAAAAGTATTGACAAGAGGAAACAAAGCTGATATAATCTATACTTGTCGCTAAGACAAAGAACCTTGACAACTGAACAGTAAAACAACCAACCAGTTAATTCTAAAA
>JANQFZ010000034.1 GCA_028277605.1 Vallitaleaceae bacterium | reverse complement strand
ATAATCCAAAAATGATACTTCTTATAGTATATAGTTTAACAGAAATTCCATCAGAAAAAAACATATATTTTATAAATTTTTAATATACTCACAAGAAGTATGTAGAAAACTATACTTTGTACTAGATATACACAATAAAAACCGTTCTTGTAAAATTTTATGTTCTTTATATAATGGAACTATAAACACAGTTACAAAAAAACAAAGCAAGTTAATAGGATGAAAAACATGAACGGTAACATTAGTTGGACAATTGAAGAAAAAATCAAAGAAGATCAAAGAGATGCCTACAAAGCGCTTATGAAAGAATTGGTTGAAGAGATCCAAAAATAAGAAGGAACAATTAACTTCCATTACGATAATTTTAGTTATTTTGACATTTGATTGAAATATATGTCAAAAAATATTATAATTAGTAATAGTAGAAAATTACAACCTTGTACTATTTAGTAACGAAAAACCAATCTAAGATAATGTATCAAATTTTGGTGATGGTGTGGCATTTTTAATAAATGATGATGTTTTATAGGTTTGCTATTATAGTTGATAGGTTAAAGCGTATTAATTGATAGCTTATATAATTTTGCACATCAAGGAGGAGAAATGGGTAAAGATTTGTTAAGTATTAAAAATTTAGTTAAGACTTTTCAAGGAAATAAAGTATTAAATGGTTTATCATTTAAAGTAAATCATAGTGAAATTTTAGGTGTTCTAGGACCTAATGGTGCAGGAAAATCAACGACATTTTCAATTGTTACTGGATTACTAAGAAGTGATAGAGGACAAGTAGAATTTGAAGGCTATTCCATTAGCAGTCACCTTAAAAAATATAAGAAAAGTATAGGAGTAGTTCCTCAAGAAATTAGTTTATACACTAATATGACAATCTATGAGAATCTCACTTTCTTCGGTAAAATATATGGTGTTAGAGGAAAACAACTTAAGGAAAAAGTAGATGAATTAATTGAAAGCATACACTTAATAGATAAAAGAAATTCATATATTGGTCAGCTTTCAGGTGGAATGAAAAGAAGAGTGAACATAGCGGCGGCATTAATACATGATCCTAAACTTATAATAATGGATGAACCAACTGTTGGCATTGACCCACAAAGTCGAAGTCTTATTTGGGATTTAATTCTTAGATTAAGAGAAGAGGGTAAAAGTGTTATCATTACATCCCACTATGTTGATGAAATTGAGAGATTATCAGATAGGGTTCTAATTTTTAATAATGGTGAAGTAGTGGCAAAGGGTACGGTTGATAGCCTTATTCATGAAAACTGTAACCACAAGAAGTATATTGTTGAATTCTATGAAATAGATCAACAATTGCTAAATAGAATTAAGCAATTAGAGGATGTTGAAACGATTGAAGTAGAAGAGAATATGGTTAAAATAACTTCTACTGAGGATAATAAAGTTATTGAAAATATCTTAAAACTTTCCTCTCAACAAAAGGTTGAGATTAAAAATATTGACTTCAAGAAAACCAGTTTAGAAGATGTGTTTTTCTATTATACAGGCAGGGGGTTAGGCAATTGATATATTTTGATTTGCTAATCAAAGAATTTATTAATCTAAGAAAAAGTATAGGGGTAGTCATTGTTTTATTTTTAGTACCCATCTTTCTAATCGCAGTTATGGGATTTGCATTTCAAGATAATGAAACGGTTTACCAAATTGGTTTTGTAAATTTGGATGATCCTAATTCCGATCTCAATGATGGCATACTTACTTCTTTAAAAAATGTTAGTGCTTTTGAGGTAATAGAATATGAAACAGAGGAAGAAGCAATTAATAATGTCAAAAATAGTAGTATCAGTGGATGTTTAGTATTACCAAAAGGATTTGATAAAAGCCATGAAGATGGCGAGGCAGATGCTAAACTAATAGTTGACAATAGCCATAACGTTAGTTCTTCAGTAATTGAAGGAATTATTGGGCGATTCTTTGAACAATTTAACACCAGAATTATGAGTGTGTTTGCAGCAGAAATGGTATATCAAGAATTAGAGATGGGTGATGATCCAAATGAAGCTATTGAAATAGCAAAGGATTATGTTATACATGTGGAAAGATCCCCGATAGAAATTGTTAAAGAATATATTGCTCCTATCTCAAATGAAAATTCTATGTCAGGTTTTAATCAAACCACTTGTGGAATGACAGCCATGTTTATACTCTTTCTTTGTATTTTATGGGGATCTAGTAATATCATTGATGAAAAGATTACAGGAACCATGTCTAGGCTTGTTTTATCGCCTATACATATTGGAACAATTCTAGCTGCAAAACTTACTTATATAGGCATACTATCCTTTTTTCAATTCCTAATTTTCTTCGGAATTGGTCACTATGTATTTGATGTACCAGTAGGTAATGTGACCACATTAATTATATTAAATATAGTATTTATCATGCAGGCATCTTCATTAGGACTTTTAGTTTCTATTATTGCAAAAACTAGAATTAGTGCTATTGGATTTTCATTTTTTGTTATTATGCTGTTATCACCACTTGGAGGTTTGTGGTTTCCTTTGGAAATAATACCTAAAGTAATGCAGACCATTGCTTCATTTCTTCCAACTGGCGCTTTTATGTTAGCCATAGAAAATACGATATTAAAAGGTGCTAGTCTCGTATCAATTAGTCATCAGCTGTTAGTCATTGTAGTTTATTTTATTCTTACATTTGGTATCAGTTTAAAGATTGGTGTATTAGGAAAAGCCTCTGCTTAATTCGTATACTATAAAAAGTTAAAAAGAAATATATGAGTGAGCATTTCTGTAACGTTTGAACATGTTTAAAAGAAGGGATAATATATGAGAAAGAAACAAGCAATGGCAGCAATTATAATGGTAATAGGAATAATGATTTGAAAGCTATCAAACTAAAATGGATAAAAATGGAGATGTTGTACCTATAGGAGTGAAAGTGATAATAAGAACAGAAGAAGCTAAAGACGAATTAAAGATAGAAATCATTAATACATCAAATCCACCAGCAAGTCGTATTGCTACTATAGATTCAGAAGTTATAATGAAAAGCAAAAATATAGGAGCATTTGCTTTTTCTAATGATGGATGGATGAATAGTGGGAAAGGAACAATCATATTTGAAGAAGATAGACTCTATATAAATATTGATTTAGAAAATGAGTCATATGATAACTGGAGTATATTTGAAGGCTGTAAATGTTTCAAGAAAATATAGCAAGTATTTAAATAGTTCATGGTTGTAAAAAATAATAATTGCGGCTGATTTAGCATCTATAGCTTATCAGCCACTTCAATAACTTAGACATGTATTGATGTTAATAATACCACCGTGTTACATTACATGTCAGACATTAACAGTAGAACTCCTCTATAACATATGTCTTTAAAATTAGGTGCTTCATAATTAATTTCTGCAAGCTTAATTGCGTCACATTGCTTTTGTGTTAAATGTGTTGTTGGATATAAGCCTAAAACATAAGGAAAAAAAGTTGTTCCAAAAATATTCTTGGCTTCATCACTGGCGTTAGGAAAATACTGATAAATGCTTGCTGTGAAAGTTGAAATGATATCCATGATTTCCTTTTTGAACTCAGCTAGTTTTTCTACTGTGCAGTTGTTTTCAATCGTTGTAAAAAGTATTGATAAAAGCTTCATCATTTTGTCTTGCTTGATAAGAGTATCTGTAATAAATAGGGCAAACTCCTTTTTACTCATAGCTTTATTATGCTTCATAGCTTCAGAAAGCTGCTTGTTCCATTTCTGCATTTCTCTTCTTAAAAGATCAAGTAAAACTTCATCTTTTGTTTTGTAGTAATTGTATATAGAAGGTCTTGTAAAAGATGTCATTCTAGAAATAGCTTTAAAATTAACACTTTCGTAACCCGATGTATCGTATAACTCTTCACAGGCATTAAGGATCTCTTCTTGCCTTTTTTTAATCTGTTCTTTTGTTCTTGCTCGCTCAAAATCCATATGAATTCCCTCCTGTATTAATATTAACATGTTAGTCATTAATTTTCAACATATTGTTGACACTGTGTAATATATATGTTATAGTCTTATTACTGACACATAGTAAATTAAATTAGGAGGGTTACAATGAGTAATAAAACAATAGTTATTACAGGAGCATCAACAGGAATTGGAAGAGCTACAGCACTCTATTTTGCAGAAAAGGGATGGAATGTAGCAGCGACTATGCGTACACCTGAAAAAGAAGTAGAACTACAAAATATGAAAAATATCAAGGTTTATCCATTGGATGTTACTAAACAACCATCAATTGATGAATCTTATCAATCTATTACTACTGATTTTGAAAAAGTAGATGTTTTATTGAATAATGCAGGGTACTGTTTAGGTGGTCCTTTTGAGACATCAACAGATACCCAAATTAGAGCAGAATTTGATGTTAATGTATTTGGTCTTATGAATGTAACAAAATCATTTCTTCCACACTTTAGAGAGAACCAAGAGGGTATAATTATCAACGTTTCGTCTATGGGTGGAAAAATTACTTTTCCCATGATATCTACCTACCATGCTACAAAATTTTGTGTTGAAGGTTTTACTGAGGCAGTGAGTTATGAGCTTGCTCCTTTTGGAATTAAAGTAAAACTTATTGAGCCGGGAAACATAGCAACAGACTTTGGTACTCGCTCTATGCAGATCTCTGAAAACTGGAAGGATAGCGCATATTCAGAAGCATTTAGTGCATACATGCAAAGCGTTGCATCTGCAGATTCATCTATCTATGGTCAACCTAAAATGGTGGCAGAGGTTATTTATACTGCTGCGGTTGATGGAAGTGATCAAATGCGTTATGTTGCAGGTGAAGATGCAAAAAACCTTATTGACTTTAAAAAGCAAAATGGCGATGATGCTTTTATACAGATGATGAAGAATTATCGTTTATAAAAAAGGGATGTAATTCCAATTAGGTTATATATTATTTATTAAAAGATAAAAAGATTAGATAATACATAGTTTAGAGCCCAAGATTATATGCCTTGGGCTCTTGTACTTAGAATAATTCTTTGAGTTTTTGGATTTGTTTGTTAATAGAAGATATAGTCTTATGAATCTGTTGCACTTCTGACTTTTGGGTATCCGTCCTAGCACTCACTTCTTGAGATGCCGCTGTGAGTTCTTCAGCACTACTGGAAACACTTTCTATTTTTGCCATTGTGGTGTTTTTATGATGTGTTACTTGTTGTATCGTGTTGTCCATAGATTCTAACTGTTCGCCAGTAGTTTTTAAAAATTCTAAGGTTCGTATAATACTATTTTTTGTTTTGGATGAGATATTGGCCGTTTTATCTGATTGAGCTACAATATTAGAATTAATATGCCTTGCATTTTCTACTTCTTTTGATACAGCTCCTATTAGTGCATTAATTTCTTCTGATGTTTGACTGGTTTCTTCAGCAAGCTTTCGTATTTCTTCAGCAACAACTGCAAAGCCTTTTCCTGCTTCACCCGCTCTAGCACTCTCAATCGAAGCGTTTAGGGCTAAAAGATTTGTCTGCCTTGCAATACCGTTAATCCGATTAACTGCTTCAATGATGTTCTCAAATTCTTTGGTCATATGTGATATAGTGTCCATAACACTGGTATTTAAGTCATTGGATTGTTGAATGGTATATTCAAGATCAGTGGCAGTCTTATAGTCTTGTTGATTTTCAACTTCTCTATCTTGTAAATTATGTTTGACTTGGTCGAGTTGGGTTAAGACATTATCTGTACTATTGGATAACAGGTTCAGAAAGCTTGCACTTTCATTGATGTCCTCAGTTTCACTGCTGATAGCATTGGAAATTTCATTGGTGGATTCGGTAGTCTGTTCAATAGTTTCATTAAGCTGCTCGGACGAGTGAAAAAGCATGTTGATATTATCTGCAATTTGATTGGAAGCAGTGTTAATACCATCAATTAGTACTTCCTGCTTCTTAATAGCTTTTGATGATTGATTGATAGAGACCAATAAATCGTTAATGATTCGTATCACTGCTTGCCTAAATGCATAAGATATAACTAACATGCCACCAGCTGTTGTAAAGTATGCAATATAATCTGTATTAAGTGCATGAAAGAAAGATAAGTTAAGGAACATACATACTGTGGTTATGATAACCATAATTAGGTAGTCATAGATAGTAATACTAAAAATAGCGACAGCAAATGAAATGAGGGATAAATACCAATATGTATAGGGACCAGTAGAACCAGTTACTAGTATTAGGTTGATAAGTACAACGATAAAGTAAAGATTAACTCTGAACTTAACAAAGATACTAGTTTTAAACCAATGATCATTTAATGCTAAAACGATATAGATTATTACCAATAAGGTAAATACCAGCATTCCTGAGCTACTAAAATAGGAGGTTAGCCCAGTGATGACACCTTCTTGAAACATTAATACAATGACTTGAGGAAAGAGAGTAATAAGTAAATACCCTATTACCCCTAGTTTTATTGCGCCATTTAATTTGGTATAGATGTCTATTCTGTTTGAATTCTCCATTACCTTCTCCTTTCAGTTTACAACTACCTATGTTTTTTCACCTTTAATAAATAGTATAGAATGACTACTTATAGTAATAGTTGACAGTGTGTCATAAACATACTACTATTATAGACAAATTACCAATTAATTGCAATATCTTTTCCTATTTGAGTGTCTAATTTTATAGAAAAAGTATAGTTTTAGGTGTTAAGTGAACAGGGTGAATAGTATAGCTTCAAAACATAAAAGCTATAATAGTTGTAGAAAGCACAGAAACACTACCAGGACTTGTAAGACTTGATAACATGAAAGAATATACATTTATCTAGAAATCTATAGATAGCTTTTTTTGTCTCTTATACTCAATAATAACAAATGAGCAGGACTCTTTATCATAAGCCAAAGTATCGATTCTGAAATTACCAATAGAAAACTCACTAGTTACAAACTCTAAGTTCATAATTACATTTAGGTTTCTTTCACACAGAGTTTGAATGTCTTTTTCCAGCTTAAAAGGTTTTTCTTCAATGGATGACAAACCATCATTTGTAAGTAAAAATAGTGCCACAATTAATCCTCCCAAATAATTAAATATGTATCCTATATTTAATAGTTTTATAGTCAAGTTAATTAAATAATACACCTATTTTGAACTATCTGCAATAACTTGTGTACGAAATGTGGTAATGAAGATACATATAGGTCAATCATAATAATTACATTTATTAACTTTTTTATTTGAAGATAACTATTTTAGAAATGGAACTGGTATAAAATAACCATTTTCTACATTATGAATTGATAACACTCATAAGTTGTAGTATAATATACTAAAACTTCAACATTTTATCTAATAATAAAGAAATAACAGATGATGAGATTACAATATTCGACAAAAAATACGAATCACTTATTTTGTTTAAAATTAAAATCAATTTTTTATTGCTATGCTTTCTTTCTACATAATCATTCTTATGGTGGAGTTAACAAAATTTGTAAGCGCTTTCACAAAAGTGTAAGTCTTCATAATAAAAGGGAGAGTGAAATTATGCTAAAAGAGGCTATATTTCATCTATGTGATGATCCTTATGCCTTCGTCATAGGCACAAATCAGTTAAAAATTAGACTTAAGGCTAAGAGAAGTGATGTCGATCATTGCACTGTGTTTCACTCAGATAGATATACTTCCACTAAAGGAGAAGAAAAAACACAGTTAATAAGAGCTTCATGGGATGGAGACTTTGATTATTTTGAAGGAGTTATTAATTCCAAAACCAAACGGATAAAATATAGATTTCATTTAGTCGGTTATGACAAAAGTGAACTATGGTATGGAGAAGACGGTGTCTCAGAGCATTCTAGTAAAGCAGGTATATTTCAATTTCCTTATATTTGTGAACCAGATATTTTTAATATTCCACCTTGGGTTTCTAACGCAGTTGTTTATCAAATCTTACCCGATCGTTTTCATAATGGTGATAAATCAAATGACCCACATCCAGCTGCATCATGGGATGAATTGCCAACTACGGATTCCTATTATGGAGGAGATTTAAAAGGAATTATGGACAAGCTTGATTATTTGGAAGATTTGGGTATTACTCTCATTTACCTAACACCTATTTTTACATCTCCTAGCAATCATAAATACGATACTGTAGATTATTTTAAGGTGGATCCTCATTTTGGTGATATGGATCAAGCAAGAACATTAGTTGATGAAGCTCATAGAAGAGGGATGCGTATTTTATTAGATGCCACATTTCATCACTGTAGCGAACATTTTTTTGCCTTTAAAGATGTAATGATACATGGTGAGGCTTCGCAGTATGTGGACTGGTTTTTTGTAGATAGTTTCCCTATTGTACAGAGTCCAAGCCCTAATTATGCAACCTTTGGATTTTTGGGTACAATGCCTAAATTAAAAACTCATAATAAAGCATTAAGAGATTACTTAATTCGTATAGGCGGTTATTGGATAGAGGAAATTGGAATTGATGGTTGGAGAATTGATGTAGCCAATGAGATCGATCATGAGTTTTGGCGGTTATTTAGAAAAAAGATGAAATCAATCAATCCAGAGGTATTGATTATAGGTGAAATTTGGCATAATGCAAGTGCTTGGCTTAGAGGAGAGCAGTTGGATGGCATAACCAATTACAAATTTCGCGAAGCTGTCCATAGTTTTTTTGCAAAAGGTGATATAAATGTGACCGAGTTTAATGGTCTGCTGACTAAAAATAGGATGACCTACAGTGACCAAGCTAATCAAACTATGTTTAATCTTCTTGATAGTCATGATACCGAACGCTTTTTTTATGATTGCAAACGGTTGCGTAGAGTAGAAAACACTGAGTATGCCATAGAATTAATGAAGCTGACCGTACTTTTTCAAATGACCTATATTGGACTTCCTATTATTTATTATGGGGATGAAATCGGAATGACGGGTGGGATGGATCCTGATTGTAGAAAGCCGATGGTTTGGGATAGTGCCTATCAAAATAGTCATCTATTACAGTTTTATAAGAAACTAATTAAGATTAGAAAGAACTCTGATGCATTGATTCATGGAGCGTTTAAAACATGGATTGAAGATAATGAACAAGGAGTGTTCGGGTATATTAGGTGTGGCAATAATGAAACGATAGGTGTCATATTAAATAATAGCCAGTCATTTCATAGTGTTAATACCAAAATAACATGGAAGCTTAGTCATCAGAAAGTGACAGATATTTTATCTGGAAGGGAATATCTTATTGATGAAAAGATATCCTTTGAGATACCACCTTTTGGTTGTTTACTCTTAGTATAGATGAACATAAAAAATAATTAATCTTTGGGGGAATGTTAAGTGAAAAAGGCAGCAGTATATCCATTTGATAAAATTACAAGAGGACTTGTTAAATTTAGAGATGAGTTAGATTTTCAAATCCATTCGGTTATAGATTTTATTTTTAATATAGCAGAAGATGCAGGTGAGAATGCGGATGGTCAATATGCTGGTATTCCAATCATGAATCATGTTGAGAGAGCTCTAGAAGGTGTCGATACCTTAATCATTAACAACTCAGATGCACCGATATATGTTGAAAAATATATGAAAATTTATAGAGAGTATGAAATCGATAGAAAATGGAAAGACATGGTTTCAACAGCAAGTAAAAAAGGGATTGAGATTATAAGTGTTCATGACATAAATGATCCCAAACTAAAAGAATGGCTATTACAGAATGAAATCAAAGTAAAGACTTTCAGTAAGTCTGATGAAGAGATAGAGGCGTTTATAAGAGAGGGAAAGAAAACAGAGGCTGTCGATCAAGCACATCGAGTAGCGATATATGCTACAAAAGGATGTGTTGGGAAATACACCACCCAGATGTATTTGTTAAAAGCTTTAGAAAAGAGGAATAAGAAAGTAGCAGCATTAATTTCTGAACCTGTTGCAAGATTTTATAGACAGTATGATGCTGATCCAATAAGGCTTCGCATGCTGGATGATCCTATGAGGTATGTTTATTATGTAGAAGAGCTAGCAAAGTATGCTGACATAGATGGTAATGATTATATTATACTGGCTGATCAACAAAGCATAACGAATCATTACTTAATACAAGAAATAGCTTCTAAAATATCCTTACTAAAAGCCTATCATCCAGATTCAATTCTACTTGTTGCAGGGTATGATGATGATGCTAATATAAGAGATTGTATAGATATTTTTAGAATTTACTGTGATGGTAAAAAGCCGATTTCATTACTGATTCCAGATAGAATAGAAGTTAATTATGGGCACTATGAGGTTAAAACGGAAGAAGAAATTGAGAAAAGAAAGCAAGAACTAAAGAACAAATTTAATATAGAAAATGTAGAGGTTGTTAGGGATGTTGGAAAGCTAATACATCAGATGACATCTTAAATGCAAATATGGGGGGATACCATGTCAAAGGTTAAAAACTTATGTGATATCTTAGTAAAGGCAAGCTCTAAAGAAACAGGAATTATATGGATTCAAGATAATGGTTCTGATAGGTTTTTGTCATATAAAGACTTATACGTTAAGGCGAAGGGTGTCTTATATAATATTAGAAAATTAGGCATTACTAGAGATAATGAAGTCCTGATGCAAATTGAAGATAATGAGAGCTTTATTACTGTTTTTTGGGCATGTATACTTGGTGGCATGATTCCTGTACCACTACACGTAGGCATCAATAAAGAGCAAAAAAGACAATTAGTTAATGTTTTAAAGGTATTAAAAAATCCAGTATTGATTGCAGAATTAAAAGGTTATCATGAAATAAAAGAAAGTTTAGAAATAGATAAGTTAGATGATTTTGAAAAGAGTGTTATAGAAAAAGCCATAAGGATTGAAGATATTATCCAAGTAACGAAATCTGATGATGAGAATTATCAACCACTGCCTCAAGATATAGCTTATATACAATTTTCATCTGGGTCAACTGGTAATCCAAAAGGTATTATGATTACCCATGAAAATATTAAGTCAAATGCTAAAGCAATTCTTAGCCGAGTGAAATGCAATAAAAAGGATTCAGTACTTAACTGGTTACCCATTACGCATAGCTTTTCATTAGTGGTAGGACATATTAGTTCTATGTATGCAGAAATCAATCAATATTTAATGCCCACTTTGTTGTTCTTAAAAAATCCCATTCTATGGATGGAGAAGACCCACACATATAGAAACACCATGTTATTGTCTCCAAATTTTGGATTCAATCATTTTCTTAGGTTTTTTAATCAAGAAGTTTCTTACCCTTGGGACTTGTCCTGTATTAAAATCATAGCAATGGGCGGTGAACCCATAGATGTTAATTTATGTAATAACTTTGTATCTCATATGAAGCAATACGGTATCAACTCAACTATCTTATGGCCAAGTTATGGCATGACAGAATCTACCGTCTGTATTACAGCACCGTTGTTAGGTGACCAATTAAAAGCTATTCAATTAGAAAGAAATTCTGTTACCTATGGAAACAAAATAAAAGAAGTCAGCAGCATGGATATGAATAATACTATGAGTGTCGTAGCTGTAGGCTATCCAATTGATGAATGTAAGGTAAGGATTTGTAATGATAAACAGGGTGTTCTTGAGGAAAAAACTATTGGAAGTATACAGATAAAAGGAGAATGTGTAACAAAAGGTTATTACAATAACGAAGATGAAACCAAAGCAGTATTTACAAAAGATGGATGGTTGAAAACAGGTGATACAGGTTTTTTGTTTGAAAATCAACTGGTTGTAACTGGAAGAGAAAAGGATATCATCATCATCAATGGTCAAAATTATTATCCAATGGATATTGAACGTATTGTAAAAGAAATAAAAGGACTAGCATTTAGTGAAGTTGCGGCTTGCGGTGTATTGAATAAAGAGAAGCAAAAGGAAGAAATCATACTATTTATTCTAACAAAAGAAAATTTAGAAGCTTTTGCTGCTCAAGCATTAAGCATAAAAAAATATGTTAATAATTGTACAGGTCTTGAAGTCAACATTATTATACCTGTGGAAGCTTTACCAAAGGCGAGCAGTGGTAAAATCCAAAGATATAAGCTGGCAGAGAAGTATTTGAAGGGGAGTTTTGATTATAAAATTCAAGCATTGAACCAAGTATCTTCCGTTCATTCATTAGAAGTCAAGAAACCGAAAAACGACATTGAAGAAAGATTAGTACACATTTGGTGCGCAGCGTTAAAAATGAACCGTATAGGTGTCGATCAAAGCTTTTTTGCATTGGGAGGAGACTCTTTAAAAGCTGCTTTTATGTTGCATCAAATCAATAAGGACTTCAATATGACGCTATCTCTTAGAGATATTTTTAGGCATGTGACGATTGAGCAATTGTCTGAGTATATCAATTCTGTAGAATCGGGCAATTATGAAGACATACAGCCTGTAGAAGAAAAGGCGTATTATCCTTTGTCCGCAGCGCAAAAAAGACTATATGCTTTATATGAATTAGATAAAAATAGTATTAGCTATAATATTACACAAGTCGTAATTGCAAAAGGATTCTTAGATATAGAAAGAGTTAAGAATACGTTCAATACACTTATTAAAAGACACGAAGCTCTTAGAACTTCTTTTAAAAGACATGATGGTGAAATCATGCAATTGATTAACCCGTCTTTAGAAGTTAACTTTTCTTATGAGGAAGCTGATGAGAATAAAATAGATGAAATCATCGACCGATTCATCATGCCTTATGATTTCAATCATGCCCCTTTATTTAGGATAAGGCTATTAAAAACATCTGAGAAAAAGCATTATATACTTTTAGATATCCATCATATCATTTCTGATGGCGTATCCATGGGTATACTGATGAAAGAATTTATTTTACTCTATCATAATCAGGAATGCCCAAAGCCTGAATTAAACTATAAGGATTACGCCGTATGGCAAAATGAAAATAGGGATTCAGAAAAAATCAACAGGCAGAGAAAGTATTGGATGAATGAGTTTAAAGATCCTATCCCCTTATTAAATATGCCTACAGATTACAGGCGGTCATCTAAACAACAGTTTGATGGTGACTCTGTGTTATTTACAATCAATTCGGAAATGACCACTCGTCTTAAAAATCTATCAAAAGAAACTTCTACGACTTTATATATGGTACTGATGAGTACTTTTAATTTACTCATGCATAAGTATGCTAAACAAGAAGAAGTGATTGTTGGAACGGTATCGTTTGGAAGAAATTTTAATTCGTTAGAAAATGTCGTAGGCATGTTTGTCAATACACTTGCTATCAGAAGTAGAATAACTATCGATGAAAGCTTTTCTGATTATTTACAAAGCTTTAAGGAGAAAGCTTTAACAGCATTAGAAAATAGTGACTATCAATTTGATCAGCTGATAGATGATTTGACTATTAAAAGAGATCTTAGTAGAAATCCACTCTTTGATGTGATGTTTGTAATGGAAAATATGGATATACCATTTAATGCTGATAAGTCGCTTCAATTCAGCCCCTATGACTATCAACCTAAAGGAACAAAGCTGGATCTAACCCTTAAAGTACAAGAAAGAGCAGGAGAAATGGTTGGTTTATTCCAGTATAATACATCCTTATTTAAAAAGGAAACGATCCAACGATTGGTACAATATTATTTTAAGCTTTTGAATGAAATAACAGCTTTTCCTGAACAAAAGCTATCGGACATAGATATGATGCCTATTGAAGAAAGGGATAGACTATTCAACGAGTTCAATGCTACAGACGTCAATTACGATAGGAATTTAACCATCTATGAAATGTTTGAAAAGCAGGTTAAGCATACACCCGATAAGGTTGCGGTAGTATACAAAGGAGAAAAACTAACTTATGATGAATTAAATAAGAAAGCAAATGCATTAGCAAAAATGTTAAGACACAAGGGAGTTAAGCAGGATGCAATTGTTGGGTTGTTAGTAGAACGATCACTCCATATGGTAATAGGCATCCTCGCTGTGATGAAGGCTGGAGGTGCCTACCTGCCTATCGACACTGACTATCCTTTAGACAGAATAAAATATATGCTTGACAACAGTAATGCAAGTACTTTAATGACTCATAAGAATAGAAAAGCTACTATTGATTTTGATGGGCAGATACTGACCATTGATGATTTTAACTATGATTTAAAAGATACAGGTAATTTGGAGTCTATTAGTAAAGGCAAGCATATGGCGTATGTCATATATACTTCAGGGAGTACAGGAAAACCTAAGGGGGTAGCGATAGAACATCATAGTTTGGTTAATTATGTTACGTGGTTTACCAGTCAAGCAGAGTTAAGCACAAAGGATAAAACATTATTGCTATCTTCTTATGCGTTTGACCTCAGTTATACAAGCTTATATTCTTCACTTGTATGCGGGTGTGAGCTTCATATTTTATCAAAAGAGGATTATACGGATCCAGAAAAATTACTGACTTACATAAGTACGTATGCTATCACCTATATCAAGGCAACTCCCTCTTTATTAAGTATGCTTGTTAACACGTATAGCTTTAGTGTATCCAATAAATGTCAGTCCATCCGTTTAATGGTACTTGGTGGAGAAGCAATTCATGTACCTTTTGTAGAAAAATATCATAATAGCTATCCGGCTACGCAGATAATGAATCATTATGGACCCACAGAGTGTACGATTGGATGTATTGCAACCTTAATCGATTTGAACCATCTTGACGACTATAGAGCATGTCCTGTTATTGGCAGACCTATCAATAATACAAAAGTCTATTTATTGGATGATACTATGAAGCCTGTAACCATAGGACAAACGGGAGAACTATGCATCGGTGGTGCTGGATTGACCAGAGGGTACTTAAGTCTTGAAGATTTAAACCAAGAGAGATTTATTAAGAGTCCATTGACTAGTGATGCTAACGATAGACTTTACAAAACTGGGGATTTGGGAAGGTATCTTGAAGATGGACGTATAGAGTTTTTAGGAAGAAAAGATAATCAAGTTAAAGTGAGAGGGTTTAGAATTGAACTTGGAGAGATAGACAATAGTCTTTCACGCTATCCAGATATAGAACAGTCTGCCGTTATAGATATAGAAGATGAGTATGGCAATAAGGAAATAGCTGTCTACTTTACTTCTAAAGAAGAACTGCAACTTCATGATTTAAAGAAACACTTGATTCAAGAGCTTCCAGCTTATATGATACCTTCTTACTATATGAAAGTGAACGAAATCCCTATTACCATTAATGGGAAGGTGAATAGACAGGCATTACCTATACCTAATAGAGCTGATATCAGTGATGTAGAATATAAAGAACCTCAAAGTGATATAGAAATCAAGCTGGCAAAAGTTTGGAGTGAAGTATTGGGTATAGAGAAGATTGGAATTGACCATGATTTTTTTGAAATTGGAGGACATTCCCTTAAGGCAACGGTGCTTATATCTAAAATACAGAAAGAACTTAATATTATACTTGGGATGAAGGATATTTTTGAAAATCCTACCATCAGGGAGCTTGGTCAATGTATGAGTCAAAAGCATACAGAAGATTTTTGCAGCATAAAACCAGCTGATAAACGATTCTATTACCCTGTATCCTCTTCACAGAAGCGATTATACACACTGGCACAAATGGATAAAGCTAGCATCAGCTATAACATGCCTACCGTCTATGTCATTGAGGGAGATTTGGATAAGAATCAATTAGAGGATATGCTGTTTACGCTCTTCAACAGACATGAAATTCTGAGAACCACCTTTCATATCATGGATGGAGAAGTGGTTCAGAGAATTCATAATGAGGTAGAAGTAGAAGTATTGTTTGATGACAGCACCCAAGACATAGAGGCTATTATAAAGGATTTTGTTAAACCCTTCTCTTTAGATACTCTGCCAATTTTTAAAATCAAACTTGTGACTATAAATCCAAAGCGTCATGTCCTGCTTATGGATATGCATCATATCATCTTTGATGGTGTATCTATCAGTCTGTTTATTAATGAACTGAATGACTTATACACTGGGAAAGACTTAGAACCATTAAGAATACAGTATAAGGATTATGCCATATGGCAGCAAGCGTTGATAAATTCGGATGAAATCAAGAGTCAACAAGAGTATTGGTTAAATTCATTTAAGGAAGAATGGCCTAAACTTACCTTACCTTTGGATTATAAGAGACCAAAAGTTCAGTGCTTTGAAGGAGATAGTATTAGGTTTGAAATCGATGGTGACATGACACAGAGACTAAAAAAATGGAATAAAGAAACAGGTACAACTTTGTTTATGCTGCTTTTTGGTACCTATAGTTTATTACTAGCTAAATACGCCTCTCAGGAGGATATTATTGTTGGTACTGCCGAAGCAGGACGGCATCATGAGGATGTACAAAGTCTTATCGGTTTGTTTATAAATACGCTCCCTATCAGAACCTACCCCAGTGGAAACAAAACTTTAAAACAATATTTTAAAGAAGTTAGAGAGATATGTTTTGAGGTATTTAATCATTCAGATTATCCTTTAGATAGGCTTTTAGATAAACTACAAGTCAAAAGAGAAATGGGAAGAAATCCATTATTTGATACCATGTTTATTCTAGAAAATGTAGAAGCTTCACAAATCAAGATGAATGATTTAATCTTTAAAGCATATGAAGTAAAGAATACCGTATCTAAGTTTGATTTGATGCTCGTTGGTGAAGAAGTTAAAGATAAGATAAAATTTGAATTCAAGTATTGTACTAAAATATTTAAGTATGAAACAGTAGAAAGGCTGAAGGTAAGCTATATCCTAATTTTGAAAGAAATACTAAAGGATTACGATAAAAAAATATGTGATATAAACTTTATATCTGAATCAGAGAAAAAACAGTTATTGTACGACTTTAATCAAACAAGTGCCTATTATGAACAAGAAAAAACAATAGCTCAGTTATTTGAAAAGCAAGCTGTAACGGTTCCTGAAAGAACAGCGGTTGTCTATAAAGATCTCGAGATTTCATATAGAGAGCTTAATAGACGTGCCAACTGCATCGCAGGACTATTGTCTGAAAAAGGAGTAAGAAAGGATTCCATTGTAGGGATTATGGTCAATCGCTCCATCCATATGATAGTTGGTATCTTAGGTATATTAAAGGCTGGAGGAGCATATATGCCTCTATCACAAGACTATCCCAAAAAGAGAATAGACTATATGATTCAGGATAGCCAGACCAAAATGGTATTAACTGAGAGTGAATTAGCGGATAACATCAGTTATCTTCATCATGCAGTGTGTATGGATAACGAGGATTTATATACTCACTATAATAATAAAGAGTTTCCTATTAAAGCAGACAGCAGTGACTTAGCGTATGTTATCTATACTTCAGGAACTACAGGAAATCCCAAAGGCGTTATGCTTGAAAATCAATCCGTCGTTAATTTAGTTCAGTCCCTGTATGACAAGGTTTATAAAACCTATCATTACCCATTAAATGTTGCCCTTGTAGCCCCCTATATCTTTGATGCTTCAGTTAAGCAAATCTTTGCTTCACTTTTATTAGGGCATACACTGCATATTATTCCAGAAGAAGCTAGAGTAGATGGTGAAAAGCTGTTGGAGTATTATATAAAGAACAACATTGACCTATCCGACGGAACCCCATTACATCTTAGGTTTTTGTCCGATTGCAGTCGTGAGCAACTGGATAGAATGAAAACTAAGACTTTCATGATTGGTGGCGAAGCTTTACGAAATAGTGTTGTAACAAGGTTTTTAAGTCAATTCAATCAAGAGCATTCACCCAACATTATTAATGTCTATGGACCTACAGAATGCTGTGTGGATGCTGCTTTGCATGTTATTAACCAAGACAATATGAACCAAGATATCCTAATAGGCGGTCCCCTCAACAATGTGAAGTTGTATGTACTCGATCCATATCAAAAAATGGTTCCTATAGGTACTCAAGGTGAACTTTACATATCAGGAGATGGCGTAGCGAGAGGATACCTCAATCAGCCAGAATTAACGAAATTAAAGTTTATAGAAGATCCATTAAATCAAGGCAAGAGACTATATAAAACTGGCGATTATGTTAAGTGGACAAAACAAGGATGTCTCAAATTTATAGATAGAGCAGATAATCAAGTTAAAATAAGAGGGTTTAGAGTTGAATTAGGAGAAATCGAAAGCCAGTTATTAAAGCACAGCAGTATTGAAGAAGCAGTTGTAGTAGCCAGAAAAAATGAATACGATACCAAAGTCTTATGTGCCTATATGACTTGCTCTACTAAGATGAGTATCAATGAGCTTAGAAGTTATCTTTCTAAGGAGCTTCCTGACTATATGATCCCTTCCTACTTTATTCAACTGGATAAAATGCCAGTAACTAAAAATGGAAAGTTAGATAGAAAACAACTTCCAGCTCTAGAGGCTAAGCTGACTCAAGATGAAATAAAAGCACTGCCAGAAAATGAAATACAAGAAATTCTGGTCAAGATTTGGTGTGAAATTTTAGGCTTGCAAACGGTAGGAATTAACCATAATTATTTTGCTCTTGGTGGAGATTCTATCAAAGCGATACAAATCAGTGCTAAGCTTAGAGACTATCATCTTGGGGTTGAGATAAGAGACCTTCTACAGTATCAAACAATAAAGGAATTGAGCAGTTACGTTAAATATACCATTAAAGAAATCAATCAAGAAACTGTTACAGGAAAAATAGAGATTACACCAATTCAGAAAGACTTTTTTAATAATGATTATGCGGATGAACATCATTTTAATCAATCCGTCCTGCTGTATAGCGACAATGGATTAAATGAGGCATTTATAGAAAAAATATTTACTGAAATGATTCAACATCACGATGCATTGAGAATGGTATTTAAAAAAGAAGATCATGCTATGACTCAATTCAATAGAAACGATGACAAAGAATTATTCTGTTATCACCGATTTGATGTACAGTATGAAGATGATAAAGGCTTCATAGAAAAGAAGGGTAGAGAAATCCAAAGCAGTATAGATGTAAAAAACGGGCCCTTAGTCCACTTAGGATTATTTAGGACACGTACAGGCGATTATTTGTTAATAGTTATTCATCATTTAGTAGTGGATGGTGTGTCATGGAGAATTCTATTAGAAGATTTTACATCGGCTTATCAGCAATTGACCAAAGAACAAGCAATTGTGTTGCCAAACAAAACAGATTCTTATAAAACTTGGGCAAAGACACTCTATCAATATGCAGAATGTGAGGAGATTAAAGGGCAGTTAACCTATTGGCGTCACATTGAAAATCAAACCATCATGCCCATTCCTAAAGATAATATAACAGATGGTTTAAGAAAAATTGGGGATTGTAAAACCCTAGCAGTTACATTAGATAAAAACTATACGGATAAACTTTTAAAAGAAACCCATCAGGCTTATAACACTGAAATTAACGATATACTTTTAACAGCCCTAGCCAAGACCATAAAACGGTGGATGAATAATGGACAAGTCTTAATCAACCTTGAAGGTCATGGAAGGGAAAATATTGCGGATATTGATGTTTCAAGAACCATCGGGTGGTTTACATCCAAATATCCAGTACTCTTTGATATAGATGGATGTTATGACTTAAGTAGTGAAATAAAAAATGTAAAGGAAACGCTGAGGCATGTACCATTGAAGGGCATTGGCTATTCTATCCTAAAATATGTAACACTGCCTATAGTCAATAAAGAATCAAGCTTTAAAATAGAGCCAGAAATATGCTTCAACTACTTGGGACAATTTGACCATGATAAAAAAAATGACTTGTTCCTGAGAACAAGCATTGGTACTGATGACAATATAAGCCAGAACAATAGCTTTAATTATGTTTTATCTATAGGTGGTATGATCACACAGAATAAACTCAAGATAACCGTCACGTATCATACTAAGGAGTTTTTAGAAGAAACCATCTATTATCTTTTAGAGAGTTATAGGACTTATTTAAAAGAAATAATTGATCATTGTTCGATGAAGCAGGAACAAGAGTATACGCCAAGTGATTATGATGACGATACACTTTCATTGCAGGAACTGGATGTATTAAATGAAATGCTTAAGGATATAGAATAAGAATTCAAATGATTATGGGGGATGTTTATGAAAAAAAGTGTAAAAATACAAAATGTATACGCTTTAACACCCATGCAGGAAGGAATGCTCTTTAACTATTTATATCATAAAGAATCCAAAGCATATTTTCAGCAGCTTTGTTTCTCTATAGAAGCTAATTTAGATATTGAAATTTTGGAAAAAAGCTATAATCAAGTGATTGAAAGATATGACGTATTTAGAACGATATTTGTTTATGATAAGGTTGAAGAGCCTAAGCAGGTTGTGTTAGCTGAGAGAATTGCAAGGCTATACTATGAGGATATTTCTCATATGACGGTTGAGGATAGTAAGTACTTCATAGAACAATATAAGGACAAGGATAGAGATAAAGGGTTTGATTTAACCAAGGATATACTTATGCGCCTTTCTATCATAAAAGTTGGACCCAATAATTATCAGATGATATGGAGTCATCATCATATTATCATGGATGGTTGGTGTTTAGGTCTAGTAGTAAAAGATTTTATCAGCATCTATCGTTCAATAAAATACGGAGAGGGACTTCGATTAGAAAAAGTATATAGATACGCAGACTATTTGAATTGGTTGGTCAAGCAAGATAAAAGTAAAGCCAGTCATTATTGGAAGCATTACTTAGAGGATTACGATAATGAGCTATTTTTACTGCAAACCAAAAAGACCAAAACAGATGACTATGATAAGAGAGAATTACATTTAGCAATGGATAAGGCATTAACTTCACAAATGGTTGACCTATGCAAGAAAAATAATGTTACATTAAATAATGCATTTCAAGCCATTTGGGCTGTTTTATTGCAAAAATACAATAATGTTGATGATGTCGTTTTTGGTACAGTTGTATCTGGGAGAAATGCACCCATTGATGGTATTGATAAAATGGTAGGGGTATTAATTAATACAATTCCTATTCGAGTTCATAGTCATGGACATCTTAGTTTCAAAAATTTGATTAAGCAGGTTAGAGATGATTTTAATCAATCCCTAAAGTTTGATTATCTATCATTAGCTCAAATTCAAAAATTATGTCATGTGAAACAAAACTTGATTCATCATCTTTTTATATTCGAGAATTATCCAGCAAGAGATATTATGAATAAAGGGGATAGCTATGCGATAAAAGATGCTCAATCGTTTGAACAAACCAATTATGATTTTAGCATAATTGTAATACCGTCAGATGAAATTCAGATTAAGTTGATATACAATGCATGCGTATATGAAGATAAAGCTGTAGTAGCAATTAAAAATCATCTACTAAAAATTATCACATGCATTTGCATGAACACGGATATTCTTTTAAAGGATATCAACATGTTAACTGCTGACGAATACGACCAGCTAGTCTACAAGTTCAATCAAAATAAAATGGGATATCCTATTCATGCTACGATACATGAATTATTTGATCAACAAGTAGAAAAGACACCAGAAGATATTGCTGTCGTCTATAATGAGGATACCATAAGCTATCAAGCATTGAATGAAAAAGCAAATAGTGTTGCTAGAGGTTTAAAGAATCTAGGCGTAAAAAGAAATACGGTTGTTGCATTAATCACAGAGAGATCCATTGAAATGATAATAGGGATACTATCCATACTCAAAGCAGGGGGAGCCTATTTACCTATTGATCCGAAGTACCCTGCTGAAAGATGCAACTATATGCTAGACGACAGTAAGGCTAGCCTTCTTATAACGAATACAGATATACAAGATTTATCATTTAAGGGAACCATCGTGGATTTAAAGGATAGTACTATTTATGGACATGACCAATTCAGTCTTCTTAATAGTAATTCAGCAAATGATTTAGCTTATATTATATACACCTCAGGATCAACAGGACAACCTAAAGGTGTTATGATTGAACATCGCAGTGTTATCAATCTTTCATATAACTTATATAAGAAGGTTTATCAATCATATACATCTAAGTTAAATGTATCTTTATTGTCACCCTATGTATTTGATGCATCAATACAGCAGATATTTACCAGTCTGCTGTTTGGACATACCTTAGTCATTATTCCTGAAGAGGTTAGACTGGATGGAAGAAAACTGGTGGATTATTACATCAAACATGGTGTAGATATTTCTGATGGAACTCCAGCACACCTAAGTATTATTCAAGATATGCTCATAGATAAGGATATCCAGTTATCAACCAAGCAATTTTTAATTGGTGGAGAAGAATTATCCATCGACCTAGTACGAAAAATGTTTCATACCTATCAAAATAAAAGTCTAAAGATAACAAACGTTTATGGACCAACAGAGTGCTGTGATATTTCAACGATGTTTGATATGGATAATAAAAAAGTCAATCAGTTAATCAAAATACCTATAGGAAGAAATCTTGAGAATACACAAATCTACATATTAGATAAACAACTTAAACCCATGCCCTTTAATACACCCGGTGAGATAGTAATTTCAGGAGATGGACTAAGCAGAGGCTATTTGAATCATCAAGAACTTACCGATGAGAAATTTATTGATAATCCTTTTATAACTGGTGCAAAGATGTATAGAACAGGTGATCTTGGAAAACGGTTGATGAATGGAGAAATAGAATATCTAGGTAGAATGGATCAACAGGTTAAAATCAGAGGATTTAGAGTTGAACTCGGTGAAATTAAAAAACAAATATTAAGCTGTGATGGTATAAAAGAAACTGCAGTGATTTGTGGTAATAATCAACAGGGAAGTAAGTATATAGCTGCGTTTGTTATCTCAAATAGCCGTTTAAAAGCTGATGATCTAAGAAACTATTTATCTAAACGTTTGCCCCATTATATGATACCTACACACATACTCGAAATAAAAAAAATCCCTGTCACGCATAATGGTAAATTAAATAAAAACAAGTTATTAAAAATGATAAAAACAGAGCCTGTACACTATACAGCACCAAGAAATCCAATGGAAAAAGAATTGCTCACGATTTGGGAGCAGGTTCTTGACATAACCCAAATAGGGATTGATGATGATTTCTTTGAACTTGGAGGAGACTCTATAAAGGCTATTAAGATACTTTCCAAGGCAAATCAAATAAAATTACTGATATCTGTAAAGGATATACTAGAATATAGAACAGTAGCAAGAATTATGGATAATTACTATACGACTAACGGTATAGACATAGATAGAGAATCAACTCCATGTGTACAACCAGATGATTTGGAAAAGGAAAGAATCTACAATAAAAGATTTAAGGTGACCATGCAGTATCCAAGCTATTATGGTTGTATGGTTGGCGTTGTCCTTGAAAAGTTAAAATACGAGAAAAACATAGAGCTAGAAAGAAGCTTTCTACCTGTTGGTGGTGGAAAATTCTATATTACATACGGTCATGTTAACGACGAAGGATTGAAAAAAAAGCTTGTCTATAGGGAATTACCCACAGAAATGAATCCTGCTGCAATTCATATGTACGATAAGCTTGGAGTAAAAGAGAAAGTCATATCTTTTAAGGATTTGAAAACAGGTTTAGCTTACTGTGAAGAGCATTTACGAAAAAATGAAATCGTTATGGTTTCTGGCACGACTTATTATCTTAATTACTCACCTGATTACTGCATAGGTGAGGAGGAATGGAAAAGAAGACTGGATATACGTCCAGAAAACATCATAGCTGTTTCTAATAAAAGCAGTGGTCGGGCACATACGTTCTTACTCATTGATATTATTAAAGATGGGTATGTGGTCTATGATGCAACCTACAATTATTTTGGATTTATTCCAAAAGAGGATTTTAATCAGTCCTTCGCTGGTTTGAAAGGTATGCGTTTTTTAGATGGTATGTTTGCCCAAACAACCAATATGCCTTACGTTATTACTGAGCTGGATTTTAGTAAACTTAAAGCATTAGATAATAAGCAAGTAGCAATTGAAATCCTAAAAAATAATATTGATATTAACTTATCAAATCGTCAAGTAGACTTTAAAGCCAATGGCTATGACTTTACCTTTTATATCGGTGTACAAGCCTATAAAGAAATTGCCAGCATGCTTACAAAATATGGTGATGAAAAGCAACATTGGGATGAACTGAAAAAACTCATTCAGTCTTCGTTTGATTCATGGAAATATAAGTTCATGTTTTTTCAAGAGTTTTTAGAAGATTCATCAAAATATATAGAGCTTCCAAAGAATTGCTTGGATGTCTGCAATAGCTTTATAAAGGACTGCACCATGATCAGTACTCAAGCTAAGGGAAAAAACACCAATAGTCATGATTTCATAACTACTATAAGTAGCAGGCTCTTAAATATCTATGATCAGCATGTTTCGTTCCTAAACCAACTAAAAGGGTTACTGCCTTAATTCATAGTAAATATTGATGATTTATTCTACAGTAGGATTATATCATTACAGGGGAGAGCAATAGGATGTCTGAAAAAAACAGCGTATTATCAGGTGAGAGGAATATTAACTATCAATTAAATTTTATACTATTAATCTCTGGTCGTTTAATATCTGAGCTTGGATCATCTGTATTTGGATTTGCTTTAAGTCTCTATGTCCTTGATTTGACTCAATCTGCAGCAGCTTTTTCTCTCGTCTTAAGCTTTTCCATCATCCCTAATATTTTTGTCAGTTTAATTGCAGGGTCATTTGTTGATAGGCATGATAAGAAAAAAACCATTGTTGTTACGGATATATTGAGTGGCATAGCCGTTTTACTATTTATGTGTATTTTCAACTTGAGTCCCGAAAGTATTGTTTTACTTATATCCTATAAAATTATTTTGGCAGTGACTCAGTCTTTTTTTGGACTAGCAATGAGCACATCAATACCCAATATAGTAGGTGAAAAGAATACGCCAAGAGCCAATTCTATTTTTACTGCAGTTGGCTCCTTAATTAATGTTTTAGGTCCTGTTATTGGTGCTATAGCCTATAAAACTATAGGTTTGCATTATATATTTTTAATTGATGGTATATCGTTTATCTTATCTGGTATATCGGAAATGTTTATCGTCATGCAGTCTAGGAAGAATGAAGAAATAATTTCTCAAAAAAAAGAAGGGTATCTAAGTGGAGTTAAGCTTGGGTTTCAATATATTACTCATGAAAAAATAACGACTTTTTTTATATTAGTGGCTCTATTAGTCAATATAATTTTTGCGCCTTTAGCGGCTTTAGTGATACCCTACATTAATTATAATGTATTAAAGGTTTCAGAAATCCAATTATCTATCATACAAGGCTCTTGGGCTGCAGGAGCAATCATTGGTGGGTTTCTACTGTCTTTAAAAAAGGATGCATTTAAACTGATCAAACACATCTTTAAAATTATGCAGGCAGAGGCTTTGATTATCATTCTATTTTATTTTCCAAATTTAGACCTATTTTTATTTGCATCTAAGTGGATAATCACCAGCCTATTTAGTTTATTACTCATTGTTCTAGGAATACTTAACGTCATACAGAGTGTTCCGCTTTTTACATATTTTCAAGTGAAAGTACCTGAAAACCTAAGAGGACGTGTCTTTGCAGTATTTAATATTACCATGATGCTGTCAAGTACATTTGGGTTATGGCTGTTTGGCGGTATATTAGAGCGTGTTCATTGGGGTCAAGTTTTAGTAGTATCAGGTATCCTTATGATAGTGATGTGTATTGTACTAAATAAGAATCAGTCTTTTAAAAAATTTAATTCGTCCATAGAACATGTATAGGACGCAAGGGGGAAAAAATATGAACAACGCTGCATTGTATCCATTCAACAAAATATCACATGGCTTGATTAGATTTAGAGGTTTATTAGACTATCACATCACAGCTGTTATCGATTTTACATTTAATATTGGTGAGGATGTCGGAAAAGTAATAGAGGGCAATGCTATAGGAGTGACTGTTGAAGATAACATTGACCATGCACTAGAAAAGGCTGATACATTAATCATAAGTGATGCTGGAGAACCGTATCATAATACAGATATCTATATCCAATACAATTTACAGGAAAGATGGAAAGAAGTAATAAAAAAAGCGAATGACTTTGGAATAAGAATTATCAGTATTCATGAGATAAAGAATCCGAGTCTATTAGCATGGATGAAGGATAATCATATACAAATACAGACATTTTATAAAACTAATCAACAAGTATTAAAAATTATAGATAGTGCAAAACGGATAACAACGACAAAGCAAGTAAAAAAGATAGGTATCTATGGTACAAGACCTTGTATTGGAAAATTTACAACTCAAATGTATCTGTTAAAAGCTTTAAAAGAACAAGGACTAAAAGCCAGCGCATTAATTACAGAGCCCACAGCAGAATTGTTTAATCAATATGATGTTGATCCTCTAAGGTGCTTAGATATTTTAGGTGATCCTATAAAATATAATGATTATATAAAAGCCATAGTAACCAATTGTATTAGTGATGAAAACGATTATATCCTTATGGCTTCTCAAGGAGCGTTAGCATACAGTGTTAAAGATTATATCTATGCTAATCTTGTAAAAATATCAAGTATGGTTGAGTTTAATCCTGATGCAATCTTGCTAGTTGTAGGGTTCGATGATGATGATGCTATAAAGGATTGTTTAGACACTATTCGGATTTACTGCAATGGTAAGAAACCAATAGCTTTTTTATTACCTGACAAGGTTGAAGTAGGGTATTGTAAATACGAAGTAAAAACAATGGAGGATATTCAATTAAGAGCAGAACACTTAAGGAAAAAATTTGATATTGATAGGGTGGAGAGTATTCATTGTGTTACAAACATGGTTGACTTAATTAAGTAAAAAGTGATTCCTACGAAGCATGCTGTATGAATAAGCAGCATGTTTTATTTGTTGTAAAAACTCATTTTTCGTAAGGGATAGGTTGGAATATGTTGTAAATCATGCTATACTATTTATTGAGAATGATAACCAAAATCTATGAATTAGTATCCTAGTCAATATAATACTTATTGATTTGATTGTATTTTGAATGTATTACTAGAATAAAACAAAGAGGAGAAGATAACATGAAAGAAAAAACTATTAATCATGTACCATTCCAAGAAGTATTAGAATTAAAAACTCTAATTGATTATACTGAAGGGGATGTAAGTAGTAAAATATTAGCTCGGAGAAGTAACTTGAGTTTATCATTAATGGCATTTGACAAAGGCGAAGAGGTTAGTTCGCATATAGCAACAGGAGATGCTATGGTTTATGTTATTGAAGGGAAAGTGAAAATAACTATTTGTGATAATGATGCAGTCGAGGTGAAAGCTGGTGAAACTATTGTAATGCCAGCAAATGTTCCTCATTCTTTAGAAGCAATTGAGAGATTTAAAATGTTATTAACGGTTGTGAATCCATCCTAATAAATTCACTGAAGTGATTGTTTTTTCTTACATAACTATTTTATCCCTATATTTTCATATATAAGTCATGCTATGCTTTGAATATAACAATGATTATCGGAGGTTGACACACATGAAGAAAAACCCCTTATTAATAGGTGAAAAGGTTTATCTTGTTCCCATAGAAGCAGAGTATATTGATAGTTATTATGATAAACTACAGTCGGCTAGTTATGATAGTTGTCTATATACAGGAAGTAAGGCTATTATTACAAAATCATCTATCACATCCTATGTTAAGCGTATTGAAAATGATTCTGAACGATTAGATTTGTTTATCATTCAGAATGAAACTGATGAGATAGTAGGTGAAGTTGTTCTTAATGAAATAGATTTTGATAATAGAGTAGGTAATATACGCATTAGTCTATTTATAGACAAGGATTTGAATCGTGGATACGGTACAGAGGCAATGCGATTGGTAATGGACTATGGTTTTGGTATGCTGAATCTTAATCGTATTGAACTAGAAGTCTATAGTTTCAATTCAAGAGCAATACATGTCTATACTAAATTAGGATTTAAGAAAGAAGGTATAAGACGTCAATGCTTATACTTTAACCATGCTTATCATGATGCACATATCATGGGTATTTTGGCTGATGAGTACAAAACTCTACATACTGAACCAAAACTATAATGCTTTCAAAGCCTTAATCGCCTTTTCTAATGCTAGTCCTATATTGAGAAGGAGTTATCCCTGTAATACGTTTAAAAAGCCTATAGAAATATTTCTCATCTTGATAACCAACTCGATAGGCTACTTCGTAGTTTTTTAGTCGTACATCTGCTAATAATTCTTTAGCTAAATTAATACGATACTGATTGAGATAATTAACAAAATTCACTTTCATTTGTTGTTTAAAAAGAAAACTAAAATAGGCAGGTGATATGCAAAGGTAGTCTGCCAAAATCTGTAGATTAATATCCTCACAAACATGTTCATGAATAAAAGCTAAGCCCTGTTGAACAAAATGATTATTATTACTTTGATTATGTAAGTGATTTAAGATTTCCTGAATAACAGCTTTAATCTCTGCTTTTAACCTATCTAAGGACTTAGCTTGATTAACTTGATCGAATTTTTCAAACATGTAGGTATTGATCTCAACACTATCAATATTTTTGTCAGAACAAAACTTAAAAATACAGTTAAGCAACTGAAGTCCAACTTTTCTTAGGTAATGACTATTGGAAACACTCTCTTGCTTGAAGTAATCAAAAAATGTATCTACTAGTGTAATGCCTATTTGGTCACCTAGTTCAACGGCATGGATAATGTCTTTTTCTGCCTTAAAAGGATAGAGATAACGAATCGATAATTTAGACATATAAGGCTCAAATAGTGCTGTTTTATGATCACCTAAGAAAACATTATTCTCTAAAGCAGTTAGTGCTTGATTGTAGGATTGAGATACTTCTAGTATAGATGGAACAGGTTGACCAATTCCAATGATAAAAGTTAGATCAAAATGATGAAGTAATACGGCTTTAAACAGTTCTATTCTTTTTTGAAAGGTGTTAAGGGCAAAATTTTCATCAGAGCAAACAAAAATAAGTCGTCATTTTGTGTTATCATTTCACAGTTTCCTAAATTCGTTTTGCTTTTTTTGAAAAAATCTCTAAGCTGAAGCAGAATTAAACTAAACTCGCTATCGGAATGATTGGCATAGATCTCTTTAACATTCTCAATTCTAACAATAGCTACACAAGAAGTTGTGTTATATAGCTTTATTCTGTATTTAGCAGCATCTTCATAAAATGTATTTGGGTTTCTAAGGTTATTATTTATCAAGTTGTGCAATAATTGGTTACGAAATTCAATTGAATGGCCTCTTTCGCATAATCAAAGTTATCATACCCACTTAAGATAATAATAGCAGTTTCATAGTTTCTGTTACGGATTTCGTTAATAAGCATTAAACCATTAAGATAAGGCATCTGAATATCTATAAGTGCTATGTCTGGATGATAGGTCTCAAAAAGGTCAAGACCATCTCTTCCGTTAAATGCAACGGCACATACTTCTATATCATATTGCGACCAATTAATATAATTTTTTATACCCAGCACTCGATCTTCTTCATCATCAATAATAGCTAGTTTATACATGATTTCCCTTCTTTCTAAGTGTTAGTGTTAGTGTGGTTGGGAGTGATATCTTTACGGTTGTACCTTGATTAATGTGACTTTGGATATCTAATGTATAATCACCAAAATAGTATAGTTCCAGACGTTTGATCACATTTTTTATACCATATCCACCTTTGTGAGCTGTGACAGGTGCCTTGGTACAGAAACTAATGGAATAGATGATTGGATAACATTGACAAATACTATTCAAGATGAGGCATCAGCAACGAGATTAGGGATTCCTGTTATTTATGGGGTTGATGCTGTACATGGTCATAATAATGTGATTGGTGCGACCATATTTCCACATAACATAGGTCTTGGTGCAACAAGAGATGCAGCATTAGTCAAAGAAGTTGGTGCAGCTGTGGCAACAGAAGTTAAAGCAACAGGTGTTTCTTGGACGTTTGCACCCTGTTTAGCAGTACCTCAAGATAGTCGCTGGGGTAGAACTTACGAAGGTTTTGGAGAAAATGTTGACTTAGTGAGTCAATTGGGCGTTGCCTATACACAAGGGTTACAAGGTGATACATTAGATGAATTTAATGATACTAATAAGGTGGTATCAACGGTTAAACATTTTATTGGCGAAGGCGCAACAGAAGGCGGCGTTAATCAGGGAAATGTAGATATGACCGATGAAGAAGTTCTAGCACTTTATTTAAAACCATATGAAGAAGCTGTTAACGCTGGTGCCAGAACCATAATGGTTTCTTATAACAGTATTAACGGCTTAAAATGTCATGGTAATGAAAATATTCTTACAAATGTATTGAAAGGCGATTTGCAATTTAACGGTTTTGTTGTATCCGATTGGGATGGCATTAACCAATTACCTGGGGATTTCAAAGAGCAGATCAAAACATATGTTAACGCTGGTATGGATATGTTTATGGTACCACACAATTGGAAAAATTTCTTAACAGAATTAAAAGAATTAGTTCATAATCCAGAAGTAACAACTGCAAGAATTGATGATGCTGTTACCCGTATTTTGAGAGTTAAAGTGGAAGCGGGTATGATGAAAGAAAATAATGTTAAAGCAGATGCATCTTTATATGACTCGTTCGGTTCAACACAAAATAAGCTGATTGCAAGAGAAGCCGTAAGAAAATCTCTTGTATTACTTAAGAATGAGGATCATATATGTAATCAATTAGATACTATGGATCATATTTTTGTTGCTGGTAAAAGTGCTAATGATATCGGGCTTCAGACCGGTGGATGGACCGTGTCATGGCAAGGTAAGAGTGATGGAGATATGGGTTCAGGTTTACCAATTGGTCCATCAACACCTGGAACAACTATATGGCAAGGGATTCAAGAGGTTATTCTTGGAAGTGCAACATCAACTTATGAAACAGATGTAGCAGTTCCTAGAAAAAGTGAAGTTATTGAAAAAAATGGTAAGATTTTAAAGTATGATATGTTTGGTCGTGGTGCTACTGATGAGTTTGATGTCGCAGTGGTCGTTGTCGGAGAAAAACCCTATGCAGAAAGTAATGGCGATAACGGCACTCTTGAACTTGATGAAAAAGATATCGCAACACTAGAAAACATTCAAACTGAAAATCCAGATTTACCGATTATTGTGGTACTCATATCAGGAAGACCCATGATTATTTCAGACTATGTTGATGATTGGGATGGTTTAGTTGCAGCTTGGCTACCAGGTACTGAAGGTGCAGGTGTTGCGGATGTACTATTTAACAACCAATATGATTTTACAGGAAAGCTACCTATTAGCTGGCCATGGTATGTCGAACAATTACCCTTAGGCTCACAAGATGATGCAATGTTCTCATATGGCTATGGTTTGACAAAAACAACCCATTTAAAATTACCAGTAAAACCTAATAAGCCATTACCCACACCATTTGATATTTCTAACAGAATAGAATCTGAAGATGCGATATTCTATAGCAGTATGTCTACAGAGAACACAACCGATGAAGGTGGTGGTGAGAATGTAGGATGGAATGATGCAGGAAAATGGTATGACTACTATATTCATATTCCAACAACAGGGCTTTACACTATTGATTTTAGAGTTGCAAGTCCTGATGGGGCATCAAATGCTATTGCTGTGTTAGATGAAAAAGGTAATGAAATTAGTCATCTCATTACTGTACCACAAACAGGGGGATGGCAGAATTGGGAAACAGTAACTGGACAAGCTGCATTTGAATCAGGCAATCATTTAATTAGAATAAAGGTAAAAGAAAGTGGATGGAACTTTAACTGGATGATGTTTCGTCGTGAAGGGGAGATACCGCTAGACTGGTCCATTGGAGAAGGTGAAAGTGATCCAATCATGATACCTAGCTCTCCAGTACTTAGAGAAGATGGTGTAGACGTGTGGTTCAGTTCAGAATCTAAATATCCAGGTGCTCGTTCATGGTATTATGCACCAAAAGAAATAGCTTATACACTTGACAAACAAGAAAATATGGATCTCGTATTACCAACAAGCAATTGGGATGTGGAAACCATTGTTGTTGATCCTAAAACCACTTATCAGACGATTCTTGGCATTGGAACCTCTTTAGAAGAAGCCTCAATCTATAATCTATATAAGATGTCAGAAGAAGCAAGAGATGAAGTGTTAACGAAGTTAGTAGGTACTGATGTTAATAATGATGAAGCGAATATGCGCCTAACTGTAGGAGCGGCAGACTTTACAGGTAGAGAATTCTATACCTACGCTGATATACCCTACGATATGATGCCTAGAGATGAATCAGAAGCTTACTATATGGAATGGTTAGAAGATAATTTCTCAATTCAAAAAGATGTTGACTATCATATTATAGAAACAATAAAAAAAGTACAGGAAATTAATCCTAATGTAAAATTTTTCTCTTCATCTTGGACACCACCTGGATGGATGAAGTCCGTTAATAAAGATTTCTATTTTAATCCTTATAACCTAAAGGCAGGACGATTAGAAGATAAGTTTATTCCTGTATTAGCGAAATACTATGTGCTGTATGTAGAAGCATATGCAGAATTAGGTATTGATATCTACGCAATGACATTACAAAATGAGCCTGAGTTGGAGATTGATTATCCAAGTTGCGGAATGACAGCAGCGCAAGAACAAGCATTAGCAGAGGCAATGGTTGAAGAATTTAAAGTCAGTGTTAGTGCTGGTCGGTTAACAGAATCACAAGTACCTAAGATCTGGGCATTTGATCATAATTTTAGTTCAGCAGTATCTTTTTTAGGAGAAATCTTAGACAGTCCTGCAATTGATGGTGGTGCCTATCATGATTATTCAGGATCACCAACAACGATGAGCACAGTACATGATATGTTTCCAGATAAATCAGCGAATCTGACGGAACGTTCCTTATGGGGGACTCATGGGGCAGATAGAATTGCGCAATATTTTAGAAACTATGCCGAGAGCTATAATGCCTGGGTAACTATGTTAGATAGCAATATCTATCCAGAACAATGGGTAGGTGAGCCAGATCCAACCATGTTTATTAAAGATTCAGGAAAAGACAGCACAGATAACGAGCAATATTGGGCAGCACCTGAGTTTTACATGATGGCACAATACACTCAATTTGTACCACCTGGCTCAATTAGAATTGATAGTGATTACGGTTCAAAAGAAACCGTCACCAATGTCTCTTTCTTAAGACCTGACGGTAAAGTTGCTAGTATCATGATTAATCAAAATAAAAATGAACAAGCCTTCAAATTATTATGCAATGGTGAACAGATCTCAGGTAAATTGCCTGGGGGAACAGTAGCTACTTATGTATGGATGCCTGGTGAAGGTGATACAATTATTGAACCACTATTAATTAAGGAATCAATCAAACCTGGTGTCAATGCAATCAATCATCAAGGCATGACTGTCAATGAGAATGATTTAGCTAATGCAGATACGGGTGATTTTGTAGAATTCTTTGTAGACATACCTGTTGATGGTTATTACTATTTTGATTTAGATTTTAGTAATAGCGATACAGGTGAGGTATCTGTATTAGAAAATGATGTTCAAGTAGGTACTCTTAAACTGCAACAATGCAGCCAGTGGGCACCTTGGATGAAGTCAAGAGCAAAGGTCTATCTTACAGAAGGGCATCAGATGGTTAAGCTTCAGGTAGTGAATGGTGTAGACTTCACATTAGGAACTATCAATGTTTACCAAAGTGAGATGAAAATGATGATTCCCGGTAGAATAGAAGCTGAAAACTACAGTGGGGGTGATCCAGTTCACACAGGCTCTGATGTTTCATACTTTGACCCTGGTGAAAAATTAACTTATGATATACAAGTCACTACATCGTCATCATTAACTATCCAATTGGGTTATAGTACTGGTAATGATGGTGCAAAGGTTAAACTTAGTTATGATGACACGATTTTATCCATTACGGATCTACCTAAAACAGAATGGTGGGGATACAATGTAGTCGAAGATCAAGTCAATGTAAAAGCTACAACGAACAGCGTCCTAACCATTGAAGTAGTTGATGCAGGATTTAATTTAGACTACGTCGACATTGGACCTGTTGTATTAGTAGATGATAGTAGTGATGAGATTTTAGAAGGTGAAGAGGATGGAAAAACTGTTAGTCTTAAAGCAAGTAATATAGAGGGAATGTCAGTTCATTATCAAGAGCTTGAGTTAGATGGAGCACCTTCAGGAATTTTAATAACGAGCATTACGGAGGAAGTAATTGATAGTACGACTCAAGCAGCGGTTGTCCTTTCAGTTAGTGATAAAACTGATTATGATGTCGATCAGTTTGTTAAGTTTAAAGTACCGATTGTATCAGAAACTAATACATATATCTCAACAGCTGTTAAGAAGTTTACTGCCATAGATGATGTAGAGAGCATTACGGGTGCATGGACCTATGAAGGTGATCAAGCTAAGATGGATGAAGAAGTCGTTACCATGACATTAGCTGGTGGTACTTTCATAGAAGACTCTATCAGTGATATTACATTAGCTGATAACACATCAGGGATTACAATAGAATCTATTGATTACCTGGACAGCACACATGTAAAAGTGAACTTGGCATGGAATGGAACCACCTATTATGAAGATAGTACATTACTGTTTAATATACCAGTAACAGCATATGATGATTCAACCGGTGATGATGCACTCACAGTAGAGATGATATCATCAGGTGTAACGGGTAGTGTTGTTGAGAACTATGGTGTTATTCAAGGTGATGAAGTCTACATGATGAATGGTGGTCAACTTGAGGAGAAGACCATTCGTGATCAAAGTGTTATGACCATTGGTTCATTAGGAACAGGTGATAAAGTATCCTATAAAGTCAATGTGCCAGAAGCAGGAAGATATCATGTAACATTTGTACTCAATAATGTGAGTGGTTTTAATGCAGATATAGAAGACAGTAATGGCGAAAAATTAGCATTACTTAACTTACCTCAAGTATGGGCTTCATGGTTTAAGGTGAGAAGAGCTGTAGAGCTAGAAGCAGGTGAACAGATTATCACCTTAAATATAAAAGCAGGCAACGATTTTGAAATCGGCTGGATGGATTATCAGCCAGAACCCACTGCTCAACTATTACCAAGTAGAATAGAAGCAGAGAGTTATGTTGATGCAACAAAAGGTGTGATTGAGGGTACGGAAATTGGTGAAAATACGGCTTATAATCATGCAGGTGATACGTTAACTTATTATGTAAGAGTCGAAGAAGCAGGTACTTATGAAATAACTTATCATTATGCAACGCCACAAGCTGGTGTAAAAGGTATATTGAAAAAAGACGACCAAGTATTAGCGACAACTGACTTTTTAAGTACCAGTGGATGGGGTGATTACAAAGATGTAACCGATCAACTGACACTCGAAGCAGGAACCTATGACTTAGTATTGGAAGATGTTGGTGATGGGTTTAATCTTGATTGGATTGAATTTACGATAGTTGAAGCTCCAGTCGAAGATCCAATAGAACCAATTGATCAAAATAACAATAACGACGATGACAATGACGATGATGACGATGATAACAACAATGATAACAATAACAAGAAAAATAAAAGTATTATTAAATCAGACACAGGAACTGTAATTGTACCAATAATTCCTCAATTAGATAAAGCAACTGGTATAGCACAAAGTGAATTGAGTGAGTCTGAGTTATTAGACTATATGGATAACACACAAAGAAATGAACAGGGTCTTAAAGTAGTATTAATTGATGTAGAAGAGGTAGAAGGCGCAACAGCATATGGTCAAACATTACCTGTATCTTTACTACAAAACGAAAGTAAAGATGAAGCAATAACAGTGAAAACTGAATTTGCAAATGTTACGTTATGCGGTGAAATGCTAGCTAACACTGAGATTAAAGAGGATCGGATCATCTTAGTCGTTGAGCAAATGGATGGTTCGTCATTAGACACAGAGAATCAAGCATTTGTAAAAGATAGACCTGTTATTGATTTACGATTTGTAGATGCAAATGATAACTTAATTTCATGGTCTAATACCGCTACACCTGTATCTGTAGAGATTGACTATGAGCCAACACAAGAAGAATTACAAAATCCTGAACATATTATTGTTTACCATATCAATGCTCAAGGTGAGTTAAAAGCCATACCTAATAGAAAATATGATATTAAATCAAAAACCGTTAAATTTACAACCACACACTTTAGTCTATATACTATCGGATATCATGTGAAGACCTTTAAAGATCTGAGTGATTTTGAATGGGCAAGGAAATCCATAGAAGTATTAGCATCTAAAGGTATAATTAACGGTACATCCGAGGAGACTTTTGATCCAGGGATGGATATATCACGCGCTGATTTCATAAAATTATTAGTAAATACACTGGAATTGACAAGTGATGTTAAAGAGAACTTTTCAGATGTAGATTCAAATGCTTATTATTATGAAGAAGTTAGTGTTGCTAAGGCACTGAGTATTGCAAAAGGAAATGGTAAGCATCAGTTTAACCCAACCAATAAAATTACTAGAGAAGATATGATGACCTTAATGGCTAGAGCATTAGAAAAGAAAGGTCAATTATCATTAGACACAACATTGAGTACTCAGAACTTTGAGGATATGGATAAGATTGCATCCTATGCTCAAGATAGTGTTGCAGCATTGATAGAAGCTCAATTAGTTCATGGTAATGGTGATAAGATTAATCCTAAAGGATTATCAAAAAGAGCTGAAGTAGCAGCAATCTTATATAGAATTATCCATATGGACTAAAGGTTTTTAAAGCAAAAGGATAGTCCTTATCATAAATAGTATGGTGCATTGTGCCATACTATTTTATTTAATTAGTAAAAATACCACCAGACCTTATTATCATCTAATCCTACACTTGTAAAACCATGTAGAATTATCTATAATTTACATTAAAAGATGGAGGTATTAAGTACATGACTATTGAATTTAGAAGAGTAAGTAGCTTTAATCGAGGATTATTACTCAAATTATTGAAAGATGCATATTCATTTGATTATAGATATGAACAAAATGTATTTCTGATTGGCAAGATTTTGAAGATTTTTTCTTTGATAACTTGAATATTGCTGTCTAACAACCAAAAAACAGCCGATAAGGGGAAATTTTTATGAAAAATAAACTTATTTTAGTTGAAGGTATTCCAGGTTCAGGCAAAAGTACTATATCAAATAAAATTAAGGCATATCTTGAGTCAAAAGGGTTAAAGGTTAAGTTATACAATGAGGCAGACCTTCACCCAGCAGATTTGGCATGGCATGCTTATTTGACCATTGACGAGTATAAACAGGTGATTAAGCAGAATTCTGAGCTTGAGGAAATATTAGCAGAATATACACAAATCGAAGGGGAATATGCCGTTATCGCATATACCAAGTTAAAAATACCTATGAAAAACAAAGGCATCATTGAATACCTAAGCTCTAAGGAAGTATATGATGGTAAAGTGGATATAGGTACTTTTAAGGATTATCATTTTAGAAGATGGAAAGCTTTTGGTGAAACAGCATTAAATGATGACTATGTTTACATATTTGAATGTGCTTACTTACAGAATCATATAAATGAGTTAATGGGAAGTTATTGTAAGGATATGAATTATATTGAAGACTATATGTTTGAGCTAATCGATACTGTTAAGTCTTTAAATCCTAAGCTTATATATTTAACTCAAACAGATGTAAGGGAAACCATAAAACGTGTTGCTAATGAGAGAGTTTCACCTGATAGAAGCAAGTGGGAAGATTGGATTGACTTAGTAATAAGGTATGTGCAAAATACTAAGTATGCAAAAGTTAAAGAGCTAGAGGGTTATGATGGGGTTATTGAATTTATGGAAGATAGGAAGAGATTGGAAAAAATGATTATTAATAGATTAAGTATTGAAAAGGCAGTTATTGATAATCCCAATTATAATTGGGAGAGGGTATTTGAAGAGGTAGTGTTTCAGTTAGTCAATTAACTTATCCATTTTGCTATAGATTCATACACATGCGTTACGAGGCTATTTTATCATGGAAAACGACAGATCTAAAAACCTAAGAAAGAGGCATGATTATAAACCACTCTTTCTTCAACACATAAAAACTATATATTATTATCTTTAATTAGTATTGATAAGTGGTGTACTTTCTACTGCGTTTTTTGTATTCTTTACTTGCAAAACACATAGTTCTTTAGTTAGCTAAAAAATAAAGTGAGTTTATAACTATAATATGATAAAATGAAAATGATAAATTATTTCAATGCTTGATGTTATAAGATTAAAAATTTCAGGAGGACTTACAAATGACAAAAATTAAGCAACTTTGGTTTATACTCATCATTTTGGTTATGTGTATACCAAGCAGTTATACACAAGCATCCAATACTATTAGAATTGATGGACAGGTCATTCCGTTTAATGATGAATCTGGCTATCCATTTATAGGTAAAAATAGTAGGACACAAGTACCATTGCGAGCAACACTTGAGACTTTTGGTGCAGAAGCTTATTGGAATGGAGAGAGCCAGACAGCTACTTGCATAAAAGACAATACGAGGGTAGAGGTTCCCATTAGTAAATCCTATATATTAAATGGCAATAAAAAACTGAATGATTCACAAGATATTCATCCGACTGTTAAAGATACGCCGTATGCCATTGCTGCAGGTTTAAGCGATTATCAGCGAGCTGCTACATATTATTGGAGAGATATGGCTGATATTTATGTCAGTACGGATGCACTTATAGGTTTAGAAAAAGATGGAACCGTAATATCCATAGGTAGAAATTATGATGGTCAGTTGGATGTTGAAGCTTGGCAAAATATTAAGACCATAGATACAGGATATAAGTTTACTGTAGGTTTAAAAAAAGATGGTACGGTTGTTGCAACGGGTAATAATGAATATGGTCAATGTAATGTAGGGAGCTGGAAAAACATAAAAAAAATATTGGTCGATGATGACTTCACCCTTGGGCTAACCTATGATGGTAAAGTTCTAGGAGTGGGTCATAACGATCATGGACAATGCAATACAATGCATTGGGAGATGATTGATGATATTTATATCGGAGAGGATAATGTTTATGGTTTGAAAACAGATGGTACTGTTGTGGCAGTTGGTAAAAATAATTATGGACAATGTAATGTATCAGAATGGCAACAAATTGTAGCTCTGTCATGTGGAGATGACCATGTTGTAGGGTTAAAAAGTAATGGTACAGTGGTTGCAATAGGATTAGATGACGAAAAAGAGATAATAGGCTTGAGCCAATCAGGTCCAAAATATTCAACCAGTCGTTTGCAAGTAGATGAGTGGAAGGACATTGTTAAGGTTGCAGCTGGCAGTACTTTTACAGTTGGTCTCAAAAAAAATGGAGATGTATGGGTAACAGGAGCTTCATTTAAGCATAATTTAAGACTTGTTGATAAAAGATATAACTTATATGGTAGCCCATGGAATCATATTGTAGATATTGATATTTATAAAGGTGATGGCATCATTGGTCTAGATAAAAATGGCAATGTATTTAGAGTAATAGACAATGGCGTTATCTCTAAGATAGATGTGCCAGATTTTGAAACACAGGTAGAGACTGTATATAGTAAATATGAGAGTATGCTCTTTGATGTGAGCCTTATGAAAAATATTGAATCCATACGAGTAGAAAAAGAGCTGATTATTGGAAAGTCTAATCAAGTTTCAGATAAACTAGTTTACCTAGGAGAGCCTAGAAATTTGGAGGCATCAGATGCCAAGTTTCTTGAAAGATTAGGGGATTTTTACAGTCCAGAAATTTTAACGAATGTGGATAAAAATTATTATTATACTTTTTTTGGTGCTTATGGGCGTAACAATAATCGTTTCAAAAGTGACAAACTAGACAGAATTATAGTTAGAAAACCATCAGAAGAGGTTTTAAACCTAGCTTTAGACATTACTGAAGGGATTCAAGATGATTATGATAAGGTAATAGCTGTTCATGATTGGGTATGTACAAATATGTATTATGATATTGATTACTATTACAATAATGCACCTCTAACTATTACAAAATTAGGTGAAGATGAAAAACTGATAGGTGTATGTCAAGATTATTCTAGTTTAACGTCTAAATTATTAAATGCGATAAATATTCCCTGCTCTTTTGAAACGGGCATGTCAAATGGTTTCGGTAAATGGGAGCCTCACGCATGGAACAACGTATATGTTAATGGAAAGTGGATTACTATAGATGTAACTTGGGACAGCAATAATGATTATTCAAGTTTGGATGATAAATATTATGCAGGTGAAGTCAAATATACTTATTTTGATATGTCGATAGAAGAATATTCTAAAAATCGAAAATATTTTTAGTGTTGGGTTGACAGCAATGATTTTTAACGATTAAAATTATATTGATGTAAGATACATAAATCGGGTAGGAGGAAAAATTTTATTAATTTTTGAGACTGTCATAGAAAGAGTGTGAAAAATTTCCAACCTGGCTAAATCTAAAAAAAGCTAGGAAGGAAATTTTTTATCATGAACAACCTAAAACAAATCATCCAACGGTTAACCCATATTATAAAAGAAAGATTTAAAAGTACTCATAAAACACTTCATTACGTGGCGTGCCACTCTTGAAAACTTGAATCATCTATATATTGCCTATCTCCGATATTAAATGAGATGGTATAATAAGTTAATTACGTATAAATCACGCCTCTTTCTTCATCACATAAAAACTATATATTATTATCTTTAATATCAACAGATAAAAATTTATACTCACCATGTACAAACTCTATTACAAAAGTCACCTGATATGAAATACTTGGATTTTCGTCTGGCTTAGTTAATACACTTTTAAATTTTACTATCTCATCATCAACTATTACTTCATCAACTGATACAACGTAAAGAAACCCTCCCCTAAATGGCTCATAAGTATAAGTGTCACTATCTTCAGCATATTCTTTTATTTGTGAGTGATCTATCGTTGTATTAAACTTGCTTAATATGTATTCATCAACAATTTCTGATGGTACTGTAAGCATCCATGTGTCTTTATTAAAATATTGATGAAGTTCTGGTCTCACAGTCCAATAAAAACTCTCAACTATATAAGTATCATCAACTACCGTAAGCCCAGCAAACTGTGAAGGTTTTATTTCTTTATCTAATATAAGCTTATCAACAACTTCGACTGGAATGGTATACTTATGTGATTTTGAATCATAATAATTCTCAAAAAGGTTCCAATATTCAAAAGGCTCTATTGGATACGTACCTGCACTTCTTATATATTGATACGCTCTTTCATAGTTCACGAAATTATCCTCGTTAAAAGACATATTAAAATCAAAAACAAGAAAAAAGCTGTATACAATTTCTTCGAGGACAGTATCATTCAACTCATGTATATTATCATTCATTACAGGATATAAAGAATCTGAGTTTTGTTCTAAACTTGGATTATTTATATTATTTGATGTTTCATCTTCATTATGTTTATCTTGTTTTAGAGTAAATTTCATACAACCCGAAAGGCATACTATAATTAATAATGGTAAAAGTAATTTTTTCATAGATTAGTCCCTCCAATAAATCTTTTAATATTTTCATTTCATAAATTCCATTTTCTCCTCATAGTAACACATTTTTTTATAAATTACATTAGATAATTGCAAGGTGTGTCCATCCCCTCTACATACAGGTTGATTAAACAATTAAAACCAAAGTCACGACCCATGGACGAATTACAACAAAAGTAATAGTTATAGCTTTTTTTAAAGTAATTAATTTTTAGCTAGTTGAAAGGAGCGATTTATATGAAATTACGCACCCTTACCGTTTGTAGCGTTACCAATTATCTTGGCTTGAGAGATAAAACTATTAGTTGTCAGCAAAACCACATTATCTACTTGGGCTAAGGTACCAAGTGAAAGCTAGTCTATTGTCACAAGAGTTGTTAATTGTCTATATTTGACCACAAGAACATGTTAAACTATGAGTACCCATGTTTTTAGTTCTGCATGGCGACCTTTTCATTTTCCATAGCCATAAAGTGAAAAAACACTAAGGTCGAAGCCTGCGATGCACTTCGTTGAGAGTGGAAAAGCATTGTCTATTAACACAGGATTCAATTGCTTTATTGACCGAATAGTCAGTATCATAGGGTTTGTTATAGTCAATGATTATTTAAAATATTTTTAGTGTTTTATACCCTTAAACAGAAGACATATTTACATAACTTCTAGTACTTATATAATATATTATGCTATAATATGTTGTAGGAGGAAGAATTATGGAAGAAAAGAAAAAAACATATGAACCATACCATAAAATTCAAGAAAATATACTTGCAGAATCACAGAGTGATATAAAAAAATATTTTGCTAACAAAATCAAAGGTATTAAGACTATATCATTTTCCAAACTTAAAAGAATAGTTAACACGCTTTATTCTTTATGTAGATTGCATTACATTTCTTTAGAATATAGTAAAGTTCAGAGAACACAAAAGAATAGACATCATCCTATTTTAGTAAAAAGAGGACAAATTTATAACGCACTTATTACTGAAAACATAGGAAGTGAGTTATGTGGTAATCATTTAGTTGTTATTCTTTCGAATAAAAACACAAATATATTTGCTTCTAAAGTTAATGTTGTTCCTATAGAAGGTGATGGTAGAAAAATACCTAAATACTTAGTAAAATTAGAAAATAATGATTTACTAAGTGGAACTTTAGATAAAGATCCATCAAGAATTATTATTCCCGAAATAATAACCATTGATAAAGCTAGATTAGATAGATTGATTGGTGAAATATCCCCTGATAAAATGAAAGAGGTAAATAATAAAATATTCAATCAATTAGAATTGAAAAATTAATACATAATACTTGACAAAAATATATTTGCGTGATATTATTTGATTGTAATATTAAATTGTTTATCAAGTCTGTATTTGCAGACGTTGGCTTATATAGCTTTTCAAACAGAGAGAGGATTAATCCTCTCTTTTGTGTTTAACACATAGTATTGACTTTTTATCATATAATAGTATTATATCAAGCTCTATAATGAGCGTTGGTTTTTATAACTTCTTCAAGCCCATTCTTTATAGAATGGGCGTAAATTATATTCATACCTTAACCAAAAACACCTAGTATATCTAAAGGTGTTTTTTAGTGTTTAAATAATCTATTATAATTCTTAAACTAATCCTATTGAACATTTGTGGTTTATCAAGAGAACTAGAATGGTATTCTATAACCGTTAAGTCATACGTTGGATTGTCAACACTAAATTAGACAACTTTTTATGGTAAGTATTTTTATGTTCAATAGGTGTTAAATAATTCAGTGATGAATGGATTCTATGATTATTAAACCAAAAGGGTTATTCTACCTATCCAATCATACGACTTCAAGGTCGGTGGTTAGAGAAATGGGGATTTAATATTGGTGACAAAATACAGGTAATAGAAGATAAGAAACAGTTAATTATCAAGATTAAGAAGGATTAAGGAGTGTGATAACAACGACTTTAGATGAAGATTAATTAGCGTTAGCCAAGCAAAGGCATCATTACTTGATGGTTCTTATGGTGCTAATGAAAAATTATTGAACAGGCACTACCATTTTATTTTCGTAATACAAGCGTTACTGTTTGGGAGAAAAGTATTAATACAGAAAATGACAATAAGGATAAGTTATTTCACAAGCTTATTTTACGGTCTAATAGACTTGTTTTAGAAACTGTTAAGGATAGGACAATTATTAAGAAAGATTTCTTTGAAAAAAATAGCAAACGACTGGCTATACTGGGGAAAGCCAATAGTAGAAGCTTTAGCATCAGCCGAAAAAGTAGTTATATTAAAGATGGAATTAATATGATTAACATCTTTATAGAGGAAGAAGATTTAATAACAAATAAGATGTGCCTTATGACAGCAGTAGCTGCTTATGGCACGTCCTGTTAACTGTACTATTGTTAAATATTGCAAAGTAATAAAGCTTTAAATGGCTATGAGTAACGTGTTTTCGAAAGCTTTTTACTGTGAGAAAGTCACGATTATATTATTAAGGAATTTAATATAACCATAGGTAATGGGGTACCCAGAGAAACCCAGAGAAACCTAGAGAACCAACTTCGAAGAACAACCCCAAAAACCTCCCCCATCTTTTTCTTTATCGCCCTTTGGGCGACTATCAAAATTCCAACTTATTTCTTCAATAATAAAATCACTCAATATAAGGATATGAGTTTTAAAAATAATGATATTTCAAAAGCTTCATCTTTGTTGTCTATATTTGCAAAAAGCCTTATAAACATAGAAACACCTCATTATTTGTGAGTTTTTTCCCATCAAGAGATACATTTAAATGTGACCTATCACGACTAAATTGTCCAAGCGTTGTTTTCCAGTTTTTGAAAGTTTATGCCTACTGGTTTCAGATAGATAATGAAATGACACTATATGTATATTGTATACAATTATGTTGTTATTGATTTGATATAGGGATAGATATACATAGTAAAGAAATAAACCAATAGTCTTCCTCTGTTATTCTCCGTAATCACAGTCAAACTTTCAAGATTAGTCATCCCCTTGTATATAAGAATCTTTTATGGTATAACATGAATTATTAGTATAATCTTCATATTAAGTCTTATCCTAGTTCATAACACAACCAAATACAAGGAGTTACCATGGCTTACATACTCAATGAATCCAGAAAAAACTATATTTCTAAAATCAATAAGGTACAAGACTATATTGAAAAAAACATGGAAGATACTTTAACAGTTGAACAGCTTGCAAAGATTGCTTCCTTTTCCCCCTTTCATTTCCAGCGTATTTATCGGCAGATGACAGGTGAGAGCTTATACAGCTATATTAAAAGACTACGTCTTGAAAAAGCTGCTTTTTTTCTAACTTCTAATAAAAAACAATCGATTCAAGAGATTGCACTGTCCCTTGGATTTTCTAACCAAGCCTCATTTGCGAAAGCTTTTAAAACTAAATTTGGCATAAATGCCAGTAGATATAGAAATCAGAATGTCTCTTATAGTAGTCCTTCTAACACTACTCAAAAACATATAAAATTAAATGAAAAACTATTAGATCCAAATATAAAGTATACGGAACCTATAGCATTTACTATTCAATCCATGAACACGACACAAGTAGTCTATATAAGGAATGTAGGTTCTTATAAAGGTGACAGCCACTTATTTGAAGACTTATTTTCAAAACTGTATGCCTATGTAAGTTCCAATGAATATATGACACCCACTTCAAAATGGATGGTAGTTTATCACGATTTTGGGGACTTAACTAAAGAAGAACAGCTAAGAATTAGTGTCTGTATGTCTACGGATAAAGAAGTAAACGATAACCAAGAATTTGGTTCTATGATTCTAGAAGGCGGTTCCTGTGCAGTGGGAAGATTTTTGCTCAAATCAGATGAATACCAATTAGCATGGAATTACATGCTGTCCAAATGGCTGCCAGAAAGCGGTTACGCACCAGATAACAGAGTGTTTTTTGAATACTATCCACCACAAAAATATGATATAAGTAAAGAGGAAAAATTAGTAGAGATCTTTATTCCAATTACTCCTCTTTAAATCAACGATGCCTAGATAATTGTGAAAGAGAAAAAACATGTACTAATGGACTTAATAAATATGACATGCTGTTGTCATATTACTTCTCTTATAATAAAGATATATTGTTAGAGGAGATGACATGTATGAATTATGAAGTTATAACACTTAATGAAAAAATAGTTGTAGGTAAGTCAATCATGACAACTAATGAAAATGGTCAATCTATGAAAGATATTGGAGTTGTGTGGCAACGTTTTATTAATGATGGGATTTTTAATAGCATTAAAAACAAAACGACAAATAGAGGAATTGGTCTTTATACGGACTATGAAAGTGATGCTACTAAGCCTTATAGATTTATGTGTTGTACAGAGGTTTCTAAGAGCGACAATTCTGACCTTGAAACAAGGACAATAGGTAGTGGAAAATATGCAAAGTTTACGATTAAAGGTGATATGGTAGAATCAGTGTCGAAAGCATGGCAAGAGATATGGACAATGAATTTAGACCGTAGGTACACGGATGATTTTGAAGTGTACCATAATGATAGTAAAGATATGAACAATCAGACGATAGAACTATATATTTCCATCAATTAGAATACTATTGATAGGGTCAGATTATGCACTTATAATGTAAAATTGATTTTGTATTAAATGGTTGCTCTGTGCAAAATATAAATGAGGTGATAATATGAAAGTGTATACAAGTAAAGAAGAATTAAAAAATGAAATTGAGAAAACCGCTAAATTATTTGTAGGTGAGTTCGATGCTATTAATAATGAGGATAAGGATGTAATGGTAGATAGTGTTGATAGGACTCCATCTCAAATGATTGCATATCAGTTAGGTTGGATAGATTTAATATTACATTGGGAAAGTGAAGAACAAAAAGGAAACAAAGTCATTACACCGTCACCTGGATACAAATGGAATAATCTAGGAGGGTTATACAAGAGCTTTTATGAAAAATATGAAGATGATTCCATTAGTGACTTAATTATTAGTTTCAAAAAGTATGTGGATCGAATATTTGAATTGATAGAATCCTATACAGATGAAGAATTGTTTAATCCTGGAGGACGGAAATGGTCTTCTTCTACACCATCTAACTGGCCTATTTATAAATGGATTCATATTAATACAGTTGCACCATTTAAGTCATTTAGAACTAAAATTCGTAAATGGAAAAGAAATAAATAAATCAATCAAAGTTTTCAACCCCTTCCATATCTTGTAATTACAATTTTGGAGGGGGATAACTGATGCCATAAGATAAAATATAATGAGTCTAATGATAATTGGAGAAAAATATGCATGAAGTAAAGGTCAAATCAATATTATCTTCACAAAATCGAATGAACATATACAGAGGATGTTCACATGGGTGTATTTATTGTGATGCAAGGAGTACCTGCTATCAGTTGAAGCATAAGTTCGAAGATATTGAAGTGAAATCTAATGCTGTAGAATTATTGAAGAATAGCCTTAGAAGTAAGAAAAAGAAGTGTATGATTAGTACTGGTGGTATTAGTGATCCCTATCTTCATTTAGAAAAACAACTTAAGAATACAAGAAAATGCCTAGAGATAATTGATCATTACGGCTTTGGAGTTTCAATTCACACAAAGTCTGATAGGGTATTAAGAGACTTGGATCTGTTAAAAAGTATCAATAAAAAATCAAAATGTGTTGTTCAGATGACTTTAACAACAACTGATGAAAAGCTATGTAAGATAATAGAGCCCAATGTATGCTCCACAAAACGTAGAGCAGAAGTATTGAAAATTCTACATGATGAAGGCATACCAACTATTGTATGGTTAACACCAATCCTGCCATTTATTAATGATACAGAAGAAAATATCAGAGGACTATTGGATTATTGTATTCATTCATCCGTATATGGTATTATTTTTTTTAATGTTAGTATGACACTTAGAGATGGCAATAGACAGTACTTTTATAAGAAGTTGGATAAACATTTCCCGGGCATAAAAGATAAATATATAAAAACGTATGGAAATGCTTATGAAGTAACTTCAAGCAATAATAAACAATTAAAAAATATACTAAGAGAGGAATGTCATAAACATAAAATTGTATGTGATAGCTATAAACTTTTTAACTATATCAATACTTTTGAGGACAAGCAGGCGGGGATACAATTAAGTTTTTTTAATGATTAATTGAATTATCCATCGTAAAATAAATCTATTTATACTCTCTTCTATTTTTCTCATCTTAAATCTTAAATTAAATCCAAATATGAGATAACTTCAAATATGATTGGTCAATCAATGCCTCCTTTGCAAAAAGCTTTAAAACTAAATTTAGTATAAATACAAGTGAATATAGAATCATAATACCTTTTAATGTATTATTTGTACCAATAAATGAAAAAACAAATGAGCATGAATGGAAAAGTGTTAGATACAAAAAATAGGTATACTAAACCTATAGGAATTACCATTGAATTTCAACACTCACTCCAAGGATGGGATTTATCATGAAAGATCAGTGTGATCTAAAGCAAGGTAAAGAGTAGAAAATAGGAGGGCGTTATGAAAATATTACACTTTGAGTCTATTGGAACATATGAGAGCATAATCAGAGGAGATGATAATAATACATTAACGTTAATAACCTTAAAAAAGGGATATGAGAAGGCTTTAGTCAACTTAGGACATTTCAGTCACTGCATAATTTTTACCAAGAGTACTAACGAATTGATGTGCTATGGAGTAAAAATTCATGAGGTACAGGAAAAAAGAGGCTTGATAATGGTTGATGAAAGCGATTTGAAAGGTGAAATCATAGACATTAAACCTTATTTCCCTTGTGAAGAAAAGGTCAAACAAAAGCCAAAGCAGCAAGAGAGGGTAGTTATACCTTTTCAGGGTACACCTATTGGTGAGTATCTATTGATTCAGAAAAATGGTGTCATTCAGTTTCGACTATCTGAAAGTCTTCAAGCTAATGAGATACAAGCAACACTTGATAAAATAGAAAATGGTGACTATATTAGAGTTTTATGGTGGTTCGATAGAATGGATAAAAAAGAATTTCGCAAGAACCGCATGTGTCAGCCGCCCTATGGCAATGCCCCTAGATGTGGTATTTTTGCTACGCGTTCACCAGTAAGACCTAATCCTATAGCATCTACAGTGGTTAAAGTAGAAGCGGTCGATCCTTATAATTATAATATTCAAGTGAGTGGTTTTGATGGATTTGAACATTCAAGGATATTACAAATCATGCCTTACCTTGACGTTCCTATTTTTGATGAAGTTAAAGTTCCCAGGTGGGTAGAAGATTGGACAAACTATAAGGTATTTAATGAAAAAGAACCAAATGTAAACATTATAGATTCTAGAATAAAAAGTACGACTGATGAAAAGAAGATGTATGTTCAGGAGCTGGAGCCAGATACCCAGATCCTTGAAAAGATTGATACCGATGTGATTACAGTAGAGCATGCTACCATTCACAACCTTAAAGACATATCAGTGAAAATTCCAAAAGAGAAAATAACAGTTATTACAGGTGTGAGTGGAAGTGGAAAATCTAGTCTAGCCTTTGACACCATTTTTAGTGAAAGCCAAAAGCAATTTATGGATCTCGTTTCCACTAATTTAGGCTACGATTTAAATGATTCTGAGGTTGAGAGAATTACTGGCTTGCAGCCTGCTATTGCTATAGAACAGAGAAATTTAGGTCTGAATCCTAGATCAACCGTTGGTTCAGTTTCTAGAACAGGAGATTATCTAAAATTACTATATACAACGATTGGTGAAAGGATATGTCCTCATTGTCATACGCCTATAACGGATAAAGACAATAATGTTTGCAGTCATTGTGGATTCATCTTTTTTCCACTGACACCAAGTGTGTTCAGTAATAACCATCCAGATTCTATGTGTCCTGTTTGTAAAGGATTGGGAGAAGAGATGCAAATTGATGTAGATCTTATTGTGAGTGACCCTGAAAAATCGATATTAGATGGAGCTTCTGCTTGGTGTGGGAATTTAAGAAAGCATAGAGAAAAGCCAAATGCTAATTGGATGAAGGGTGAGGTGCTGGCATTAGCAGCAGATATCAATGAGGATCTAGAAGTGCCTTTTAAGGAGCTATCCGATGCATTTAAAAAGCAGCTATTCTATGGAACACAAGGTAGAGTCGTTAGTCTTAGTTATGAGAATACCAATGGTAGAAAGGGGACAATATCAAGACCGGTTGAAGGCGTGGTCAATGCCATGTACCGTCTTTTAAGAGATGATAATGGAGATAAATCTATAAAACACTTGGAACGCTATATTGTAAAAAAGAAATGTAGTCATTGTCATGGAGAACGTTTAAAGGAAGAAGGAAGATTAGTCAGAATTGGTGATACAAGATTTCCTGAAGCGGCATCTATGTCCATCACGAACCTAAATGATTGGTGTCATAGAACTTACTATGATTTATCTGATGCTAACAAGAAAAAATCGAAACCTATATTTATCAAGCTTTTGTATCAATTAAAGAAGATGGAACAGGTTGGACTGAGTTACTTGAGCTTAGGTAGAAGTGTGCCTTCTTTATCTGGTGGCGAAGCCCAGAGGTTAAAGATAGCAACGCAGTTTGGTTCGGGCTTAACCAATATTCTATACATTATGGACGAGCCGTCAAAGGGACTTCATCCTAAAGATTATCAGTTTCTGATAGAAACCATACGAGATCTAAAGAAACTCAAGAACACGGTAATTATGGTAGAACATAAACAAGCATTTTTAGATATGGCTGATTATATTGTAGAAATAGGTCCAAAAGCTGGGAAGTATGGTGGGGAATTAATACGTGCAGAAGTGGCACAGGCAGCTCATCAACATGAATTAGATAAAAGAATGACAGATAGCTTTAGTTTTGAAACCAACGACAAATCTATAGATAAGGACAAAGCATTGCTGTTAAAAGGTGCAGCTACTAATAATCTGAAAAAAAATGACATCATAATCCCATTCTCAAAGTTAACCTGTGTCATTGGTGTCAGTGGCTCTGGTAAGAGTAGTTTAATTTCTAAGACACTATATCCTGCTGTTTTAAAGGCGCTTGGCAAAAAAACGGATAGTATGGGGGATTACAGTAGTTTAAAGGGTACAGAAAAGCTAAAAGAAATTTACTTTGTTAGTCAAAAGGCAATTGGTAAGACACCTAGATCTAATCCTGCAACTTACACAGGAGTCTTTGACTTAATAAGAGCTTTTTATGCTAACCTTGAAGAAGCAAAGAAGAAAAAATTAACAAAGGAACATTTTAGCTTTAATAGTAAAAAGGGTCAGTGTCCTGAGTGTAAGGGCATGGGGCAAATAGCAGTTCCTATGCATTTCATGCCTGATATATATACCACATGCACCAAATGCAATGGTAAAAGGTATAAGGATAAGATTCTAGAAGTCACCTATAAAGGTTATACCATATCTGATTTACTAAATCTTGAAATCCAAGAGGTAAAAAAGATCTTTAAAGATGAAAAAAAAATATTCTCTATACTTGATATGCTGGACAAAGTAGGTATTGGCTATCTTAGGCTGGGTCAAAGTGCTGCAACTCTATCTGGTGGTGAAGCACAGAGAATTAAGCTTGCAAAAGAATTATGTTCAGAAAAAACAAAGGATATTTTATATATCTTGGATGAGCCCACAACAGGGTTACATGATGAAGACGTTAAAAAATTGATTCAAATTTTGCAGGAGCTTACCTATAAAGGGGCGACGGTTATAGTCATAGAACACCATCCTCTACTCATAAAACAAGCAGATTGGATAATAGAGATGGGACCAGAAGGTGGCGATATAGGTGGTTATGTTATGAATCAAGGGTGGTTAAAATAAACTTTACCTTGACAAATGCATAGGGGTATGATAAATTTGTTTAGTGGTATACCGCTCGAAGAGGTATTAAGAGCCTAGTGGACACCAAATTCGGCGAGTCTTGAGATAAGGAGGTGCCAAAGATGTACGCAGTTATTGCAACAGGTGGTAAGCAGTATAAAGTAGCTGAAGGTGATGTCGTTAAAGTTGAAAAGTTAGGAGCAGCAGTAGGTGAATCTGTAACTTTTGATAATGTTTTAATGGTATCTAAAGACGGTGATTTAACCGTTGGTAAACCCTACGTAAAGAACGCAACTGTTACTGCAACCGTTGAAGAAGAAGGAAAAAACAAAAAGATTGTTGTATTCAAATATAAGCCAAAAAAAGGCTATTCCAAGAAAAAAGGGCATAGACAGCCTTTTACAAAAATTAAAATAGAAAAAATTAATGCGTAAGAAATGATGATAGAATGTTGTATATTTAAGAATAAAGAAAAGTTCATTGTTGGTTTTGAGTTAAAAGGTCATGCGGATTATGCTGATAAAGGATATGACATTATCTGTGCTTCTACATCGGTTCTTGTCATTAATACAATTAATGCCATTGAGAAATTTGGTAAGGATGAATGTATTGTTGATCAGGATGAAAAGACAGGTACTATCTTTTTTAAACTTACCAATCACATCAGTGAACAAACCAGAGTGTTATTAAATGCCTTAGAGCTAGGGCTTTTAGATATTTGTAAAACATACGGTTCAAAGTATCTCAACGTTTCATATAAGGAGGTGTAGGAAATGTTAAGAATGAACCTACAATTCTTTGCTCATAAAAAAGGAGTTGGTTCTACTAAAAATGGTAGGGACTCCGAATCAAAAAGATTAGGTGCCAAAAGAGCAGATGGACAATTTGTTAAAGCAGGAAATATTTTATATAGACAGCGTGGAACTAGAATTCACCCAGGTAATAACGTAGGCAGAGGTGGAGATGATACATTATTTGCTTTAGTAGATGGTGTTGTTAGATTTGAAAGAAAAGGAAGAGACAAAAAACAAGTCTCTGTTTATCCAAAAGCTCAATAATTGATAAAAAACTATAAGGGCCATTAAGGCCCTTTTGTTATGGTATTAATGATATAGGTAGTATTCCATAACTTAGGAATATGCTATGATTAAATCTTTAATACCATTCTTCTTAATGTTATGGATTGTTCAGCTATACATATACCCTAAAATAGTCTATAATAATTAATGATCAGTTAATTTATTCCATTACTAAAAGTGTATATTCCAGACACTGTCCATTTATAATAAATGTAAGATATAGTTTAGAGGTGTAAAAAGATGATTTTTGTAGATGAAGTGAAAATATATATTAAAGCTGGTAACGGAGGAGACGGATGTGTCAGCTTTAGAAGAGAAAAATATGTGCCTAATGGAGGACCTGACGGCGGCGATGGTGGTAAAGGCGGAGATGTCATTTTCAAAGTGGATCGAGGCTTAAATACGTTATATGATTTTAGACATAAGAAGCATTATAAGGCTAGAAATGGTGATGGAGGTCAAGGTAATAGACGTCACGGTAAAAACGGGGCAGATATGATCATAAAAGTACCGCAGGGTACCATTATTCGTGAAGCCGAAACAGGAAAAGTCATTGCTGATATGGCTTATCTAGATAAAGATGAAGTGCTATTAAAAGGTGGACGAGGTGGGAAAGGTAATCAGCATTATGCCACACCAACTATGCAGATACCAAAATATGCCCAGCCGGGTAAAAGCGGTAAGGAGCTTTGGGTTGTTCTTGAGCTTAAATCTATTGCAGATGTTGGCTTGGTTGGATTTCCTAATGTTGGAAAGTCTACTTTTTTATCACGGGTATCCAATGCAAAGCCCAAAATAGCGAATTATCCTTTCACAACCTTAAGCCCTAATTTAGGTGTTGTCGATATAGATAAAGGTGAAGGTTTTGTTATAGCAGATATTCCAGGTTTAATAGAAGGAGCTTCAGAAGGCATTGGACTCGGGCATGAGTTTTTAAAGCATGTGGAAAGAACCAAACTGTTACTCCACATCGTTGATGCAGCATCCGTTGAAGGAAGAAATCCTGTGGATGATATTGAAAAAATTAATCAAGAGCTTAAAGACTTTAATCCAGAGCTGCTGCAACGACCACAAGTTATAGCGGCTAATAAAATAGATGTCATGCAGGATGATACGGCTATGAAAGAACTAATTAAGTATGCTGATAAGCAGGATATTAAGATTTTTCCTATGTCAGCAGTAACAGGAGAAGGTATTAAGCCCTTATTATATCATATTCATGATAGGCTTAAGCAGATGGATTCATCCCCCGTAATCTATGAGAGAGAATACTATTTTGATGATGCACCTGTAGTAGATGAACCTTATACCATTGTACAAGAGGATGAGCATACCTTCCTTGTTGAAGGTCCTAGAATTGAAAGAATGCTGGGTTATACTAATCTGGAATCTGAAAAAGGCTTTACCTTTTTTCAAAAGTTCTTACGTGATAATGGCATTATTCAAGAGCTGGAAGACTTAGGTATTCAAGAGGGTGATACGGTTAAGCTCTACTACCTAGAATTTGACTACTATAAATAATAAAAGAGAATAAGAGTCTATTGAATCATTTACTAGAAAGGTAAGGTTGATGTAAAATGATAACAAGCAAACAAAGAGCTTATTTGAGAAAGCTCTCAAATACAATGGATCCCATTTTTCAAATTGGGAAGTCTGGTGTAACGCCTGAGATTACTAAGGCTATTTCAGATGCTTTAGAAGCAAGGGAACTTATTAAGATTAATGTATTAAAAAACTGCTTATATGAACCTAAAGCAATCAGTTCTATGCTCTCAGAGCGTTCGCGTTCAGATGTTGTTTCTCAAATAGGAAGAAAGATAGTTTTATATAAGCCGTCTAAAGAAAAACCAACGATTGAATTACCATAATTATTCTGAACTTATAGTTTTTATTAGATGTTGCTTTAACAATTGATATATTATTTGTAGCTACCATTATTAGGTTGAAAAGAAAGTGTGGGTGATGAAATGAAAAACATATTTAGTAAAGCAATACTAGCAATCCTGAGAGTTTCGTTCTTGTTTAACTTGATCGTAATTCCTATAAATGCTGAGCCTTTAATCATTAGTGAAGACTTAATTATGGCTAAGGTTATTGAAGTCATTGATGGTGAAGCTATTAAAGTTATTGAAACGCATAATGATGCTCAAGAAGTTAAGCTTATAAGATTTATAGGTGTAAAAACCAATGCATCTCAAGAGGCTATGGATTATACCTATAATCAGTTGATTGGAAAAGTAGTTTTTCTACTAAAGGATGACAATGCTGCTTCTTTTCCAAAACAAGAAGATTGGGAGTATCGATATGTTTATCATACACTGGCACAATCCATTAGTGAAGAGTTGTTAATGTATGGGTATGCTACTATAGACGAAGCATTCAAGAATGCCGATCAATACAAAGACTTAATACAAAGCGAGGAATATGCCAAGCAAAAAAGGTTTGGTTTATGGAAGGATTATACTGAGCTCACAAGCAACTCGAATAAGATTAACATTAATGTGGCAACCGTAGAGGATTTAATGAATCATTTTGAAGGATTGAGCAGTTTAACAGCCTATGATATTTTTCATTATAGGGAACACAATTCCTTTAATACCATTGAAGAAATAAAATTTGCTAGTGATGAGATAGATAAAGAATGGTTTGATGAGAATGAATCTAAACTAAGTGTTGTAACGGATATTAATAGTGCTGGAATCAACGAATTAGTATCTTTGCTTTCTAATTATTCTAATAATGAAGAACTAGCAGAGAAAATAAAGGAATATCGTTTGTTTCATTGGTTTGAAAAACCAGAAGATCTAACAAAGGTTGAAGACATATATGAAACGCATGTTAAGTCTATAGAAAGATTTATAGCCACTACACCTGTAAAAGAGTTTATAGATCCAGATAGTATAGTAGCGAATATTAATACAGCGACAAAGAATCAAATCAAAGTAGCTACGAATATGTCTAGCGATAAGCTCTATGATCTATTAAAATTAAGAGATGATAAGAATTATATGTTTAAAACCTTAGGGGAATTGGAAAAAGGAACGGACGAAGATTTAGAGATTAAGAAGTATATAGATAATTTATCCATCTATACCAATGTCAACACAGCAGGTGAGTATGAGCTTAAGACGATCTTTGGAGGGTTAAATATTAGTGATAGTACTTTAGACACTGTTGTAAAAAATGTCATTAGTACAAGACCTTTTTTAGAAAAGAAAGATATTAAAAAGTTGGTTGGTGCTTATTATGATGATATCGAACCTTATATTTATACTAAGGTATCTGAGCTTCCAAAGCTTGTCAACATCAATTTAAGCAGCAAAACTTATGTTGTATCTGTTCTAGACATGGAGAGCATAGATGCAAAGAAATACACAACCAATAAATATCACTATACCTATTATAGAGATTTTAATTTTAGTTATAAACCTTACAAGGAGCGTATTAGTATATATACCAATATTAATACAGCCAGTTATGATGAGCTTAATCATTTAGCTAGTACGCTGTCTTCGTCTATGGTTAATCGTATCATAGAGTATAGACAAGAACAGCCTTTTACCTCGTTGGGAGAGGTTAATGATTTTTTCTCTGAACATGGGCATCATCATGCGTACACACAAATTAAGGACTATATTGTATTTTACTAAGGAATGAGATTATGAGAAATAAAAAGGTTGGTTTAATGGGAGGAACCTTTAATCCAATCCATAATGGACATTTAATCATGGCGGAGTATGTTTATGAGTCATATCAATTGGATAAACTATTATTTATACCCACTTCAATTTCTGTGCACAAGAAAACTTCGCATATTTCTCCAAAAGACCGTCTAGAAATGACTCGGTTAGCGATAGCTTCCAATGATCATTTTGAAATATGTATGATAGACATGGAGCGGGCAGAGAAGACCTATACCATAGATACGATACAAAGCTTTAGAAATAAGTATAGCCACACGCATTTTTATTTTATTATAGGTGCTGATTCTGCACTAGGATTGCAAAACTGGAAAGAAGCAGAGCGCCTGATGAAGATATGTCGTTTTATTGTGGTTAATAGGGCGTGTTATCCTTCGAAGGAGCTTAAAAATCATATTCAGTATCTCAAAGACCAATACAATGCGACTATAGAGTACATGAAAACTCCTGATATAGAGATTTCTTCTTCTATGATAAGAGAAAGAATTGGCAGTAATAAAAGCATTAAATATATGACTCCAGAGTGTGTAGAATCCTATATACATAAGCATAAGCTCTACTATGAAATGGAGAGGAAGATATAATGTATACATTAGAACAGTTAAGACAAAAGTTAACAACTTATCTATCACCGAAAAGGTATCAACACAGTCTTAGAGTAGAAGAAATGGCTGCCCAAATAGCTCAAAGGTATGAGTGTGATGTAGAAAAAGCTCGAATAGCAGGGATAATCCATGACTGTGCTAAAAACATACCAAATAAGCAAAAGCTGGTACTTTGTAAGAAGTATCATATAAAGCTGACGGCATACGAAAAAGAGTACCCTGATTTATTGCATGCACAGCTAGGAGTAATCTTAGCTAAAAGAGATTTTAATATTGAGGATGAAGATATATTAGATGCTATTCGATATCATACAACAGGACGTCCTAACATGTCGTTGTTAGAAAAGATTATCTACATAGCAGACTATATAGAACCTGGAAGAGATAAAGCCCCCAACTTAGATGAGCTGCGTGATTTAGTTATGAAGGATCTAGACAAAACATTAATAAGAATCTTAGAAGATACATGTGTTTATCTTAAGCAAAAAAATAAATCTATTGATCCTAAGACAGAAGAAGCTTATAATTATTACAAACAAAGCTCTAAATAATACACCATTAGGATTATAGACGGGAGGAAAAATTGAATGGATCAAAACAAAGAATCTGAAGTTATGCTTGAGATTGTCTATCAAGCATTGGAGAATAAAAAGGCAGAAGACATTAAAATACTAGATATAAGACATTTAACTGTTATTGCTGATTACTTTATTATAGCACATGGTAATAATAAAAATCATGTTCAATCGCTGATTGATGAGACGGAAAAAAAGTTGGCTGAGAATGATTATACACCAAAGCAAGTCGAGGGGTATTCAACAGCAAAATGGATTCTATTAGATTATAATCATATTATTATTCATATCTTTGATAAAGAAGACAGACTATTTTATGACTTAGAGAGAATATGGAGCGATGGAAAACCCATAGATTTAAAAATAAAAGAACATAGTCAATAAGAAAGCTGTCCAGAAATGGTCAGCTCTCTACATATTAACAAAAAGTAAATCTTATTTAAGGGGGCTAATTAGATGGATAAGGAGTTAGAAACTATGGACAAAGACAATAGCAACTCATTTAAAAAAAGTATACTAGAGTGGCTCAAGACGCTTTTATTTTCTGTTTTGATTGTGCTAATCATAAACAATGGTCTAATAGTCAACGCTAGAATTCCTTCAAGCTCTATGGAGACTACTATTATGACCAATGATAGATTATTTGCTAATCGTTTAGCTTATATTAATAGCGATCCTGAGAGAGGAGATATTGTGATATTTAAATACCCAGATAACCCAGAAATTCTTTATGTTAAGAGAATCATTGGGTTACCTGAAGAAGAAATAAGGATATCTAATGGACAGATTTTTATTGATGGCAATGTACTCAAGGATGATTATACAGCTATTGATATGATTGGAACATTTGGTCCCTATCAAATTCCAAAAGGGCATTACTTCATGTTGGGAGATAATAGAAACAATAGTAAGGATTCAAGGTATTGGGAAAATAACTATGTCGCTGAAGACAAAATAGTAGGAAAAGTGTTTTTTAGATATTTCCCTAGTTTTAAGATATTTAACTAAAAGGGAGGTAGGCTATGCCATTTACTCTATCGCATCCAGCTATTATATTGCCATTTGGTTTTAAACAGCATAAATACATAGATTTTACTACGTTATTCATAGGTGCGCTATCACCAGATTTTGAATACTATATTCATTTAAGACCCATACGGTTTGTTGGTCATACAATCCTTGGGCAATTATATTTTAATCTGCCATTAATTATAATAGCGGCTTTCATCCTTCATTTTATTATAAAAAAACCACTCATTATACATTTGCCAAAGCCTTTTTGTAATCGTTATTATTATCTAGTCAAAAGAAAATGGATACCGCGCTCTGCTTTTAGATGGTTGGTTGTATGCTATTCAGGACTTATCGGTGCTTTTTCACATTTATTATGGGATAGCTTTACCCATAGAAGTGGTTTTTTTGTGCAGAAAATTAAAGTGTTAACACATGCTATTATTTTTTTTAATAGGACTATACCTATTTACAATCTGATTCAGCATATAAGCTCTATTGGAGGTCTTATAGCGATTGGTTTATTTATCTTACATGTGCAAGATCGTCATTCCAAGTATACGCTTCAAGCAGATAAGCATCATAAAGCTATGTTTTGGGGTGGTGTATGCTTTTTAAGTATTATTGTTCTATCTATTGAGCTACTATATGTAAAAAGCATTATATTAAGTGGTCTTATTGTTATTACTATTAATGCGGTAGTTATAGGGGTAATAGGTATGTCGTTAATTGCTCGGAGTTTCAAGATTATGAAAAAGGCGTAGTGTCGTTGATATTGGCTATGCTATTGCTTGATCATCATAACAGGTGGTGTTATAATCTTATTTACTAATGAGTTATACTATATTGAACATATGGGGTTTGTAGTATAAGATAAAAATAATAATAAAGGAGATTAAGTATGATTGGAGCTATAGAAGCAGGTGGGACTAAGTTTGTATGTGCAGTAGCTGATGATAGTATGAACATTGTTGATAGGTGTACCATCCCTACGACAAAACCAGAAGAGACGCTTCCAAAATGTGTGGAATTCTTTAGCGCTTATGCAATTGAAAGATTGGGAATTGGAGCTTTTGGTCCGTTAGATGTTATAGATAACTCCAATACCTATGGAACGATTTTGAATACACCAAAAAAAGGTTGGAAGAATATTGATTTAATATCTCCATTTAAAGATGCGTTCCAAATACCAGTTAAGGTAGATACAGATGTCAATGCTGCAGGTTTAGGGGAATACTATGATGGTCATGGCAAAGGAAAATCAAGTGTTCTCTATATAACTATTGGTACAGGTGTAGGTGCTGGCTATATACTGGATGGCAAGCCCCTTAAGGGATTTTCGCACCCAGAAATGGGACACATCCTAATAAGACAAAGAAAAGAAGACACTTTTGAAGGTAACTGTCCTTTTCATAATACATGCTTAGAAGGGCTTGTTTCTGGTCCTGCTATTAAAAAACGTTGTGGCGTTGAGGGAAAAGATCTTGGTAAAGATCATGAGGTGTGGGGACTCGTAACGGATTATATTGCCCAAGCTCTAACCAATTATATTTTGATATTGGTTCCAGAGGTAATTATTATTGGTGGTGGTGTTTCGCAACAGGAGCACTTATTTCCTATAATTAGAAAAAAGGTAAAAACTTATCTCAATGGGTATTTTGATCATCCGATTTTCCAAACAGACTTAGAAGACTATATTGTCTATCCTAAGCATGGACAAAACGCTGGTTTATTAGGCTCGTTGTTTTTAGCAAAAGAAGCAAAAAATTAGTTTTAAGTGGGTCTAACATAGGTCGTCTCAGGTATCATATATGGGGCGGCTTTTTTATGTCATCAGTTATTTGGAGTATACCCCTTCTTATGTAACCTTCTTAAAATTAGTAAAGGATAATTGAAACCAATTGAGCTCTTATTACAGTTTATAGACTAGGGTTATCGTAACCTGTAGAGTAAAAGCTTTTAAATGAGTTAAGGGTTATTAGTTTTTATGAAATATGGTATACTACTAATAAGGTTGGAGGTGTATGACATGGATATATATCATGGTAGTAAGGAAAAAGTTCAATTTCCAGAGATTAGAATCAGTAAATATACAAAAGATTTTTCATGGGGATTTTATTGTACAAGTAATAAAGAGCAGGCTATAAGATGGTCTAAGAGAAATGATAATACACCGATTCTTAATATATATATGTACACAGAGAAGGATAACTTAAATATACTTAAATTTAAAAAAATGACAGATGAATGGCTGGATTTTATTGCAAAATGCAGAAATGGATTTGTTCACGATTATGATATTGTTGAAGGACCAATGGCAGATGATACTATATGGAATTATGTTCAAGATTATGTAAATGGGGATATTTCAAGAGAAGCCTTCTGGGCTTTAGCTAAATTTAGATATCCTACCAATCAAATTAGTTTTCATACTTTAAAAGCATTATCTTGTTTATCATTTAAAAGAGGGGAAATATTAATATGAGTAATGAGGAAAAAAATAATGTGGTCTATGTTTGCAGCCTAATTGAATATATAGCTAGAAATACCAAAAACAAGATAGCTGACATTGCAAAGATTTTTGGTAAGAACGAAATTAATAGACAATTAATACTTGCAGAGGTTAACCATTCATTATCGTTTGAACAAGTATCTGATGAACTTATATCAAAATTAAGTATACCAGAAGGCGATTTTGATTCTGTGGGTAACTGCAAATATAAAGTACCTAATCATGTAGATATAGGTAAAAATTACTGTAGGTTAATCGAAGATGTTATTGGAAATAGAAGTATTTCGGATACATTGTATGAAGTTATGACATCTTTTCTATCTGAAAAGATGTCGAATTATAACTCCTCATTATATTATAGTAACAGAGAGTACTTAAGAGAATGCTATAAAGCAGGTATGATATTAAATTAAAATGTATAAGGGACTTCAGTTTGACTTTTCATTACCATGTTTAAAGTTACCTGTAATTTTGGCTAAAACTAACTGTATATCAAAGCTAGATTTATTTCTTATCTTGTTAATAAACTTCTTAGTATCTTTTTCACTTAAAATCATTATCTGTCTGCCTTCATAATAAATGAGTGTTTTATTGGACTTAGTAACTTTATAACTAAAAGGCTCAGACTTTAATTTATTTCTATTGTCTATTTTATTCATAGTTACTACCTTTCCTAATTCTATATAATATGGTATCCTTAATACAACTTCCTATTTCTTCTATTTTATCTGATATGTTTCACTTTTACAATAGTGTTATTCTATTAGTAAAGAGCTTCTTAATGGACAAAAATGCTCTAACCTATATTCCGAAGTTCCTAGGCACCACAGTAAATATATATCTCTAAAGGATGTTTATATGAAAACTATAGCAAATTACATAACGATTACAAGAATTGTTTTTGTTTTCTTATTATTAACAGTAAAACCTCTAAGTATGGAATTTTTAATAATTTATATTGTATGTGGAATTAGTGATATGCTCGATGGGTATGTTGCAAGGAAAACTGGGACTACAAGTAAAAGTGGTGAGAAGTTAGATTCTATTGCAGATCTATTAATGATATTTATACTAATATACATATTATATCCTTTTATACAATTACCTTTAATACTTTATATTTGGATTAGTGTTATAATAGTCATAAGAGTTATTTCAATAATAGTAGTATTTGTAAAGTATAGGACTTTTGGGATAAGCCACACTTACGCAAATAAGGCTACGGGATTTTTATTATTTTTATTACCATTATTTTTTGTGTTCATCGAATTAGATGTGTTAATTTGTATACTTTGTGTATTTGGTAGTGCTTCGGCTATTGAAGAATTAATCATCCACCTCAATTCAAAAGATTTAGACTTGAATAAGGGAAGTATATTTGGTTGATGTACTTCTTTAATCATTAGACAACCAGTTGAAAATTATGCACAAGCTCTTATAGATTTAATTAAAAAGACAGATAATGAAAGTAGATTTTTAGCTAAAGAGCCTGGTGAGTCTGATAATACATATGCAGATGAATATAATATGATACTTACGCTTAACTAGTAAAATGAACTTAACAATTGCTTAGAATGAAGGGAGTCTACTATGGAGCATATAAAAATTGATAACAAAATATACGGATATGCTGTTGGTATTAAAGATAATGATGAGCTAAGAACCAGTTTCAATAGTTTGACTAGAAAAACATATGGATTTGATTTTGAGGAATGGTACCAAAATGGGTATTGGAAAGATAGGTATATCCTTTATGTACTATTAGATGATGAAAAGGTTGTTTCTAATGTATCAGTTAGTGTAATTGACTTTTTAGTTATGAATGAAAAAAAAAGATGCATACAAATAGGTACGGTTATGACAGATGAAGAATATAGAAATCGAGGACTTAATAAGTTTATTATGCAAAAGGTACTTGAGGAATGGAAAGATAAAAGCGATACTATCTATCTTGTGTGCTTAACTTTTACCCAAAATTTGGTTTTAGGGCTGTGGATGAGTATCAGCATTGCATAAAAATTAATTCAGTAAGGACAACATCTGCTGCTAAAAAATTAAATATGTCTGATGAAAAAGATAGGAGTTTTTTATTTAATGCAATTAGCAACTCATTACCAATATCAAAATGTTCTATGCGTGATAATGCATCCTTAATTATGTTTTATTGTACATCCTTTATGAATCAGAATGTTTACTACATTGAATCACTGAATACTGTAGTTATAGCAGATTTTGATAATAATATCCTTTATTTAAATGATGTGTTTTGTATGAAAGATGTGTCGTTAAATAATATTATAGCTGCAATGGTCAATCAAAACACCAAAAAAATAGTATTTGGATTCACACCTGAAGACACAACTTTATATGATGTTAATTTGTTACAAGAAGAAGATACAACTCTTTTTGTAATGGGAGATAAAGTAGATTTTTTTAGGGATCAACCAATAATGTTTCCACTTTTATCTCATGCATAAAGAGATCTTAATCACACGTACTAAGGAGGTAAACTAATGATTAGACAGATAGAAGAATTATCTATGAGCGCTTGTCCAGCTTTACAGACACATTTATTTGATGGGTGGGTATTAAGAGAGCTGCTAATGGGTATACCAAAAGGGCAAATTCTGTAAATCTATTGTACAATTCTTTACTTGACATCAATCAAAAGATTAACTATTGCAAAGAATTCTATGAGAATTTAGGATTACCAGTTATATATAAAATTATATCTCATAGTAATTCATTAAATGTAGATCACAAGCTCAAAAATTTAGGGTATATTAAGATAGATGAAACATCTGTAAGATTATTAGACTTAAGTTCGTTTTCTTCAAATTGTACTTCAACTTCACAAGTATTATTCCAACCTACACAAGATTGGTTAGAAGGATATATTGCAAGTTGTAGAACTCATAATGATCGTACGAAAGACACGAAAAAAATAATGTTAAAGAATATTATTGGTAAGACTGTATTTGTAATTCATAAAGTAGAAAATAGACCTGTTGGATTTGGATATGGAGTAATAGAGAATGAATATGTAGGCATATTCGATATACTTGTAGATGAAACATTTAGAGGTAGAGGTTATGGAAAACTTATAATGAATAAAATTCTAAATGAATCAAAGCAATTAGGAGCTAAAAATGCATATTTACAAGTAGTGCTAGGTAATACTGCAGCTGAAAAATTGTATAGAAATCTAGGGTTTAAAGAAATATACAGATATTGGTATAGGAAGTTATTGAATTGATTTTAGATATTTAAATGGTTTGGAAAACAAAAAATAAGACTAATAGTTATATGGAATTATCGTTCCTATGGAGAGGAGGAGGAAGTTATGAAAAAAATTATAATAGCAATGATAGTTAGTGTATTACTGATTGCAAAATTAACCTCTTGTTCTACTGACGAGCACGAAACTATTGAAGGAAGTGGTTTCGTTAATCCAAGACAAATTGGAGAATTTATTTTATACGGTAAAGATGATAATACATTTGAATATTACAAACCTGTTAGTAGTGTGGAAGAAAGTAAAATAGGAAGTAAGTTATTAAGTAAAGTTAATTTTTCTCCATTAGAGAATAAAAATGTATTTGATTATGATGAAAAATTACTGTTTGTAGTTGAACATGAAGACAATAAGTCAGGGCAAATATTTCAACATTTGCAATTACAGTACTTTTCTAATGATCAAGATTTTATTATATTCTCAGCATATGAAGTAATGGAATTAGATTTAGATCTGATAAACCAAGATAAATTTGGTAATGAGATAAATATTTATCAGTTAGATAATGAGACTGCAATCCAAGTAGAATTAACAACTAATATGGCATTAACCTATCATTACTATTATTACAGTGAAGAAGATAATTCTGTTAATTTGGTATCTACTGCTGTAAATGAAATTTACACTTATAAGGATGGTATACTATATCATGTAGCTTACACAAATGAAATAGATAATGATGTATTGATAGATATATTTGACAGATTTACTGAATAAAAAAGTAATTTAAGCACGATAGATTTTGATGCTAATTAGGAGTATCATACAAGGGATGCCATCATGTAAGAGGAAGTATGATAAAAGATAAATCTAAAGGACAAATGTTATAATGAAGAAGATAAGAGGTAATGGACTGTCAACATCGTCGACAGCCTAATTATCATGTGTATCATAGACGAAGTTAAGTGAAGTTAACATAACTTGCGATATTTGCTTATATTATCCTTTGCTAATTGGAACTTGAATCTCTGTGAGCCATTCTTTTTCACTATCCTTATTCCAGATACCATCAATATAGGATTCTCTGGGAAGATCAATCACACTATAATGATTGTCTTTAATCCATTCAAATGCAAAATTATAAGCATTTGGAAAAAGCTTGTAAGATCCTTTATGTAGAATGCACAATGCTTCTTTAACACTTTCTAATTTTTTGAATTTAACAGTATCTGAATCTTGACAATAATCTACAACGGCTTCACATACTTCAACATCAATATTCTCTTCCTTGTATTCTCCATCATGATAGATATTAAAACAATACTCAGGTTCAGCGCATACCGCACCTAAACGGTGCATTTCTTTTCCCATTTTAGGAATAATATCAAAATAATAGTTGTAGTTAGGTGCAATAAATCTTATAGAAGCAACTATACATTCGGGTAATGATTTTATGACAGGATGATAGATCATATCTAATTCTCCTTTTAATCTTTTCATATAGTTACGAACACTAGATAATTTAATTTGCTCTTCTTCAATGTTTTTCAATAATTCTTTCTCTTTAAGTCTCAAAAAAACGTCAATACCATTTTCTTCATCAATAATTTTCTTAATGTCTACTAGTGACATACCCATCTGTTTTAAAGTCAGTATTCTATTCAGCCTTGGGAGCTGTTCACTGGAATAATATCTGTATCCTGTCAATTTATCTACATAGGCAGGCTTTAATAGCTCCATCTCATCATAGAGACGTAATGTTTTAGTAGTGATTCTATTCATCTTAGAAAATATACCGATTTGATACATATCTAACCAACCTCCAGCACCTGATCTCTAAAGAGATAAAATTTTATAATCAATTAATATCAATAATCATAGCGGAATGTTCTTATAGATATTATAATACAAATAATACCTATAAAAAGCAGAAGTATGGATTGTGATACATAATGTGATAAAGCATTTCCTAAAGAAACACCTTTAAGTATTTTAATCCCTTGAGTCAATGGAATTATTGAAGCAACATTTTTCAAACCATTTGGCATAATTTCATAGGGGATAGTACCTCCTGATAGAAAAAAAGTTGGAAAATATATAAGACTGCATAATAGGTTAGACATTTTTACTGATTTTGAAAGACTTGCAATTAATATTCCCAAGGAATACGTTGAAAAGGTAACTAATAGATAGGCAACTAAAAATTGCCACTTACTTCCAGTCATGCTATAATTAAATACGATAACAGCAATAAAGATAACGAAGAATGATGATAAAACAGCAATAGTCATATGACTTAGAAACTGAACAACTATCAAAGTTCTAGGCGATACAGGAGAGATTTCTAATCGTTTAAGCAACTTTTTTTCACGATAGCTAGACACGGTGATAGGAATGCCCATAAGACCAGTTGCACATATACCAATGGTTAGGACTGCGGCAACGCTTTGTTCCATAAGTGTATAGGATGCGCCTTCAAAAGCAGGCTTATCACCGTATATAATACCTAATAATAGTATTAATCCCACAGGTAGCATTACTCCAAAAAAAACACCTGAGAATTCTCTTAATATCATGATGATTTCTGTTTTATATAGTGTTTTTAAAGTTTTCATTTTTATTCTCCTCTTCAATTAATGATAAATAGGCTGTTTCTAAATTATTAGCATTAAGTTTACTAACAATTTCTTGGGGGGAACCTTGTTCACAAACAATACCATTATTTAGAATAACAATTTCGTCACAAAGATACTCCACCTCATCCATAAAATGAGAAGTTAGAAAAATAGTTAAGCCTTTTTGATTCAATTTTTTTAGTAACATCCAGACTTCTCTTCTAACTTGTGGATCAAGACCTGTTGTGAGTTCATCTAGAAATACAAGCTTTGGTTTGTTAATAAGAGCCAAAAGAACAGACAATCGCTGTCTCTGCCCTCCTGATAGCTGAGACACCAAGGTGTTTTGTTTACTTTCTATCTTAAATTGTACGAGTAGTTCTTTCCAATCATAAACATCCTCATATAGGGAACTCATCATTTTACACATTTCATTAACCTTAATAAGGTCAGGGTAAAAGTTGTTTTGAAATTGAACCCCAATTTGACTAAATAGCATTTTATGTCTTTTACTAGTTTTTCTTAATCTTTTAATTGGCTGATTCAATAATTCAATACTTTCATAATCGCAAGATTTCATACCTAAGATACATTCAATAGATGTTGTTTTACCAGCACCATTAGGACCTATCATTCCAAATATTTGCCCCTCTACAACGTGCAGATTTAAATGATTAACAGCATGTAGATTTTTATACCACTTATTAAGAGCTTCAACTTTTAATATTGTTTTCATACGATAACTCCTTTCTATTTACTTTGATAAGCATATAGTTTAACCTTAGGGTAAAGTCAAGTATTAATTTTATAAGAACATTATTCTTATGTCTAGTAAACGGCAGATGGTGATTATGTGGTATAATTCTTATGTTGATTTCAAGAGGTGTATCAAAATATAGGCTTCTTAAAAAAGCTAATCCACCCACTAACTAAAATGAGCAATAGGTTAAATAATTGTTTTGAGGTGAATCTATGCAACAAAAAAATAGGCTTCTTAGTATAAAAACTAATCCACCTACTATCTATTCAAAATTAACAATAAGACAAAGACTGCATAAGATGTTAGACCAATATAAAAAACATAAGCTCATATCAATTACATCTCCTGCTGGATATGGTAAAACTACTCTGGTTGCTTCATGGTTAAAAGAAAAGACTAATCAGGACCTAATAATAACATGGTTATCATTAGATAAAGTGGACAATGATCCAGATTTGTTTTGGAGTTATTTTTTCATGTCATTTTATCAGGATATGGCTTTGCCTAGTAGTATTCACATGAATCACGCATTACTAGACAATTCTCATCCAATCTGTAACCTACATTTTATAAATTTCTTAAATGATATAAAAAAACTAGATAAAGAAGTAATAATGGTTATTGATGATATCCATGTTATAGAAGACGTAAATATTATAGAAGGTTTGCAATTCATACTGAAATATATGCCTATTAATATGCATTTGATTTTCATAGGAAGAAATGTATCTAATTTTAGGTTATCAAGGCTAAGGGTTGAGGGCAGTATTTTGGAAATACCTCAAAGTGAATTATCCTTTACACCAAAAGAAACAGGAGAGTTCTTTTATAAGTTAACAGCATTAAGACTAGAACCAGAAGAATGTGATGAACTGAATGATTGTACCGAAGGATGGATAGCAGCAATGCACCTATTGTCTATCAGTATCAGTCTGTTTAATAAAAACCATATCAAAGATTATATCTTAAAAAACAGTAATCATATCTTTGAGTATTTAGCAGAAGAGATTTTTAATCAATTAGATAAAAGTTTGAAGGATTTTTTAGTATGGACATCATTATTAACTGGGTTTTCCATAGAGCTTAGCGATTATATGTTAGATATTAAGAATAGTGCAGAAATAATCAAAGAGATAAAAAAACGAAACCTCTTTATTATAGGTATCAATGAGGAAGAGAATTGGTATAGATATCACATATTATTTAAATATTATCTTATGAAGCAGATTAAGGACAGAAAAAAAGAAGCTATACTATATGGTAGAATTGCTGAATGGTTTGAAATAGCTGGTGACATCAATCAAGCAGTCGAGTATTACATGTTAGCAAGAAAGTATTGCATATCTGTAAACCTTATTGAAAAGCATAGTGGTAAGTATCTTTGTAAAGGAATGGCTAAAAACCTAAAACAATGGAATGAAAAACTACCACAAAATATAGTTAACACTAACTATAGATTAATACTTAATAGTGCATGGGCTATGTTATCAAAAGGGAATTATAATGAAGTGAGTAGTCTTATTAAGCAAGTGAAATGTCTAGAAGGCGCTAAATCTTCTGTAAAAGCTGAAATTATTGCGTTAGAAACAACTATATTAGCAGGATTAAATGTTGAGAATGAAAGAATAATTAATGATTGTAAGAAAGGACTAGAACTGTTGCAATTTAATAACTTTATTGCACAGTTAATAACCTTTAATCTAGCAAGTGCCTATTTGTTTCAAGGCGAAATCTCTAAAGGAATTGACTACTATACTAATTGTTTATCTATAAGCCAACAAGCTGGAGAAGCATATATGACTATACTAGCTAATAAAGCATTGCAACTGGCTAGGGTATGGCGAGGAGAATATGAACAAGTCAAAAAAGAAGGCCAAGAAATACTGTTAAGGTTTAATAAATATGAAAGTACGACATTACCAACTATGGGTATCGTATACTGTGGTTTAGCAGAAGTATTGTATCAGCAAAATGAGCTTGATGAAGCTCTTGAATTGGCTGTAAAAGGATTAAACCTTGGTTTATCAGGGCAGGATAGTTGGACGATTTGTGAGAGCTACTTCATGCTTTCTAAGATCTACTATGCCATTGGAGCAAGAAAAGAATATCTAAATACTATAGACGAGTTAAACCTATGTATTAAAGATGTTAAATACTTTAATTTAGAACTAAGATATCAATGTGAAAACATTAGGATTAAACTACAGAATAATAAGTATGAGGGAGTTCGGGACAAGATAAACGAGATAGAGACTTTTTTAGAAGCCCAGGATATTAATATCGGTGTGTATCCAGAAGTCTATATCTTAAAAAGCAGGTACTATATTATCAATAAGCAATATAGCTATGCAAATGATTTATTAAAAGAACTTGAGAGTATAGCAAAAAAGCATAAGCTTAGGAGTTTATTGATTGAACTATATATTTCTTATGCGCTAATGTATAATCAAAAAGAAGATAAGCTAAAATCTCTTGAGACCATCTTGATGGCATTAAAAATAGCTAGTGAGACAAATACCATACGTACCTTTATTAAAGAAAAATATTGGATAAGGGAATTATTAATACAACTAAAAGATAAATCAGAATGTAATACTGATAGTAGAATTAAATGGTTTATAGAAAGATTATTAAAAAATATTAAAAATGCAACTATCATAAAAGATGATTTGTTGAGTTCAAGGGAATTAGAAGTATTAGACTATATTCGAAAAGGGACAAGTAATGCTGAAATTGCAAAGAACCTGTACATTTCTATCAATACAGTCAAGACACATTTAAAGAATATTTATGCCAAGTTAGATGTGAATAATAGAGGAAAAGCTATTCTAAAAGCTAAAAAACTAAAAATTATTTAAGTAAAACAGCGAAGGGTGATGAGAATCACTCTTCTTTTAATACTTTTGGGTGATGATTGACTTGTACAAAACAAATATAATTAATGATGAAAGACACTTAAAGCAAATAGAATTATTTTAATTAAAACTTACTAGAAAAGAGGGAAAATATGATGCTAAAAGATAAGACTGCTGTGATTACAGGAGCTGGGAGCGGTATTGGTGCAGCAATAGCACGACAGTGTGCTCAGGAGGGCATGAAAATTGTAATAGCTGATATAGAAGGAAGTAGTTTAGCAAAAATTGAAAATGAGCTTAAGTCATTAGGAATTGATGTTGTTTCTGTTATCTGTGATGTAGCTAAAGAATGGGATGTAAAATTGTTATTTGAAAAAGTAATCCATGAATTTGGTGAAATACATTACTTATTCAATAATGCAGGTGTATCAACGGGTAATCTAATATGGAAAACGACTAAAAAGGATTGGGAATGGGTACTAGGAGTTAACCTATGGGGAATAATAAATGTGATAAGAACATTTGTACCTAGTCTGTTAAATCAAGATTGTGAATGCCATATAGTTAATACTTCATCTGTTGCAGGATTAACATCTGCACCAGGAAATGGAATATATAGTGTAACGAAACATGCCATTGTGACCATATCTGAAACATTATTCTATGAACTAAAGTTACTTAATTCCAAAATAAATGTATCTGTTTTATGTCCGGGATTTGTAAATACCAATTTAATCAATTCAGAAAGGAATAGACCTATTGAATTAACCGACGAAGATACTGAAGAGATAGATATTTTTAAAAAATCAACAAAAGACATGTTAAGCAAAGAAATAATTAATGGTATGCCACCTAAGAAAGTAGCAGAAGAGGTTTTTAAGGCAATCGAAAACAAAAAGTTTTATATATTGACTCACCAAGAATCCAAAGGATTAATCAAACAACGGATGAATGACATTCTTAATGAAGACAATCCAACTATTTACTTTGATACAAGTCAGGGGGTAAGCAATTGAAAAAAGTTATTATTATAGGGGCTGGAATAAGTGGTTTATCAGCAGGCTGCTATGCTCAAAAAAATGGATATGATTCAACACTATATGAAATGCATAATGAAGTAGGCGGATTATGTACTTCATGGGAACGTGAAGACTATATGATTGATGGCTGTATCGATTGGCTCATTGGATCGAATCCAGATAGCGTATTATATGATATTTATAATGAAATTGGTGCATTTGATGATATTAGGCTTGTTCATCATGACTATGTCATGCATATAGAGAGTGAAAATAATAGAAGGTTAGTATTATATAGTGATGTTGATAGACTAGAAAAGCATTTATTAGAGTTAGCACCAATAGATGCAGTATTAATAAAAGAAATGACGGATGCAATAAGAAAATGTGCACTATTTAGTAAAACCAAGCAAACTATCTTTATAGATAAGTTTAATCAAATGTCAATGTTTGAGTTCCTAGAGCAGTTTAAAGACCCATTCCTCAAGGAAGCCTTGTCTGTTTGTTTCTTACCTCTATCTCCAAAAGAATATACCGTAGGTGCGCTTATTGCAAGATTATCATTCTATAATAGAAAAGATGCTTGTTGGCCTGAAGGTGGATCTTTAGTATTTGCTAAAAATATTGAAAGTAAATATATATCACTGGGTGGTCATATTACATTAGGGGCAAAAGTTAAGAAGATATTAATTGATAATAATAAAGCGATAGGAATAGAGTTAGAAAATGGAACGAAACAGTACGCTGATTACGTAATATCAACAATAGATGGATATAGTGCTTTATTTGAACTATTAGGGGATAAATACTTGGATGAACAAATAAAACTACTATATAGTAAAGAATTGAAATTACCTACATCCATGCAAATATCCTTGGGGGTTAAGTGTGACTTATCAGATACTCCACATAGTATAGCTTTAAAGCTTAATCAACCTTTTAAAGTAGGTGAAGTTAATAATTCACATATCTATGTTAAGCATTTTTGTTATGATACTATTATGTCCCATAAGAATAAATCAATGATTACATCCATTATAAAAACAGATTATACCTATTGGGAGGCACTATATCATAATATGAAGGACTACATAAAGGAAAAAGAGAGGTTAGCTGGTGATTTCGTCAAAATAATGACCAGTAGAATTCCCCAAATAGAAAGTAATATAGAGGTTATAGACATAGCTACTCCAATAACCTATTATAGATATACTGGTATTTGGGGAGGCTCGTATATGGGTTGGTGGAATAAGTCGAAAGATACAGTACCTTTTAAGATACCAGTAGTTGAAAATTTGATATTAGCTGGACAGTGGACAAAATCAACTGGTGGAATAGTAAGTGCTATAATGAGTGGAAGAGAATCTATCCAGTGTTTTAATAACTGAGCATTTATTAGTACTCTATATGATAATATTTATCAAAGAAGGATAAAAAAGCATTGCTTTTTTCAAAAAACTATTATATACTACTAACTTGTGTTAAAACAAGGGAGGTAGTAGGTTTGAATATATTGAGTATGAGAGATAGTTGGTTAAGTAACATAAAAGGAGATATTCTTTCGGGAATAACAGTTGCATTAGCACTAATTCCTGAAGCTATTTCCTTTGCAATAATATGTGGTGTTAATCCTATGGTTGGATTATATGCTTCTTTCTGCATAGCTGTAGTTATAGCATTTTTTGGTGGAAGACCAGGTATGATATCAGCGGCAACGGGCGCAATGGCAGTTGTCATGGTATCATTAGTTAAACATCATGGTATAGAGTATATGTTTGTAGCTACTATACTCACAGGAATCATTCAGTTTATTTTAGGACGCTTTAAAATAGGTCAGTTAATTAACTTTGTTCCCCATTCAGTTGTACTAGGATTTGTAAATTCCTTAGCCATACTAATCTTTATAGCTCAAATACCACATTTTAAGGGTGCATCATGGGTCATGTATGCTATGGTAGTTGGAACATTAGTGATTGTTTATATTTTGCCAAGATTTACAAAAGCAATACCAGCACCATTAGTAGCTATTGTAGTTATGACGTTAATATATATAGTGTCAGGCGTAGAGCTACGTACAGTTGGTGACATGGGAAATATCATTAAAAGGTTCCCTATCTTTCATCTACCAACAGTTCCGATATCTATAGAAACTATAAAGATTATTATGCCATATTCGGTAACGTTAAGTGTGGTTGGACTATTAGAATCTTTAATGACAGCAAAAATTGTGGATGAGATGACAGAATCAAAAGGTGATATGAATAGAGAAGTTAGTGGACAAGGAATTGCTAATGTAGTTGCTGGTTTTTTTGGAGGAATGGCAGGATGTGCAATGATTGGGCAATCAGTAATTAACATTAAGTCTGGGGGTAAAACAAGACTATCAACGTTAGTAGCTGGACTGTTTTTACTATTTTTAATCATAGTTTTAGGTGATGTTGTGAAAATAGTCCCAATGGCTGTATTAGTAGGCGTTATGATTATGGTATCAATTAGTACCTTTGAATGGCATTCGTTAGGGGACATGCGTAAATTACCAATTACATGTTCTATCGAAATGATTGTAACAATGGGTGTAGTTGTTGCTACGCACAACTTAGCTCTTGGTGTTGTAATTGGCATTGCATTAAGTGCGGTTTTCTTTGCATGGAAAATAATGAATATTAAAGTAAATGAAAAAATTATTGACTTTGATGGAAAAGAATATATGATTTATCGTGTCCAAGGTCAATTGTATTTTGCCTCAGCAAATCATTTTGTAGATGCATTTGATTATTTAGCAGATCATGATGAAATCATTATTGATTTTAAAAGAGCTCATGTATGGGATCATTCTGCGGTGGTATGCATTGAGAAGGTTAAAGATAAGTTTAAAAAAAATAATAAGAAAGTTTCAATTGTTGGTTTAAATAAAGAGAGTGATAAAGTTGTAACAAGTTTGAAAGGTAAATAGTAATTAAAACAAGTGTAATAATAATTTCAATCATTGAAAACGATTTAGTAGTATGATACAATACAACTAAATCGTTTTCGTTTTATTAAAAAATAAAAAATCTGAGACATACACATGTTAAAAGGAGGAAATAAGATTGAATAACTATGAATTTATTAATGAACAAGGAACTTTTAGATTATCAAATCCACATAAAACGAGTTATTTGTATTTCCCACTATGCAATCCCAAAGGTATGATGAGTTCCATCACTCCAACACTGAATGGAGATATAAAAATAGACCAGAATCATTTTGCATTAATGCCAGTTTCACAAGAAGATTTACATAATTCAAAAGCAGGTCGTAACTTTTGGTTGGATATAAAAGGGTATGAACCATGGTCAGCTACAGGGAATTCTGCTAAGCAAAGAGTAATGGATGAAGATGAAGTAACTGTTGAAGCAGGATTACTCTGGCATAAAGTAATAAGAGAGAATAAAAGGATATCAATAAAAACTGAAGTAACTACCTATGTGCCAACAAAATCAGATTTTGTTGAACTTACAAAGGTTACTATTTTGAATACTGGTGAAGGAGCTTTGGACTTGACGCCAACAGCAGCAATACCAATCTATGGAAGGTCGGCAGATAATTTAAGAGATCATAGGCATGTTACTGCCTTACTCAACAGAATAACTATCTTAGAGAATGGAATCGTCAATCATCCTACGTTGTCTTTTGATGAACGTGGACATAATCAAAACCATGTACGTTATGCAGTTATGGGAATAGATCAAGCTGAAAAGACACCTACTCAATTCTATCCTGTCTTAGAGGAGTTTATAGGTGAAGGAGGAGATTTAGATTGGCCTCAAGCTGTTGTTAATCAAGATAGCAGCCCTTATCAAATAGGTGATCAAATTGATGGGTATGAAGCTATGGGAGGATTAAAATTTGAAAGTATTCATATTGAGCCTAAGGAATCTTATTCTTTTGTTATTATGATAGCTATACAAAGTGATAACGATGATCTTCAATCCATTTATAAGAACTATTGCTCCATAGATGGATTTAATACATACTTAGAAGAAAATAAGCGCTATTGGGAAAAGGAACTTAACACCTTATCATTCAATACAGGAAACCTCAATTATGATAACTGGTTAAAATGGGTGACAGCACAGCCTATATTTAGACGTATCTATGGCTGTTCTTTTCTGCCACATCATGATTACGGACGTGGAGGGAGAGGGTGGAGAGATTTATGGCAGGATTGCTTGGCGCTGATTGTAATGAACCCTGAAAACGTACGATACTTATTGCTCAATAATTTTGCGGGTGTTCGTATTGACGGTAGTAACGCTACAATTATAGGGAATCAGCCCGGTGAGTTTATGGCTGATAGAAATAATATTGTTAGGATTTGGATGGATCATGGAGCATGGCCACTATTAACTACGGGACTCTATATCAACAATAGCGGTGATTTAGATTTTCTATTTGAAACACAGTCTTATTTCAAGGATCAACATATTAGCTATTCTAGGGAAACTGATGACCAGTGGGATCCGTCGCAAGGAAATCATCAACTTGATAAAAATGGAGTAGAATATTCAGGAACAATACTAGAGCATTTACTAATTCAGAACCTAGTACCATTTTTTAATGTTGGAGATCATAATAATATTCGGCTAGAAGGTGCTGACTGGAACGATGGGCTGGATATGGCTGGTGATAAAGGCGAAAGTGTAGCATTCAGCGCATTATACGGTTCTAATTTACAAGAATTAGCCAATATGCTTAAGAAAGCTAAAGAAAAGAATAGTATTGAGACAATTGAAGTGTTTGAAGAATTGATTGTATTAATAGATTCAAACAATGATAGGATCTCATATGAATCAGTTAAAGATAAAAGAAAATGCTTAGACAGCTTCTTTATGCAGTGTAACCATACTGTTTCTGGAAAAAAGGTTAGGTTATCCATTGATGCAATTATTGATGACTTAAATAGAAAATCTGAATGGATGTTAATGCATATAAGAAAAAATGAATGGATCAATTATGATGAAAATACAGGATGGTTTAATGGGTATTATGATAACAATGGAAATGCTCTTGAGCGTGGTAATTTCGAAGATTATCGTATCACATTAACAGGTCAGGTATTTACCATTATGAGCGGTGTTGCTGACAAACACCATATAAATAAAATACTTCATGCTGCTAACAAGTTTTTAAAGGATGATTTGGTTGGTGGTTATAGACTCAATAATGATTTTCATGAAATAAAACTAGATATGGGTAGACTCTTCGGATTCGCTTATGGTCATAAAGAGAATGGAGCTATGTTTAGCCATATGGCAGTTATGTTTGCTAATGCCTTGTACAAAAGAGGTTATGTAAATGAAGGGTATGAGGTATTAAACGGCATATTTGAACATTGTTACGATTTTAGTAAAAGTAAAATCTATCCAGGTATTCCTGAATATATAGATAATAAAGGTAGAGGGATGTACCACTACTTGACTGGTTCAGCAAGCTGGCTTATTTTAAACGTTGTAACAGAAGTATTTGGTGTTAAAGGTTATTATGGTGATTTACTTCTGGAACCTAAGCTTAAGAAGCAACAATTTGATAACGAGGGAACTGCAACGATTCAAACCTTATTTGCTAATAAAATATGGACAATTGAATTTGAGAACAAAAACTTATTAGATGTAGGTGAATACAATATTCAAGCAGTATATCTAAATGAAGAACCATTGGAAATACAGAGTCCTTGTCTAATTTCAAGGCAGCTATTGAAGAATAGTAAAGGGTGTAAAATTGTAGTAAAATTAGGGGAGTAAATATAAATCTTTATTAATTTATTATTTATGTGTAGTATAATTAATAGCAGAAACTATTGATTGACATGATTTCATAGAAAGTATTACAATAACAGATAGATAGCCAATCACCACAAATAGTCTTTGTCTGAAGGTAATCTCAATATTGGAGTGATCAATATGAACCATATTATTATAGCTGGTGTACCACGTTCTGGAAAATCGACGATAGCCAAGAGAGCAGCCAATCTCTTGAATATTAATTATTTCCCATTTGATAGTCTAGTTTCTACTATTATGGGAAATTTATATCCAGAACAGGGAATTACACATTATGAAGACAGTCAATTAGTTAGTAAAAGAGTAATGCCTGTTATCCTCAGTTAGAAGCAACTAAGAAATATGATAGTATTAGGCAATATTCAAAAAAACAGGATTGGATAGAATCAATAAGTAATAAGGACTTAATAAATATTGTTCAAGCCTATATAGAAGAAAGTAAAGAAATGTATAGTCAGTGTATGAAGAAAAGCATAAAGTATGTTGATACAGGTAAGCATTTTACTCATGGAATAGAAGAGGCACTAAATTACATTCAAACAAATTCAAATAAAATAAGCGATGATTATTCATGCAATATTGAACTCAACTGTATTTTGATAACCCAAATGAAATTTTATCACAAGAATTTATAAATTAGGTATTTTACATTATTTATTACGTTTTTCATTGGCTACTATATAGAATGAGGTCAAAAAACTTGTATTTATAGCAAATTATGGTATAATATTTGAGGATTACAATATATTCCAATGAATGTAGTAGCTCAATTCATATGCATAAATAAATTGGAGGAATACTATGGAAAACATTTCTAGTAACGTAAATAATGATATTTCACAAGGGAACTCATACTTTGATGGAGGACTTTTACAATTAATTGGATGGACAATACTAGGAGCAATTATCACTGTAGTAACTTTAGGTATATGTTATCCTTGGGCTTTATGCAAGGTGTATGGATGGAAGATAAATCATACAGTAATTGAAGGAAGAAGACTAAAATTTACAGGGTCAGCAATCGGATTGTTTGGGAATTGGATAAAGTGGTTGTTGTTATGTATAATAACAATTGGTATATATAGTTTTTGGCTAGGGATAGCTTTAGAGAAATGGAAAGTTAAAAATACTACTTTTGCTAACTAAATAACTTACATGAGTTGAGCACTACATTCCACTGTATTGAATTACAAAGTTAAGGCTAGACTCTTGTTACATTAGTAGTTTACATGTTCACAAGCATGTACAATCATAATACAATTTATAATTTGGGAGGACAGGAAAATGAGTATAGCGTTACTTATTATTGATATGCAAAAAGAATTTAGAGAGATGGAACCATGTAAAGAGATGGTATCCAATGCCCTAGAATATATAAACGAAGTCAGCAGTCTTTTTAGAGAAGCTGGAAAGCCAGTTATTGTCATTCAAGATGAAGAAGCGGGAGATGGACCTGGATCTGAAGGGTATGAATTAATGGATGATTTGGACGTTATGGAGTCGGATATACATCTATCCAAAATTTATTCCAACAGTTTTTGGAAGACTGATCTAGAACGAACATTGAAAGACTTAGATGTTGAGTTTGTAGTAGTTAGTGGATTTGCTGCTGAGCATTGTGTCTTATTCACTTATAATGGTGCTATAGAAAGAGGATTTGGTGCATCAATTCTACAACATGGTATTGCTGGATTAGATAAAAGCAGAGTGAAAGATACGCAAGATATTAGAGCCGTAATTAGTTATGAAGCTTTAAAGTATATATTGAAAAATATTAATTAGGTGTAACCATGGTAGTAGTAAATAAGTTTAGTCAAAATAGTATAACTATAGAGTTATAGCAAAATAATAATAAAAAAGTATGAATGAACAAAGTAGGAATGAACTTAGAAGCAAATGGATACAAAATATGAGGTAGGAGACTGCTTTGACTATGATAGGTTACATAAAATAATTATTGTTAACAAAATACTATTTAGTGGTATTTTTTATTTTTCTCTTGACCCTAACCATACGTTATAGTCTATGATAAAGTTGGAGGCGATGCAAATGTATTATAAGGTAAAAGAAGTAGCTGAATTAGGAGGTGTAAGTATACGAACCCTTCATCACTACGATAAAATTGGGCTACTTAAACCAGATGCTATTAGTCCGGCCGGATATAGACTTTATACTGAGAGAAACCTTGAACATTTACAGCAGATACTATTTTTTAAAGAGCTTGACTTTAGCCTCCAAGTAATAAAAGCGATGATTAACAGTCCAAGCTTTGATAGAAAGCATGCTTTATCATCTCATAAGGATTTGTTAATTAAGAAAAAGCTAAGACTTGAAAAAATCATTAGCTCTATTGATAATACAATAGAGACATTAGAAGGAGGCAAAACTATGAATAAGAAAGAAATGTTTACTGCTTTTGACATGACTGATATTGAACAGCATAAAGAAAAATATGCTCAAGAGGTTAAAGAAAAGTACGGAAAATCAGAAGCCTATAAAGAAAGTGAAGAAAAGACCTCTAAATATTCCAAAGAGGACTGGGCAGTTATTATGCAGGAGGGTAGTGATATTTATAAAAGAGCAGCTGCTCTTATGAATAAAAAACCTTCTGATCCTAAAGTACAAGAGACAGTAGGAGATCTCAGAAAGTACATTACTAAACATTTTTATAATTGTACACCAGAAATATTCAGGGGATTAGGTGATATGTACGTTCAAGATGAACGGTTTACAAAGAACATCGACCAGTACAAAGAAGGGTTAGCCAAGTTTTTAAGAGAAGCTATGCATAGATACTGCGATAATCTTTAATCAATAATATAATAATTAAGTTAAAAAGAACTTTACTTTTTTGGTAGAGTTCTTTTTGCTTAAATATCTATTTCTTATATTATTGCTTCAAATATGCAACTGCATCCATCATACATAGGCTGTTACTATCAAAAAAATCTGTAGTTGTAGTCATTCTAGCTGGTGCTTCATTTTCAAAAATCTCATAAAAAACATCACAAGCTTCTCTAAGATCTTTTATATCTTTAAGATATAGATTAATCTGAACAATGTCCTTTAAAGAAGCGCCTGCCTTACTCAATGTTTTCTTCATAGAATCAAAAGTTATTCTGGTTTGATAAGCAACGTCATTTTTATCAAACCCTCCAGCGTGATGTGATAGAAAAATAAACTCACCAGCTTGCACACATGATGCACATGTTTCATCATTACAATGAGTTGGATATCTCTTTATCATTGTTAAGTCCTCTCCTAAATATAGTTTTGACCTATAAATATTTAGTATATGGATTTTACCTAAAATCTCTATATAATCCAACCACTTTACCTAGAATGGTAACATCATCTACAATAATAGGTTCCAAAGCTTCGTTTTCTGGCTGTAATCGGATACGGTTATTTTCTCTATAAAAGGTTTTGACTGTTACAGAATCATCTAATAGTGCAACAATAATGTCCCTATTATAAGCATGACTTTGCTTTTTTACGATTATAAAATCTCCATTATGAATACCTGCATTAATCATACTATTTCCTTGAACTCTCAACATAAAGGTTTGAGAATTTGGTAAATATTCGGTTGGTATAGGGAAATAATCTTCAATATTCTCTACGGCTAATAAGGGTTCTCCAGCAGCCACTTTACCGATGATAGGTACATTAACCATCTCTCTTTTGCTAGGTAAAAAGGAGTTATCAATAATCTCAATAGCTCTTGGTTTAGTTGGATCTCTTCTAATAAATCCCTTTTTTTCAAGTCTTTCAAGATGACCATGAACAGTTGATGTCGATTTTAAGCCGACAGCATCACATATTTCTCTAACTGATGGGGGATACCCTTTATTTATAATTTCATCTTTAATGACGTTCAAAATTGCTTGTTGTTTGGTACTTAGTTCACTCATTTGTCCACCCCTTAATTTAATGAATTCTCTATATGTAAAATATCACCATTTGTTAAATTATATCATATCTAAGTTGCAATTACAAACAAATGTTCGATTATTTTATGTCAAGACTTGACAACAAACGTGTGTTCGTATATAATAATGACAAACACATGTTCGGGGTGATTAAATGAAAATGATAAACATTAACCAATCAATTATATATGGTTTACATCGTATCTTAATATTCTTACTAGTTATTTGTTGCATTACTTTACTAGGTATTCATACCGTTAAAGGTAAAGAAGAACCTTTAAATAAAACGTATATAACGATAGCCATTGAACGTAATGATACCTTATGGTGTATTGCTGAGAAATACCGTAATACGGCTTATTATAGTACCTTTGACTATATTAATGAAGTTAAGTTAATTAACCGACTTAATAACGATACTATATTGGCGGGAGATACGCTTGTCATTCCTATCATTAGAGAATGAATACTTTTCTAATCTTTTCTCAGCTTTAACATCCTAGCAGCTCTACGACGTCTTTCATCTTCAATCTGTGCATAATGCTTTTTAGTTGTATTAACATCCTTATGTCCTAAAACATCAGCAACTAAATAAATATCACCTGTTTCTTGATACAGATGAGTGCCATAAGTACTACGTAGCTTGTGTGGTGATATATTCTTAAGTTTGGTTACGAGTTTAGAGTATTTTTTAACAAGATTTTGAATGGATCTAACGCTTAAACGTTTGTTTTGGAGAGATAAAAATAAAGCATCCTCATGATCAGATGAAGGGATTAGTTTTTGTCTTTTTGGTAAGTAAGCCTTTAAGGCTTCTTCAACCTCATCTCCAAAGTATATAATAACTTCATTACCACCTTTTCTAGTAATTCTAATACCATTAACTTCAAAATCTATATCTGAAAGGTTTAAGCCTACGCACTCAGAAACACGTACACCTGTTCCTAATAAGAGTGTAAGTAGAGCTAAATCACGTTCCTTTGTATGTTGATGATATTTTTTTTGACCTGAAGTTAATTTTTCTCCAGATTCCACCTCATCTAATAATTTTGCTACCTCATCTATTTCAAGCTTAATAATGGTTTTATCATGAATTTTAGGTAAATCTACTAATAGAGTAGGGTTACTTTTTAATTTTTGCTTTTTATAAAAATATTTATAGAAAGCACGTAGACTAGCAAGTTTTCGAGCTTTACCTCTTTCTGTATTTTTGTGTTCAACAGTTTTATGTATAGAGGAGTTTTTTGTTTCTTTAACATAATAATTGAGGTGTTCTAAATACAGTTCAACATCATCTGGAACAATTTGCTTCATATCCTCTAAAGTAAGGGATTGTATCTCTTTGTTTTTTAAAATACAATGGTATGCTGTCAAAAAGTCAAAGAAGACTTTTAAATCATAGGCATAGGCAATCCTTGTCTTGGAAGAGGTTGTCTGCTCGATACCTCTGAAAAATTCTAAAGTAAAAGAGGGGAGAGTATACATAAGCTCTCTTAATCGGATAGAGTTCTTTAAATTTTGTTGTTCATGATAGTTTTTATGATCCAGCATCTAATACCATTCCTTTTAGATTTTATATATTCCTTTGCCAGCCTTTGATGGTTGAATTCTCTATAGCTCTAAACATCCTGTCTTTAACACCTGGCATATCCTCATTTAAGGCAGTTATTAACTTTTTCATTGCTTCTCTTTTGGTGGTATTATCAACTGGACAAGGATTAGCCACAATTGGTAAATCATATTGTTTTGAGAATGTTAAAATATCTTTCTCTTTACAGTAGAGTAGAGGTCTTATGGAGTATAGTTTCATACGATCCAAGTAAGTCACTGGGGCAAATGTATGAAAACGACCTTCATAGAATAAGGAGAGCATCATGGTTTCAATAATATCTTCTTGATGATGTCCAAGCGCTATTTTGTTACATCCTAATTGCTCTGCTTTATCATTTAATGCACCTTTACGCATTTTAGAACAGAGTGAGCAAGGACTTTTTTCCTTTCGTATATCAAATATGATTTGTGCTATATCTGTCTGAACAACTGAATAGTTGACATTTAATTTCTCACAGAGTTGATAGATAGGATCTAACTTAAAATTGTCAAACCCTAAATCAACAGTAATAGCTTCTATATCAAAGGTATTAGGATAAAATCGTCTTAATCCGCTTAAAGCATAGAGTAGAGTAAGGCTGTCTTTACCACCTGATACGCCTATTGCGATTTTATCTCCTGTTTGAATCATATGGTATTGATCGACTGCTTTTCTAGTATAGCTAAGAAGTTTTTGTAGCTTCATATAGTAATTCCTTTCTGCATGCAATACAGTTTTTATTCATATATCTAATATATTTATTGCTAATAAGGCGAACGCTTGTGTGTGTTAATCCTACTACCATTATACGTATAACGTCTAATAAAATCAATAATAGCTTGATAGCCTGTAATGGTGTTTTAAACAGGATAAAGCTTAATTTGGTTTTATGTTGACCATGTTGACGTATTGAGATAAAGTATTCTATAATAAGGCATGGAGGTGTAAACCATGATTATTTTAAAAAATAAAGATGTTCCAGTTGCTGTGTTCAATGAAGACTTGGAAGTTGTTGAGATTAAGAATGAAAAATTACTTCCTCTGCATTTTAGGTATGGATGGAGCTTAAAAGGGTGGGTAGAGAGTAGAGCGATAGATACATCTAGGGTTTCTTCCAGATTATTAAAGAGAGCACTACGCATGAGAGAGAAAGATGACTATTCTACAGCTATGAAAGTTCATGCAAGGACTTTGACAGATAACTTCTGGCTAACTCCTGATAATAATACATTAACATACAAGGATTTACAGTTTAAATCGGATTCTTATTCTGATTTAACCCTAAATTTAGACACTAATATAATGGATTCAGAAACAGATAATTTTACACCTGAATTAACGAATACTGGGAGTTATGAAAAAGGGTGGAAACTAAAAAATAATGAATGGTATTTATTCAAAAAGGGAAATAAAGCTGAGATTTTTTCTGAAGTATTCACTTATCTTCTTGGTAAAGAACTAGGCTTTAGAATGGCAGAATATAAGGTTGTTAATCATTATTCTGTTTCTAAAGATTTTACAAAGGGTGGGGAAGTGAATTATCAACCTATGTTTGGTGTTGTAGGCGAAGATGAAGATTATAGTAGAAATTATAAGGAGTTAGAGAAATTAGGAAAACACCTGTTAGTGGATTACTTAAATATGCTATATTTAGATACTATTGTTAGAAATGTAGATCGTCATACAAAAAACTATGGATTACTAACAGATATTGAAACAGGTAAAATTCTTAGATTTGCCCCAAATTTTGATAATAATTTGTCACTCATTGCTACTGGATATCCTAAAAGCAGAAAAAGAGAAAATGATTTTTTAGTAAAGCTTTTTAAAGCTCTGATAATAGATGAAAAAATTGCATATATACCACCGATATTAACTAAAAAATGTGTACACAAAATAGTTGGAAAAAGTATGGAAGAAACTGGATTTGAACCTGAAGTTAATAGAATTATTGATATGTGTATATATGCTGATCAGCAGCTTAATGAAATATGTCATACGCGTTATAGCTTATCATCTGATTTTGACAAGGTTTGTATTAAGCATCATCATTCTGAAAATATATTGAACTTGAATAATATAGATGTTGATATAAAGAATAAGTTATATGATGGTAATAGAATTGGTGATGATTTTAAAAAAGCATTAATTAATTTATAGATATGTTTTATAGTCATAACAAATTTTGCGCTAACTTTACGTTAAAGTTGTGTTTCGCGCATAGTTAATCATAGCAAAAAATAAATAGTTTTAATAAAATATCATTTTAATTTATATTAATTTATAATTACTCTTAGTGTTTTAATACCTAAGGTACTTTATTGTCTTAATTTAGGTGTGTTTTAATTCTTATTCCTTATTTGATTTGTTACATAGACTTCTTAAAGTTAAGTCCTACTTTAATAATATAGAATAATCATATGGCGAAAAGATTAAAGTAAGTGAGGATTTACCCGGCACTTTTCGCCTCCACTGTTAATCTTTAATCAAATTTTTAATTATTATTTTAGCAAATTCTTTGTCAACAGCTTCATGAGAGACGGTATTTATGTTACCAACGGTAATAAATAATGCACCCTCTAAATACCTTAAGATCATATTGGCTATGACATCAAGATCCATATTTCTAAATTCTCCTGAGTCTATACCTATTTCTATTATATCTTTAATATTACTTAGAATTTCTTTATAGAATTCTATAAGGGCTTTTGAGATGAGTGGACTAGTCTTAGAATAGGCAAATATATCAAACCAATGCGCATGTATTTGCGTATCTAGGTTATTTAAGCGAAAATCATGTAGTATATACTTTATTTTTTCAGTAGATGTATCAAGCGACCTCAAACCATTTTGTAGTGTAGTAAAGCAAATGTTTTCAAGAAACTCTAATGCACATTTAATAAGCCCTTCTTTATTGCCAAAATAGTATCTTAGTATACCATGATTGCATTTAGCTATACTAGCGATTTCACGTATTGTAGCACCTACTATTCCTTTTTCTGAAATAACTTGAAAAAAAGCTAGAATGATTTCCTCTTTTCTTATTTCTTCTATACTACGTCTACCCATCCCATAAACTCCC
>JANQFZ010000029.1 GCA_028277605.1 Vallitaleaceae bacterium | reverse complement strand
TTTTAATATAATTTTATAATAATTCAAGTACTTAACTGATGTAATTAAAGTAATAAACTAATAGTGATTAGCAATTCAAATTAAATATTTATACCATGACTAACTATTATAGTTTAACTAATAAATTATGATTATATAATTGGACGAGCATTATTTGATTTAGATATTATAACTATAATACTAGAAGAATTGCTAATAATTAAGAGTGTCTACATACTTTGTTGATGTACAGTGTTCAAGAGGTAACAAGTTAGATGTAGAGTTAAATCATTGTTATGATAATCATAACAAATTAAATAGGAGGAAGATAAATGACAAATCTAAGAAATGAACAATTAATAGAAATAAATGGTGGGATAGACCTGCAAAAGCTTATTGAATCACAGATATTTGTAGTAAGAATAACATTATGATATCTACTGCTAATATAATATTTTAATGAATTTGTGCAATATACATGTTTTAATGATATTCTCTTAATGAAGGATAATACATAAGTTATACTAAAGTACGGCGCCTATCTATTTAGTGTAATTTTACGCTTTACCCAATCATTAAGTTAATATAATAATATAAAAAACAAGGAGGAATAAAAAATGACAGAGCTAACCAATAATCAATTAATGGAAGTAAATGGTGGAAAAATTAACTGGTGGAAGGTTTTAGATGTAGCTTTAACTATTGCACTCATTGTACTTTAATACATATTTCTAAAAAAAACTAAGTGCTAAAAATCTCCCATATTGTTACATTAATATGGGAGGTTCTTAATTAAAAATACAAAAATTAATACAAAAGCAAAAAAAGCTAGAAGGAAAATAATATGTTTATTAAGGTTATTATGATTAACGATTTTCTTTAGATTATTACTAATATTATCGGGAGGTGTAATAATGGAAGATAAACTAAATAATGAACTTTTCCTTATGGATGAAATACAATTAAGTGAAATAGTAGGCGGCAACTGTGATTCAAATACACCAGATACTACATTAACTAAGAAGATATTAGATGTATTAGAATTTCAAGGTATCTTAACTCCCATTAACCAGTAAAGAATTCTTAAAGATGCTCATTATAGGTGATAAATGTCTATTAATATCAATTATTGACAGGTGAAACGTCTCTAGGATTGGTTATTGATATCTATGCTAAAGACAATAAGGAGAGTTCCAAATGATAAATTTAACAACAGGGAAACATCTAAATCTTAGCAATGTGCTATTAGTTAGAAAAAACATTAAGAATGATGGATTAAAACAAGAAATAGAATCATTAAATAATGGAATTCAAAAACAGGGTCTAGAGAAAGCGGGACCTTATATCACAGCTGTAAGAAATATCATTGAGAATGGTGACGATATCCAATTAGATACAGAAATTATTATTCCACTAAATAAATATACACCAAAAATAGGAGAACACACTGTACTCAAAACATTTTGCATAAAAAACGCCATTTATTACAGTTATAAAGGTAATAAAAAAGATTTACAAAATATATTGAAAGATATTTATACCTACATACAAAATAATTATGTAAAAGTAAATACACCTATATATTATGTTAATCTAATGGGGTTAGATAATATTGGTAATGATGATACTGAAGTTGATATTTACATAGGTGTAGCATAATCTCTATAACTTGATATCATCTTAATACTGGATAACATTCAATAAGTTAAAGAAATATTAAATACGATAAATTAATATAACAACAAAAATAATAAGGAGGAATAGAAAATGAAAGAGCTAAATAATGAACAACTAATGAAAATAAATGGTGGATTATCTTTTTGGAAGAAGCTTAAACTAGCAATAAGTGTTATATTCTAATATCTAATTAATTATTGCGATTCATTGTGCAGTAGACTTAAGTAAAATTACAAACTATTTAAAGAATATAATAATGAATGAGCTAAGAAATAATAACCTCCCAGATTGATAAACCCAAAATGGGAGGTTCTAATTATACAATAATAGATAAGAAGTCATTATATTTACCTTTGATTAGAAAGGACGTATAAATGTATGCTCAAAAAATACAGTTGCATCAAACAACACGATATGACAGACTGTGGAGCAGCCTGCATAGCCACTATATCAAAGCAGTATGGTCTAAAAATACCTATAACACGTATACGTGAAGTGGCAGGAACAGATAAACAAGGAACCAACGCTCTTGGATTAATAAAAGCAGCCGAGCAGCTTGGCTTCTCAGCAAAAGGCGTGAAAGGGGATCATGAAGCTTTCTTCACTGATTTTCCTTTACCAGCGATAGCCCATGTAGTTGTTGACGGAACGTTATTACATTATGTTGTTATACATAAAATTACTAAGAAGCAAGTAATTATAGCAGATCCAGCAGAAGGACTTGTTAAAAAAACACCTGAAGAATTCTTTGAACTTTGGTCAGGTGTTTTAATTCTTATGGTGCCAACCAATGAGTTCAAAAAAGGAAAAGAAACTAAAGGACTCTTTGAGAGATTCTTTCATTTGCTTCTTCCTCAAAAAAAAATACTAATGAATATATTCTTAGCCTCCATACTCTATACCGTAATAGGTATTATAGGAGCTTTTTATTTTAAGTTTTTAATTGATGACATCCTGCCCTACAGTCTGCAAAAAACCTTGCATGTTCTTTCCATAGGGGCTATTGTACTTATAATATTTAAGATTGTACTACAGATATTTAGAAGCTATCTATTATTATACTTAAGTCAAAAATTAGATATAGACTTACTGCTTGGTTATTATAATCATGTCATTAAGTTGCCCATGAATTTCTTTGGAACACGAAAAACAGGAGAAATCGTATCTAGATTTCAGGATGCCTCAAAAGTAAGAGATGCCATATCAGGTGCAACACTAACACTTATGGTTGATACACTCATGGTCATCGTAGGCGGAGCTATACTATTTGCTCAAAATGGCTATATGTTTGGTATCACTCTAATCATAGCACTCCTGTATTTCTTAATTGTTTTCTCATTCAATAAAATCTATAGAAAGCAAAATAGAAAGCAGATGGAGGATAATGCACAGTTAACCTCCTATTTAGTAGAATCCTTAAATGGAATTCAAACCGTAAAATCCTTTAACGCAGAAAAAAGAGTTAATGAAAAAACAGAAAGTAGATTTATAAAATTACTGGGAAGCGTATTTAAACTAGGTATGACCAATAATACCCAAAGTGCCTTACAAGGATTTCTAGATGGCGCAGGAGGAATAGTCATACTATGGCTCGGTGCATGGCAGGTTATGAAGGGTAATCTCTCCATCGGACAATTAGTCGCCTTCAACTCATTACTTGCCTATTTTCTTGGACCAATAAAAAATATTATCAATCTTCAACCCATGCTCCAAACAGCAATTGTAGCATCAGAAAGATTAGGAGAAATACTAGATCTAGATATAGAGAAGACAGAAGATGAACTAAAAAAAATGAAACCCGACTCCTTACAGGGTATTATTGAGTTTAAAGATATAAGCTTTAGATATGGAACCAGAAAACTGGTATTAGAAGATATCCATATCACAATGGAGCCAGGAGAAAAAATAGCACTTGTAGGAGAAAGCGGCTCAGGCAAAACAACACTCGTCAAGCTCTTACTCAATCTATACTCATGGGAAAAAGGCGAGATCTTAATCAACAACAATAATATCAAAGATATACAAATAGACAGCATCAGACAAAAAATAGCTTATGTCCCTCAAGAGACTTTTCTATTCAGTGGCACCATCTACGATAACCTAACCTTAGGCATAGAAGGTGCTGACATGGAAAAAGTCATAGCTGCTGCAAAAATGGCAAAAGCACATGATTTTATCAATGAACTTACACTCCGTTATAACACGAACCTTGATGAAAATGGTTCCAATTTATCTGGAGGACAAAGACAGCGTTTATCCATAACAAGAGCTATCCTAAAAAAACCAGACATCCTAATATTAGATGAAGCCACCAGTAATCTAGATTCCATTACAGAAAAAGCAATAGAAAAAACCATAGAAGACTACACCAAAGATATCTCTACCATTATTATTGCACACCGATTAAGTACAATTAAAAGATGTGACAGGATTTATGTTATGGAGAAAGGTAAAATTATAGAACAAGGAACCCATCGAGAATTAATGATACTTGAAGGTAGATACTATGATATGTGGAAAGAGCAAGGGGTTGATATGCCCGGTGACATTAATACGAATGAACAGTATGTATCTTAAAAACCTACCCTAACCAACCATAAAGGAGCTATAAGGAGCTGTTACTATGAAAGAGACTCTATTAGATATAAAAGAAATAACCGATAGCAGAGAAATGTATGAGTCAAAACCAAGACCATTTATCTCAGCGTTTATCTATATCTTTTTAGCAATCATCATCATTGCTATCACCTACATGTCTTTTGCAACAATAGATATCGTTATAAAAGCCAATGGCGTTGTAAGACCGAATAGTGGTGTAAGTACCGTAAAAAACTTAATAGCAGGGGACATAGAAACGGTAAACTATGAAAATGGACAAAAAGTCAAACAAGGCGATTTATTATTTACTCTAGACCATAGTGCAGCAGATATAAGAAAAGATGCCTTAACAGAGCAGATTGAAGAAAAAACCAAAGAACTAAAACTGCTCAATAAATATAAACAAGCCGTACAACAGGAAAAAAATCTATTTCATCCCATCAACGAAGAGGTCTATTACAACCGTTACGAAAAATTCCTATTAGACTACCAAATGAACGAACACGAACTAAACTACTATACACAATTAAATGATGTAAAGCTTGAAAGTTACAATAATAGAATACAAGAGCTAAACACTACCAATCACACCATCCAATTATTTGAAAAAAGCATACAAGAGAAATCCAACCACATCAAAGGATCAGGCAGTGAAGCCATCTATTATCAAAGTCAATACGAAAAATACATATTAGACTACCATACTATAGAACAGCAATATGATGATAAAGCGCTAGACATAACATTAAGTAAAAAAAGTGAGCTGTCACAAAAGAATTTATTAGATATACAGACGGAAATGAAAGGCTATGAATTAATAAAAAAATCATTAGACAAAGGATTTAATGCCTTTTTAACACATGAAGAGGAATTAGTACTATATGAAGAACAGTACAAAAGCTACTTAGTAAAAATCAAAGAACTAGAAACCATCTATGAAGACTCTAAAGACAATTATGCCTTAAACCTAAGCTTAAAAGACTTAGCCGTAACCAATAAGCAGATAGACAAAGCCAAACAAGACATGGATCAAGCATTCAATTCACTTGAAAACCACAAGATGAACTATTATATGGAAATCACAAACCATATCACCGACTTAGAGATACAATGTCTAGAACTAGACTCAGTCAATAACTACGAGCAAGAAAAGGACACCATCCTAAAAAACAACCAGCTCTCAAAAGAACGAGCTCTAAATAAATTCAAAACCGATCAATTGGTATCTCTAAGACATCAAAAAGAAACCAACAAAAGTACAATAGAACAAATAGAACAATCCAAAGCACAGCTTAAAGTTGAAACCACAAAACAATTAACAAAAGATACAGGAGAATATACGGCTCTATCCTATTATAAAACCAACGAAAGTGTCAATACATTAAATCAAATAGAAGGATTAGAACAAGAAGTCGATCAGCTTCAGAATCAATTAGAACAGGTCAATAAAGAAATCGAACAAGCAGTAGTCAAGGCGCAAATGGATGGAAGAGTTAACATTCTAACAGATATAGTCAAAGGAGATACGGTATTTGGAGGCACACACATTTTAAACATCGTACCAGAAAACGATACCGCCTTAAAGGTTCAACTCTTACTCCACAATAAAGATGTAGCAAAAGTAACAGTAGGAGAACCCATAAAATATAATTTTCAAGCCTTACCCTATAGAGAATATGGTCAGCTCACAGGGTACATCACTAAAATAAGCACAGACACAAGAACAGATGAAGCAACAGGACAAAGCTATTACACACTAGAAGCAGCACTCAACCAAAACCTAGCCTATGATTACAAAGGAAAAGAATCCGAAATAAAAGTAGGGATGCTATGTGAAGCACAAGTAATAACCGACAAAAAAACCATCCTTAGATTCTTACTAGAAAAAATAGACCTACTAGACTAAATAGATAAGGGGAGACGTGCCAAGTTGAAAAGCTTAATCAATACCCAACTCAATAAAGAACTGAATAGAGATAATAGAAAACCTTATAAAGTACATAAATTATCAGCTAAGAAAAATAAGAATAATGTAAAAATTGGTATCCTCATACTTGTGCTATTTCTTTCAAAGATCATAATTCCTATAACCTGTGTTCACGCTTACACTGGATTCAGCATTCGCGAAACAGTAGAAATTGAATTAGAAGGGGACAGTAATAACAACACTAAAGAGATAACCTATACCGTTGCCAAATTGATTCAATTATATGAAACTACCAGTGCTGAGTATCAGATTATAGACACACGCTATAAAACCTATGAAAAGCAGCAAGATGTCTATAGGGATTTAGACAACAGCTATACAAGTCAGCTCAACACCTATACAGACAATATAGATCTGATAGAAGATCAAATCGAAGACTATGAAAAAAAAATAATTCAAGCAGGTACCGATGGGAATCATGCATTAATCGACCAATATGTACTTTTACAAGCTCAAGCAGAAAGCCAGCGTGAATACTATCAAAGCTTATATGAACAAACCATCTTATCCAAAGCGGATAACACCCATCAAATGGAGCTTAATACTTTTAATATAGACAATAGAGTACCTCTTATGAACCATGACAAAGAAGAAACAAAACAAGCCTTTATTGATACCATCGTTCGTCTTATCAGTTTGGAATACGAAGAAAAATACTTCAAAAAACAGAGAACCTATTATGGCAATCGTTCTAACATACAAAAAATAAAGCTAAATCATGATGAAATAATGAAATCAGAATATGATGTAACAGAAGCAGAGGAAGATGTAACAGAAGCAAAATTACGTGAACTGAGTAACGAAAAGAAAATCATAAACGCTTACATTAGAAGCCACACAGGTTTGTCTCAACAAGGTGACATTAGTATTGAGTTTGATATAGAAAGTGTATTGGATGTGAATAACGAGAGATTTGAAGACCTTATAGAAGCAAGATATCACTCAGATTTACAAGTGGAATCTCTTGCGCATCAGATAACATGTAAAGAACATCTGATTCAAAACTTAATTCATCTATACCCAGAGGAAACACATCAAAATGAATTGATGCATCTAGAAATCGAACAACTGAGAAATCAACTAGAAGTCTTGGTAACCAAGCAAGAGCAAGAAAAAGAAGCATTCATATTAAACTACAACTCATTAAGAAAGCACTATAACGTCTTAGAAAACAAAGCAGATGCTTTGTATCAATTAGCCTATGAAAAGGATAAACTGTATGAGAGCGGCTTAATAACAAGAATAGACTTATTAAATGTTGAAATAGACAAGCAAAAAGTTCAATGGGATATTTACTCTGTTATTGAGAGGATGATTCAATTAGCAGATGTTTACTAAAAGTCTTTTTTATTTTATTTTGTTAAAGGTATAAATGCTAATGCTTTAAGCAAGTTTCTATAGTAGTAAGAATTAAATCAAGTAATTGTTGATTAGAAGCAACAATAGCTCCTTTTAATTGCTGATTGGTTTGATGATAGTCTAAAGCGTGTACTATTGCGCCTGCTTCTTTTGCTAATAATAGCCCAGGTTGAATTTCCCATATTCTTTTTGAAAAAATGATATGAGCATGTGTTTTACCTGAGGCAACAAAAGAGAAATCTATGGATGATGCTCCTTGAATACGGATTTTCATAATCTTATCCATGACTTCTTTCATAACGGAAAGCTGTATAGGTCTAGTAGAAAGATTAGAACTACTAAAATCACCAAAGGTTATAATAGTTCTATTTAGAGGAACAGAGTGATTTACAGACAATGGTTGATGATTCAAATATGCACCATTATCCTTAACAGCATAATAAAACTCGTTTAAGGCAGGTAGATAGACACATGATACAAGCCCTTCGTTATTCTCTATCAAGCCAATTTGAATGCCATAAAATGGGTGGTTAAGCGCGTAGTTCACAGTACCATCTATAGGGTCAATAATCCATGTTCTTTGTCTGGATAATACATTCTGATGTGATTCCTCAGCAATAACAGCATCATTCGGAAATTTTTCTTTTAACTTTTCTATAATAAATTGTTCTATTAACAAATCATGTGTCGTGACAATATCGGAGTTTCCTTTATCAGAAATAGTTATTTCTTCACGCTTATTTTCTATGAATTTGAAATAAGCTTCTTTAATAATAGTTTCTAAAAAAACAATGAGTTCTGTTTTATCCATCGTTAACCTCCTCACCTTGATTGTTATATTATAGTGTTAAGCTATCTTAAAGTCAAATATTTTAGATACACTTTATTTAAGGCGGAAAAGCTGAGTTAGTAATATTATAGCTCAAATATATAATTAAAACACATATTTTCTTTATCAACATCATATATTGTTCTAAGAAAGGTGGACAAGTGATGAAGAGAGATACAATAGAAAAAATACTATTTTCTAATGGAAGGAAATGGTTTAAAAAACTAGAAGATAACGATATTCAAGGACTTATGGAGTTAAGACTCAGAGTTCATAGACCTTGGATGGTGCGTCTACATAATAAGGAATACTTTATTTCTGAATCAGGACATATGATTAATCAAGAGAAACAAGCTTACGTTATTACAGAGCAAGACATAAGAGAAACCATAGAATTTGTTTCTAATTACTCCTTGTATGCTTTTGAAGATGAAGTAAAGCACGGATACATAACCGTTAATGGGGGACATAGAGTAGGGCTGGCAGGAAAAGTTATCGTAGAAAATGGACAGGTTAAGACCATTAGAAATATTTCTTGTATCAATATTAGAATAACTCATGAAATAAAAGGGTGTGCCAATGAAGTTATGCCGTATTTAATACAAGATAAGACGGTTTTCCATACCCTGATTATTTCACCACCAAGATGTGGCAAGACAACCCTGCTGCGAGATATTGTAAGACAAGTATCTAATGGGTGGAAGGACTTTAATGGATTATCTGTTGGGGTGGTAGACGAACGCTCAGAAATAGGCGGCTGCTATAGAGGAGTGCCCCAAAACGACATTGGTATTAGAACAGACATATTAGATGGATGTCCAAAAAAAGAAGGCATGTTAATGCTCCTTCGCTCCATGTCGCCTGATGTTATAGTGGTAGATGAGATAGGAAGCAGAGAAGATATACAAGCCATTGACTATATAATAAACGCAGGGTGTAAGATAATATGTACGGTTCATGGAGGGACATTAAAAGAGATTCAACAGAAACCTGTTCTAGAGAACTTACTAAGAAAAGATACCTTGCAGAGGTTTATCATCTTAGAGAACAGCCTTGGAATAGGAGATGTTAAGAAAATATATAATCGAAATAGAATGCTGATCAATGCACAAGAATTATGAACTAAAGAAAGCTATAGTTTTGAAATCAAAATAACTCCATAATACATTTCCGTAGGTTACTTATATGCAAAGTCCCATTCTTTCAAAAATAGTATTAGAAACGGAGAATCTAATTATGTCTATCAAAATTTTAGGAATGATATTAACGGTTGTATCTTCAAGCTTGATTGGTATGTACTATGGAGCAAGTTTTAAGAAACGTACCACAGACCTAAACACACTAAAGAAAGCTGTTTTATTATTAAAAAGTGAAATCAACTACTCCATATCCCCTTTACCACAAGCCTTTGAAAATATTAGTACAAGAATCAGCCGTGAATTTGGTCTTTTCTTTAAATCGGTTGCAGATGAATTAAATCATAATACAGGCAGAACCTTATCAGAAGTCTGGAAAAGAAAAGCAACCCACTTATTAGAAAATACCTATCTCAATTCAGCAGATATAAAAAGTGTAATGACGTTTAGTGAGAATATAGGGTATTTAGATAAAGACACACAATGCAACACCATTCAGCTGCTTGTAGACTACATCGATCAAGAAGTAAAAATCTCCGCTGACAAAGATATAAAATATCTTAAACTATACAGAAGTTTAGGGGTATTGGGTGGAATCCTAATCATCATTATATTTATTTAAGACTTAACGTATAGGTTCAACTCTATGATTATTCCACGAAACGAAAGAATGCTATAATCTTGCAATAATTTGGAAATAAGGAGGGGAATCCATGGATATATCGATTATATTCAAAATAGCAGCAGTTGGTATATTGGTTTCAGTTTTGCATCAAGTTTTGATCCGATCGGGGAGAGAGGAACAAGCAATGCTTACTACTTTGGCAGGGCTGGTTGTTGTATTGTATTGGGTTATCCAGTATATATCCGATTTGTTTAACACAGTTCAAACACTATTTCAATTATAGGGGAGTATACACATGGATGCGGTTCGTATAGTCATTATCGGTATTGTTGCTACTGTTTTAATCTTGGTTTTTAGACATGCCGGAAAGAAAAATGAATATGGGTTATATATCAGTGTGTGTACTGGCATTATTATTTTTTACCTACTGTTTGATAAATTGGCTATCTTACTTAACTTAATGACGAGAATTACTAGCATGGTGGAAATTAGTGATGTTTATTTGAAAATACTACTACAAATATTGGGTGTTTCTTTTATAACAGAATTTGGTGCAGGGTTATGTAAAGATGCAGGGCAAGAGGCAATATCTAATAATATACAGCTGGCAGGTAGAGTTTTGATTTTGATTTTATCCATGCCAGTGTTATTAGCCATCATCAATATGATTAACGATATCTTAGTATAGTGGGAGAACACAGGATGAAAGTATTGAGATTAGTCTTTCTAATGCTATTATTTCAAGGCTTTAGCAGCAATGCTTATGCTTCAGAAATAGATAAAATAATTGAAGAGGAAGAAAAAGTTATTGAGTATGAGCAAATACAAAGTACCATTGATTCGCTGATTAAAGGAAATGAAATAGAAAAACCAAATTTTCGCCAAGTGGTTTGGGATCTGATTAAAGGGAAACAACCTTTTGATTCGGGAAGCGTTTTGAAAACGCTCATTTACTTATTCTTTACTGAGATTAAAGTGAATCTCAACTTATTAATTAAAATAATTGGGATAACCATTATAGCAGCACTTTTTACTAATTTTGCTAATTCATATAAAAATAAATACATTAGTGAGGTAGGCTATTTTGTTGTATTTCTACTTCTAGCAACCCTTATCATTCAATCCTACAATATTATCTATGCGATTGCAAAGGATACCCTATCCAATTTGATGGTCTTTATGCAAGCTTTAGTCCCCAGCTTATTTGCGACAGCAGCATTTTCAGGTAACTTCACCTCTTCATTTATATATAATCAAGTGCTATTAACGATTATGGGTGTCATTAATGGTGTTTTCTTAAAATGGGTTTTACCTTTTATCTACATTATATTAGTACTTGAACTCGTTAATAGTATCACAGAAGAGAATGTACTATCTAGACTTTTAGAGCTTCTAAAAACCATAGTCAATTGGAGCATAAAAATACTAGTCGTTTTACTGATCACTGCATTAGGTATTCAAAGCTTCACAGCACCTGTATTAGACGGAATTACACATAAATCAGTAAAAGTAGCTGTTAGTGCTATACCGATTGTAGGTTCTACATTAACAGGAGTTGCAGATACGGTACTAGGCTGTGCCGTCCTAATTAAAAATGGGGTAGGTATAGCCGCACTTATTACCATTATCATTATATGTGCTATTCCGATCATCAAAATGCTAAGTATATCTTTACTATACAAACTAACAGCCGCCATCATACAGCCCATATCAGATAAAAGAGTTACATCACTGCTTTCTAACATAGGTGATATATGCTTGATACTACTCGGTGTTGTCGTTATATCAGCTTTTCTATTTATCATAGCCATCACCATTATTCTAAATGCTACAAATGTTTCTGCTTACATACGATAAATTTAGGAAGACAACAACGTAAGGACTTAAGGGTCAAAAGAAATAATCTTGGTTTAGCAAGAATATAAAAAACAAGAAAAGTGGTTAATCGTTATGTTAAATACTTGGGTTAAAAATATTGTTTTTTTCCTACTCTTAGTTAAAATACTTGAAAACTTAATAACAGGAGTTAGTATCAGAAAGTATTTTAAATTGTTTTCTGGTATCATACTCATCATTATTCTTATACAGCCACTTCTAAATTATAATCAATTATTGGATGAATTCGATCAATCCATATCTAAGCACGACATTGACTTTGAGTTTAATGCATTAGCCAAGACTAAAGATAACCAGAATGCTCATCATGTGTTGACTATGAAACTGTATAAGGAAAAGGTGAGTGACCATATCTGTCAGATACTATCCTCAGAAGGACTATATGTGCAACACATAGCTATAGAGGTTGTTGAAGATCCACAAAACAGTAATTACGGTATGCTTCAAGAAATGTATTTAACTCTAGGTACGAATGAAAAGAAAACATCCAAGACAGACATTAAAATTGACAAAATAAATATTAAAAATCAACCAGATTTTGAAAAAGACCTAAAAACCAGTCAACAACTGTTGCTTGAAAAAAAAGCAAAAAATATGATTTATAACTTCTATAATTTGTCCTCAGATAATATACATATAATTATAGAAGAAGGTTAACCTATGATAAGATTCAAGCTACTGAAGGAGGAGAACATGAAGTTTCAATTTTTTTCAAATGGAGGTAATAAAAAGCTTGATAAAAAGACCATGCATATGCTCTTTATTGTTTTTGTAGTGGGTGTAATCTTGTTAATTTTATCTCAGCTATTCAATAATAAATCACCTGAACAGCCCGCTCATACAGTACTACCTTCAGTATCGGCAAAACGAAACGACAGCTTGACCTATGAAGAAAAACTTGAAAGAAAATTGGAAGATGAACTTTCAAAAATACAAAATGTGGGTAATGTTGAGGTTATTTTAACTTTAAAAGCAGGCAAAGAGATGGTACTTGATAAAGATATGCCAATGACTCAGTCAAAAATCAATGAACAAGACAGCGAAGGTGGTTCTCGTATTAGCGAGGATCAAGATGTGAAGGAAACAACTGTTATTGTCAATAATCCTGATGGCTCTACCAATCCTATTATTCTTAAAGAGCTTGAGCCCGAAGTCAATGGCATTGTCATAATTGCGCAAGGTGGTGATGATCTAATCGTAAAAAATAATCTGATTAATGCTGCAAAGGTATTATTAGACATACCTGCGCATAAAATAGAAGTAATGAAAATGGAGGATTAGAAGGGGGAATAAGATGCAAACCTTTAGAAAAAATCAAATTATTATTACGGCACTTGTAATCATGATCGCTATTGCAGGCTATTTGAATTTTGTAGATAATTCAAGTGATGATGAAAGTAAATTTGTTTTTAATGAAGATCAGCAGGAGCAACAGCAAGGTGACACACAAAATGAAAATTCAACCGAAACGGCTTCTACAGCCCTTGTGCCAAATGAAAATAGTCAACAAACCAGTGATATAACTCAGAATACTGACAACACCAATACAACTAATACTAATCAGACCAATACCAATGAAACAACCGAGCAAAATTCCAATAATACCAACAACGATGCTTCACAAGAGGCTGCGCCAACAGTTGCTGATAATGGTCAAGATGAAAATGTTGGAGAAGCAGTTCTTGCTCAAAATGTTTCTGGATTTTATTTGAAGACAAAGATAGAAAGGGAACAAGCAAGAGCCAAAATGATGGAAGTGTGCAAAGAGGTTATGAATAATCAAAACACACCACAAGAACAGAAGGTTAAAGCAGCCAATGACATGTTAAGCATCAAAGATAGAATTGAAAAAGAAGCATCAGCAGAAGCCATGCTAGAAGCAAAAGGATTTAAAGAAGTCTATGTAAGAATCAACGAAAACAGTGTCGATGTGGTTGTTGATGCCAAAGAATTGAATGATGCAGATAAAGCAAAAATTTTAGATATTGTTGAAAGAACAACAGGTGTTGACCCACTTAAAATTGTTATTACACCTTTAAATACACAAAATTAGTTTGCATTTGGAAATATATTTGCTATAATAAACTATAGCAATGTTTTTTTGTTAGGAGGCGTACTAATGGATAGACAAACAGTTAAGATACATGAAAAAGATCACGTTGGTGAAGTACATATTGCAGATGAGGTTATTGCAATCATAGCTGGGCTAGCAGCTACAGAAGTTGATGGTGTAGCAGGTATGGTAGGTAATTTCACAGGTGACCTCGTTGAAATGTTAGGGCGTAAAAATTTAACCAAGGGTGTCATGGTTGAAGTTGGTGATGGAGATGTTAGTATTGAGTTAGCCATCATAGTAGACTTTGGAAGTAGTATTCCTGAAGTTACAAACCAAGTGCAAACTAAAGTTAAGAGTGCCATTGAAACTATGACAGGACTATCAGTTGATGAAGTTAATATTCATGTTTCAGGAGTTAATGTAAAGAAATAGGGTTTCTTTTAAAAATATCCCTTTTTACAAGCAACTAAATCGTGTATAATAAATATACCCTTGAATACAGTTTATTTAAGGGTATAAATTTTTCTGCTTTTGGAGGTTTTTTTAGTGAAGCGAAGAAGCTTAAGAAAACATATCTTTAAGATTATCTTCCGATTAGAATTTAATGAAGATATAGAAGAACAGATTCAACTCTATGTTAAAGAATTGAATAGCGCTGATGAGCAAGATATTGAATATATTACGAGACAGGTTAAGGGTATCATTGAACAGATTCAACATCTGGATCAATTAATTAATAAAAATGCAAAAAAATGGACAACCAATCGAATGTCTAAAGTAGACTTATCACTCTTAAGACTGGCTTTATACGAAATTTACTACGATGAGGATATACCAACCAATGTTGCACTAAATGAAGCTATTGAATTAGCAAAGCTCTATGGAGGGGCGAATTCTTCATCCTTTATTAATGGTGTTATCAGTAAGATTATCAATTAGAGTATACCTTCAGTGAGGATGAAACCTAATTAGAATGATGAGGGTAAATGATGAATAAGAGAATGTTTAGTGTTTCACAAGTGAATGCTTATATTAAACAATTGTTTGTCAAAGATTATGTCATTAATGATATATGGATAAAAGGTGAAATTTCCAACTTAAAAAAGCATACGTCTGGTCATATTTATTTTACTTTAAAAGATGATACAGCTGCACTATCCTGTGTTATTTTTAGAAGTTCACGCCAATATATCGATTGTGATTTGCAAAATGGCATGACCATTTCTGCTAGAGGATATATATCCGTTTATGAGCGTGCTGGCAGTTATCAATTCTATGTCCAACAGGCTCAAAAGGATGGTATTGGGGTACTTTATCAAAAATATGAGCAGTTAAAGCAAAAACTGCAGCAATTAGGCTATTTTGAAGAAACACTTAAAAAAGCCATTCCTAGATATCCCAAAAAAGTTGGAATCGTGACATCTGATACAGGGGCTGCTATACGGGATATTATACAGATATCAAAGAGAAGGAATCCTTATATTCATTTAGTGTTATATGCTTCTTTAGTACAAGGAAGTGATGCTGCTGCCAATATTATACAAGGTATTCAATATCTGGATATGAGACAAGATATTGATGTAATTATAATTGGTAGGGGTGGGGGCTCTATAGAAGATCTGTGGGCTTTTAATGAAGAAGGTGTTGCGCATGCGATTTATACTTCTCATACACCCATTATATCGGCTGTAGGTCATGAAACAGATTTTACTATTTCGGATTTTGTATCTGATTTGAGAGCAGCAACACCGTCTGCTGCTGCAGAATTAGCCGTTCCCGCTTATAGAGATCTCGTTAATCAGTTCGAAAGCTATCAAAGTAAGCTGTATAGCTCTATAAATAATCAGCTCCAAAAACATAAAAAAGACATGGAGCTTTATAGTGTTAAGTTCGAGCTTAATAGTCCCGAAAGAAAAGCCAAGCAGGAATATCAGTATGTTTATGAGCTAAAGGAACGGTTAAGTCAAGAGCTTAAGCGTAAAATGCAGGATAAAATCAATGCCATTCACTTGTTTCAAGAAAAACTGGAAGTTTTATCGCCCCTGCATAATTTAGAAAAAGGCTATGCTTATATAACCGATGAGGAGAATAAAAACATCCATCGTATTAAGCAGCTAGACATTGGACAAGATGTTATTATAAAGTTATTGGATGGGGATATTAGAGCTTCAGTCAAGGAAATTAACAAGAAGGTGTGGGATGAGATTGGATAAGAAAGTAACATTTGAGGATAAGATGAAGGAACTTGAGCTGATTGTAAAGCAATTGGAAAATGGGGAGGCAGCATTAGAAGAAAGTCTTACTCTTTATAAAAGTGGTATGGCGCTCGTCAAGCAATGTCAAGGCGAACTAGAAAAAGTTGAAAAGGAAATTGAAATTATCAGAAAAGAGACAAGCATCGATGAAGCATAAGGAGCTGCTATGGAATTTAAAAGTCTTTTATCCCAAAAAGTAGAAGAGGTTAATAGCATTCTTACACAATATTTACCAAAAACCTCACAAAAATATGATAAAGTAATCTATGAGGCGATAGAATACAGCCTAATATCTCAAGCTAAGAGGATACGACCTATTTTAATGCAAGAGACTTTTAAGCTTTGTCAAGGTTGTTCTAAAGCAATATTTACTTATATGACGGCTATAGAAATGATTCATACGTATTCATTAATTCATGATGACCTGCCTGCACTTGATGATGATGATTATAGACGTGGAAGATTATCCTGTCATAAGAAATATGGGGAATCCATCGCTATACTAGCAGGAGATGCTTTGCTCAATCTTGCGTTTGAGCTTATGATAGAGGAAAGCCTTTTGACAAATGCACTGCACCCACTAAAAGCTATGAAAGAAATATCTAAAGCATCTGGACTAAATGGAATGATAGGTGGGCAGGTGGTTGATATCATAACTGAAGGAAAAAATGTCACTTTGGATTGCTTAGATTATATTCATAAGAATAAGACCTCTGCTATTATTGAGGCTTCTTTAACCGTAGGAGCTATACTAGCAGAGGCAAGAGAAGAAGAAGTTGAGAGATTTAGAACTATTGGCAGATGTATAGGTCTAGCATTTCAAATCCAAGATGATATATTGGATGTAATAGGTAAAGCAGAAATCTTGGGTAAATCTGTTGGAAGTGATGCTAAAAATGGTAAAATTACCTATGTAACATTAATAGGTTTAGAAGCATCCAAAAAGCTTGTAACGGACTTAACCGAACAAGGGTTAGAACTGCTTGCCCCAATGATACATCGGGAAAAGCCGTTTATTTACCAGTTCATTCACTATCTACGTGACAGAAATAAATAGGAGGGTTTATGAAAGGATTTCTTGGTATTCTTAATAATGAAGTATTTATTTCAGCTGTGTACGCATGGGTGATTGCACAGAGCATCAAAATTATCATAGCGTTAATTAAAACAAAGAAATTTCAGTTCGACCGTATTGCTGGCTCAGGAGGGATGCCAAGCTCTCATTCGGCATCCGTTATGGCAGCGAGCTTTACAGTTGGAGAAACAATGGGATACCACCATCCACTCTTTGGTATCTGCATTGTTTTTTCGATGATTATTATGTACGATGCTGCTGGAGTAAGAAGAGCAGCTGGTCATCAGGCTGTAGCTATTAACAAAATTATAAAAGCGCTGGGCAGTCATAAGTTCAAATTTGAATTAAAAGAACTGTTAGGTCACACTTATATTGAAGTATTTGTAGGCGCTATTCTCGGTATAATAATTGCACTGCTGAATACATAATCATATATGATAAATATAGTTTCCAAATTATGAAAAAACTAAAAATTAGTTTCACTTGATTTTATAATAGAATATGCTATAATTTTAATTTGAACTAAAGATACAGTATTCTAGTCAATATTATTAATCCTGAAGGCGGGCCTAAAAATCCGCTAAAGGGCATATCGATGAAGTTCCTGGTGTAGGCTGGTGACGCCCAGTTGCGGGCTTATGCTGGGAGTTAAGACATTAGGGCGATCCACAAAGGCATGTGGGCGTTGACCCTTTTGTCGTGGAGACCTGTGTTTGTGGGTAGCGTATATTTACTATACCGACGGCACTGGAGTAAACCTGTCATGCGGCGAAAGCTGTGGCCAGTGTAGCCTGCCTTGCGTGATTTTTGGAGGATAGATATTTAAGCACCCTACGATTGGCCTAAAGTATGGTGTTATTGTATCTTGAAACCTTATTTTGCTAAAGAGGCTAGGGATTTTATAATATTGTTGAGGAAAACTCCTAGGCTGTTCGTATGAAGTATATTTAGGATTACAGTGTGGTTGTAAGGTGATCTAGCTCTACTGATGGTAACACAGTAGGTATCCAATTAAAGGGGAACCGCTTCTTTGGCGACAAAAAAGTTTGGATTCGGGAAAACCTGCTAGACTATATACCGCAAAATTTACTAAGTATACTATCTTTAGTTGTCTAAAAGAGGCTGAGAGAAAAGTGAAAAAAATAAGAATAAAATTTAAAAATAATTATGCCAATAAAAAAGTCAATCACAAATGGATAGTTCTAATCACTTTCATTACCTTTATCACAGCTATAATTCTTGGATATGTTTCAATCATATTTATGGATGTAGTAAGTGTATTTGGAGCTATTGGTATTGTTTTACTGATTACGCTCTTAGGCGTGTTTTTTGACCTGCTTGGAATCGCTGTAACAGCAGCTGAAGAACGACCTTTTCACTCTATGGCAGCCAGTAAGGTTCGAGGTGCTAAGGAAAGCATTGTATTCATTCGAAATGCTGGCGCTGTTGCTAATTTTTTTAATGATGTGATTGGAGATATATCAGGAATCATCTCTGGTTCAGCTGCGGCAGCCATTGTTGTGAAGA
>JANQFZ010000041.1 GCA_028277605.1 Vallitaleaceae bacterium | reverse complement strand
ACTATATCCATTATTTTTGCTAAGCAGTATATTGCTTGCAAACGATTATACATTGGATTTTAATGTTAATTTATGTATTTATGATGAAAACTATTACATAATCATAACTATTGTATCAAACTATAAAAAACTCCTTTCGTAAAAATTCAAATGAAAGGAGTTTTTTCATAGTCATTGATTAAGACATAATTTCTTCTATAACATCTTCTAAGATTTGGTCGTTAATGCATTGCTGCTGTTCTTCACTTTCTTCACTAGAGAATGCACATTCATCCCTATGTCCACCAGCTTTTTGATGATAGACAAACCCCTCCAAATCTTCTGGATTAACTGTAGTCTCTTCTTCCACTTCCTGAACGTCTTGATTATTGCTTTTATTGCCTTCAATATCTTCATCCTTTACTTTATTTCTATGCTCTCTAGTATTATCTAAATAATGGCACATATTGACAACAAACATATCTCTTTTTTCTCCTAGACCATAGGCTGTTCTAAAAATTAATAAAACCAGACCCAATACGATGCCTACAATACTGCATGTAAACACTTGTGCTGCTTCAAGCTTAACAGCATTGCTTTGAAGGGCTATTTCTAAAAAAGTAAATGTAAGCCCTAATAAAACAATATAATACATGGCATTAATGCCTATTTCTTCAAGTAAAACCATTGGTATTTTATTGATTTTAATGTCATAATATTCTTTTTCTATAAAAGCCAATGTGTTTTGACACTTATGCTTGTCCATCGTCTTATCATAAAACCGCTTAATTTTTATAACGTCCTTATCTTGTTCCAACGCTTTTATTGTCTTCAGCATAGCCCCATATTTTCTTTTAACAAGTATACTACAAGTCAGTCCAATGATAAAAAAAATGAATAAAATACTAGATACAATCCAATTGATGGAATCAATCATGAAATACCCCTTTCATTATCTCTCTCTATATATTTCCATATATTTACAATTCATTATACAGGAATATATACAAAAGTAAAAGGTGTATTTGTAAATTTTTTACAATAGTTGCAGCATATGTTCTATCATTAGCCTTGAATGGTTTGCGGCTATTTGAACGAATTCTGAAAAATTGACCTCAGCTGATTGATCAGCCTTATCAGATATGGAGCGAATAATGACAAAAGGTATTTGATTCAAGTAACACGTTTGTGCGATAGCGGCTCCTTCCATTTCAGTACAATAGCCTTTAAAATCTTTCATAATCTGCTTTTTCATATGTTGGTCTGAAACAAACTGATCCCCACTAACAATTCTTTCTACATATACTTGTATACTGTCATCAAATTTTTTACTAGCCTCTTCAGCAATTTTTATTAGCTTTTTATCTGCCTGAAAGTAGCTGCTGTTCATTCTAGGTATAATACCCCTATTGTAACCGAAGCCTGTAGCATCCATATCATGCTGCACAGCATCTGAGGAGATAACAATATCACCTATATTTAATTGCGGACTCAAAGCACCTGCAACACCGGTATTAATAATAACATCACTATTAAACACATCAACTAGAATTTGTGTGCATATAGCTGCATTAACCTTACCAATACCACACCGTACAACCACCACCGACTTTCCATAAAGGAAGCCTTGATGAAAATCTAAACCAGCTATTTTTTTTACTTTATCAACTTGCATCTCTGTTTGAAGTGCAAGGACTTCTTCCTCCATAGCACCTATGATACCAATTTTATTCATAATAATCTCCTTAGTAAAAATTTGGTTAAACCACAAAAAGTAAGAATGACTAGGTCATACTAATCACTTTTTGTGAATTAACCATTCATTATCTTACATATATTTTTCAGCTATTTTAGCAAGCGGACTTCTCTCAACTCTTTTGAGGGTTACATGTCCTGTTATTTTAAAGGTTTTCATTTTTTCCACAGTATAAATCAAACCATTGGAACGGGCATCGACATAATGATTGTCTATCTGATTATCACTTGGGTCTCCGAGAAATACAAATTTAGATCTCTCTCCTGCTCTTGTGAGCATAAGCTTAGCCAAGTGAGGTGTCATTTCTTGCGCTTCATCCACAATGATTAGAGCATTTGTAAAAGTTCTGCCCCGCATATAGGTAAAAGTTTTTGTTTCAATAATCCCTCTCTGCCTAAATTGGTCAATAAAATCTTCCACCGTAAATATGGGTTTATTTTGACTACTGTTCCCTTTTACTGTTTCTTTTATATCTGTTAAGTTCTCAATAGCATCATAAAAGCTTCCCATCCAAGGTTTAAGCTTTTCCTTTTCAGTTCCAGGTAAATAGCCAATATCCTGACCAGCTGGAACAACCGGTCGTACAAATACAATTTTCCTATATTTGTTTGTTTCTATTACATTCTGCAAAGCAGTTGCTGTTGCTAAAATAGTCTTTCCTGAGCCTGCACCACCTGTGATGGTTACAAACTTAATATCTGGATTCATTAGTAACTCAAAAGCCATTTTTTGTTCTCTATTGATAGGTGTAAGCCCCCATGCATTTTCGTTACTATATTTAAGAGGTACGATTTTATCTCCATCATATCTTGCTAGCACCTCATGGCCAATCTGATCCGTACTTTTTATGTGAAGAAATTCATTAGGATAAATCTCTTTATTCAAACCTTGTGGTAAGTCTAATCCCTCTGAGTAAATTTTATCAATCTCTGAAGAAGACATGACTATATCAGTATAGCCTTTGTAAATCTTTTCTGTTTCTATTCTGTCATTTTGATAGTCCTGAACCTGAATTCCTAGAGATGCTGCTTTAATGCTCATATATAAATCTTTTGTAACGAGTATGGTAGGAATCTCCTTATAGACCATCTCTAGATTTTTAACAACCGCTAATATTTTAGAATCATTCTTAGATAAATCAACTCCGTTAGGCAGTACTTCAGTTCCCGCATGATTAAGCTCTACACGTATGGTTCCACCATTTGGCAGTCGTACGATTTTAGAAATGTCACCCGTCTCCATTATCTTTTTAAGCTCTTTGGCTGCACTTCTAGCATGAAAACCAACTAACCCCTCTCTTCTTTTTAAATTATCCAATTCTTCTATACACAATAAGGGAATGATGATGTTATTGTCTGAAAATTTGTGCATAAAATTTGGGTCGTGAATCATAACGTTGGTATCAATAATATAGTTTTTAATCATATGACTCCCTCCAAGAATCTTATTTGTTTGGTTTTCTTAGTTTAAAAAGAGTATTTTAGCTTAGAGCATTAAAAAGTCTATGATATTTATTTTCTTTTGTAAAGCTTATCCTCCTATCATTATTCTTTATGGTTATCCCACTTAAAAGCAAGTAAAACTTTTTTTATGCATAATAACTTTTTGAGAATTAGATTACTAATGCTTATTCAACCTTAACATCTTATATATCAACAATATATAGTATCTTTCGTTTTTTATTTTACCATATATGGATGCCTTATCCAACTACTTATAGTATATTACTATTTGCAGGAATCATGCCTATACCGCATGGGTTACTATCTTTTGCACAACTTTTTCTGCTGTAGACACAGCTGTACAATCAATCGTAATATCAGCATAGCGTTCATAAAGAGGTATTCTTTCATGATAGATATCAGCCAGCGTTTGATTTTCCTGCTTCGCTATTCCTCTTGTCGTTATATTCTGTATTCTTTTATCAATTTCATCGAAATCTAACGCTAGATAAACCAGACTTCCTTGTTTTTTTAAATGACGCATAGCCTCTTCTTTATAAACAACACTGCCGCCTGTTGCTATGACAGCATGTTGTACATCTACACTGAGTATAGCTTCTTTCTCAATAGCTAAGAATTTTTGCAGACCCTTCTCATGAATAATTTGCTGTAATAAGCTTTTTTCTCTCTCTTGTATGATTAAATCCGTATCTATAAAGGTCATTCCTAGTGTTTTTGCCAATAATACACCTACTGTGCTTTTACCTGCACCAGGCATACCAATCAATACTATGTTTTTCATTTTTATCACCTATTTTGTCCTTTTTAGCTGTTTGTATTTTTCTTTGATACTCTTAAAATCTTCCCATGCAGGTCTTTTCTTAGAGGCATCTCTAAGAAGCGCAGCAGGATGATAGGTCGCCATAATATGATAGTGCTTTCTCTCTATCCATTGCCCTCTTTGTCTTGTAATCTTAAAGCTAGGATCAATAATGGTTGTAGCAGCTACTCTGCCTAAGCATACGATAATTTTAGGTTGTATCAGCCTTACCTGTTCTCTTAGAAAAGGTAAGCATGCCTTTTTTTCTTTTTCATTGGGATCTCTATTCATCGGCGGTCTGCATTTAACAATATTTGTAATATAGATTTGGCTTCTATCTAACTCTATAGCCGCCAACATTTTATCCAGCAGTTGTCCCGCTTTACCCACAAAGGGAGTGCCTGTTAAATCCTCCTGCTGACCTGGGCCTTCACCTATAAACATTAGGTCCGTCTGTCTATCGCCAACACCTACCACCACATGATTCCTTGTTCTATGTAAGTCACATTTTGTACAGTGCTGACACTGATAAATGAGATTTTCCCACCTATCCATTCTAACACATCCTTCAACTATAAAACATTACTTATCTTAAGTATACTTGACCTTTCTAGGGTTTTCAATTTTTTTATCTTATTTTTGTCATATTCTTGCAAAAGTAGATAGATTAAAATAATAATTTCGAAGTTTTTTTGAGAATACTTTTATTCCTTTCAGAATATACTATATAGAGATAGCTTAATTATTGGGGTTTTTTTAGTTCAACTTTATCAACTACTCCCTTTTTCAAGAAATTACCATATGGTAATTTTTTATTTAACCTTTACACCGAACGTATGTTCTTATATAATCATGTTACGAGGTGATCATACATGAATAACCGTATTATTTTTCATATAGATGTTAATTCTGCTTATCTGAGCTGGGAGGCGGCTTATCGATTACAACATGGTGCATCCCTTGATCTGAGAAGCATTCCATCTGTTGTTGGTGGTGATATCAGTAAACGTCATGGTATTATATTAGCTAAATCAATTCCTGCTAAAAAGTATGGTATTAAAACAGGAGAGCCTCTGCTGACTGCCTTACAGAAATGTCCCTCCCTTGAAGTTATTCCTCCAAACTACAGCTTATATCTACAATGTAGTATGGGGATGGTTGATATATTAAAAGACTATTCTCCTAAAATAGAACAATACAGCATAGATGAATGTTTTATGGATTATACACATATGAATAAGCTCTTTGGTTCACCTGCTGAGGCTGCCAACCATTTAAGAGCCAGAATCAAAAAAGAGCTGGGCTTTACCGTCAATATAGGTATTTCTAGCAATAAATTGCTCGCTAAAATGGCGTCTGATTTTAAAAAACCTGATAGAGTCCACACTTTATTTACTCATGAGATTCAAGAAAAAATGTGGCCGCTTACGGTTAGTGATTTATTTATGGTAGGACGAGCAACAACAACTAAACTTCATCATTTAGGAATTCATACGATTGGAGAACTGGCGAATACGAGCTTAGATTTACTCCATGCTCATTTTAAAAGTCATGGTACCTTAATCTATCATTATGCCAATGGAAAAGACCATTCTCAAGTGAAGCCCACTTTACCAAAAGCTAAAGGGATTGGTAACTCTACTACGATATCATTTGATGTAGAAGACGGCTCTACCGCTAAGCTTATTCTTCTTTCCTTAACAGAGACTGTGGCTATGCGATTAAGAGAAGCCAAAATGATGACTAGGCTGATTTCTGTAAGTATTAAATCTAGTGAGTTTGTTTCTTATTCTCATCAAAAAGTACTTGCCGAGCCTACAGATATTACAAAAGATATTTATGATACCATCTGCGAATTATTTGATGAAGCTTGGAAGCATGAGAAGATACGCCATCTTGGCGTAAGAGTATCCTCCTTATCTTCTAACACTAACCTACAGCTTTCTTTATTCCATTATAAGAGGCAAAAGAAATACACAGCACTTGATCGCTCTATTGATAAAATTAGAAAAAAATACGGAAAAAAATCCATTATTAGAGCATCCTTTATTCACTCAGGTTTAAAGCCTCTAAATGGTGGTGTCCCAGAAGAAAATTATCCTATGATGTCTAGTATTCTTTAAGAAGGTGATGTGGATTGAAAGTTGTTATGGAACCCGTAGCGATGATTGCTTGGTTTGATATAAGAGGTGTCCTTATGCCTATTCGTTTTAGATTAGAAACAGAAGATCATCGTTTAAAAACCATAAAGATACAAAAGATACTTTACCACACTGAAGAAAAAATTGCAGGCAACCCCGTAAGAACCTATGCTTGTCTCATTCACATAAATGGTGTAGAGCAGCATTGTGAACTAAAATACGAATTAAAAACTTGTAAATGGACCTTATTCAAAATTTAGGGGCTGTTTCCATACCTATCTCAGCCCCTTCATTGATTCCTGATTAGTTATCAGTCTTATGAGGGTTGTGGATAACTTTTTCAACATCTGGGTGTTCATAACACTTATAACAGACGGGTACATATTTTTCTAATCCGCCTATATCAATAGGATTCCCTTCATAAACAGGCTTACCATCTAAAAGCTTTAGATTATGGGTCGCTTTATTATTACAATACCAGCATACGGTTTTGATTTCCTCTAATTTATCTGCTAATTCAAACAGCCTTTTACTTGCTTCAAATAGCTCTAAAGTATAGCTCACCCTTAATCCATAGCAGATAACTGGTGTATCATAGTTGGATACAATCTGCCTAAGCTGATCAATATGTTCTTTTTCTAACATATGGCATTCATCCACAAGAACACAATCTATTTGTTGTTTTTTTTGCAAATGTACTTGATAAATATCTAATATATTAGTGGTCTTAGCCACTATTTCAGCAGGCAATTTCAGCCCTGCACGTGTAGCAACATGCCCATCACTTCTTGAATCTATTTGAGGTATGAGAAGCAACACTTTCTTCCCTTGTGTCTCATAATTATGAGCGGTTGCAATTAAATTTAAAGATTTAGCCGAAAAAACAGTCCCATACTTAAAAAAAAGTTTAGCCATATCGTTTGCCTCCCTAGGTTATACTTTCTTTATTTTAATCTATTAAATTTCTTATTGCAATCTTTTATATTTTTCGAGTTAATTCTTTTTAATTAATTAACACTTGTAACACTGAAATTATTAGGTTGTAGCAATCAATTATAATCTTAAAGACTAAAAAAAATATTTTTTTTATACATAAAAATTATACTAAAAAAGTTTTAAACACTAATCCCATCTTAAAAATACAACTCGTGATTTAAAAAATTGTATATTAAAAGTACTTTATCCACAATATCTTGTTGATAAAGCCGTTTTTTTGTGGATAAGTAACTTTTTTATCCCCAAAACTTCTATCAATTATTATTTTTTTCCAGAATATAAAAGGTCTTTTTTTCAAAACATAGAAATAGAATCACCAACTATGAAAGGAGATTTAACTATGAATAAAATAGCAACAGGTATGATTTTAGGAGGCATTGTAGGTGCTGCATCCATTATGTGGATGAATATGGATAAAAAAGATATGAGAAAAGTTCAAAGAAGAGGTAAAAGAGTCTTAAATAAAGCAGAAGATTTACTCCATGATATTAAGGATTTAGTATAAATCATCCTGCTTTAAATAGTATGTATCTATATAAATATCAAATCTTCTATTTATCATAATATTAAACTTGATGACCTTCTAGCACTTTTATGGATGCTTCAAGAGAAGAAGTACTGCTGTTATGGCACCTAACAACTGGGATATTCTTTTTCTTTGCTTCTTTTAAGGCAACGCCTACCATTTTATGTGATACTGTTTTTGTAAATAGTAATATACCATCAGGATTTCCTATTTGTCTTGAAAAACTAGCGGGCATTTGTGTAAAAACCTTTACCTTATGGCCGCTCTTTTTACATATTTTCTTATAAATAAAGTGCATACGATCATGTCCACCAATTAATACAATATTACTCATCTTAACCCATCTCTCCTTACTATTATATATCGTTCTATTATTTCATTTTAACTCTATTCAACTCATATATTTACCTAAACTAAAGCGATTCAAGAATCAAATTAAAATATATCTTGATATTGATAATCATTATCTCTCAGAGGTTAAAATTTAACTACTTAAAACTGAGTTTTTTAAGTAGTTGGCTGCTTAACTTATGTGACTTATACTATTACATATGTAATTATACTACTTTTGATAATGATTGTCAATAACATTTCTCTCAACAAAGTAATGGGGATGGTTCCTTTTGATTGAAGCAAAAGGAACCGTCCCCATTACTTGAGGTTGCTATACAAAAAGGTGTGTGCTAAAATTAGTTCAGTACTTCACCTTACAAGTTATGAGGTTAATCTTATGTCAAGTTTTATGATTTTATAGATTATCTATAAAGAAAGGTTTGTATTATGTTATTAAAGGCTATAATGATACTAGCATATAGATTAGGGGGCAGCCAATGAAGTTTAAAGAAAACAAGAGATATACCATCATTAGTATTTATGTCTTAATTGTATTTATATGTTGTTTACTTATTTATCAAACCATTTTTAATTGGGAAGAAACGGTTGACTTTTTAAAAAAAATACTGCGTATATTAACCCCTTTTATCGCCGCTTTATTTTTTGCCTACTTTATTAATCCTATGATGATGTGGCTTGAAAATCATGTGATTGCAAAAATAAGGATTGGAAAACTAAAAATTCAAAAACCTAAACTTAAACGGAGTCTGTCTATACTTCTATCTTACGTTTTTATTATAGGCGTGATTATGCTCCTATTAGGCTTTATTGTTCCTGAGCTAAAAAAGAGTTTGAAGGATCTTGTTGACATACTCCCAGATTCACTCGAAGAAATTAATATTTATTTTAACCAGCTTATGGATAGTTCCATAAGTCATTCTATTCCTTTTGACACTGAAACTATATACGAACTTATTAATAATAATATAGCTAACTTTGATAAAATCCCAGATTTATTAGCTGGTTTTGTACCAGATATCATTTCATTTACTCTAACTTTTGCATCAACGGTTATCAATATTTTATTAGCTTTTATTATTGCTATCTATTTATTAATGAGTAAGGAGTCATTTATTTCAAGATCAAAGAAGATTATTATTGCTACTATGAAATCTACAAATGCTGTTAATCTTATTCATGTATTAAAAGAAAGTAATCGAATTTTTTCTCAGTTTTTTATTGGGAAATTTCTAGATTCACTAATTATAGGGATTTTATGCTTTATTATCTTGATTATCACCCGAATGCCCTATCCCTTACTTATTAGTTCTTTTGTTGGAATAACAAATATTATTCCCTACTTTGGTCCTTTTGTAGGAGGAGGTATAGGATTTATTTTAGTACTAATTGTTGATCCTGTGCAAGCACTATGGTTTCTAGTAATTATACTTGGCATACAGCAATTTGACGGTAACATATTAGGACCTAAAATATTGGGAGATTCTACAGGTCTAAGTCCGTTTTGGGTTATCTTTGCAATACTAATCGGGGGTAAATTGTTTGGATTTATTGGAATGTTTCTAGGGGTACCATTTTTTGCTGTGATTAAGAATTTAGTGGATAGGCATATAGATAAGACATATACTCGAAAAATTACACAGATTACAGAAATAAAAGAGAACGTCTAAGATGAAACATTTGACGTTCTCTTTATACGCTTACACATTTAAAGTGCTGATTTAATCTTTTGCTCTAAGTGTTGTTTAGGAACTGCGCCTACGATGGTATCAATGACCTGACCATTTTTGATTAATAATAAGGTTGGTATACTCATCACTCTATATTTCTGAGCAGTTACACCATTTTGGTCAACATTTAATTTCCCTATCTTTGCTCTTCCTTCGTATTCTTTAGATAATTCATCTATTACTGGTGCCATCATTTTGCATGGTCCACACCAATCTGCGTAAAAATCAACTAAAACAGGTACATTAGAGTTGAGAACTTCTGTCTCAAAGTTAGAATCTGTAAATGCTAATGACATAATTTTGCCTCCTATCAAATTTAACTATGTTTTTCTTAATATCATTATATTATAATATTATGATATAGTCAAGCATTTTTTTCCTTTTTTTATATTTTTTATTTTTCTATTGAACTTAAACCTTTTAGAAAGTTCTTGTATAGATATTATACCAACATCCCTTGTTTTTAATCCAATTTTATATATATATTAAATTTGCTTTGTGTGGATTGTACTAACCACTTCTAAATATACCATATATATACTTATCTTAAAAGAAAAATATCCCAATTTTTACTCTACAGTATACTAAGTTTTAAATTAAACAATAGTTAGAAACACTTATGACAAGCATATTTTTTAAAATATGGTTTTAATTACTACCATTTTTTGTTATGATAAAACTATGAATTTAGGAGGTTACTTTCATGAATGCAGTTAAAAAAGGTAATAAAACTATGTTTATATTTCTTTGTGTCCTTGTCTTTGGGTCATTATTAGCAAGCCTTATCTATGGTTTATTAAGTATTGAGCCAAGTGCACTACAAGATATTCTATTGACACAAGTTGGCTTAATAACCATTCCAATTATACTCTACTTTATCATAACTAAGAAAAACATAAAGGCAACATTAAACTTAAATAAAATTGGTGTTATTAATGTGCTTTTTGCTATTGGTATAGGTATATTTATTCAACCTCTGCTTAGCTTAGTTAATGTATTATCACAGCTTTACTCAACGAATTATGTTTCAGAAACTGTATTATCTATTTTAGATCTTCCATACTTTCTACTATTACTATGTATTGCTATTATACCTGCAATTAATGAGGAAATTATAACGAGAGGTATTCTACTTCACTACTATAAAAACGTTCCTATTTTTAAAAAAGCCTTAATCAGCGGACTTTTTTTTGGTATTTTCCACTTAAACCTAAACCAGTTTTCTTATGCTTTTGTGATGGGATTTATCTTATGTTTGATGGTTGAAGTAACGAACTCAATCTATACAGGTATGATCATACATTTTATCGTCAATGCTACGCAAATTACATTGTTTAAAGTGGTGATGCTGTTGCAGGATTTCTTTAATAAGTATTTTAATGCAGATATGACTTCTAATGCCATAATGACTACAGCTGATACCAGTGATAGTGTAATATCTTTACTTCCTTTTGTTTTTGGAGCTGCTCTTATTATAACCCCTATAGCTTTTTACATATTTTGGGGAACTGTTAAATATAATAAACATCCTCTTTTCTCTCGTAATACAAGACCTTTGAATCCACAAAAGCGTACTAAAGTAATAACCTCTTACTTATCTGCTTGCTTGATTATTTTTTTATCGTATACCATTATGTTTGAATTTCTATTACCAAGACTCATAGAAAACTAATATAATATTCTAATAAGCATACTAAAGCGTTAAATAATGCAAAGCATTATTTAACGCTATAAAAATTTATCTATTGCAGCTAGTGAATAAAGTAATAAAAATCCTGGCAAACCTAACAATCCAATAACTAGACCATTGACTATATTTATGCCAACAAATAGACCTAATGCGGTTAGTATTATATTGCATAAATAAATAGCACCTAGTCCTAATCCTCCTCTTAAAAGTACCTTTAATAATAATTTAAAAGGTTTCATAATAATTGAAAGTAGAATGACAATCAATACAAAAATACTGATATAAATATACATTGATTGTTTCCTTTCTTACCCCCTTAAAGTCTTGTCATCAAAATCTTATTATATTATATGTTCAGTCATTCGCATTATGATAAAAATAATACTTGCTCTTTTAATTTTTAGCTTTTTACGATTAAATTCATTTCCTTGGCTTGATTGATTAAAAACTTGTATTTGAGCTGTAAGGATTTAAGTTCATAAATACAGCTGTCAATGAGCTCGGGCTCTGTGACTAGGTCAAATTTTTGATAGACCAGATCCATTTCTCTTTTCGCAAGTTCAATATCTCTCAGAAGCACTTGTTCTTTTGTTAGATTTGTGCATAACTCCCTATCGTATAAGGTCTCATCATCATATTTAAAACTAATATTGCTCATAATTCTCCCTCTTTTTGTTATTGGTTATTATAAGTATAAACAGGTGACTTCAATTTTATACCTATTTTGCTATATGTGATCTCTACATCCAATCTTTCTATGTATATTATGTTACTTGTAAAAGTATGAGTGTTTTTTATAATTAAAATTAAATAATTGCTTATTGTAATACATGAAAGCTTAGAAAAAAATCTTGACACAGAGGTGACTACTGTAGTAGTATTACGTTATAACTATTGCAATAGTCATATTAAAGGAGCCAACTCTATGAAAGCAAAAATTTTTGATTCCGAATTACAGGTGATGGAAATTTTATGGAAGGAAGGTGATAGGTCTGCAGGTCAGATTGCCAAAATACTTAAAGAAAAAATTGATTGGAATAGAAACACAACCTATACTGTTATAAAAAAATGTATAAAAAAGGGAATTATTGAAAGACATGAACCTAACTTCATATGTAAGGCTGTCATAAAAAAGGAAGAAGTACAGCAATATGAAACGTTACAATTAATTGATAAGATGTTCGATGGCTCCTCCACCAAATTTTTTGCCGCTTTTTTAGATCATTCAAATCTTTCTAACGAAGAAATTGCTAATCTAAAGAAACTGGTTGAAAAATTGAAATGAGGTGCCTATGAATATCTTAGATATGAGTATAATCTGTAGTATATTTATTCTTTTTATTATATTAATAAGAGCTTTGTTTTTATATAAGATACGGAAATATACTTTTGTCATTCTCTGGTTAATTGTAATGATTCGTTTAATCCTTCCTATACGAATAGAATCCCCTATCAATGTCTTTGTTCTGCTAGATAATATTGTAGAAAAAGAGCAAGGATTGATTGAACAACCCACATCAGAAATGATACCCAAAACAATATTAGTAGAAAAAATAAATGATACGGGTCACAATGTACTTTATACACGCCGTTATCCTTTACAAATTATTTACTACACGATAGGTATATTAATTGGTTTACGATTTTTCGTCTTATATATAAAAACTTATAGAAAGCTAAGAGAAGCCATACCTATCAAGGACAATGTCTTTATAAATGCTTTGATTAATAAGTTTAGACTTCGTAGAAAAGTAAGTGTTCTGTACTATGATAGGATACAATCTCCTATCACCTATGGTGTTATAAGACCTAAAATACTATTACCCAAATCACTTGATCTAAGTAATCTGCAACAGTTAAACTACATCATAACTCATGAAATGGTTCATATTAAAAGATATGATATGATTCTCAATCATTTAAGCCATTTATGTGTATGTCTTCATTGGTTTAATCCATTAGTATGGATTATGTATCTATTATTTGATAAAGATCGAGAAATAGCTTGTGATGAGAAGGTTCTAAGTCTTCTAGGCGAAAATGAAAAAGCTTATTATGCAAAGTCCTTAATAGAGTTTGCAAGTCTAGAAGAAAGAGTATGCTTTATGAATCACAACTATAGCAGAAATAATATTAAAGAAAGGATAGTATCCGTTATGAAATTTAAAAAATCAACACTTTATACAAGTATTCTAGCTGGTGTCCTTATCATTGGATCTACCCTCGTTTTTGCTAGTGAAAAGCCATCCAGTAAGGAAGTTGCATGCGGCAATTTTTATATGACTAATGAAGAGTTAACAGAAGAAAGAGTTAAAGAACTAAGAGATAAATACGGAAATGACTTAATAATCTTAACTGAAAAAGATCAAGTTCAAAAAATTGATAGAGAAGAATACACCGTACAAGAATATGAAAAAGAGGTAGCAGCTTTTAAAAGTGAAGAAAACCAGAACAGGTATATAAGCTGGTATATAGAAAAATACAATGCTACTAAAGCAGAAGCAACCGATAACTTCCAAAAAATTGCTGATAAAATGACATCAGATTTAGAAAAGCTTAGAAGAGGAACACTACTTATTTATAAACCATCAACTAGTCTTCTAAAGGATAAACAAGGAAATCCTATATATGATGAAGAAGGGATGCATCAATATGTTAGCATAGGCGGCAGTATGGATTTAGAACAACTGCAATTTACGAGTACTGTAGGCGATACAGTATTCGGGCCTTATTCATATATTGAAAAGGATAAGATGAAAAAGGATATCCAAAGTTATTTAGATGACCAAGTAACAAAAGGCATTATAACTCAAGAAGAAGCAGATGAATTGTACGAAAATCGTCATAACGAATGCAGCCAATAAAATAAAAATAAAAACTATCCTTAGCTAACCCACATAAAGTATAAGCAAGGATAGTTTTTCTTGTATACATATAGCTAGCCATTACAAGACATTAATATGCCTTCGTATCCATACTGACAAATTTAGTATATTCGCCAAGCCAAATGAGATTAACTGTCCCTGTTGGTCCATTTCTCTGCTTGGCAACGATTAATTCGCCTTGATTTTTAGCTTCTGTTTCAGGATTGTAGTATTCGTCACGATATAAGAACATAACCACATCTGCATCCTGCTCAATGGCTCCTGATTCACGTAAATCCGATAACATCGGTCTATGATCTGCTCTAGCTTCACAGGCACGACTTAACTGAGATAGAGCTACCACAGGTGCTTCCATTTCTCTTGCAAGTGCTTTTAAGGATCTTGATATTTCTGATATTTCCTGCTGTCTGGATTCAATCTTGTTGGATCCTGACATAAGCTGTAAATAATCAATCATAATTAAATCTAGACCCTTTTCAAGCTTAAGCTTTCTACACTTTGCCTTCATTTCTGCAACTGTGATTCCTGGTGTATCATCAATATAGATTGGAGCATTAGATAGAATACTGGATGCATAAGCAATCTTTGCCCAGTCCTCATCTTCTAAATCTCCTGTTCTCACCTTCTGTGCGTCCACCATTGCCTCTGAACATATTAAACGGTTGACCAGCTGTTCTTTCGACATCTCTAAGCTAAAAATTGCTGTAGATCTATTTTCCTTAATCGCGGCATATTGTGCAACATTAAGTGCAAATGCCGTTTTTCCCATTGAAGGCCTTGCTGCAATCAAAACAAGATCAGATGGCTGAAAACCAGCGGTCTTATAATCCAAATCAATAAATCCAGTTGATATACCTGTGACCTCACCTTGATTTTTATGTATCAGTTCAATCTTATTAAGGGCTGGAATTACTAAATCCTTAACATGAGAAAAAGCTTCTGTTCTTCTATCTTGAATAATATTAAAAATCTTTTCTTCAGCAAAGTTTAATATTTCTTCGACTTTGTTTTTCCCATCATAGCTATCTGCAATTATTTCTTGGCTGGATTTAATCAACCGCCTAAGCACAGCTTTTTCTTTAGCAATAAGTGCGTATTGCTGAACGTGGGCAGATGTAGGCACAGCCATTGCTAGCTTAGACAAATAGTTGATGCCCCCAACCTGTTCAAGTAATCCTGAATCATGTAGCTTAGCCTGTAAAGTTACTAAATCAACTGGTTTATTGTCATTATATAGTTCAATGATGGCTGTATAAATAGCTTTTAAATCTGGCTGATAAAAATCTGTATCCGTTAAATGCTCCATAGCAATAGCTATAGCATCTCTATCTAATATCATGGAACCAATAACAGACTGTTCTGCCTCTAAACTATGGGGAGGTATTCTTTTAATTGCGGCTTCATCCACGGTCATTCCTCCATCTATATATTGAAAGTTTTACTTTTGAGTTAGAATTTTTCTAAAAATCAAGAGTGAAAAAGTCTTTTGTTTTTTTAGTGTTCTTTTATCTATAATGCCTCTACCTTAACCGTTAACTCTACTGTAACCTTAGGGTGTAGCTTTATAGGAATATTATGATTGCCTAAGCTCTTAATGGGGTCTTTTAACTGGATTTTTTTCTTATCAACGGTAAGGTTTAATTGATCCTGTACAGCCTTACTTATCTCTTTCGTAGATACTGAACCAAAAATCCTTCCGCCTTCTCCAGCTCTTATTTTTATCATCACAGGCTTCTTCTTAATAGTTTGAGCTGTCTCTTTAGCTTGTTCTAGCATTTCCTGCTGATGTTTTGTCTCTGCCTGTTTTTTTAATTTTATCTCATTCTTTGCAGTATTGGTAGCTTCTACTGCTAATTTCTTTGGAAGAAGATAGTTCCTTGCATACCCATCATTGGCTTTAATAATATCGCCTTTTTTACCTAATTTTTTAACGTCTTCTAATAGAATTACTTGCATTTTATTCACCTTCCTCTATATACTCATCTATACTTTTTTTTATGACTTGAATGGCATCTTCTATAGTATAATCTCTTAACTGGGCACCCGCAACACTTAGATGTCCACCGCCGCCTAGTTTCTCCATAATTAGCTGAACATTAATATCATCAAAAGATCTGGCACTTATATATATAGTTCCCTCAATATTCGTTAAGACAAAAGAGGCTTTTATGCCCGATATATTCAGTAGTTCATCTGCTGTCTGAGCAGTGATTAAAATAGGGTTACCTATATCAGATGGACATACCGTTATCGCCATCTTATCTCTATAGATCTCTGAATCTCGAACAGCTGTTGCTCTAGCCTTATAGGATGCCATATCATTTCTAAATAGTTTTCTAACCCTAATGACATCAGCGCCATGTCTTTTAAGATAAGCGGCTGCTTCAAACGTCTTAACCCCTGTCTTTACAACAAAATTTTTGGTATCTAATGTTATACCTGAGAATAAAGCATCCGCTTCTAAAGGTCTTAGTTTTACTTTATCTGATATATATCGAAGTATTTCTGTAACCATTTCGCAAGCTGATGAGGCATATGGTTCAACATAGCTCAAAACTGGATTCTCTATTTTATCTGTTGTTACTCTATGATGATCAAATACAACGATCTTACTGACATATTCTAATAGTTCCGGGTACTCGACATATGAAACTCTATTAACATCAACAATGACCAACAGAGTATTCGTGTTAACATAACCAATCGCTTCCTCATGACCTATAAATAAATCATCATTATAATCTCCAGATTCAACAAAACGTTGATACAAGGTGCTGATAGATGTTGTGACATCTTTAAGCACAATATGAGCTGGTTTATCAAAAAGCTTTGCGCAATTATAGACACCTATTGCCGCACCAAGTGCATCTAGATCTGGCAACTTATGTCCCATGACCAGCACTCTATCACTTTCTTCAATCAACTCTCTAAATGCATAGGCTTTGATTCTAGCCTTTACCCTTGTGCTTGTTTCTATCCCTCTTGTTTTACCTCCATAAAAAGCAAATTTATCATTTTCCTTGATAACTGCTTGATCTCCGCCACGCCCTAGCGCTAAATCAATGGCAACTCTAGCATGGTCAAGGGATTGTGTAAAAGAAAAGGGATTTGCTCCTAACCCAATACTTAAAGTAACCGGTAATTCATTACCAATATTAATATTTCTAATGTCATCTAGTATGGAAAACCTATCTTTATGCAGCTGTTCTAAGTACTTTTTTTGAAACATAAGCATATATTTGTCTTTTTCAAATTTCCTTACAATGCCCTCTATGCTTTTGGCAAACTTATTAATATTACGATCAATTAGTGCAACCAGCAGAGGTCTTCTAACATCTTCTATACTGTTGATAGCTTCCTCATAATTATCAATATAAAGTAATCCAGTAATGGGTTTCTGTTCTTCATTTTTTTGTTCTAGTTCAACCTCATGAGTAATATCCATTAAATACAATGCATATACAAAACCTGCATCATGCCTATTCTTATCTGTGTATAATTCATGTACCAAAGACTCTGATAGTATGAGATGCTGTATCATAACCTTATAGATTCTGTCGTTAATAATTACTTCATCTTGTATAGTTGGGTCTTGCTCTGATGGGAAAAGCGCAGCCTCTAGCTTTGGTATAATAGCATGTATAGGTTTGTGCATTAATTTCACATTAGGATTCATGTGAGCAAATTGCTCATTAAACCATTGAATTCTGCCTTCAGCATCTAAAATAACATAAGGTAACTTGAAATGATATAAAAAATTTTTCTGGCTGGTGCAAAAATTCATAGCATAGTCTACGACTTCTATCATAAGGTTTTTCTTTGCTTTATAGGTTAGTAAAGCATTACCTATACCTACAATAAGAATTACAATTAAGATACCATACGCTTCATATCGACTTCTTATAACAATAATACTGACAATGACTATAATAAAAATACTATATATAATAGGATATCTAAAATAATTCTCAATTTTCTTATTTAGAGGATCTCTTTTTGGTTTCATTCTTATGCCCCTTTTTGGTTTCAAGGCTTTGATTTATTCTATCTTATGCTTGTAAGGAATAATGTTAGTTTAATTCTCTTGTTTTATCTATATGCCTTAATAAGTCTCCAATTTCTTGTTTCCAAGTTGAATCTGAATCATTCTCGATTAATGCAATTTTCAACTTATTTAGAACCTTTATATCTAGTGCTTGACTAGAAATACCTAATTTATTGGTTAACAAATAGGATAGTATAATCATATCTGCCAGTATATCTATATTCTCTTTATTATTATCACCATTGGTCATATTAGAAAATAACATTGAAACATTGGAAAGCAATTGGCTTTTTAGCTGTTCAATAATTTTAATTGTTTTTGTTATTTCCATATTCCCTTGATATATTGCCATGGTACCGTCCCCTTTTTTTATTCCATGGACATAATTATAACATTTTATCAACAATATGGAAAGTTTTTTACAGGATAGATAATTAAGGGTTATACTATAACAAAGGTTCTGAGCTAGCTCAGAACCTTATCATTTACTATTATTCAACTGTGTAAGGCATTAATGCAATATGTCTTGCTCTTTTTATTGCTATTGTTACTGCTCTTTGATGTTTAGCACAATTTCCAGTAATCCTTCTAGGAAGGATTTTTCCTCTTTCAGATACATATCTTTTTAATTTATTGATATCTTTATAATCAATTACTTTTGTTTTATCAGAACAAAAGATACATACACGTTTTCTTCTTCTACGTCCTCTACCTTTTTGGTAAGCCATCTCACAACCTCCTTTTACAAAAAACTAGTGTTTTTGGTGTATGGCTTTATTTACTGCCTATTTTATATAAATACTATAATTTATTAGTTTAAAATGGTAAGTCATCATCAAAGCTTTCATCAATTGGTACAAAACCATCTGCTGCATCTGCTGATGGCATTGAAGGAGCTGGTGTAATAGGTGCAGGCTGATGAGCCATTCTATTTTCGAAGGATGATTTGCTTTCTGCAAAATATTGTTCATCGACAATAACATCCGTTGACCAACGTCTATTCCCTTCATTATCATTGTAGGACCTTATCTGTAAACGTCCAACAATACTTACCTGTTGACCTTTTTTAAAATATTTCTCGGCAAACTCTCCTCTTTTACCAAAGGCAACAATTGGTATAAAATCAGCATCTGCTTCTCCTTCTCGCTTAAAGGATCGATTCACAGCAAGTGTATATCTTGTTATTGCTAATGGTTGTGCACCCTGTGAATATCTTACTTCTGGATCTTTTGTTAATCTCCCCATTAATATGACTTTATTCATATTTATCCCCCTTATATGATCAGTCTTCTTGTCTAATAATTAAGAATCTTAATATAGACTCCATAATACGAATTCTTTTTTCAATTTCACTTGGAGTATCTGCGTTTGATTCAAAATGAATAAAGTAATAGAAGCCTTCTCTAATTTTGTTGATTTCATAGGCTAACTTTCTTTTACCCCATTCATCAACTTTTGAGATTGTTCCACCAAATCTATCTACATACTCCTTAACTTTTTCTAATGTTGATAGTTTAGTCTCTTCATCTACTCTTCCATTAATAACCAATGCAAGTTCGTATTTGTTCATTCTTTTGCACCTCCTTTTGGACTAAGGCCCTTAGTAATAAACTAAGAGCAAGGATAATATTACAATTAAATATAATAGCATATTTAATTCAAGAGTTCAAGCTATTTTTAATTTTAGTTTTCCCAATGCTAAAATTTCCACGTAGAATCACAATCTAACTACTAATCCCTCACTGTTTATTATAGCAAGATTTTACCATCTTGTTTCCTAAAAGTCAGGAAGCATTCAATACTTATCTTAGCTGCTATTAGCTACTAAATTAATTATTATTCTGATAATCTGATTTTCTTGTAACTTTTTTTATTCTTTTTTCCAATTTTGTTCTTGGAATCATAATAAGATGATTACATCCTAAACATCTTAATCTGAAGTCAATACCTGTTCTAAGAACTTCCCAATCATAACTACCACATGGATGAGGCTTTTTTAGAGTTACAATATCTCCTACTTTGATATCCATGGTATCACCTCTTTGCTCTCTGTTATTAAGCTATTTCCATTATAATTTTTTTTATCTTTGATAGCAAGGGCAGGATGAAAAAAGCATTAAAAATCTGCACACAAATTGCTTATGTGCAGATTTTATTATCTTAATCTTTAATAATAAATGATATCTTAGCTTGGGTTATTAAAATAGTTGTTATATGCTGTTGAAATAGCCCAATAATATTTTTTGGGTTTCATTTGAAAGGTTATACCAAATACCATCTATTTGTACTCTACCATTAGCTAGTAATATGGAGTGTTTTTCACCATCCGTAGTAATGTATAAGAACCATTCGTCTTGACATAATGACATATTCGCTTTATGCCACCTTAAAGATTTTGCAAGCTTAATAAAATTATCAATCTCACTCCTACTAGGAATACTTTTATATTCGGGTGTTTTTTTTAATTTTGAAGTCACACAAATTGCTTTGATAACATTTGGTTTCCAATGCTCAAAAGGGTGTTCATAATCTATTTTATTAGTTGTCATAGAATTAAATAGCTTGATATAGTTTGATAAAATCTTACATAAGCTATGGTCAATCTCTTGTGAATTCATGTTCATTCTACTCTTTTTATCCATTTGGGTATATGATTGTAGTGTATCGCCTTCATTTTTCGCATTTGTATCACCATATGCACAGCCTGCTATTAAAACTAGGCATAAAAAAAGCATAATCCATTTGCATTCACTCATACCTATCCCTGCCTCTCAGTAAGATTAGACGATAGGATTTCAAATAAAGTTCCCATTTTATATCAATTAATTATAATATTTGATATTACTAAACGCAAAAAAATGTCTCAGAAATTCTGAGACATTTTTTAGAATTGCGGGGGAAGGATTTGAACCTCCGACCTTCGGGTTATGAGCCCGACGAGCTACCAGACTGCTCCACCCCGCGGCATTAATAAGGCGCCAATCGGATTTGAACCGATGATGAAGGTGTTGCAGACCTCTGCCTTACCACTTGGCTATGGCGCCATCGCATAATTTATTATATGCAAAGTTTCATATATTGTCAACAGTTAAATACAGGTCCAACTACCATCGGCTACAGGTGAACATATACTACTCATTCACTGAATTTTCTATCGACATATCATCACCGACAAATGACCCGTAGGGGAATCGAACCCCTGTTACCGCCGTGAAAGGGCGGTGTCTTAACCGCTTGACCAACGGGCCTTTTTAGTATAGTTTATTATTTATATCTATAATCGCGACTAAGTCGCTAGCTCCCCGAGTAGGACTCGAACCTACAACCCTTCGGTTAACAGCCGAATGCTCTACCATTGAGCTATCGAGGATCATGTTTGTAATAATCGCCGAGTATTATTGAACACACGAGAACTTTATGCATAAGCCTTATACCCTGCAAAAAGCTCGTTTTGTATATACTTTCAAAACTACACATTGAACGAAGTACCTTCGCACTTAAACTCTATCCTATTTTCTTAGAAAATGATAGGTCAAGCCCTCGACCTATTAGTATCGGTCAGCTTAACATGTTACCATGCTTACACCTCCGACCTATCTACCTTGTGGTCTTCAAGGGGTCTTACTCACTTATGTGATGGGATATCTTATCTTGAGGGGGGCTTCACGCTTAGATGCCTTCAGCGTTTATCCCTTCCAGACTTGGCTACTCTGCTATGCACTTGGTAGTACAACAGATCCACCAGCGGTCCGTCCATCCCGGTCCTCTCGTACTA
>JANQFZ010000044.1 GCA_028277605.1 Vallitaleaceae bacterium | reverse complement strand
TTTGTTATTCAACATTTATTTTAAGAATATTTTTACATAATAATACTTTGTTTTACAATTTTTGATATTAATTTATTTTTTGTGAGTTATTCTATCAGTTTTTTAAATACAAGTAGCCTCCTACTCCTAAGTTTGAGAAAAATATAAATCACATTTTTTAAAATTATATTTGCTTGATAGATTGAGAAATATTATAGAGCTATTAATAATTATTTTTGCTAGAGAGATACATAATTAAGTAAGGTTTTACTTATGCATCGTGATGGTCACGAAATAGCAAAACATCGTGCCAAATATAGATGTCCTAAAGCCAATCGTAGAGTTGGTTGTTTTTATGGCAGAACCGTTCAAAGGATAATCCTAGATTGATTAATCTACCTCCCAGAGATAGCAAAGCATGGAAAAAAGAATACGACAGAAGAACTTCTGTTGAACGCTCTAATAAACGTCAGTAAATGATTATCAATTCAAAGGCGGCAAACACCACTCTTCTAAGATGTGGTATTGCCGCCTCTATGCAATCATGATGTTACAGCATTTTGATGCATGAGAAATGCCTTCATCTGAGACATTTCAGAAACTATTTACTAAGAACGATGCTTAGTACAAACACAAATCCCCATTTTAAAGCATAGCGAACGTTATGTCAATTTATTATGCTTATTTTTCTCTATTAATACTATTATCCACAGTCATTTTTCAGTTTCTACTCTTAGTTAATACTCCGAGAAGTTATATAAGTAGAGGAGGTGAATAAGTGATAAAGAGTATTAAGGACATATTAAAAGAGCTTTTTAAACATCTTATAGAAGTCTTAAAAGCTCTTATAATACTAATCATTAAAGTTTAGGTTGTTAAACTGTCTACTTATTGTAACCTTTTTAAACAATGAGTCAACCTAAATTCATAATTATTATATCTAATTGTATTTTATCCTAAATATCAATTTCTAAACGGAACATTCATAACTAATGTTACATTATAGTATGACTATTAAAGAATATATTTGATGTTACTTCAAAGTAACAGAAGCACCAACGTCTTCTAATTTACCTTTTAATTCTTCAGCTTCTTCTTTAGAAACTCCTTCTTTAACAACTTTTGGAGCTTCTTCAACTAAAGTTTTAGCTTCTTTTAAGCCTAAGCCAGTAATCTCTCTAACCGCTTTGATAACTTTAATTTTTTGTGAGCCTGCTGCTGTTAACTCAACATCAAACTCTGTTTTTTCTTCTGCCGCACCTGCTGCTGCGCCAGGAGCTGCCATAACAACACCTGCTGCTGCTGATACGCCAAATTCTTCTTCACATGCTTTTACTAAATCATTTAATTCTAATACTGATAATTCTTTAATAGCATCAATAATTTCACTTGTTGATAATTTTGCCATTATCGTACACCTCCGAATTTATTATAATATTATGCTTCTGTTGTTTCACTTTCATTAGCTTCGGTTTTTTCAACCGCTAAAGATGCAGCGGTTTCTAATCCGCCTTCTTCTACCTTATCCGCAACTGCTTTAACAACACGCGCAAAATTGGATAATGGTGATTGTAAGCTTCCTAATAACTTGGACAACAATTCGTCTCTTGGTGGTATAGAAGCAATTGCCTGAATACCTGAATTATCATAATAGGTTCCTTCTACTACACCAGCTTTGAATTCTAAAGCCTCAAAGTCTTTTGCTGATTGATTTAAAACTCTTGGTCCAGCCGTTGGATCCTCGTAGCTGATTGCTATAGCACTAGGTCCTTCTAAATGTTGATTTAGTGAATCAAACTCAGTACCTTCAAACGCAAAATGCATCATAGTATTTTTAAATACTCTGTATACCACGTTAGCTTCTCTAAGGCTTTTGCGAAGCTTGGTATCTTCTTCAACCGTAAGTCCACGATAATCGACTAATACAACCGATGATGCACCATCTAAATTTTCTTTAATCTGATTAACGACGGTTTGTTTTTGCTCTATTTTTGGCATGATAACACCTCCTTAGATAGGTTATTGCCGCTGCTTACATTGAAAAAACCTCTTCGTTTGTAGACGAAGAGGTATAATTAGTAAAGTTTATATAGTACGTGCACACATATCATAAGTGATACTGGTACATGTTCAAATTCTTTACAAAGCTTCCTCGGCAGGCTGTTTCCATTACGCCTTAACGGCACCTGCTGTCTACGGCAATGATTTAATTTTAAACCAAGCGTATTATATCACGCTTTTTTCCATGTGTCAACACTATACTTATATATTGATTCTAAATTAATTGAAAGAAAAATTTAGCCATGCTTTATAGAAAGGGTGAATAGTATTAGCACCACAGCGTAACAGGAGTGAAGCGTAACCCCTGCTAAACATGGACGTCTATGGATTATGGAGCTAATACTATTCACCCTTGACTGTTTATCCAATAGCTAAAAGTAAATTACTCTTCAACCTTTGCTGGGTTGACTTTAACACCAGGACCCATGGTAGAACTAACTGCAACACTGCGTAAATACTGCCCTTTTGCAGCAGATGGTTTTGCTTTTATAATTGCGCTCATTAAAGTGTGGAAGTTGTCTTTTAGCTTTTCTATTCCAAAGGATACTTTTCCTATTGGACAGTGAATGATATTGGTTTTATCTAATCTATATTCAATCTTACCTGCTTTAATGTCATTGATTGCTTTGGCGACATCCATGGTAACCGTTCCAGCTTTAGGATTAGGCATAAGACCTTTTGGTCCTAATACACGTCCCAGACGTCCAACAACGGACATCATGTTAGGCGTTGCTACAACCACATCAAAATCTAACCAGCCCTCGTTTTGAATCTTTGGCAGCAATTCTTCTGCTCCTACATAATCTGCTCCTGCTTGCTCAGCTTCTTCGGCTTTATCTCCTTTAGCGAAGACTAGAACTCTAACTTTCTTACCTGTTCCATGTGGAAGAACAACAGCACCACGAACTTGCTGATCGGCATGACGGCTATCTACCCCTAGTTTAATATGTGCTTCAACCGTTTCATCAAATTTCGCTTTAGCTCCTTTGATAATTACATCAAAGGCTTCTTCAGTATCATATAATACCGTTCTATCGACAAGCTTAGCAGCTTCTTGATATCTTTTTCCTCTTTTCATTTATAAACCTCCTTGTGGTCATATCGGGAGTCAACCCTCCCACAGTAAGAATGTACAATACACCTTTGACTCTATACCATTGCCAATTGATGATTATACTCTTATTACTATAATTTTGTTATTATGATTACTTAACAATACATTCATTTTACACCATGCGTCAAATGTTACAATTCTAATCGTATAGTCAACCTTATTGGCTTTACATTGCAAAATTAATTATAAACTAATATTTACAATTACAGATAGTTGTTTAGTCTTCTACTACGATTCCCATACTTCTAGCTGTTCCTGATATCATGCTGATAGCAGCTTCTATAGAACCTGCATTAAGGTCTTGCATTTTTAATTCAGCTATCTTTTGAACTTCAGCCTTGGATATGGTCGCTACTTTGGTTTTGTTTGGCTCTCCTGAACCAGAATCGATTTTGCATGCTTTTTTTAGCAAAATTGCAGCAGGTGGTGTTTTGGTGATGAAGCTAAAGCTTCTATCTTGATATACTGTAATAACTACAGGTATAATCATACCCGCTTGATCTGCTGTTTTTGCATTGAACTCTTTTGTAAACTGCATAATATTAACACCATGCTGTCCCAATGCAGGACCTACTGGTGGTGCTGGCGTAGCCTTTCCAGCTGGTATTTGTAATTTAATTAATCCTGTTACTTTTTTCGCCATTTCAGCGTACCTCCTAAAATTGTGGTCTCCTACGGGAAATTCCCTCCCACCGTATGCTTAATAAGCCATACGAGCTTGGTTCATTAAATTTTTTCCATGCTTGTAAAGTCAAGTTCTACAGGTGTTTCTCTACCAAAGATGGAAAGATTTACTATCACCGTCTGCTTATGGTCATGGATTTCTTTAACGACACCTACAGAACCTTCAAATGGCCCATCTGTCACTTTTACTGTTTCACCAATTTCAATATTGATTCTAACAACTTCTAAATCAATGCCCATATCTTTTATCTCTTCAGGAGATAAAGGAACTGGCTTTGATCCTGGACCAACAAATCCAGTAACACCTCTTGTATTTCTGACAACATACCATGTGTCGTCATTCATAAGCATTTTCACTAATACGTAGCCTGGAAATAGCTTTTTCTGCACTTCCTTGCGTGTCCCATTTTTTTCTTCTAATACCTTGTGCAGTGGAACAATAACTTCTGTAATCTGGTCGTGCAGCTTTCTGTTTTCAATAATTTTTTCAATATTTGCTTTTACTTTGTTTTCATACCCAGAATACGTATGAACAACATACCATTTAGCATCTTCTGCCATTGAATTAATCATCCTTTATACTTTAATTTCCAAGCAGCAAACTGAATCCTGTGCTATATAAGAAGTCTATTAGTGCTACTATCGCTCCAACAATAAGCGAAATTGTTATAACAGTAAAAGTTTGTTTTATTAATGTCCTACCATCTGGCCAAAGAATTTTTTTGAATTCTTTTTTTAAGCTTTTAAAAAAACTTGGTTGTTTAGCAGTGTTTTCACCCATGGTTTTTCACTTCCTTTACAATTCTTAAGAAACCTACTTGGTTTCCTTATGCACCGTGTGCTTCTTACAGAATTTGCAATACTTGCTTGTTTCCAGTCTTTCTGGATGTTGTCTCTTATCTTTGGTTGTATTGTAATTTCTCTGCTTACACTCTGTACAAGCTAAAGTGATTTTAACGCGCACAACTTCCACCTCCACTTAGTCAAACTCACAATAAACATTAACGACAATAATTGGGCATAAAAAAAGAACCCTCTAATTGTGCTTATACACTATATCACATAATCGGAGGTTTCGTCAAGCTTTGCTTTATATTATTTCTTCTTATCAATGAAATAGGATTCATTACCGTACATGTTGTTCATTGTTTTATAATACTGACTCGCTGTTTTTCTGCTTTTTTTGAAAGTCTTTACTTTGTTCTTGTTTTTCTTAAGATGCCTTTGTATATCATTTTTATTTCTTTCTTCTGCAACTTGTATGTTAACGGTTAATTCTGATACTATACTAACTTTTTCTTGCAGCCCTTTGATTGGTTCTTTATAATTAGCTTTGTTTGATACTAGTGCATGACGAACCCGATCGTAAGTTGAACTGAAGCCATGATCGAGTAAGTTGATTTCTTCAATCCATTTGGATTTGTTATCCATTATGTGGTCAAATTGGTCTAAATCTAATTTTTCTTTTGATATCAGTTGAGATTGGTTAGTTGTTAATTCTAATAATTGTTTTAGTATTTCTATTTTTTTATCTAGTGATTCTGTTAATATGTTAATGTAGGTTTGTATTTCATCCATGGTATCACCCTCAATTTTATGACAATACATTCTATACTCCTAAATAGAGAAAAAAAGGTGAAATGACTTCTTTTATAGATATAGTCATTTAGAGTATGGAACATTATAACTATATGGAAAAGTTATTTAAAGCTTTTATGTATAAGGTTATACTCTCACATCAATACTCGTCCCTAAATTAGGACTTACAGATGTTTCTAGAGATTTTGCTGAATCCATTATATTGATTAAATTAGCATTATTTCGCTCGGCTGTGTTCATCGCCATTTTCATAATAGATACACTTTCTTGTTGCGCAACTTTTTGCTGCGATAGTAGTGTTGAAATTGCTGCTATATCCAAGGTATCACTCCCTTTACAATGTCATTAACTCAACTTTCCACTTAAATACAATAAAAAAATAATAAAAACTATTTTAAACTCTTTAGAATAACTTTTCCATCTAGTAATTCACTCTTGCTCTTAGGGTTTTTAGCAAGTTTCATAGCTTCTTTCCATGTATCTCTTAGCTCTCTAAGATAACCAAGTATCTCTTCGAGTACATCTTTATCTTTATTCAAGTTAGCTTCCATTAAACGACTGGATATATAATCGTAGATAGTCATCAAACTTTCAGATATTGGATATTTCTTATCAAGCGTCACTCTAAATTCTTCCATGATATTTTCTACTTTAACAATATTAATATGAGCTACCTCGACATGTTTTTCTTCAATCGCTTTTATTGCTATATTGCAAAATTTCACAGCACCATTATATAACATTAGCGTTAGTTCTTGAGGAGAAGCTGTAAGCACAGCATTACTCTGGTATGTTTTATAGCTATTAGTGTTATTCATTTTACGCGCCTCCTCCTAATTGCTCGGCTATCCAACTGCTTTGACTATTCATCTGCTGAATTGCTTTTTCCATTGCAGTGAATTGACTATAGTAACGTTCTTCTATGATAAGCAGACGCTCTTCTAGGTCGTAAATCTCATCTTCATAATCTTCTATTTGATCATCTATCATTTTATCGTTAAAAAATGTCAAAGCACTGCTTAATTTGGTTGACTTCATCTTTTCATGTAAAACACTATATAATTTCTCACCAATAGCAGTCATCAGCTGTGCAACCTTTTCCGGATTATCTTCAATCGCTAATCTTAGCTCATTTTTTTCAATAGCATAAACAGGATCATCTATATCACCTTCTATATGTAGCTTACCATTCTCATTCCAGCTTCCAGTTACTATACCGATAGCAGATAAATTTGGATATTCACTTGGAAGCTTACTCTTATCTACCCCTCTACTCATTGTTAATATATCTCGCATTGAAGAATTGATTGAGGTGAGTATATCATCGCGCCTTAAGATGGAGTCTTTTATTCTAGTCTCCCACTCCTTAATAGACTCATCATCCATACCTTGTTTTTCTTCTTGGGTTAATGGCTCGTAGCTCTTGTTATACTCTGCATTAATCTTTGTATCGATTATTTCAACCAACTCGTTATAATCATTGATGAAATCCTTTATTTGATTATAGATACCTTCTACATCTGTTGTTACATTTATAACCGATTGAGCAGCCATAACCTGTTTAAACTCAAAAGACATTCCATTAATCGTTAAATTATTAGATTCTGAAATATAATTATCACCATTATAGGTAAAGTTTGCATCAACACCCGCTTTATCTATTGATACATATGCTCCCCCACCATCGTGAAGACCTAATTCAATTAATGCCGTTTTATCATCTGCATCTAATGAGGCATCATCAATTATAATTTTAGCTGAGCTACCAGTATCAGTAGTATTGATAAATATTTTATTATATGTACTATCATAATTTGCTGTAATACGCAAGTCCGATTTATTTATAGCACTAACTAAGTGGTAAACCGAGCTGCCTGCAGCTAAAGATATTGTTTCAGTTTTTGTTCCATCACTGATATCAAAGCTCAAATCCTTAGAAGTTGTAACTGTATCCAATACATTTTTTGAAGTATAATTAACTCCCTCTGCCATAACGTTAACCTTAATAGTATGTGTTCCCTGTGCAGCGTTTGACGTAGTAGAAACACCTATTTCATCCTGATTAAATCCGCTTACATTTTTCAAAAGATAAGAACCTGAAGATTTAAAATAAAACAATGAATTACTATAAAAATCGAATAGTGTGGTATTCATATCGTTCCAAACTTCTTTTTTATACTCTAATTTTATCTTTTTCTTGATAATCTTATCGACCTTTAATCGTTCTGCTGCCATTAACTCTTGAACGATACTTTCTGTATCCAGCCCTGATGCTAAACCTGTAAATTGAATACCTGCCAATTTAATTCACACCCTTTACTATAGATTTTATTATTGACTTGTTATTTAATATATCGGATAAATTATAGATTAGTTTAGTTATCTTCTAAAACACCCTCTAAATCTTAGTGCTGCTCTATACAATTATTTCCAATAAGTTAAACCTCTACTAGGGTGAAGATATGTAAGATTGAAGTAAGTTTTATACTTATGATAAATGAAAAAACACCATTCTTCTATCTTCTGCCTCTTTTATAAATTTCTTAATTTTGTTAATATCAACTTCCTTGCTTAGCTTACTTAATATTTTCCCTAGAGAATTTATACCATTGCATAAATTAAAAAATCGCATAATGTGTTTATCACAATTTATTGGCTTATAATCAGTTATATTACTCTCATATAATGAAACATGATTAATATTAAGCATGTGATTTGCTACTCCATTATGAGTTATACTCTGTTCAATTAAAAAGGGGCTCTTATGTACAATGTATTGGTTACTGTCTTTGTCCTCTACAGATAGTTTTTTATAATTATTCTCTTCTTTTACGGCATAGAATTGAAGCTTGGACAATCGTCCATTTATTAACTCTGCTAATCTACACCTTTCTATGTTATTTAACTTCTTGAATTTTTGTTTTAATTTCACATCTTTTACATAATTCTCAGGACTTAGCGTACTACTATTAGGGAATGCTACTATTTTCATCCCTCCATCATTAACCATACTATTTAAGGTTTGTATATTGTATCTATATTCATTGACATTTAGTAATAAATCTACAATGTGTTGTTCCCCTTTTAAAGTATCTTGCTTCCACGCAATATTTGCTAAGCGATTGGAATTATTTACTTCATTTAATATAGTTTTTACTATATCAATCCCTTCTTCAAAATCCATTTTGCTATCAAGTATTATTTTCATTGCCTCTTGGAATAATCCAATTTCATATCTCCCATATTCTCCATATACCATCACACTTAATGCTCCCCAATCTTCTAAGTGCCTCTTTAGGTTTGCAACTCCTTGAGATGGATTTGAGAGATGATGAATTACCCCTGTACTAATTATTATATCAAACCGCTTTTTCAAATCCATAGTCATGATATCTTCTTGTAGGATTTCTACATTCTCCATCCCTAACTCTGTCACATATGACTTCGTAAGTTGCAGTGATGCAGAAGATATATCTACAAATGTAAATTGGGTATCAGTATGTCTCAAAGCCATTGATATAGCATCCTCACCTGTCCCACATCCAGCAATCAATACTTTTAGATTGCCAGTAGGCAAAAATTTTTGGAAAGTCATATGTTCAACATAATTAAGATTACCCAATGCTGTGCCGACATTTGTTTCAAGTCTACTCTGTAATATTCTTTCTGGAATTATTCCTCTCCATCTATTTGGATACATGTAGCGTGTATATTGTGTTTTAATCGCATTAGTAGTTTCATCCGTTAACTTAATATCCCACTGTCTATATAATCTTTCATCAAGTAAAAGTTGATTTAACAGTGGAATTAAATCTTTCCTTATTATATTAATTCCAAAACTAATATCATTGTATTCAATAGTTAGTAATATGTATTTCATTAATCCATTAAATTTACTTAAATTATCTTTTGTCCAAATTTCTTGATTATGTATTGTATCTTCAATAGCAGTCGCTATATCTCTAATATGATTCATTGTTGCCTCTTTATCTTTTTCAGTCATACTATTTATTAAAGAGTCAGCTTTTTTCAATGCAATTTTTATGCTCATTTTTTGCCTCCATATCTTAGGTTTATTAAGGGAAAAAAGTAAAAAGAGTCAAAGAGTTGGACTCCTTGACTCTCTTATACAATATTTAAATCATTATCTTAATAATTGAAGTACTCCTTGAGGAGCTTGATTAGCTTGTGCCAGCATTGATTGAGCTGCTTGCTGTAGTATGTTGTTTTTTGTAAAGTTCATCATTTCTTTGGCCATATCTACATCTCTTATTCTCGATTCTGCTGCCGTCAAGTTTTCAGCAGAAGTATCTAAGTTCCTAATAGAGTGTTCCAGCCTATTTTGAACCGCACCTAGAGAAGAACGTTGAGAAGATACTTTCTCTAATGCAATATCAATTGTATCTATCGCATTTTCAGCTCCTGTTTTAGTTGATAAATCAATATCGGCAATTCCTAATCCATCTTTATCCATAGATTCTACAGACACTTGCATTTTTTGACCACTATTAGCACCTATTTGGAACTCTACTCCACCAGCTTGAGTTTCATCTGATGCATTCCTAAGTCCTAATGTATTTGCAACTACACTATCGTCAAATTCAATACTACTGGAAGTCCCTGTCGAACCACTTTCTACTACAAATTTACCATCAACAACAGAAACTGATACATCATTCAACTCATCTTCTGCAGGAACAGTGGCATTGTAAGCCGCAATAGCATCATTAATATCTTTCTTAAGTTTATCAGCATAGCTAGCACCACTCATATCATGACCTTGAGTAGAGGCTTGACCACCTACATCATCCCAAGTTACCTCAAGTGCTACTCCATCAACTGTGACAATTGATTTATCGGTATTAGTAACTGAATCCCACATAGCTACACCAACAGCAGAAAACACACCGTTTTCTCCCAGATCTTCATGTGTAGTACTTGCAGTAAATCCTAACATACCCCATAAATTAGCCCTATCGTCTGCTCCATTATCAATATGAATACTTGATGTAGAACCAACGCTTCCTGTGGTTATAGTCAATTGGTCAGCATTAGCTTCTTCCACTACTACAGATGATAAAGATGTCCCATTCTCACTATTATAAGTAGTAATAGCAGCATTGATATCTGTTTGCAATTGAGCAGCTAAAGCTACTCCATCAACATTACCTCCACCATCTCCATGTGGTATGTAATCAGCCGCGGCTGCAGCAAAATCAATCTTAACTCCGTCAATATAGATTGTTGCAGAAGAACCATTGTAAGCCTCTATATCATCATCATTAGTATTACCAGTAGATTTTATAGCATCATTAGACTCAAAGGTAGCTGCTGCTTTCTGACCAAATGCTGTTGTTGAAACATTTGCATTATTGACACCTGGAATAATGTTTGCTCCTAATGAACCATCTAGCAATTTTTGCTTGTTGAATTCTGTAGTATCAGCTATCCTATCTACTTCTTCTATCAACTGAGAAATCTCATTCTGGATAGCAGCCCTGTCAGCATCAACATTAGTATCGTTTGAAGATTGAACTGCTAATTCTCTCATTCTTTGAAGTATTGATTGCGTTTCCTGCAAAGCACCTTCAGCAGATTGAACTAAAGATATGCCATCTTGGGCATTTCTAGAAGCCTGAGATAATCCCCTAATCTGACCTCTCATTTTCTCAGAAATAGCCATACCAGCTGCATCATCACCCGCTCTATTAATTCTAAGACCTGATGATAATTTTTCCATTGACCTTGAGGTATTATTATTACCAATACCCAGCTGGCGATAAGTGTTCATTGCCATTAAGTTGTTATTAATCCTCATAATTAATTCCTCCTTGAATAATATTGGGCATCCATGCCCGAAATTTTAGTTCACTGTAAAGCCGGCTATATACAGTAACTTCTTCACATTTTATATTTCGACCCTAATCCAATGAAACTTTAGATCTTTATAATAATTATTTTATAAATTTTAGTTATGTTACTCTAATTAAAATAACTTAACCAACCGAAATAGTATATAGAATTAATCGTAATAAGCAAGGAGGCTATTAGATGAATGTAGAGGGCATTTCTAATGTTAATGTAAATGCACAACCATCAAAAAACGCATTACCTCAAGCTGATATTTCCACAGCACAGATTAGCAAAGTAGAGGATAAACAAACTATTCCTTCAAACAGTTTATCCATGAGTGACAGTCTGATTGATAAAGGCATTGAGAAAGCAAACGAAGCACTCAAGCCAATGAATAGAGCTATAGAGCGCTCTGTTCATGATGTAACCAAAGCAATCATCTTTAAAATTGTAGACACCGATACACAAGAAGTATTAAGAGAATTCCCACCCGAAAAGATACAAGATATGATTGCTAAGATGTGGGAATTGGCTGGATTGTTTGTTGATGAAAAAGCTTAGCTAAGTTCATAGCTTTTTGTTATGAACGACTATTAAGGTATTGTACCTGTAGTAATATTAATAAAGACTATATCTATTGGTCGAATAGATATAGTCTAATATTATATTATAAACACATAATTTCATACATTGCCTGATTTAGGAGGTGTAAGGTTTTTTAGCTGGCTGATAATATTTTTATTCGTATTGGCTGCTTCTTGGTTGGATTTTTGGATTTCTAAATAAAGCTCCTTACGGTAAATTGGGATTTTTTTGGGGGCTTTGACGGCTAGTTTTACATTATCTTTGTTGATGTCTATTATAGTCACTTCAATATAATCATTAATCACAATGCTTTGTCCTTTTTTTCGTGTTAATGCCAGCATTCTACTCACCCACCTTTAACTGCTGAAATTTTTGTATACGTTCATATAAGCTGTGTCTTACCGTATAGTCTTCGTTTTGAACCATGATCTGCATGCTTTTTTTAGTTTTTGCATTGACAATAATAGGCCCTTTAAGGTTAACCGTCATTTTCTTCATATCTTCTGGAACAACAACAACTGTAAAGACAAGCAAATCTTCTTCATAAAGTTCCCCTAGCTTTTCTAGCAATGCATCATCTACCACAGGGTTGTATTCTGGAAATACCATAAAAGGATTGATTACAGGTAGTGCAAAGCTCTTATCATCTAAGGATTGAAGCCAACTGAATAGAGGTTGTTCTTCTTCACTTTCGTATATTAAGGCGAACTTCTTTTTGTCTGGTAATCCAATTAAGCCTTCTTTAAAAGTTAGTATTTTATCTTCATCAATTGTAATGTTCCCAAAATGCTTAGATTCTATTAACATAGCTCTACATCCTTTCTAAAACCATAGTGATCTATATTTTAAGATAGTTGTAGATTATCTTAAGAACTCCAATAATGTCGGTTGAATAATTCGACCTGATGCCATTAAAGCAGCTTGATACACCATTTCCTGACTCTGTATTTGAATGATAACTTCAGATACATCTACATTTTCATTCTCTGACATTAAATCTTTATAATTAAGTCTATCATCATCTAATCGGTTATAGGTTAATTCAAGACGTTTCATACTGGTTCCTATATTTGTATAATGTTTGAGCATAACGTCAATGTGTTTATCAAACTTCTCTATAGAATCATTAATAATATTAGACAAAACATCTTCCTGTAATGTTTTCTTTGGTGAATCAGTTTCTTCTATTCCTTGAATATTATGAATCAAGGCATCGAAGTCTCTAAGTAGCTCCGATGTGATAACATCTTTACCCAAGGTATTAATAGTCATATTTTGATTATAGCTGGTTTGATATTCAATTTTATCATTAGAAATACTATAGATCACTCCAGTGTTCAAATCCTCACAATCAAAATAATGCTGAGGATTCATATCATACTTCTTGAACCCATGTTTTTCATAGGTAAAATTTAAAACATTAGGAAAATCAGCAACTACTGATGAGCCTAATATGATTTCTCCTGTGTCTTCTAGATAATTAGCTTGTCCTGCTGGAGGCTGATAAGCATTTGCATCTGTTGAAATTATTGAATTCACAGGAAATAGATTCCCTATAGTTTTACCTATTATATCTGGTTGCACGGTATGATGAAGAGCATCATATGCTAACTCAATCCTATGTACAGATATCATCTCCGCTGGCGTACCATTGGTCACATGCTCTATTGTTTCAATATCATCAGCAGTAAAGCTTTCTGTAATTCTATATTTCTCGGCATTATCTTTGGTATAAACTAAGGACTTATCCGTCTTATAACCTGTAAAAACATATCTTCCAGCATAACTGACATTTCCTTCACTTACTATTAACTGTTTGTATTCTTTTAATCCATTAATAATAATTTCTCTATCTTCAGTTGTTAACGTTTCATTCGCATTTTGAACCAACAAATCTCTTGCACTTTTTAGTATTTCACTCATATTTTTAAATGCCTGCTCAGTAACTCCCATCCATGACTGCGCATCCTTGATATTGGTTTGATACTGTTCAACTTCTCTTACACTGGATCTTAACTTTAGAGCACGTACAGCAATAATTGGATTATCAGAAGGTTTCTGAATCTTTTTCCCAGTACCAAGCTGTTCCTGTAACTGTCCAAGAACCTCTTTATTTTTTCTAAGACTATTCATAATCTTATTTATCATCATTGCATTGGTAATTCTCAAATCATCCACCTCACATAGTTATTCAAATCCTATCTAAATTGAACTCTTTCATATTAGTTTATGACTTATTATAATAATACCTTCTAAAGATTTAAACACCCATTCTATTGATCGTTACATCATAGATCTCATCCATAACGCTTATCATCTTAGCAGCGAGACTATACGCATGCTGAAAACGTAATATATTCATAGTCTCCTCATTCAAATCAACACCTGAATATGCCAACCTCTGATTGTCTGCCAAGGTAGATAGATTGGTTTGTCCATCCTTAAAAGATTCTGCCTGTTTAGAATCTATTCCTAATTCTCCAATCAGTGCTTGTAGATAATTCCCTGGTGTTCCTTTATCAAACATATGATTATTATGCTTAATATCCAGCATACCTAAAATTATATCATTTAGACTTGGTCCAAGGTCAGGATTCGTTGATGCGGCTAGTTGATTTGGATCGTCTAGAATTCTCTGGTCAATCATGAAATTATCTGCTGTTATGACATCATAGGTTTGCTCTTGTAGTTCATCTAATCCAGCTCCTATGTATCCCTTATAAGAAAACAGTTCTCCAGCTGTATTATTGTTACCTGTTTTATGTACGGCATTTAACTTGATAGAAAGCGTCCTTACAAACTCATTCAATCTATTCATATAGTAAGGGATGCCTTTAAATTCCATTGTATCACCAATTGTGACAGAACCGAGTTGGGTGGGTAAGGGTCCAACCAAGTCAAAATCAATCCATTTATTAAGGGGATCATATGTATAGCTTGTATATTCAAAGAGTTGATTATTTATCTCTACAAAGCCTGCATTGGGTATATCTGTTCTATTATAATTATTAACTCTTAGTTGCTTAGTTGCTACTGTTATACTCACTGCATCACTTATAAAATTCTGGCCATTATTTCCATCTCTAATATCTACGTAGCCTTTCAGTTCACCTGTCAGCTTTGGATCGGTTATATCAAACACTTTCCCACTTTCCCAATAAACATCATATAAGTCGAGTTCATCCTCAGGGTTATGAAGGTAATCTCTAGTTCTTACTTCTAAAAAACTAGCATGATTACCATCCACAAGTATATGTCCATTTATATACACAATTGTATCCTTTTTACCATACATATCTTCTACTTCATCCACTCTTGTATTCACAATCTTAGATAATTGGTCTATCAGCTTAACTCTTTGATCTCTTAAGTCATTAGCATGACTTCCATTAAGCTCTAAATTCGCTATCTGATCATTAACTGATGCTAACTGCTTGGCAACTAGATTAATCTCATCCACTTTATTTTTAATGCCAAAATTAGCATCCCTTTGATACATCCTTAACTGCTTGGCTACATCATTAAAACGTTGTGTAAAATCATTGGTTTTTTCAATGAAACCACCTTTCTTATTTTCAAAATCAGTAGAAAGATCGTCCATAGCTGCCATAAAATAATCAAATTGTGTCACTAATCCTGTTTCTGTCGGCTCATTAAATACAATCTCAAGTTGTTCTAGCTGTGTAAACTTGGTTTGGAATTGGCCTAAATCTTGCATAAAGCTCCAATATTTGTTATCTAAATATGAATCTCTGTATCTTTCTATATTAAGAATCTCCGACCCAGAACCCATCATGCCTTTACCACCATTAGGATAGGCTCTACAGGCCTGCTGTACGGCGTATTGTCTACTATACCCAGGAGTTTCTGCATTGGAGATATTGTGGTTGGTAACATCTAATGCTGTTCTAGCAGTATATAGACCTTGTGTAGCAACATGAATACCATAAAATGCTGATCGCATGTTTTATTCTCCTCCTCTTAACCTTTATCTTCCTACAATACCTAATGAGGTTACGATTTGTTCTATCATTTCGTCCAAAACAGTGATTACTCTTGAAGCACCGTTGTATGCATGCTGATATTTCATCATGTTCCCCATCTCTTCATCTGATGATACCCCCGACAATTTGCTCCGTTCCGTATCTATCTGATTGACCATCAGTCTTTGATTATCCATTTCAGTATATGACATGTTACCTGAATTCCCAGTTGATGCTACAAAGCTATTATAATACTCTCCATAATTAAGCATGGTGGATGTTCCTGGTTCCAGAGATGCAAATGGATTCTTCCATGCATCTAATATTTTTTTAACCACTTGATCATCTGCTACATCAACCGTATTCATACTCAATCCCAATTTGTTATAATTTTCTAACAACGCTGGATTGATAGCTAAATTTCCTGCTGTATAAAGCGAATTATAATCAGTTGTAGTTTCTTGGTTATACTTACCCGTAGCATCGTAGCGATCCATGTGTTTTCTAACAAATAGTTCTTCGTAATGCTGAATCCCATCTAATCCATAGGGCGCATTTGGATCCTTTGCTAAACCAATATTTGGTGCAAGAATATCATTAATCATAGTCACAATACCATGTACCAGTACATCAAATTGAGCCTGCGCATTCATAATAGCATAAGGCTTTATACTATTCTCATAATGAGCTTGATTATTAGTATCTGTATAGTTGGCCTGCCTTGTTCCTCTGGCTATAAGCAGACTTTTTAATTCGCCTCTATCATTTTTCTTGGAGCGGCTGATAGTTTCATTCAAATCAAAAACATCATCCCCTGTTGATAACCAATAGGGCTTAACTAATAGACTCTTAGGCTCTGCTTCTTTTAATCCTATTTCAAAAACTTCTCCGTCGTAGATGAAGTCTCTGCCTTCTATTTTAACTCTAGCACAACCTAGTTCATCATATTTGTAACTAATATCTACAATGGAAGATAACCTATCTAATAGCGCATTTCTCTGATCTCTGTAATCATTAGCTTGATCTCCATTTATTTCATATCTCTGAATTTCATCGTTTAAATCATTAATCTTCTCTCCAATATAATTAATCTCATCCACTAAGTTAATGACTTTTTGATTCAAAGTAGTCTGATAATTCTTCAACTGATCCATAACCAAATTAGAGCGATTAACAAAGGCTAAGGCATCCTCAATAAAAATTCCTCTTGTTTCATCTCCTTCTGGATGGGTAGACAACTCATCAATAGATTCCCAAAAGTTACCTAGAATACCTGAAAAACTTTCTCCTTCTAGTTCCCCCAGTATTGCTTCTATTTCTTCTATTGCACTGTAGCTTGCTGAATAAAAACCAAGCCCTCCCATTTCATGCCTATACGCCTTGTCTAAAAAAATATCTCTTACTTGTCTGACACATTGTACGTCCGTTCCTAATCCTAGTTGTAATATGGAACGAGCAGTGGAACCAATTGTACTGTATCCACTATCTTCAAATAACACCTGTTGTCTTACGTACCCTGGCGTATTGACATTCGCAACATTATGAGCCGTTACTTGAAGTGCCGTTTGATTGGCAGCTAACGCAGATGCTATTTTTGAAATACTTGATAGTGAGGACATGTCTTCACCTCTTTCATCATCCTTTATTGCTTGGCATCAAAAAAACTTTTTTTCTGAACACCTTGAGTAACCGTACCTTCATGCTCATAATGATTTGTATCCGGCATACTATACGTACTCTGTAAAGCATTAAATGTAAAATCTATATAGTCAAGAGACTGTTGTATGAGCTGCTTATTCTGCTCGTTTTTTTTCTTAAATTTATTCACGATAGACTGCATTTGCAGAGTTATGTCTGTTAGTTTAGAATGGATACTTTTCTCTTTACTTAGAAGCCCTGTTAGCTTAGTTACCGTTAAATCCTTTTCATCTATGTTGGTGACTAAGGCAATATCTTTAATGAGTTCTTGTCTTTTTTGATTCAGACGATAAAGACGCCCAGCCAACTCTTGTTCATTTTGTGTTAGTTGCTGAAGGCTGGGCACATCACCATTAATAATTATCTGCGTTTTCTGATCTGCTATGTCCAATAATATTGTGTAAATCTTACGTTCTTCATCTAACTCATTGATTAATTCATCCATTAAACCTGCCATAGTATCCCTCTTAACCTATATTGACGCTTCAAAATGTCGGTCTACAATTTTATCTGCTACTTCTTTTGCATCCACATGATAAGTCCCACTCTTTAATCGTTGTTTAATGTCATCAACTTTGTCTTCTCTTATATCCAATGCCTTTCCCACAGCTTTTTTTGCTGTTTGATAATCTTTTGCTAAATCTGAAATAGCAAAATTATCTTTACCAGTATGGGGTGTTTTTACCTTGCCTGTTTTTTTTGGTGCACCGACTTTATAAATCGAATTCACCTTGTTCATATGATTAATTCTCATACTATCCATTCCTTTCGCCTTACCTGTTCTATCTCAGGAAAGGTTATTACCAAACACAGCTTATCATGATGCTATATATTTTGGCTTTGTTATTAATTGTATCGTCACTTTACTTTCTATTGTTTACCCTTTTAGAATTATTTTTATCCAATAGCAGTCAAAAAAAATGCAGCAAATACAGCTGCATTTATAGTACTTCTTTACCCTTTATTTTGATTAAAGAATCTCATTCTAGCTTTGGTTTCATCTCTTCTACTCTTTTTAATTGGTTTTGCTTCTTTTTTATCAACAAAACCATGCTGCAGATCATTTTTACAATCTTCACAAAATCTACCTGTTTTTATGGTTTTGCCACATCGTTCGCACTCAATACCAATAGCTGAATCTTCTGGGAATACCAGCCTTTCCTCGCGAACCCATTCATGAATCTGTTTTATAGGAACCTCACAGGTTTCTGAAATCTCAATGATAGATGCATGATGATTATCGTATATAAAACTTTTGACGGTCTGAAACTGCTCTTCAATAATTTTTCTACAGGACGGACAATACTGTGGCCCTGTTACATAATTAAAAATACGCCCACATCTTTTACAGTTTCTTATATTCATTCAAACACCTCCAAATATTTTGCTAATCATTGGTTTTAAATACTTAACCCTTTTCCCGTTGCTAATGCTATAAAAAAAATTTTGTTTGCACCACCTCGTAAAAGCACTTTTGCACAGCTGTTAATCGTGCTTCCAGTTGTATAGATATCATCAACGATTAAGATATTTAGGTTATGTATAGATGCGTCTTCAACCAGTTCAAAGGCAGAGATTACATTTCTATATCTATCTTTATGTGTTAAAGCTTTTTGAGGTTTGGTATCATGTATACGTCTTAATAGAGTTGGATCATAGGGTATATCCATTTCCTTTGAAATGATTTCAGCTATAAGAGCCGCCTGATTAAATCCTCTTTGTTTCAGCTTTTTAGAATGTAATGGCACAGGTATAATCCTATTAATAGAATGCTTAAGGATCTCGTCCTTATAATAAACCAAAAGTTCTTTTGCGTAGAGAGGTGCATAGCATGGTTGATTATGGTATTTATACCTTGATATAGAGCTTTTAACACATGCATCATATAGCCATAAACACCACCCCTTTTCATAGACATGCTTTTGTCTTAAACAATCCAAACAATACCCTATTTCTTTAGAATCAATGGGTTTGCCACATTTTAAACATTTTGGTTCACCAATAACATGTAGATTATCCTTACATTCCTCACAAATGTCTGGTTCTGTACCAATAGGCAGGAGTTTCTGACATATCGGACATCGATTAGGATATAAAATATTCAGCATCCCCTCAAATACCTTCAATTTTATCCAACTCTTTTCTTATATTATTTTATAGAAATACTATGCTTATATTTCTATAGTCTTGCTATAATCGCTTAAATGCTCAGTTCCTAAAACCCATACTTAGCTTAAAACTTTCATTACCTATCAACTTGTTAAACTTGAGCTAGTTCCATAATTCCATAAATCTCTTCTAATCTATAGTCTAGGGTTGAGTACCTTGATATTTCCTTGTCATTTTGAATCATCTGCATGATGGTTGACTCTAATCCTACGATGACAACATATTTTTTTGCTCTTGTTACCGCTGTGTAGAGCAGATTTCGGTTCATTAACATACTGGGTCCTGTTAAAAGAGGTATGATAACAACTGGGTATTCACTACCTTGTGATTTATGAATGGTAACTGCATAGGCTAGTTCTAGTTCATCTAAATTTGTAAAGTCATAAGTGACTAGCTTTTGAACTTCATATTTTACCTCAACCTTTTCAGTATAAAGGTTAATACTCTTGATGATACCAACATCTCCATTAAAAACTCCAAGCCCTTCATCTTTGGTATAGTTATATTTATTCTTGATTTCCCACGGGATATTATAATTGTTCTTAATCTGCATGACCTTGTCTCCCTCACGAAAGACAGTATGCCTATACTCCTTTTCGTTTTTATCCTTATGAGGTGGATTAAGTGCCTGTTGAAGCTCTTGGTTCATATTATCTACTCCCAGCATACCTTTTCGCATGGGAGATAATACCTGTATACCTTCAACAGAAGAACATTTAGCAAATTTGGGGAGTCTTGTCTTAGTGAGTGTAATGAGTTCTTGTATGATAGTCTTGGCATCTGCTTTTCTTATATAGAAGAAATCCGTACTCTTATTGCATAATTCAATAGGCTTTCCAATATTAATTTTATGTGCATTGGTGATAATTAAGCTTTCTTTAGCCTGCCTAAAAATCTTCTCCAGCTTAACCGTTGGAATTTTACCACATCCTATCATATCCTTTAATACATTCCCCGGTCCTACGGACGGCAGCTGGTCTTTATCTCCAACAAATATGACTTTCGTTCCGGGTACAATAGCTTTTAGAAGGCTGTTCATAAGAGTTATGTCTACCATCGAAACCTCATCCACAATGACTGCATCACACTCTAATGGATTGTCTTCATTTTTTTCAAAGCTTTGATGCGCTTGATTTTCTTTTAAATATGAAATTTCGAGTAGTCTATGGATAGTCTGTGCATCTTTTCCTGTTGCTTCCGTCATTCTCTTAGCTGCTCTACCTGTAGGTGCGGCGAGTAAAACTTCCATATTTTGTTCTTCTAGTAACTCTATTATTGTATTAATAGTAGTTGTCTTGCCTGTTCCGGGTCCCCCAGTAATAATTGTTACTCCTTGCCATACAGCTTGTTTAACAGCGGTTTTTTGCTTGATGTCAAGTTGCATGTTTCTTTCCTTTTCTATCCGCTGAATATCTTTATCAATAGAAGGGGGCTGTTCTTGATTCGTATCTGATAAATCATAGAGCTTCCTTGCTACAGAGAGTTCCATATAATAATAAGTTATTAAATAGACAAAATCAATTTCATCTATTTGCTGGGTGAATACCTGCTTATCCATCTGAAGCTCAAGTAGAGCATTTTCGATAAGCTCCTCTGGCGCTTCAAGCAGCTGAATACTTCGCTGATACAGCATATATCTTGGAAGACACGTATGTCCATCTTGTGATGCTTGTCCTAAAATATATTTTATGCCTGCCTTAATACGATGCATGGATATTTTGTCTATTCCTATTTTTTCTGCTATGGTGTCTGCCATCTTAAATCCAATACCATAGATATCTTCAGCAAGACGATATGGATTATTCTGTACGATTGCTATACTTCTTTCCTTGTACTGATTATAGATTTTAATTGCATAGGTCAGGGTAATACCATAGTCTTGTAGAAATAGCGTTGTATTTCTCATAGCTTTTTGTTCAATAAATGTACTTGCAATTTCCTGAGCTTTTCGTTCGCTGTTGCCTTTAATGTCAATCAATAATTCTGGCTGTTCTTCAATAACGCTGATGGTGTCTTCCTTAAATCTTTTTACAATTTTTTTTGCCAGTGATGGTCCAATTCCTTTAATGGCTCCAGAGGATAAGTACTTCTCTATGGCTTGAGCATTGGTGGGAATAGATGCATGATAGCTTTCAATATTAAATTGTTCCCCATAGACATGATGAGAAACATATTGCCCATTGGCTTGTATAAACTCTCCAATGCCTATGTTCTGCATAACCCCAACACAGGTAACCTTGTATTTAGAATTATTTAAAACACAAACCGTGTAGCCGTTTTCTTCGTTTTTATATATTATTTCTTCTATTGTGCCTTCAATTGTCTCAATAGACATTTCATCACCTTATATTTATAGAACCTTTAGTTTATTTTAGCATATAATGGGGCTAATAACAATAACACAGTGCTTTTCATAAGCCTTGTGCTTCAAGCCTTTTTCATTTAATAATGGTTATAAAAAATCTTAGTTCCATGTACGCTTGACAGTGTAGGTGATTAACCCTAGCTACATTATTCATCCATAATTGCTATTATATCTGCAGTTATATTATATTCAGAACTAATGTTTGGTGTCAACTGATAAGTGAATTATTTACTAATCAATGTCTCTTTGTAACAAGTACGGACGCGCAAAACAAAAAAGCTATACATTATCTTAATGAAGTAGATAATCTAGCTCTTTTTTTGGGAGGTATTTGCTCTATTTATCATATAGTAGTTATGTTATAATACTTCTTCGCCCTTTTTCCAATCTATGGGGCATAAACCACCATTTTGCAAGGCTTGTAAAACTCTTAATGTTTCATCAACGCTGCGTCCAACATTCAAATCATGAATGACAGAATATCTGATAATACCTTCTGGATCAATAATAAATAATCCTCTTAGGGCTATACCGTCTTCTTCAATAAGTATGCCATAGTCTGAGGCAGTCTGCTTCGTCATATCAGATGCTATAGGAAAATTTATTTTTCCAAGGGTACTATTGATCCATGCTTGATGGGAATAGATGCTATCCGTACTGGCTGCTAGTATTTCGGCATTAAGTTCTTGAAATACTTGATAAGATTTGCTATAACCTGTAATCTCTGTAGGGCAAACAAATGTAAAATCAAGTGGATAAAAGAAAAAGATTAACCATTTTCCTTTGTAATCCTTTAGTTCAACCCGACCAAAATCCGAGCCATCACCTAGTGCTGTTTTCATATCAAAATGAGGTGCTGCTTTTCCTACTAATCTTTCCATTTTTACCACTCCTTAACCCTAACTATTATGTTCCACATTTCCTTGTATTATGCAAATATAAATTATATCTCCAACGATAGAAGTATTCTTATGATTACTATCTACGATGCATCTACACGTTTTTAATTTTTTTAACTTTTTAATGTCTAATACACTAGTATCTTAACATAGCAATTTTTATTTGTAAATAATTATTATCTTATGATAATTCTAATCCATCAACTTAATGACTCATTCTTCTACAATATTATATAGTCTTAACATTGATATATAATAACTAATAACCAAAAACATACTCATACTTTTGATGGAGTTTTTTCATTCAGTACTATAAGTATTAGACTCTATGATATGATAATTCTTAAGCTTTGTTTTCACATAACACAACTTACAATTTTCAAACGATGGGCATATAACATTTTTATGAATAGGGATTGTTTTTTCTATCTTCATTGTTTGATTATCTAGAATCTCAAAGATCCCTTCCCCTAATAACCCTATGCTATTATCATCATCTATAAGTACTATTTTCTCACCTTCCGTTTGATAAGCTATTTCATTTGTTTTTATCTGTTCAATCATTGTTTTTCTTGGTATGCTGCCATAACCGCTGTAGGCATCCGTTGAAATATAAGCTAACCATTCACCGTTATTAGATGCTATTGGTATTCTGGCATTTTCTTTAACCTTTGCCATGGTCTGCTTTTGGGTATTATACATCATAATGCATGGCTTTCCTTTATTTGGTGCGTCAAAGTACAAAATATTCTCTTGTCCCCAGTCTACATACATCTCTGCATTCAAAACATCTCCCCAATCTGAGGGCTCTATTATTAAAATAGTATTGTATTCTCCTGTAGAGAACTCATAAAAGCCTATTTCAAATTTTCCTTGATTATTCTTTCCGACATAGGCTAATAGCTCTTTGGATGCATTGACATCAGCATAGAATATATCAACAAGTATAGGGAGCTTGTCAAGTGTATTCAATCGATGGTTATAAATGCTATGGTAAGCTAATAACACTTCATCCTTATTGAGTTCAATCACAGGTTGGCTTCTGGCATCGTTAATTAAATGAGTGGTCAAAATTAGTTTCTCTTCCTTGTTTTCAACATAGATTATATTATATTCCATCGCCAGATCTTGCTGCACTTCTATCTTATAATAAGATTTAATAGCTAATTCTTCTTGTATCCTGACATATTTGCTGTGCAGTCCTTGCTGTGCAAATGAAGTCATAAAGCTTGAAAATAGAGTCATAATTATCCAACTCAAAATAAATATTTTTTTCATAATTGCCTCCTTTAATTCATAGGGATCACTTCTTGTTTAGCTTCTCCCTCTGTAATAGATGTGCTTTCATATTCTTTGGTATAACCTGATTTTGAATATTCTAAGGTTATAGTGGAAACCGTTGGATTTAATTGACCTGTCAAGTAATTGATATCAAAATCATAAATATCTCTTGCTTTACTTCCACTGCTTGTCATGGGTAAATACGTGTACATTGATCCAAAGTTCTTACCATCCTCTATAGATGCTGGTTTATCAAGACCATTGCCGCGGATTCTTACACCAGCAATACTATAGGTGGTACGCATATCATAAACATATCCGTAAGCAGCTCCCCAGTTGCCATTATCAATAGAATCTTTAAGTAGCATTTCAGGATTTAAAACACTTCCATAAACGTTAGTTTTATATCGTACTTCAAAGTGCAGATGCGGTCCTGTACTATTCCCTGTGTTCCCCGATTTAGCTATAACTTGTCCTTCTGTTACATAGCCATATGATACAATAAATGTACTTAAGTGGGCATATAGAGTATACACATGATAAAGCCCATCCAATTTCCCATGGTCTATGATAATATATTTACCATACCCGGTTCCGTCATTCGCTAATGCAATTACTGTACCCCCTTTTGCTGCTTTTACATCCGTTCCATGCGGGCAGCGAAAATCAATCCCCGTATGTCCTCTATTATAGGACTTATATTCCCCGTATAGATAGTGCTGGTTGATTGTATGGGGTACGGGATCAGAAAAGGTAAAGGCAAAGGTGGGTAAATGGGGAGAAGTAGAAGCAGCCCAAATGACTTTGCTGAGTAAAATCCATAAACTAATAATTGCTAATAATCTTATTTTCATATCTTGTCCTCCATCCTTCTATTGGTCAATCCAAAATATCTGCCTATTATAGTATATTTTTTAAAGCAGCAGATGTTAATCCATGAACATACTTTTTAGTACAACATATAATAAATTAGATAAATTTTTATACAAGCCATCAATTAGAACCATTATATATCTTACATATCAACCATTTATGTTAATTAATACAATGAATATTAAGTGGACACAACTCATATCCGCTATTATAAAGGCTATAGACTAAGATATTATAATGGTAAAAAAGTATAAAGGAGGTAAATGGATGGAAAAATTAAAAAATAAGAAAAAAGCTATCATTGATTGTAATACACAAGCTACAGGCCTATGCTCAGATGCAGAAGGTTGTAATACAATTGCACAAGGCGAATGCTCACATGCAGAAGGCTGCTGCACGAAAGCTACTGGGACATGCGCTCATTCTGAGGGCTGCTGTACGAAAGCTGAAGGCGACTGCTCTCATTCTGAGGGGAAGAGTACAAGAGCTCAAGGCGATTCATCCCACTCTGAAGGAAAAGGTACTATCATCAACGGTGTATTCCTAAAAACCACTTCTATTGGTACAGGTGCCCATGCAGAAGGCGGTGGTACAGTTGCAGCTGGAGATCTTTCTCATGCTGAAGGTGGCAATACTTTTGCTGGAGGTTCGGTGTCTCATGCAGAAGGCAACTCTACACAAGCTTTAGCAACTGCTTCACATTCAGAAGGTAATGGAACCACTGCTTCAGGCGACAATTCTCATGCTGAAGGCAATGGCTCTAGCGCCGTAGGTGATGATTCTCACGCTGAAGGACAAAATTGTACAGCTAACGGTGTTGCTTCTCATGCTGAAGGTAGACAAACTGTCACGGATGCAGCTGCTACATCTGCCCATTCTGAAGGGTTTGGTACCAATGCACAAGGCGTGGACTCGCATGCGGAAGGTAATTTAAGTTCAACAGGATTTGGCGCTACAGCAGCTCATGCAGAAGGCTTAAGAACTATGGCAAATGCTGCTACTTCTCATGCTGAAGGGCAGGATACAACAGCCGCTGCCACCACCTCTCATGCTGAAGGAACGAGTACCACAACTAACGGGGTCAGCTCGCATGCTGAAGGAGAATCTTGTACAACGGGGTTTGGTGGAACTAATGCTCACGCTGAAGGTTTAAGAACTATGGCAAATGGCGCTGCTTCTCATGCCGAAGGACAGGATACAACAGCCAGTGGAGCTATTTCACATACTGAGGGTTTAGGTTGTTTTACAACAGGTACAGCTGCTCATGCAGAAGGTAATACAACAGGAGCCATTGGCAGTGGATCACATTCAGAAGGCGAAGGTACAAGAGCTAATGCCACTGGTTCTCATGCACAAGGTTTAAATACAACTGCTGCAAATCTCTTCTCTCATATTATGGGAAATACTGGCACCACTTGTGGAGATTTTGATTGGCATATGGCATCTGGTGGTATTATTACTGCACGTATTCAAAACAATGGCATTGGATGCTTTGGCGGTGTTACTGTCGGTAACGCAGGTGGTAACTGCTGTGACTATGCAGAAATATTTGAGACAAGTAATAAGCGAAATATTGATGTAGGATACTTTGTTACCTTTGATGGCGCAAGTGATACCATTAGAATAGCCACTTGTAAGGATACCTTCATATTGGGTATTACCAGCTCATCTCCTGGTCTTGTCATAGGTACAGTCAATTCAGATATGTATGTTACGGATGAATGGGGAAGAGTTCAATATGAGGATGTTCTTGTTCCTGCCAGTATAGATAAAGATGGAAATGAAATAAGACCAGAATTTACAATTTCCTTGCCTATTAAAAAATCTGGATATTGCCCAGAATGTGACTACTCAAGAGAAAATAAACCCGGATGGGTTGTTGTTGGTTTATTAGGACAGATTCGAGTAAGAGATGATGGGACTTGTAAGCCCGGAAGCTACTGCAAGCCCAATAACAACGGTATAGCAACCGCTTCTAAGAGCGGCTACAGAGTTATAAAAAGAACTGGCTATCATCAAATCATGATCCTCTATAGATAAAAGAATAATAAAAAGACAATCAAGCTGTAAGATGCTTTATTGTCTTTTTATTTTTTTCTCGGAGAATTATCCCTTTACTCCACCTTGCATCGTTCCCTTTGTATAGTATTTTAGAATTAGAGGGTATAGTATAAGTATTGGTACAATCGCGATGACAATAAAACCAGCTTTCAGCGCTTCATAACTTATCTGTGAAGCTTTATTAATAGTTTCTGCTTCTATTATGCATGATGCATTACCTAAGACAACAAACTGTCTTAATAAAACTTGAAGCGGCCACTTATCTTGACTTAAGAAAATACTTGGTTTAAAGCATGCGTTCCAATGAAAAACGGTGTAGAGTAATCCAACTGTAACCATCGCAGGTTTTGCGAGCGGAATAAATATTCTAAGCAGTATCTTTCCATGCCCAGCACCATCAACCCTTGCGGCATCAATTAATGACTTAGGGATATCTTCAAAAAAGCGCATCATAATAATCAAGTAATAGACGTTAATTGCTTTATATAGAATCACGGACCAATAATCACCTATTAAATGCATATGCTTCATAACTAAGTATTCTTGAACTACTCCAGGCTCAAAAAACATAACAAGAATCAATATACCTATCAAGATTGACTTACCCTTGAGATCCGATTGAGTTAAGACATAAGCACTTATACATGTCATATAAACATTCAAAATGGTTGAAACCCCAGTTATTAGTAAAGAATTAAACAAGGCTCTTAATACTTTTGAATTGGTTAATAATAGCTTATAGTTAATGAGAGAAAATCCTTTAGGAAGCATTGTGAACCCACTCACTTCTGGGATTTTATCAGGAGAGGTAAAAGATAAAGCAATTATATTAGCAACAGGTATCAGCATTGCTAGGCTCAACACTAGAAGAACCATACATGTTAATACATAATGAGCTTTATATTTTCTTACCATATCACCACAGCCCCTTTCCCGATATTTTTTTAGCAGCTAGATGCGTACTCACTATCAGTATAACGCCTATCATACCCTTAAATAAGCTAGCAGCAATTGAAAAGGCATATTGACCATCGAGTAATCCTATTCTATAAGCATAGGTATCCAGTATATCTATAGAGTTAAGTACAGAATCGTTCATTAAATTAAAAACTTGATCAAAACCAGCATTCAATAATAATCTAAAATTCAAGATAAAAAGCGTCACAATCGTTGGAACAAGTTCTGGCAGTGTAATATACCACATTTGCTGAAAGCGGTTAGCACCATCAATTTGTGCGGCTGAATATAGAGTAGGGTTTATTTTCATAAGTGTAGCAATATATATAATAGAATTCCAACCTGCACTTTTCCATATCTCTGAAAATATTAATACCCATCGGATGTGAATTTCGCTTTTCATAAAATCAACAGCTTCTATATGAAAAATATTAAGAATTTGATTCACTACACCATCATAAGATAACAAACTTAACCATATACCTGCGATAACGACCCATGACAAGAAATAAGGCATATAGATGATAGTTTGGACATATTTTTTAAAGTTTTTTTGTTTTAACTCATTAATTAATAAAGAAAGTATAATAGGAATTGGCATTATTATTATCAGCTTCATTAAACTAATCACAAGGGTATTGAGTAAAACCTTTAAAAATGTGGAAGACCTAAAAAGTGCTACAAAATTTTTTAGTCCTACCCATTCATTTGAACCTTGTAGATGATACTCCTCAAAAGCTATTCTCATACCAACTATAGGAAGTAAATGAAAGATAGAAAAATATATAATAGCAGGTATAATCATAACATAGAGAATCCCATTCTGTTTTAGATAACACTTAAAGCTTTGTCTTTTATGATTTTTACTTGCATTGAAAACATGATTTCTTTTTGACATATTGTCCCCCTGCTGTACCATGTCCTGCATCTGTCGTTGTGCTTATAACTTAGATAGTTCAATGTGTAGCTTGTACTTAATTCATTCTAAATGAGCTCCATTATGTCAAATGCTATGCTCAGTGTCTTGAGTTTTTTTACTTTTAATTATCATTGTCTAACAATTGCAATATTATTATATCAAGCGACTTTGTTTTGTCAATAGATTTGCCTGATACAATCTATATACGTTTAACCTTTGAAATAGGGGGTATTAACACTTTTCTTAGAGTTCATAAGTGTCCATTAGTCATATCTATGAATAAAATAGTAGTAAATTTTAATGAGGTGTTATAACTATATGATTTATTATGTTAAGCAAGGCGAGAATTTGTATACAATTGCGGAGCAATTTAAGATAACGGTACGAGATCTATTAGACATTAATGTGATATGTAATCCTAGTCGAGTTCCAAGCGGTTTAGTTGTTATCATTCCTGATTCAGATACTGAACAGTTGCCTAAAGTTAAGGCAGGTGCCCATCCCTATTACGTTATGCTTCGTGGAGACTCTCTTTATTGTCTTTCTAAGCAATTAAATATCACAGTTGATACCTTAGTTCAAAGTAATCAAATTCAAGAACCTAATCGCATTTTACAAGATACCGAACTGCTTATACCCTATAGTGATGCGATTACAAATCCTGAAGAATTACAAAAAAGCTGGATAGATAGGGGGAATGAAAGCTGTTATTTAGAGAATCTACAAGCTCTAAGGCATATCTATCGTTCTTATTATTATGAAAGCTTTGAGTGGGAAGCTATGGGATCTAAATCAATTCCTTATCTTCTTAATTTAATCAATCATTCATGTCAAATCATAAGACAATACTGTGTTTTCTGTTTTGGCAGACTCGCATTGAATCGAGAGGAAATTATCAAGGCATTAACAGATGCCGCCAATCATGACAGCAGTTTTATAGCAGAATCCGCTAAGCTTGCCATGCGACGTATAGAATTGGTTAAATACTTTGGCAAGAGAGTTCATCTCACCACTTATCCAAACCACCTTTATTCTAAGCCTAACCAGAATTCTTCCAGCATACCTCTTCCTGAAGGCAGTCTGTTACTTGCTTTGAGGTATAATATTCTTGGACCTGTAGAAGAGACTTTTAGAGATATTTCTGTTTATGATTATGTCATGTTACAAGATTCAGATACCGTTGGTTATTTACCTCGAGGTCATTATCGAAATATACTTTTCATCTAAAGATATTGGTATAGTTACTATTTGCTTATAGGAAAGCCTGAAGGTTAAGGCTTAATTATAAGCAATGTATAGAAAGAGATTCTGTACATTGCTTATATTAATATTGATTAAGAGAATAATGTAATACTATATTAAATTCTAGTTTTTCATAGCAAAATTTGCAAGGTAAGGTACCTCCTACATTAATTTTATCATATAATCTCTAAAATTTTTCGATTCCTCTTTTGATAATCGACTCTCTATGTACTTTGCCATACGCTTCAGTGCATTAATTTCACTTTGAATAATCGCCTTACCGTTGTCTGCCAATATTATGAAATAGACTCTTTTGTCTTCTATGGACTGTTGTTTATATACAAGTCCTTCCTTTTCCATCTTTTGTACTGCTACAGAAGCTGAAGCTTTTGTTATATTCAATTCCTTAGCTATTGAACTGATAGTAGATTCTTTTGAGTTTGCTACAACATCTAAAGCCCTAAAGCTTCCATAACTGATCTTCTCAAGAGCTTTTTCACCAATAAGCTTTACCTTTTCATCTCTAAGCATTTTACCCATTTTATCCGTTAGTTCATCTATAATTTCATATAATTCCATGCTTACACCTCACAGATTGTAATAATTATTATCATTGTATCATTGAACAACCTATGACTCAAGGAGGTTATGAAAAAATGATTTAAGCTACTGTATTGCTTTTGTTCATCCTAATTGCTTTCTCTCTATTTATAAATGGAATATGAACTATTAATTTGAGTAAAATCCCACAGCCCAAAATAAGTATCGGGATCCATATTGGATAGCTTTCAAAAAGAACTCCGTAGACATACATGCCTAAAATCCTTGATATAGAAATAAAAATAATAAATACTGAAGCAAAACGACCTAACATATTTTCTGGAACTTGAGTCTGATAAAAAGTCCTGAAGAAAACTACATAGAAGCCAAAGGAAAGAAACATAACAAAACAAGCAATAGATAAATATATCACTGGAAAATACATTGAACTACCAATAAACTCGGTAAAAGGACTAAATACTACTAAAGCAAAGAATAGTACAGATATTAACATCCCCAAGTTGCCTATGTTAATATTTCTTGCTATATCCTTATTTTTAATCTTATAAGCTATGACTCCTGCAAGGATGGTTGCAGCAGATATAGCCGCTCTTACGATACCGTAATGTATTTCTGGAGCTTTAAATGTAACCATAAGTAAGGAAATAATCCCTACTTCTATAAACGGAACTAAAAAAAGGTGTGTTAGCGCGCCATTAACTACTAGTGAGCCCACTCTTATATCGTCTTTAAATAGTTTGAAAATCCTTAGCATGTCCTTATAAACCTTCCCCTTTATCTCACCGATAGTATCATCAAACTCTATAAGCATCTCAGAAAGTCCTGAGATAATAAACGTAATAGCATCAACTATAATGATTATAAATAATCCTCCTGATACATATAAGGCACTTGCTATTAATGGTGAAACTACATTAATTGTATTTTCAATGGTCTGGTCAATGGAATTAACTTCCATTCTAAGGTCTTTAGGAACAATTTTTGGAATAATAGATACAGAGGCTGGCATAAAAAATGTATCTGCCACAGCAAAGGTAAGAATAAGAAAATATATTGTAGGTAAATGATAATTATTAAAAATTAATGTGCCTATCAAAATAACACCCCTAATTATGTCCAAAGAAATCATCAATCTTTTTTTAGGTATTCTATCTACTATTGCCCCTGAAAAAGAGCTAAGAATAAGCCTTGGTATATAGGCGACAGCCATGATAGCACCAAAGGCTTTGGGTGAATTTGTTATTTTAAAAACGTGTAGAGCTAGAGCTGTTAAAAGCATGACATCTCCAAAAACAGATGTATTTCTTCCGAAAATAAGCAGTTTAATATTTTTGTTTTTAAGTATAGCTTTCATCAAAATTGCTCCTTCTTGTATTCATAATAAGCCGCATTGTTAGTTATATCAAACTAACTATATGGCTTATTATATACTCTTTCTATTTTGTTGTCAAACATAAGTATCCTCATCTTGCTCATACTTATGTCATGCTAGTAACTATAAATTAAAAATTGCAAATTGAAATTAAGAAACTAACATTTGTTTTAACAAGAGATTATTTTTCTATTGTTATCATTTCATTTAAAAGATTTTTATTGCATTTAATTTGACCATCCAATATTATTTCACCCTTATCCATACGAATGACTCTATCACATGCATTGATTGCCAATTCATAATCATGCGTAATAATAATAACTAATCTTTGTTCACTTGCTAATTCTCTCATCAACTTAGCTACACTCATCATATTTTTACCATCCAAACCGCTTGTAGGTTCGTCTAAAATAATGATTTGTGCATCATTCATTAGCGCTGTACCTAAAGCAAGTCGTTGTTTCTGCCCTCCTGATAAGCTTTGTTCAGAATAACCGATTAAGAGCTCTTCCATAACACTTTCAGCAAACAACTGACTATCTATGTCCTGCATCACATACCATACTTTTCATCTTCGTTATCAACATTCTTTATTGTTTTTAACCTGTGTGCAATCATAATGACTGTTTTATTCTTCAAAAGATAAGTTAGACCTTTTTGTATCAAATTCTCATTTTCTGGATCTGCAAAAGCAGTAGCTTCATCTAAAATAATAATAGGAGCATTTTTAAAATTGCTCTAGCTATATTAATCCTCTGCTTCTGCCCACCTGATAAATAGGTTCCATTGCTTCCAAGAACTGTATCGTATCCTTTCGGTAATTCCATAATAAATCGATGTGCTTGTGCAAGTTTTGATACCCGAATGACCTCTTCTCTACTTACTTCATCTTTGTACATTCGAATATTTTCAAGAATGCTATCTGCAAATGTAAAGCTATCTTGAAAAACATAGGCAACACAATCCATTAACTTTTCATAAGCCATCTTTTTAATATTAATATTCCCTATTTCAATTTTACCTTGCTGTGGGTCATAAAACCTAGCAATAAGATTGGCTATCGTGCTTTTACCTGCTCCAGATGGACCTACAAATGCAACCTTTTCTCCCTCAGTTATATCCATAGTAATATTATGTACAACAGTTGTATTTGAATCATAGCCAAAAGAAGCATTTTTTATGGAAATATTATAGCCTTTTTCACTTCTTCCAAGGAAGGAGTGTCTATTATGGCATGTATCTAAGTTTTTCATATTAATGGACATTGTGCTAGCAACTTGACCTAACATAGGAAGAAACATCGTATAATATACACCTACCGAAGCAAACAAAAATAGTTGAGATCTAACAACATACCCTTCATTGAAAGAATAATGCCCAAAGGAAGTACAAACAAAAAACTTATATCAGTACAAACACTAAAAGAAGTAAAAGGCAACCCTGTTTTTTTTACAAATTGCATCCAAAAGCTTTTAAAATCATCTAATGTCTTGTTCAGGTTTCTTAATGTACTAGCTGTCTTATTAAACACTTTTATGACGGGCATTCCTCTGATATAATCAATTACACTAGAATTGATTAACTTATTATGCCAATAATACTCCTGCATCATAGCATTATAGTTTTTAAATACATTCAATTGAAACAAAAGCCCCAATAAAAATGGCAATAAGGATGCTATTGTCATCGGTATATTCACACCTGCCAAAAGAACAAAAAAATTATTAAAGAAAACTATAAAGACAGTATATCTATTAATGAATTAGCTTTTATTGTTTGTATGAATGCCAACAGTTTAATGAAGCAATTTAAAGAGTTCTATGGAATAACAATCCATAATTATATTGTTTTGTGTAAAATGAAGCACTCCTTTAACGCTATTAAAACAAAAGGTTTTTCAGTAAAAGAAGCTGCAGAAGAAGTAGGTTATATTCATCAAGGTCATTTTATTAAGACATTTAAAAGTTATTATGGCATAACACCAGGTGAGTTAAAAAAGCGCACATAAAAGGAGACCAAATTTGGTCTCTATATAGGATGCACGTCTACTTTCAAGAATTAGTTATCACAAACAAGCATAATCCACTACTTTAATATTATCGAAATAAAATGATGATCTGATTCTTCTGAGTACGCTTTATTATTTTGTACCCTTTTTTTGATGCCGTTGCAATGCCCTCGTCATTGGGCAAGCAATATCTACCTACTTGACATGTTCCATCATCTCTTACTCGGATCTGTCCTAACAATCCTACTGCAACCCATTCAGGTCGCTCACATCGAGAGCAATCATTATCTCCACCTTGATAATACGGATTAGGTATTGGTACTTTTACAGTATACTCTGGAATTACTGTATGACCATTTTCATCTTTTTTTTCATGAACGGTAACAGATTGATATTGCACGATTCCCCACTCATCCGTCATATATCTTTCACTGGAAACAGTTCCCAAAACAATACCGGGAGTAGAACTGGTGATACCCAATAAATACTCATCCTTAGAGGTGGCTTTTCGAATTTTGTCATCATTATTGAATGTTACAAAATAGCCGTAATCAATGGAAACACCATCTGAAGTTTCAAACATCTCTGCAAAGTCAGGACAACAAGTACCTCCTGCAACACCTATGTCCACACCGGCAAAACATCCTGTACCATTATTTCTAATACGAGCTGTTATCATACCACCGCTTGCCATATGCCATGCAAAAGATTCACAGGTCGTCCCAGTACTACCCATGATATGCGCACCTGTATCTTGAGGTCTTACCACTGTTGCAGTACCTTCAGCGTGTGAAGCTACTGCGTTAGCTTGTGTGCTTGTGCCTTCTGCATGAGATGAATCTGCGTTAGCTCGAGTAAATAAACCTTCTGCATGAGAAGCTCCCCCCGCTGCTATTGTTGTATTGCCTTCTGCATGAGAGGATGGACCACTAGCTAATGTACCAGTTCCTTCTGCATGGGAGGCTCCCCCCGCTGCTATTGTGGTACTGCCTTCTGCATGAGATGAATCTGCGTTAGCTCGTGTACTTGCACCTTCTGAATGGGCTGCAAATGCATTAGTTTGTGTGAAATTACCTTCTGCATGGGAGGAATCACCATTAGCTTGTGTGGCTGCTCCTTCTGCATGGGAAAACGAGCCGGCAGCTATTGTACTAGTGCCTTCTGCATGGGATATAGGTCCACTGGCCATTGAACGTTCACCTTCTGCATGAGCTGAAGGAGCACTAGCTATTGTACAGTCTCCTTCTGCGTGACAGTCAGTATTACTTGCTAATGTTAAGAAACCTTCTGCATGAGATTCGCTTCCACTGGCTATTGTTCTTTGTCCTTGGGCATGAGCATTTCTGCCACTTGCCACTGTGTCCTCCCCCTCTGCATGAGCATTTTCACCACTCGCCTCTGCGCTATTGCCCTCTGCATGAGATGTCAATCCACTGGCACTTGTCCTAAATCCCTCCGTATGGGAAGCAGTTTCCAAAGCGATTGTTTCTGCACCCTCTGCATGAGAATAATTACCGGCAGCTATTGTTCCTGCGCCTTCTGCATGGGCTCCCTTCCCTATGGAAGTTGTAGGTCTAAGATTACCACTGATCATGATTCCTTTTCCCTCTGAATGGGAACAGTCTCCCTCTGCTTGTGTACAGCACCCTTCTGCATGAGAGCATGCGCCTTTGGCTATCGTACAGCATCCTTCTGCTTCTGAACACTCACCGATCTGTTGTCTATTACACACCTCATCTGACGTAATCTCATTTTTCTTAACTCCTATTTTCATTGTTCACCTCCACGTTAGCTAATATTTTTCATCCTAAAATATTCTATGCCGTGTTCATTGATGGTGGTACAAATATAATATTAAAAGGCTATCTCACAAATAGAGATAACCTTTTTGGTTCATACTCATTCCTTTAAGTGAATGAAATTATCCTTTAACAGCACCTGATGATAAACCGGTCACTATGTATTTCTGGAAGTAACTGAATAGGGCTGTAATTGGAACCGCTACTAGAACTGCTCCTGCGGCAAACATGGTAAAATTGTTCTGTCCCTGTCCGTTGATCATTTCGAATAAACCGATGGCAAGGGTCTTCTTCTCAGGCGTATCTAAAATAAGCCGTGGAAAGATGAAATCCATCCATGGTCCCATGAAATTCGTAATGGCTACAAAAGATATAATGGGACGTCCAAGGGGTAGTATCACCTTGAAAAATGTTTTTAAATGGGTTGCGCCGTCTATTCTAGCCGCTTCATCTACACTGATTGGTATGGTGTCAAAGAAGCCTTTAACCAACCATGAATTGTATGGAATCTGACCAGCAGCATATACCAGCAATAAACCCAGATGTGTATCCAGTAGATTTGGTCTTCCTGTAAAGGCGCTAAACCATGTGATTCTTGAAAGTAAGGTATAAATGGCTACCATTCCAAGAAAACTTGGAAATACCTGTAATATTAGAAGACTCATAATCATTGGTTTTTTACCTCTAAACTTAAATCTTGATAGTGCATAGGCTGTAGTAACGGTTAAAATAATCGATAAAACCATATTAAAAACCGCAATCTTAAAGGTATTAAGGAACCAATATCCATAATCCGTCGTTAAAAACAATCGTTGGTATTGAAGCAGGGAAATTTCCTTCGGGAAAGGACTGATTCCTGCTGATAACAGACTTTGGCCTCTGTTAAAACTAGATCCGATAATCCAAAGCACAGGATAAATGACAATGACTGCAATGACTATCAGAAGGCTGAATACCAGTACCACTCTAAACATTTTTTTGTCTATAAAGAACAAGGCAACCATTAATAGGATAAAACCAATGGATACATATACGATCTGAGATAATCCGAAGACTTTCAGTTTAAACATCAATCCAAGCTCTGTTGTCTCTTTGCTGATGCTAACGGCATTTTCACCCGAGGGCTTACCGCCAATGACATAGGTTGCTTTCTGATCAATGGCTCCTTCGTTTAACCGATGTAATGTATCCCCTTCAACTATAATTCTAAAGGGAATGTTGAAGACTGTCTTCCAGTTTAATTCCCATGAACTTATAGTCATTTAATTTTTTATGCGATAGTTGGTATGAGTGTTTTGGTGGGGCTATACTTTTTTGACTACACAAAACTTAAGAAGTTAGCGTTGCCAATTTATATAATCTCAGTTTTGATGTTGGTTTTTACGTTATTTTACGGACCAAGAATTAACGGAAGAAGCTTTTTATCAATTGGTTATATCGCAATTTCTTCTGAGTACGTAACAATGTTATTTTTGGTTGCTATTGTAGGATTTATTGAAAAAAGTCGTGGTAAAGGCGGAATAGGCCTTGCGGGAATACTTATACTTGCTTTTATTTCTACAATACTTATTATGGCATTAAACAACGCTTCTTTAGCTTTTATTTTGGCAATTTGTTATGCAGTTTTAATAATATCATCTGTAATCAAAAATCATTACGAAGGTAGTAGGAAAATACAGTTCACTTGTTTGGGTGGCATAGCTGTGTTAAGCATTTCCTTTTTTACATTTCTTATTAGACATAGAATAGAGAGAAGAGTATTATGTTTTTTGACTCGAGGAATATCAGACCCTTCTGGTGGTGGTTGGCAACAAATAATGGCAGATAAATGGCTTGCAGCATCAAATTGGTTTGGCAAAACAACCGAAACTGTCAACGGATATCATATATACAATGGCATGCCAGGTATCACAACGGAGTATGTTCTTATAAATGTCATTACTACACTTGGATGGATCATTGGTATTACAGTGGTTTTGTTAATAGCTATATTTATTGCCAGAATGTTTGTAACAACTATTAGAATAAAGAATGATTATGGCTTCTATCTGTCACTTGGGGCAAGCACAATTTTATCAGTACAGTTTGCAATTGGTGTTTTATCAAACTTTAATCTATTTCCCTTGTCGAGTATCAGTCTGCCATTTATTTCATATGGAGGGATAAGGTATATTGTAAATATGGCTCTTGTGGGGACGATTTTGTCCGTATGGAGAAGAAATAATTTAATAGGAGCTTCGCCAAAAACAATTGCCCCAAACACAAAGAAATTTATTATGTTTGAAGATGGTAAACTAATTATTTATTTCAAATAACTTGATGAAATATCAGAATATATTAAGCATATTCAAACCTTTATCTAATCATAGTCTAAAAAAATAAGAACCTTCAACAAAATATCATAGAGGTTCTTATTTGCCTATATATCAAGTGCATTTACTTCCCATATAGCAACAGTGGCAGACGACTCACCACCTTATCCATATGGTAATTAACTTGTGACCGTTCAAGACACAGTTTCTCACCAATAGTAAGAACTGCTTCAGTTTTTGTACCGATAGAAAGAAAAAACTCCTTTTACTAAAGCGCTCTTTATGCTTTCCCCGAAATATGTTCTAATCTAGGAAACCCTTTATTTTCAATGCTTTTCTATTTCTCTGTTCTTGACATCAATGCTACTGTCTCCACATGCACACTATGAGCAAACATATCTAATGGCTGGATCACAACAATAGCATATCCCCCATTAGTTAATATTTTTAAATCCCTAGCAAGTGTTGCGGGATCGCAGGATACATAAATAATCTTCTTTGCCTTTATTTGAATTAGTGTCTCTAGCAGGGCTTGATCACATCCTTTTCTTGGCGGATCTATGATGATGATATCAGCCTTTATATTTTCTTTTTCATGTTTCTTTGGCAGTATTTCTTCTGCTTTACCGACATAGAACTCTGCATTTTTAATATGATTAATTCTTGCATTCTCCTTAGCATCTTCAATCGCTTGTGGAATAATTTCAATACCATATATCTGTTTAACATGTCTGGCAAGATATAAACCGATTGTGCCGATACCACAGTAAATATCCCAAATTGTTTCATTGCCTCTTGGATTAACATATTCAAGTACTTTATCATATAGTTTTTTAGTCTGTATAGGATTAACTTGGTAAAAAGATAATAATGAAATCTTATATTTGATGTCTCCAATATCATCTGTTATAGTTTCTTTTCCCCAGAGACATTTTATATCCTCACCTAATATAACATTCGATTTTTTCTTATTCGTATTAAGAAGTATACTTTTCATATGAGGAATAGTTCTTAGCTTTTCAACCAGCAAGCTTTCATTAGGAATTGACTCTCCATTAACAACTAGACAGACCATAATTTCTTTCGTATAGTATCCAATCCGTGTAACAATGTGTCTTAATAAACCTTGATGAGCCTGTTCACTATAGATTGAGAGTCGGCTTTCATCAATATACTCTTTTATTTTCTGAATAATTGAGTCATTGAACTTATTCTGAATATAACAGGTTTTAGATTCAACAATGGTATGACTCCTTATCGCATAGAAGCCTATCTGGACTTTTTTATCTTTATCCAACCCTACTGGGTACTGTACCTTGTTTCTATAATAATAAGGTTCTTCCATGCCAATGGTTTCCTTTACCTCCACATCTGTTATACCACCTATACGTTCAAGTGCATTTTTAACTTTATTCCTTTTGTACTCAAGCTGTGAATCGTATTTATAGTGCAATAACTGGCATCCCCCACAGCGTCCTGCTATTGGACATATCGGTTCTACTCTGGAACTAGAAGGCTTAAGAATTTTTATGAGCTTACCAAAGCCATATTTTTTTGTAGTCTTAAGCACCTTGACTAAGATCTCATCTCCAGGCAGTGCACCTTTTAAAAACAAGGTATATCCCTTAATCTTGCCAATTCCTTCTCCACTTGTACTGATATCATCTATAGTCATTGTATATTCTTCATTTTTTCTAACAGGTATCCCCAGCTTCTCTTTTTTCATACATTCACCTTCACAAAAATTTAGAATGCAATGACTGCATTCTAAATTTTATATAATAAAGTTTACTTAAAAATTAATTTATACCTAGTATTCGCTTACATCATATCTTACTCATTATCCTCTTAGAACACTAGTATTATTCCCATAATAGTCTTCTAATACCTAGTTTTTCTAATGTTACTTTCAAATATCTTCTGATAGCCTGCCCAGTCAGCTTCTTGATCACTGTCTTGAACAATTTGTGAAAAGCTTCTAAGCTTAGCATCTGTATTATCAGCATAAGTAAGAGCTAGTGCTTCAATAATTTGAGGTTTCTTGGGAGACCCATATTCTAACTCCCCATGATGTGCTGCTACACAATGCTTAATTAGATTGGCTAGTTTTTCTGGAAAACCTTTGATTTGCCTAATTTTCTCTGTAACCCATTCAATCCCTATAACAATATGACCCATTAGCTGCCCTTCATCTGTATATTCTATAATTGGAAAAGAGGATAGCTCCTTAATTTTTCCAATATCATGACAAATGGCAGAAGTAAATAAGACGTCCTTATTAATAATAGGATATTGTTTGGCAAGAAACTCACAGATTCTAACAACAGATAAGGTATGTTCTAACAATCCACCCATAAAGTTATGATGCATCGTCTTGGCAGCCGTATGATATTTGAATTTTCTTATGAAATCTTCATCCTCCACAAAGAAGGCTTTAAGTAACTTGTTAAGATATGGTTCTTTAACCTTCTCAATATAATCTAAAAGCTCACGATACATTTCTTCTATATCGTAATCAGATGTCTTAATATATTCTTTGGGGTCATACTCCCCTTCATCACTTTTTCTCAATCGTCTTACATTTAATTGAATGGCATTTTGAAACATGATTACCATGGCATTAATTTTTATATAATCATGAGCCTCAAAATTACTAATACCATCATTTAAATCCCAAATCTTAGCATCAACTGTTCCTGTTTTATCTTGCAGCCTTAAAGAATAATATGTTTTTCCGGCTCTTGTTTTTAACACCTGCTTGGTTGTACATAAATAATGTTCTACGACTTGTTCTCCTTCTTTTAAGTCAGAAATGTAACGCATATTATGCTCCTTTCCATACTACTAGAATCTATTATACATGATTTTGCACGAAAAAAAAAGAAAGGATACTAATATCCTCTCTCTTTATCACTCATATATTTTCTCTTTAATTCATATAAGCTCTATCCGTTAATTTAACCTTTATTTCAAGCCTTTCAAATTCATTCTTAACTCTTCTAGCAAGCTTAATTGTGACTACATCGCCAGCTTGATAATTATTAAGTTCTTCTGATAATTCCTCTATCTTATAAACACTGATATCATCAATACCAAAAATGATATCCTGTGGTTGTATCCCAGCTTTATCTGCTCCGCTATTTGGTGTTACTTCCGTTACTAGAATGCCAAAAGGAATATTGAATATATTAGCATTTTCTTGATCCATATTTTGACCTCTTATACCTAGCATCGGACGATGAATTTGATTAACAATGTCCTCAATAATAGGCTTAGCATCATTGATAGGAATGGCAAAACCCATACCTTCAACATCTGTTACTGCAATTTTTAGAGCATTGATCCCAATAACCTGACCAGCTGCATTAACTAATGCACCTCCACTGTTACCTGGATTAATTGCTGCATCTGTTTGAATGAGTCCTAAAGATTGATCTGTTGATTGTAAGGTTCTATTAAGCGCACTAATAACGCCTACCGTTACGGTCTGACTAAACTCTTTTCCTAAAGGATTGCCAATAGCTACTGCAAGCTCACCAACTTTAAGCTTATCAGAATCTCCTAACTCTGCTATTCTTAAGCTTTCCATTGTTTCATTTTTAAGATCTTCTTTCTTTATACCAATAACAGCTAAATCAAAGTCCAACTCCGCACCTATAATAGTTCCTTTAATGGTGTTATTATCTATAAAAGTAACCCCCACCTCATTTGCATTTTGAATAACATGATAGTTTGTAACGATAAACAATAAGTCATCATTTTCACCAAAAATTACACCAGAGCCTGTTTCTTCTGATGGAAATTGATTATTAAACCAATCTGTAGCGATCACTGAACTAGTTATGGTTACAATAGAAGGTTTTACATTCTCAGCTATATCTACTACGGGTGAATAAAAATCTATCACATTGTAGGATGATTTAACTTTGGCAACCTGCTGGATATTGTCTTCATTTTGTTGTTCAAATGAAAAAGGTGTTCTTACTGTCTCTGGTTCTTGAGCTGAACCAAAGAATTCTGAAATATATGGTTCTGAAGCTTTCATACCAAATTGGAAACCAGCTCCTACTATAATTGCAATTAACGCAAAACTAATCAATCTCTTTAGTAAGTGTGCTTTAGGTTTTCTTTCTTCCTTCATTTTTTCAGTGTAACAAGAATAAGTATTTTGTTGCTTAGCTTCAAAATAAGGATTAGAAAAAGGCTCTCTATAGCGTTGTCTGGAAGCTTCTATAATAATTTCTTCGTTCCTATTTTCGTTTGAATTTGGTTGATACGGTTTTTTTGATAGATCAGAATTGATTTCATTGTCTGGTGATTGATGCTCATTAAATCTATCCATTTTTATCCCTCCATATAAAAATATTTGATAATTTGATTATAGGATTAACTTATTAAGAAAGAATGAACAATTTGTTAATATTTAATAGGGCTGTAGTACTATTTTTTTATATATGGAAGACTTATCTTTGTTATCAAAATAACAAAAAGGTAAAGATAGTAGTTCTACCATCTTTACCCTTCTATATACTTAGATTAATTTATTAAGCTTTGCTATTCTCTTTTTTTTCTTGTTTGTTACTTTGTTGAGAAGCGCTTGATATCATACTACAAGTTCCATTAACTTGTGCACCTTCATCTATAATAATACTACCGCATATAATATTACCTTTAATAACTGCCGTACTAGTCAGATGTATCTGTGAAGATAGCTCACAATCCCCTTGTATTTTCCCTGCCACTAGCAAATAATTTGCTTTTATATTGCCTTGAATCAAACCAGTTTCTCCAATAGATACGCTTGAATCAATCTGAATATCTCCTATAAACTTTCCGTTAATCTGTACAGCTTTAGAAGATTTTAGTACAGCTCCTTCTAATACGGTATCTTGACCAATGATTGTCATAGGCTTGTCATACTCTGGTTTCTGAGTAGATTTTTTCATAAACATTTTATTCTCCTTCGTATATGTAATCTAGTGGATTATGTGTCTGTCCATTTTCAATAACTTCATAGTGAACGTGAGGACCTGTACTTCGTCCTGTATTACCAGAATACGCAATAGTATCTCCTCTTACAACCTTATCTCCTTCTGATACTTTTAACTTGGAATTATGAGCATATCGTGTTTTAAAGCCATAACCATGATCGATAAGTACCGTCCAGCCATAACCTGATTTGTAACCAGCAAGGGTGACTGTTCCTTTACCTGTTGCTTTTACTGGTGTACCCGTATTTGCTTTTAAATCAATACCCTCATGAAACTCATAGCTATTATAACCAAAAGGATTTTTTCTCCAGCCATAATGAGAAGTTATTCGTGCATTGCTTATTGGTAGAATTGAAGGGAAGGCTTCAAAGTACGGTATAATTTCATCTACTTTTTCTTCAATTTCATTATACGCTTGTACTTCTATATTTATTAAATCATTTGCAGCCATTAGTGTTTCTTCAATACTATCTAATTGTTCATCAAATGATAAATCATCGGATTTTATTGGATTATTTGAATTAGGTAATTGAGTGATGGAATTAGCTTCAATCTTCTTTATAGACTCACTTGGCTGTCTATCCGTTGTTTTTTCTGTACTATTAATTTTAGAATCTATAGCTGCCTTATGCTCTTCTAGTTCTACTAAACGATGCATTAAATTTTCAGCTTCATCCTGCAAAGATTTTAATTTTTTATCTTGAGAAGTGATCAAATCCTCATTTTTCTTCTCTAATTCTTCAATCCTCTTAGTCTTTTCTTCATTCGTTAACTGCTGAGTCAGTATCTGAGAATTATTAGAAGAAACCTCACCCTCAAGCTTAGTAACACGTTGCATATACAATAGAGCCGATAACACGCCTACTATAATTACAAAGTATATTGGAAATCTTATCCACTTAGGTATTTTAATGGTCTTAGGACTTTTAGTAGGATTGAGCATAATGATAAATGTTATGTATTCTCTGCCTTTAACCTTGTGATTATTAGATTTAGTTATCCATTTCATAACTTCAACCTGCCTTTAGTTATGTAATTCCTAATTATTCCATGCATTGTACATTATACCATAAATTTAATAGTTTTGTAATATTATTTTAAATTTATTGGGGCCATAACTTTTGATGCACAAGATATTGTATATCAATAGCTCTTATACTATCTAAATCTTATGTTAGGAAACGAAGCATTTTACTTATGTTGGAAACTTTTTTCGTAATTTCTATAGATTAAATACAGTCATAATTTCTATAAGTTAAATGCAGTCATAATAAGGATAATTGGAATCCTCAATAGCTAAATTGGACGCTAAGCTATATATAGTGTATGTACACCTCAAAGATTTTAGAATTAAATAGAATAAAATTTGACCGCTGATACTAACCAATATAAAGCAAAGAAGCTTACAAAACTTTAAGCTTTTCATTTACATTGGTTTGTTGTAAAATAACTATAAGTATATGACTAGTAAAAATAGTAGAGATTTTATGCTACTATATGCCTTATAAAAGAAAATGGTGGTACATGATGAATAAAAGAGTTTTACACACATTAGAATATGATAAAATCATTCAAAAGCTCACGGATAAGACCGTATCTAAAATGGGTAAGGAAGTGTCTCATAAACTCACCCCCTATACTAAAATAGATACCATAAAAGAAAAACAACAGGAAACATCAGAAGCCGTTTCCATGATTTTCAAACGTGGTTCTCTGCCCTTAGGCGGAATTAAAGATATTCGTTCTGCTCTAAAAAGATTAGAAATAGGTGGTACCCTATCAATATTAGAACTCATGCATATTGGAGAATGCTTAAGAGTATGTAAAAATGTTAAAACCTATAGTAAAGCCACTAACAAAAATGATAGTATAGATAATACTAGGCTAATTACCTTATTTGAAGAAATTGATCCTCTTGGAGTTCTTTATAAAGAGATTCATCGATGTATCATATCTGAAGAAGAAATTGCTGATGATGCAAGTCAAGCCCTTTACACCATAAGAAAAGAGACAGCACGAACGCATGACAAAATCAAACAGTCCCTCCATAAAATTATCAACGCATCCTCTAGCAAAACAATGTTGCAAGATGCACTGATTACCATTCGGAATGATCGGTATTGTGTTCCTATCAAGCAAGAATACCGTCACAGCTTTAAAGGAATGATACATGATCAGTCTGCGTCTGGATCAACTCTTTTTATAGAGCCTATTGCTGTTGTTGAACTCAACAATAAACTAAAACAACTCGAAACAAATGAAAAGAATGAAATTCAGAAAATCCTGCAAAAACTAAGTAACTTTGCTTGCGAACATGTCATTGTATTAAAGTCAAATAGTAATCTTCTGACTCAATTAGATTTTACTTTTGCTAAAGCGGAGCTTTCTATTGCATTGAATGCTACGGAACCCATTTATGACGGAGATAACTACATTCATATAAAAAAGGCTAGACATCCATTGCTTGAAACTTCAACCGTAGTTCCTATTGATATCCAACTTGGGAAATCATTTAAGACTTTGATGATTACTGGACCTAATACGGGTGGAAAAACCGTCACCTTAAAAACCATTGGTTTATTAACACTCATGGGACAATCGGGACTCCATATACCTGCATTTGATCAATCACATCTAACGGTCTTTGATGATGTATTTGCAGATATTGGTGATGAGCAAAGCATCGAACAAAGCTTAAGTACATTTTCATCCCATATGGTCAACATTATCAATATTTTAAAGGAGGCAACCAGCCAATCCCTTGTTTTATTTGATGAACTTGGAGCTGGAACAGACCCTACAGAGGGAGCGGCATTAGCCATGTCCATTTTAGAAACCCTGCGTTCTAGAGGAAGCATGACGGCTGCTACAACCCATTATAGTGAGCTAAAAGTTTATGCGCTATCTACAGATAATGTTGAAAATGCCTGCTGTGAGTTTGATGTCCAAACACTCAAACCCACTTATAAGTTATTAATAGGTATACCTGGTAAAAGTAATGCCTTTGCTATTTCTAAACGTTTAGGTCTTCCAGATAGTATTATTGATGATGCAAAAGAGCTTTTAGAACACAAGGCTGTGCAATTTGAAGATCTTATTACGGATTTAGAAGTCAGCAAAAAAACAGTAATAATAGAGAAAGAAAAAGCAGAACAATACAGAAAAGAAGCGGAGATTTTAAAAGACAAGGTATCCAAACAAAAAGAAAAGTTAAATAACCAAAGAGATAAGCTTTTAAGAAACGCGCGTGACGAAGCATACACGATTGTTAGACAAGCTAAGGATGATGCTGACCAGATCATTAAAAGAATGAACAAAATGATGAAACATTCAGCCACATATGATCATAAATCACTTGAAGGCGAACGTTCTAAGTTAAGGGACAAACTAACGGATTTAGAGCAGCAAATGTCCTATCAACCAAAACCAAAGGTTAAAACTAAGCAGCCAGCTAAAATTGCTGTAGGGGATACAATTTTTGTCCACACTTTTAACCAAAAAGGTACCGTCCTTTCACCTCCCAATAATAAAGGAGAGCTTCAGGTTCAGCTTGGAATTATGAAAACATCCGTTCATCTATCTAATATCAGCGCGATGAAAGAAGAAAAATCAAACCTATCAAAACCTAAACAGGTGGAGAATGGCAAAACCAGCTTTTCTAAAGCCTATGCTATTTCTCCAGAAGTCGATGTGAGAGGTTCGACGGTTGAAGAAGCTATTGGTCATATTGATAAGTATCTAGATGATGCTTATTTATCTCATTTACCTCAGATAACTGTTATTCATGGTAAAGGTACTGGTACATTGCGAGCTGCAATTCATACATTTTTAAAAAAGGTTAAATATGTAAAATCCTATCGATTAGGCAGCTTTGGTGAAGGAGATTCTGGTGTTACTATAGTCTTTTTTAAATAAAACTAATATATTAGTTTATCCTCTGTACCATATAGGAATACAAAATATGTTTAATTTAATATAAAGGAAGGTGTCCTCTATGGATATCAAATCTAAGATTTTAATTGTTGATGATGATGTAAATATATCTGAACTCATCTCTCTTTATCTTATTAAAGAAGGTTACGAAACCAATGTTGCCCATAATGGGAATGATGCAATTACTGTTTTTCAAACCTATGCCCCTAATTTGGTTATTTTAGATCTTATGCTTCCTGGGAGAGATGGCTATGATGTTTGTAAAGAGATTAGAAAAATAAGTAATATACCTATTATTATGCTGACAGCTAAAGGTGAAACCTTTGATAAAATCCTAGGTCTAGAATTAGGAGCAGACGACTATATCGTAAAACCTTTTGATACCAAGGAATTAACTGCAAGAGTTAAGGCTGTTCTTAGAAGGTATAACCCTAAAAATTATAAGAGTAAACAGGTGGTCGTACCTAATCTGACCATAAATCTATCCAACTACACCGTAATGTATAAAAATGAAACCATTGATATGCCTCCTAAAGAGCTGGAATTGCTATTTTTCCTAGCATCCAACCCTAATCAGGTATTTACCAGAGAACAGTTGTTAGACCGTATATGGGGGTACGAGTACATCGGTGACACTCGTACTGTGGATGTACACATTAAAAGAATAAGAGAAAAAATAAGTGAAACCGATTCATGGGGAATAAAAACCGTGTGGGGGATTGGATACAAATTTGAGGTGAAATAATGTTTCATTCCTTTTTAAGCAGATATCTAAAAACCTATTTATTTCTTGCTTTTGCTATATTTATCTTCTTTACCAGCTTATTTAATAAAGTAGTGGAAAACTATTTTATTAAGCAGCAGCAGGAGCGTATGGTTCAGGAAAGCAAATCTATCAGTTACCAATATATTAAAGCATACTATGGTGACCAAATGGATGCTATTGACTTTAATCAATATATTCAGATTCTAAGCTATCACCTTCAGGCACGTATCTGGGTTATGTCTAAGGGTGGTAGCATATATATCGATTCTGAGAGGGGCTATTATTCTTTAGGTGGAAAAAAAATAGATAATGATTCCATAAATAGAGCTCTGGATGGAGAAATAATAACCATGACAGGAACCTTTCATGGTATGTTTGATCAGCGTGTGATAACGGTTGCAGTTCCTGTTATTGCTAACCATGAAATAAAAGGGATTATTGTCATGCATTCCAATATACCTACATTGGAAAAGAACCTTCGTTTTATCTATGTCTTTACCTTTATATTTCTAATTATTACAATACTGTTATTATCCATATTGAATTTTATTTTTTCACGTCGTATTTCATTATTTTTTAATGAGATAAATAAAACAGCTACCGCTATAGCCAATGGCGACTTTAATACTAGAGTTACGGAGCATTCCGAAAAAGAGTTTAAAGATGTTGCAAATAATCTAAACTATATGGCAATCGAGCTGGAAAAATTAGAAGATATGCGCAAAAGCTTTATTGCTAATATATCTCATGATATCCGTTCGCCTTTAACTTCTATAAAGGGCTATGTGCAAGCTATATTGGATAAAACCATATCTTATGAGCATCAGGAAAAATATCTTAACATTGTTTTAGATGAAGCTAATCGTTTAGCAAAGCTAACCAATGATATTCTTCTTTTAAACAGTATGGAAAACTCAGAAATGACCGTTGAACGTACTAACTTTGATATTCATTATATGATCCGTAAGACTCTCTCACAGTTTGAGCAAAAAATTGTGAATAAAAAAATAGACATTACCTTGTTAATCGATAAAAAAGAGCTTTATGTCATTGGAGATATAGATAAAATCCAAAGGGTTATCTATAACTTAATTGATAATGCTGTAAAGTTTTGTGAAGAAGACGATAAAATTACCATAGAAACTTCATTAACAGGTAGCAAAGCTACTGTTGTCATAGAAGATACTGGACCAGGCATTAATAAGAATGAATTAAAATACATTTGGGATAGATTCTACAAAGGAGATCCCTCTAGAGGCAAGCATAGACAAGGTACAGGGCTTGGATTATCCATTGTAAGACAGATAATAAAAGCGCATGATGAAAAAATAACAGTGACTAGCGAAGAAAATGTAGGTACACGGTTTTCCTTTACTCTGCCAGCAACGGATTACAGCAGGAAATTATTCCAAAAATAAAAACAAGTGCCATGCACTTGTTTAGCTTTTATTTACCATTTGTGTCTATGAAGCTGCCCTTCCTGCTGCAATTGTTTAAAGCCATGCTGTCTGAGTGCTTCGTATAATACAATGGATACTGAATTAGATAAGTTTAGTGAACGTATCTCAGATTTCATGGGGATTCTAATACTTGTTTCTGGGTATTTTAAAAGAATTTCTTCTGGTATCCCTGCGCTTTCTTTACCAAACATAATAAAGCTGTTGGGTTCATAAACAATGTCGGAATAGTTGTTTTTTGCTTTGGTTGTTGCCATATATAACTTTGCATTAGGGTTCTTTGTAATAAAATCCTCAAAATCTAAATAAACCTTTAGATCTAGCTTGTCCCAATAATCTAACCCCGCCCTTTTAATTGCTTTTTCATCAAGATTAAAACCTAAAGGTTCTATTAGGTGTAGAGATGCACCAGTAGCAACACATGTTCTTCCAATATTCCCTGTATTATATGGTATTTCTGGTTCATGCAAAACGATATTCATGATACTGCCACCTTATGCTTTTTCAATAGCCACGTTAAGTTCAATTTTATTATTTTCATCTATTGCAAGTGGTATACATATACTTGGTGTATGGTTGACAGAAATAGATATATTATCACCAAGACATATAGATGGAGGTGTTATATCTAAAGAAATACCTTTCTTAGAAAATAGTGTTGCAGCATTACCAAGAACAATATTTGCTAGTTCACTTATAGCACTCTTAGCCATATCATTAAGCTCTGGAACGCTCATACCCATCATCATTTTTGATGCTAATAAGCATCCCGTCTCTTCTTTAAGGCTTATAACAACTTGACCTCTTATTTCACCTGTGACACCAATGATGATGAGAATAAAATTCCCCTTGTACTTTGGCTCTTTTAAATAGGGTTTATCCAATTGAATAGATATCTGACATACATCTTTTAATATGTTTTTAGATGCTTCTATAAAGGGATTGATATACTCTACATTAACAGTTGACATTGATGAACCTCCTAAATTTTAGATTTATTTCCAATTAATTTCATTTTATCATATAAACCGTGTCAGTACAACAAAAAAACATTCTTTAGAATGTTTTTTAGAACAATTAACACACCTTAAATGACACTTGACAAATA
>JANQFZ010000014.1 GCA_028277605.1 Vallitaleaceae bacterium | reverse complement strand
TTTGCCTTTTGTAGTACGCCATCTTTGCTTTCACCCATATCTAGTGTTATGGTAGCTTTAACTTTACCATTCATCTGAACCGGAACATCTATTTTATCTTCTTTCATTTTTTCTTCATCATAGATAGGCCATGAAGCTTCAAAAACGCTGGTATCATGTCCAAGTCTTTCCCATAGCTCTTCAGCGATATGAGGAACAAAGGGTGCTAAAAGGGTTACCAAAGTACTTAAAGTATCTTTATCAACAGCTCGCTGCTTTCTTGATACTTCGATAAGTTTATTCGTGTATTCCATAAAAGCACTTACTACAGTATTTAGATGAAAATTATTCAACCGATTGGTCACTTCATAAATGAGCTGGTGTCTTATTTTTTCCATCTCTTTAGTTGGTTGTACAGACGTTTCACTATTTTCTGTAACCAGCTTCCATACTCTGTTAATAAATCGATAAACACCATCAATACCTCTATCGTCCCACTCAGAATCTAATTCTGGTGGTCCAACAAATAATTCATAAAGCCTTAAGGAATCACATCCATATTTCTCAACAAGATTATCTGGAGAAACAACGTTACCTTTTGATTTACTCATCTTGGCACCATCTTTACAGATCATACCCTGATTAAACAATCGCTTAAATGGCTCTTCAAAATCTACAACACCCATATCATATAAAAATTTAGTATAGAATCTTGCATAAAGCAAATGGAGTACAGCATGCTCTATACCACCAACATACATATCTACAGGCAACCATTCTTTTGCCTTTTCTTTAGAAACAATTGCCTGATCATTATCAACATCAACATATCTCAAAAAATACCATGAAGAACCTGCCCATTGAGGCATTGTATTGGTTTCACGTTTAGCAGGTCCACCACATTTTGGACACGTTGTATTCACCCAATCGTCTATATCTGCTAATGGTGATTCGCCAGTGCCTGTTGGTTCATAGGAATCCACATCTGGCAGCTTTACTGGCAAATCTTCTTCAGGAACTGCTACTGCACCACATTTTTCACAATGCACAATAGGTATTGGTTCCCCCCAGTAACGTTGTCTAGAGAATACCCAATCCCTCAATTTATAGTTAATGGTTTTCTTACCAATATCCTGTTCTTCCAAATAATTAGCTATTGCTTCCTTTGCCTCCATTGAAGGCATACCATCAAAAACACCTGAATTAACCATAACTCCTTCTTCTGTATAAGCGGCTTCTAATTTCTGCGTTTTCTCATCTGCCTTTTTTATGACTTGAATAATAGGCAAATCAAACTTAGTAGCAAAAGCAAAATCTCTTTCGTCATGAGCAGGTACACACATAATGGCTCCTGTTCCATAATCTGCTAATACATAATCGGATATCCATATTGGGATTTTTGCACCATTAAGAGGATTAGTAGCATAGCTACCTGTAAAAACACCCGTTTTTTCTTTATCTTGCAGCCTGTCCACAGAGGATTTCATGGATGCCTTATGAACATACTCCTCAACTGCCTGCTTTTGTTCCTCTGACTTTAATTGCTCTACCATAGCATGTTCAGGTGATAAAACCATAAAAGTAGCACCAAACAATGTATCTGGTCGAGTGGTAAAGACTTTAACGCTCTCGTCTAAACCATCTACATTAAAATCAATTTCAGCTCCGTAGGATTTACCAATCCAATCTGCCTGCATTTTCTTTACCTTTTCAGGCCAGTCTAAACTATCTAAGTCATTAAGAAGTCTTTCTGCATAATCTGTTATTTTAAGCATCCACTGTCTTAGATTCTTTTTAGTCACTTTTGAACCACAGCGATCGCAGACGCCATTAACGACTTCTTCATTTGCTAAGCCTGTCTTACAGCTTGGACACCAGTTAATAGGCATTTCCTTTTCATAGGCTAATCCCGCTTCAAACATTTTAACAAATATCCATTGTGTCCATTTATAATAATCAGGATCCGTTGTATTGACTTCTTTTGTCCAATCATAGACAGCGCTTATCTCATGAAGCTGTCTTTTAAAATTTTCAATATTTTCAGCTGTTGCACTGGCTGGATGAACACCTTTTTGAATTGCGTAATTTTCTGCTGGTAAGCCAAAAGCATCCCACCCCATTGGATGAAGCACATAATGACCTTGCAGAATTTTATAGCGGCTCCATACATCACTAAGAACATAGCCTCTCCAGTGACCGACATGCAGACCACTACCTGATGGATATGGAAACATGTCTAAGCAGTAATACTTTGGTTTATCCTGTTCTTCAGCATTAATAGGGTGTTGCTCCCAATAGGATCTCCATTTTTTTTCAATGGCTTTATGATTATAAGTCATACTCATTTTATTGCCTCCTTAAAGATAAAAAGTCCCTATACATACGTATAGAGACGATAAATTCGCGGTACCACTCTAATTCACTAGTCTATCTACTAAGAAAGATAGAATAATGCCCTTCATCTTATAACGGTAAGCTGCCGTCCTGCATTACTATCCTTCACACAGGATACTCTAAGGCGAGTTCAATGATTACGATACTGTTTTGCACCACCCAACAGTTCTCTGAAAATCGCTAAGCATCTACTACTCCTCTTCATTGCATTTATAGCTATTCAATAATATTACTATAATATCATACTGATTTTCTAAATTCAAGTACCAATACGCCTAGCTGCTTTTCTTTTTTCTCCTTTTTTGTATTACAACAGCTATTGTTGCAAGGATTAAGAAGAATAAGCATAGTGGGATAGTGATGTAATTAACAATATAGTTAAGATAGACCATTGCCTTATTAAAAGATGGCATTAAGAGTGTTAGAGTATAAATACTTCCACATATAACTAGAACAAATATTTTTTTTAGTTTCTTATTCTTAGAAAGAGTTGTTATTCCTAAAAGACTGCAATAGGATTTATAACCCACATTAATATATATAAGCGATAAGAAGGGGATGAGATGAAATATTTCAAAACCTTGAATATATGTCTCAGCACCTATTTCCTGTGCTAAATCAATGACAGAAAATATACTGTTTTTTGCGACACCTAATCCCATAATACTTAAAGCAAAAAATAAAGATAAACTCATTAATGGAATAAATAAAATACATCCTATATAATAACCCCTATAAGTACTTTTTTTGCTTTTAATCATACCTATAATGCTAAAAGCTTTTATCACCGTTTCAGATGTAACGGATGTCATCAAAAAAGCACCATAAGCAAAATCATATAGTTTAACATGAAAAACGGGCTTTAAATTATCAAAGTCAAATTTTGTAACCACACCAATAATCATGCCACCAAAATAGGCTAATAAAGTAACTACAATAAGTATAAGATTCCATTGTGAGAATATACTAAAATTATCCATGTATAAAAAAGCACCAATGATTAATATAGGGAGCAATGCAATCAACCATAAGGGAAAATGCGGCAATAGAATAGTTTTAACAAATAAAGTTAAAGATAATCTAAGGATAAAGGAAGCTGTTACAATATGAAATAGACTATACAGAAGAATAAGACCAGTTGATACAATTTTTCCATATGTGTTATATAATATTTGGATTAATGACAATCCTGACATTTTGTTCGCTATTTGTATCAGCCAAAATAAAAAAACAGCTGTGACTAAGCTACCACATAGGGTTGCAATATAAGAAGACCTACCAGCACTATTAATTATGTAATAAGTCATAAAAAGAAAGCTCCCAGCTGCTCCGGAATGTATTAAAAATCCTAATTCTCTAGCTGGTATTGAATTTTGCTTCATAATGAATCACTTCACTTTGTTTGTTTTATTTTTATAACCGATAGAGTAGCTATAAATAAAAATAGCACGCTGATGGGTATAATTGTGTATAGATAAATGTTTTTTACCATAGTCAAAGTATTGGTTAAAGAGGGAAGAAAACGAGTGAGAACATAGATACTTGTACATATGAAAAGAGCCCCTATCCATTTTACCTTATTGTTATTTTTGATAGTTATTAATCCTGCTAAACTGCAAAAGGCATTAAGTCCGATGTTACTATAGATAACAGTTAAAAAAGTGATCATAAAAAAAATCTCTAACCCTTGAATAAATTTACTAATTCCTATGTCTTGAGAAAGATTTACACTGGAAATAACTCTGCTCTTTTCTACCCCCAATCCCATGATACCAAAAGTCATTATAGATACACCACTAATAATGGGGGTATAGAGAGAGAAAGAATATGCTACAGTCTTAACAGGCTTACTTAAATCCTTTAATAGCCCAACATAAGAAAAAGACTTTATAACAGTTTCCGTCATGATACACAACATTATATAACATCCTAAAATAAAATCTGATAAATTAACATGAAAAACGGGTAATAAATTTTCAACTTCAAATGAAGACATACCTACTATTAAACCCATGAAATAAAGTGTTAAGGAGGCAAATGTAAGAAGTATGTTCCATCTAGCATAGACAATGAAGTCTCCCGTCAATAAAAAAAAAGCAACTAAAAGAATAGGTATTAATTCAAGAATCCATAAGGGAGTTAAATGTAACAATGTAATCTTTACGAATACAGAAACTGTTATTTTTAGCAAAAATGCTGATATAATAATATGATATAAACAATAGATTAAATTTAAAGGAATACTTAACCATCGATTACAGGCTTTCTTTATCATATCTAATATAGAATACCCAGGTACCTTCTTTGCAAGAAAAATCACCCATAAGCTAAAGCCTGCTGTCACAATACCTCCTATAACAGCAGCCACATAGGAGGCTCGTCCAGCACTATTACTCGTATAGTAGATCAATGACATTAACCCTCCTAATGTTCCCTCGAAGAGTAAAAGTACATATAATCTAATTGAAAGCTTATTTGTTTCCATGACGGCACCTCTTAACCTATCTGTTTATTCCTTGATACCAAAAGGCTCTACATTAGATCCTGTATTAAGTATTTTTACTTTAACCTTAACCTCTGTCTTGACATTTGGAAACAGTTCTTCCCAATCATCCTTATAATGATCATTCCATTGATAAGGATGCTGTTGAAATAAACGACGTCCTATTCCAAATATATCTGCCTTAAGTTCTTTTTGAACGGTAGCTATCGTTTTCTCAATATCCTTTTTTAAAGCTTGAGATAACTTATCTTCAAAGCTCTGAATAACCTCTATATCGTCTAATTTCTTTTTGCCCTTATATTCATCTAAACTGGCATTAACCGACACTTTTATCTCTGCTTTTATTTGACCTTCCTCTATCTTAGTATTTAACTTTCCAGCATTTTTTAGAAATCTGAAACCCAAAAAAGAGTCTTCACTAGGCATATCAATAACATAGCTGCTGTTAATCTTTTGTCCAGTAATAAAACCAAAGCATAATGTCTCTCGTTCATCGATAACCCCTATTTTCTTGTTATCCTTAAAAACAACCATTTCTCTTATTAAATGATAGCCATCCTCTTCCTGAACAATATTTGGATTTGTATTAGTCTCTTTCTCTTTGGTATCACCGCCCTGCTCCTCATCTTCTTTGGATTTTGTCCGATAATAACTCACCTGAGGAATCGCAGGTTCCCATCCATTAGATAATTCGATATTGTAATAATCACTTAACTTAATAGGAAAGGCTACACCGCTTCTAACAGATTTATTGATAGCGTTTTCTAATGACTTAGCACTTAAATCGCTATCACTTAAATTCACTGTACTAAGGGTATCATATGCTTTATCCTCAGCTATTAAAAGATAAGCAGAACCTCTTACACGTGGTGACATGTAAAAGAAAGCCATAATATCATCCATATGCTCTTTAGCAACTTCATTTCCTACAACAATGACTTTAATGTATCCGAAGAATAATTCTTTACTTATAATTTGCTGTAATTTATCTATAGCCCCCATAATGGTCTTACTGGAAGCTTTGTTAATTGAGCTATTTGGACTACCTCCTGATGAACTTCCACCGCCGCCCATGGATTGTACATCTGTTTTTTTGAATCCAGAGGATTGTACAGTCACAATAAGCTCGTCATCTTCTTCTCCTTTATCAATACCAAACCCAAAGACAAGCTGCATCTCTTCGTACTCAGTGTAATCATAGCATCCAGTCATTAATACTATAGGGATAACAATTAGGATACTACCTATTATTTTTTTCAATGGTAACCACTCCAAAGTTTTCACTTATTAGTTCTTTTTCATGTTTTTGCGTAATTTACCTATAGGAGCTCTCACAAATATATCTTTTAAAGCTGAAGTTTTTCCTGGAACCACTGGAGCCAAAATAGATATGCCATAGGTTTTATGTCTTACCAGCTGCCATAAAACAAGGATAGAGAAAAAATGAATACCGAAAATACCAAAAATACCAGCTGCCACTATCATAAGATAGTTAACAATTCTTATAGAATTAAACATAAGATTTGAGGGTATAGCAAAATTTGCAATCGCCGTTATAGATATAATGATGACTAAGGAAGCACTTACATACCCTGCTGAAACAGCTGCTTGCCCTATAACTACAGCACCTAAAATACCTATGGCTGAACCCATGGCTCTAGGTAGCCTGATACCAGCCTCTCTTAACAGATCGATGATAAAAGTCATCAATAACAGCTCTACAAATGAGGGGAACGGAACACCCACTCGTCCATCTGAGATGGTAATAGCAAGGTCAGGCGGCACTATCGCATGATTATGAGTGGTAAACGCCAAATAAAGTGGTGATAAGTAAATAGATATAATGATACCTATATATCGTAACAGTCTAAAAAAAGTACCAACAATTGGTCTCTCATAATAATCATCCGGGCTCATTAAATTATAAAACAAACTAACTGGAACAATAAGAGCAAACGGTGAATTATCGCAAAGAATCGCTATCTTCCCTTCAGCTAAATGATTAGAAACAATATCGGGCCGCTCTGTTAATACATGTTGAGACCAAATGGATAAAGGATTATCCTCTATGAGTTGTATAATCATGGATACATCGTATATGATATCGACATCTATTTTACTAACTCTTCGTGATATCTCATCAACTAGTTGTTGAGATGCCGTATCCTGAATCCAGCATATCGTCACATCTGTATTAGAAAGCTGTCCTAAAACATAGTTGGAAAACTTTAACTTATCTGTTTTATATCTTCGCTTAATTAGAACAATATTGGTAGCTAAGTCTTCTGTAAAAGCTTCTTTGCTACCTAAAACTGTTACTTCTGTCTGAGTCTTTTCGACACTACGTTTATCTACCTTTCTTGTTCCTATAACAAGAGCTTTATCGGAATTGTTGTAAAAAATACAGGTATTACCTTTTATAATTTCCGTTACAATATCACTTTTTAGCCTGCTTTTTTTTACATTTACACTGTTGATGACATACCGTGATATCGTTTCAACCCAATTGCTTGTAGAAATATCGCTTAGATGTCTATGACGTCTTTCTATTTTTCTCAAGGCGGCTATAATATACCGATTAATCCAATCTTTATCTGCCATTTTTTCCATATAGATAATGGTATATTCGCCATAAAAATTAAAGACTTTTCCAACAACCAAATATTTATCGTTTTTTAGTTTTGATTTTATGGCTTTTACATTTTTCTCTAAATTGTTCTCTAATCGATTAGAACATGAATCAACTGCTTGATTTTGCTTATCCATCCTGCCACCTCAATAAAAGCTATTAATGGAATTATTATATCCATAATAAAGATAATTATTCCAATTAGAGCCATCTATATTCCATTACATTAATGCTTATACTAAATCTTATTATGTTTTATTTTAGAAACTGCAAAGCTTGCAAGAATAAGTATTAATAAACAAAAAGGAATGATAAAGTAAAAAAGAATATTTCTAATAATGACGATACCAGCTACTACAGAAGATATACTTAATGCACCTAAATAAATACCAGTACATATTAAGAGAATGGACACATGTCTTAAAATCTTATTTTTACTTATACTTGTTACACCTAAAAGACTACAAAAAGCATTGTAAGCAACACTAATATAAGTTAGAGATAAAAATGGAATGATGAAAAATATCTCCATCCCTTGAATAAATCGAGAAATCCCAATTTCTTGTGCCATACTCATAACTGTAAAAGCTCGGCTCTTTTCCACATTTGTCCCTACAATACCTAAAGATATTAACAAAGTCCCGCATAGAATAACCGTATATAAAATGAAAGAATACACTACTATCTTATATGATGTTTTATAGTTTTTTATAAAGCCTACAATAGTGAAAGATTTTAGAATCGTTTCTAAAAATCCACAAATAGCACAATAGACTGCCAATAATAAATCTGATACATCCATATGAAACACAGGAACTAAATGAGACAAGTTGAATTTTGTTAATAAACCAACACTAATTGCTGCAGCAAATAGAACTAAAGAGACAAATAGTAGGACTAGACCCCATCTTGCAAGTAAGACAATGTTTCCAGTAAATAAAAAAAACGCTATGATAAGGATAGGAATAATTTCAAGAATCCATAATGGAGTTATGGGTAAAATGAATACTTTAGCAAATATAGAAGTAAATAATCTTAAAGCGAAAGCCGCTGTTAATACTTGAAAAATACTATACATAATATTAATGACACCACTTAACTTATTTCCATAAGCAGTTTTTATCATATCCAGTAGCGATTGCCCTTGAACCTGCTTAGCAAGATAAATAGTCCAGTAAAGAAATAATGCTGTAACCCCTCCACCTACAGCTGTGGCTATATAGGAAGCCCTACCTGCGTGTTGAATGATTAAGTAAAATAGAAAAACTAAATTACCTTCTGCTCCAAATTGTATTAAGCAAACAAATTCTCTTATAGTTAACTTATCTTTCTTCATCCTAACACCACTTAAACAATAATCATAACCTATACGTAACCGTATGAGGCTAATTATTTTTAATAATTATAATCATTTGGTTTTATACATATTAACTATTTTTACCCAAATGCTATGAAATATCCATTAAACTAAAAAACCCTAGGCTTTAATAAACCTAGAGTTGGATTGCTTCTTTTATTGTTTCTTTTTAGGACGTAATATCTTGATAGGCTTTGAGCGTATAGTCTCTGCCTTCTTGTGTCAGCTTTAGATATTCTTCTTTTTGCGTAACATAATTTAGATTGATTACTTTCTTCAGTATGATATCTAAGAATTTTTTGTCCCAATGAAGATGGTGATGAAGCGTCTGTCGATTAGACTCTACCTTCTCTTTCTCTGTCCCTTCATGATTGTGTAGGTGAAAGAGCAAGGAATTAACTGCAAATCCTATTTTACGAACATGCCTCGTATAACCTATCGTTATCATTCCTCTTTTGGGTGCAAAAATAAATATAAGTAAGAAAGTGATACCTATCACAGTTGCTATTGAGCCAGCAATAGAAACATCCAATAAAGCTGCTAGCTGATAGCCTATAACAGCATTAACAATCCCTATCCCAATACTAAGCATCAGCATATTTTTAAGTTTATCTGTCAGCATATAGGCAGAAACTGGGGGGCCTATCATAAATGCAATGACCAAGATAGATCCAACTGCTTCAAAAGCACCAACAGCAGTTACAGAGACTAATCCCATTAAGCTATAGTGAATAAATACTGATGAAAAACCTAATACAGAAGCTAATGCAGCATCAAAGGTCACTAGCTTGAGCTCTTTAAAGAAAAGAATAACAAACACACCATCAATAAGAAGTATGGTTAGCATAATATACGTTGATTTTGGTCCTATATCACGACCAAACACTATCAATCGATCAAACGGAACAAATGCTAACTCTCCAAGCAATACAGAATCTATATCTAAATGAACATTACCAGCATACTTAGTTATGAGTATAATAGCAATACTAAATAACAATGGAAAAACAATACCAATGGCACTGTCCTCAGCCATGAGCTTCGTTCTTTTTAACACTTCTGTTAAATATACTGTTAAAACACCCATAAGTGCAGTTCCAATGATTAAAAGCGGAGAATTGATGCTTTTAGTTAGTAAAAAAGCTACAACAATACCAAGCAAAATGGTATGCGAAATTGCATCCGTCATCATAGCCATCTTTCTAAGGATTAGAAAAACCCCTAGTAAAGCACAGGCAGATGATACAATGATAGCTGTAATAATAATTTCTAATTGAGGGCTCACAAGCAATCACCTCCGTACTTTTCTATACGTTTCGCTCTTTGTATTCCGATATCTGTTATTGCCCATGTGCCAAAGTAATCTTGCTTAATATAGCCTTGTTGACGCAGTATTAGTAGGGTTTTTTCTATATTCTTGATAGTCTTATCCGTGCTGGTTGGTTCAATCATCTTAGTTTCATGGGGATGATAAATATCCTCATGATTAAGAGCTAACTCGTAAAGGTTGATAAGAAGTCTGCTTTCATTGATATGGCGACTATTTCTTCTTCGTTTAATATATTGCCATAGAATACCTCGTTTGCTTGCAAAAAGAAGAGAGAAAATAACAATCAAGCTTATCACCACGACAATAACAGGTCCTGTAGGCATATTACTAACCAATGAGCTAATAACAGTTCCAATCACCCCTGAAATAATGCCAAATACAGCAGCTAATATGACCATCACCGACAATTTATCTGTCCATTGTCTTGCAGCAACACCAGGCGAAATGAGCAGGGCACTCATTAAGATAACTCCAACCGATTGCAAGCCTATGATAATAGCAATAACAGTAATACTTGAAAGGATAATATTGATTTTTTTAGCTGAAAAGCCAATGCTTACCCCATATTGCATATCAAAGGAATAGAGCTTGAATTCTTTCCAAAACAATACAACCATAAGCAGGATGACACATCCTAAAACAATCATAATATAAACGTCCCTCTTAAGCAGGGTAGATGCCTGCCCAAAGATAAAATCCTCTAATCCCGCTTGATTAGCATTGGGAAGTTTCTGAATGTAGGTGATAAGTACTAATCCTAAGCCAAAAAAAAATGAAAGGATCAGTCCAAGGGCACTATCAAATTTAATTCTTGAATATCTATTAATAATGACAATAAGAAATGTACCTAATAATCCAGAAGCTAAAGCACCCAATAACAACATTTCCGTATTCTTGATACCTGTGATTAAGAAAACAAAAGCAATGCCGGGAAGGGCGGAGTGCGATACAGCATCACCCAGCAGGCTCTGTTTTCGTAGAACAGCAAAGCTTCCCAAAATACCGCTTATGGCACCCAGTACAGCAGATCCTAAAGCTACAATTTGAAGCGTATAATCTCTTAGTAAGCTTTCTATAGACATTTTATCACGCCTCTCTACTTAAGACTCTTACAGAGCTTCCATAAGTCATTTTTAAGTTCTCATCTGTGAAGACTTCATCCACGTTACCATACTTAATAAGTCTTGTATTTAATAAAGTAACCCAGTCAAAGTATTCTTTAACTGTTTGCAAATCATGATGAACCACTATGACTGTTTTACCTCTTTTACGTAATTTCTTAAGAATATGAATAATCGCTTTTTCTGTCTTGGCATCAACGCCTTGAAAGGGTTCATCCATAAAATAAATATCAGCGTCTTGAACTAAAGCTCTAGCTAAAAAAACTCTTTGTTGCTGTCCTCCAGATAACTGACTTATCTGTCTTTGACTAAAAGTCTCCATACCTACTTCTTTGATAGCATTTAACGCCATCTCTTTTTGTTTTTTGCCCGGTCTCTTTATCCATCCTATTTGTCCGTAAGTCCCCATAAGCACAACATCTAAAACACTCGTTGGAAAATCCCAATCAACACTTCCTCTTTGAGGTACATAGCCAATATATCGTCTCTGAGACTCATAGCTTTTACCATTAAATAAAACTTTACCTGAGATAGGTTTGATTAGATTTAACATAGCTTTAATAAGTGTTGATTTACCCGCTCCATTGGGACCTACTATAGCCATTAAAATACCCTTTGGGATTTTTAAATCGATATCCCAAAGAACAGGCTTCTCTTGATAAGCTACCGTCATATCTTCAACTTCAATCAGATATTTCTGCATACTATCACATCCTTTTATTTAAGCTGTTATGTATGATTGATTAACCTAAAGAATAAGAATGACTAGGTTTGCTGCAAGATATTATATTAAAAAGTGGCAAAAATATCTTGCAGCAATGTCATACTCAATTATCTGTATTATTTCAAGGCATCAACAATTGTATCTATATTATGTTTTATTGTGCCTACCAAGGACTCTTCTTCAGTTCCAACTGTTCCAGTAGAGTCAGAGAATAGCTCTCCACCTATTTCTACATGGAATGCTCTTGCCTCTACTGCTTCTTGAAGTGCCTCAACATTTTTTACAGGTACTGAAGATTCTACAAAAATAGCTTTTATCTTCTTTTCAACAATATAGTCAGCTAGCTCACTAACATCTTGTGTACCAGCTTCTGATGTTGTACTGATACCCTGCAATCCTTTAACTGTAAACCCATAAGCATGACCAAAATAATTGAAAGCATCATGTGCTGTAATGAGAACTCTTTGTTGCTCATCTAACTCATTCACTCTATTTTGAACATACGCATGTAATTTTTCTAACTCTTTTAGATAATCATCTCTTCTTCCTGCATAATAATCTTTATTGTCAGAGTCAACCTCCATCATCTTATCAGCTACAACCTTTGTTACATCCATCCAAACCGTCACATCAAACCAGATATGTGGATCATGGCTATCTTCCAATTCATCTGATTCAAGTAACTTATCTTCACTAATGCTTTCACCAACTGCTATGATAGCTTTATTTTTGCTCTTAAGGTTTTTAAATATTTCTCCCATCTTGCCTTCTAAATGTAAACCGTTAAAAACAATTAAATCTGCTTTATCCATCTTAGTAACATCTCCAGCACTGGCTTTATATAGATGGGGGTCTATTCCTGGTCCCATTAAACCTGTAACTGCAACCTTATCACCACCAATCTGTGATACTAGATCCTTTAACATAGTTGACGTTGCTACTATATTTAATCCATCTTTTTTAGAATCGTTTGTATTAGTAGCACATCCTGCCACGGAAACCGTCAATACTAAACTTAACAATAACAAACACATTTTTTTCATCATCTTAATACTCCTTTCATTTTTTCATCATTTTTTCATCATTTATTCTCTTTTTTAAACAGTAGACAATATAGGCTGTCATGATATATTTCCCAGAAATTTGTTAAATACTTAATTGATAATGCCATAAATGGATTTTGTTGATTCACCACTAATAATAAGTTCCTGGTCGCCCTTTAAAGCATAGATCATGCCGTCATACTCTAATATGGATTGAATGACTAATTGTATGCCTATTTTAATGCCCTTATCTTCTAGATACTTAAGTAAGGCTGGATCATCTTTAACCTTATGTATGACAAAAGTGTCCCCAAGCTTTGCTTCTGCAAGAGTATTGTACTCTTTCTTAGGTATTTTACCATTTTCGTCAGGAATAGGATCGCCATGTGGACAGTAATCTGGTCTGCCAAGATAGTTATAAAGCTTTTCTTCAAGCAACTCTGATGTGGCATGCTGTAAAAGCTGAGCTTCTTTGTCAATTTCATCCCAGCTCATATCCAATTCTCGTACTAGAAATAGTTCCCATAGTCGATGAACTCTAGTAATTCTTGCGCCAATTTTTCTTCCTTCTATTGATAAGGAAACCCCTTTATAGGGAATGTAACTTACATAACCTCTAGCTTTCAACTTCTTAATCATTTCAATAACCGATTGCTTAGAGTAATTAAAGTCATCCGCTATTTCTTTAATTTTAATTTTTCTATCTTTAAATTCTATTTTAGAATAAATGTGTCGAATATATTCTTCCTCATGTCTTGTCATATCATCTTTCCTTTGTTTAATACTAAGCTTATTTTTTATGAAATAAACTTGTATATACTATATTTTATCATTCAATTTTGTTTTTTAAGGTTAACCTTAAAATTTTATTAATCTATACTTTATAATTATATTAAGGTATATTTTAAAAATATGCAAGCTTTTTTTTATTTATTTTAGTTAAATTTAGGTAAAGTAGCATGTGTTACGTTTCATAATCCAATAAGTAATGTTTATCACAAATAATTATTAGTCCATTAAAAAAAGCGTGCAAGCACGCTTTTCTTATACATTCTATATGATTAAAACTTCCCACCATAAGATTTTATGGTGTTTTTTTACCTTATTAACCAGCAAGTTTTGCTCCAAGTTCTTTACATTTTTCAATCGCTTCATCATCTGGATCATTATTAGCAATAACGCCTTTATCAACTAATTTAGCACCATATTCTTCCATTCTTTTTTCCCAATTTCTCATCCATTCTCCGTCTCCCCAATCATAAGAGCCAAATAATGCAAATGGTTTATTTAGATTAGCAGAACTTAGCGATTCTACAAAAGGTTCCATAGCATCTTCCTCTAATACTTCATCACCCATAGATGGGCATCCTAATGCCACTGCATCAGCTTCTTCTATATGACTCAGTTGGGCATCTTCTACAAAGATAACATTGACCTCAACATCTTTATCTTTAGCACCTTCTGCTACTGCATTAGCCATATCCTCAGTGTTTCCTGTGCCACTCCAGTAAATAATATTAATTTTTTTCATCTAAATTGCCTCCTTTTATAATCTTTCTATATTTTTAGTCTATAGCATGTTGTCCATATGAATTGCTAAGCTTATAATAATAAATATCATTAATCGTATAATGATATTCATTATCGTTATCATATCATAATTCATCGCCGTTTTCAACAGTTTATTTAAACGATAAACATACTTATTCTCTTCAAGTTGCTACAAAATAAATCTCATTACTAGCATAAATACTAGCACAAAGCTTTAACCATGTTTTGGTTTATAGTATGCTTATATTAATTATACTTATCCATTATTTACTAAGCTTTTACTAATAGGTAATAATTCCCAATCATCTCTAATAGATTTCATTGTTAAATAAAAGTAAAGATAGATCACCTAACACCTTTACTATTTCATCCATTGGTGTTACATTCTCTATCTTACATAAGTAATGACTCGTTAAGTTTAAATAATCTTCTTAGATATGCTCTATAACTTGTTTCTTATTAATCTAACTCATAAGAGGTTAATTGATCTTCTGAATAGTATTTTTTTAAAACTCTGCCAACAATGAGCTTTGAAACGAAATACGCACTTACGCTAAATGCAAATAAAATACAAGCTGGGCTTACGAAAATAATGGCAGCAAAAGGCAACGCAGTTAAAATAACACATATCAATGATGTCAATATATGCTTGTGCGCAAGTATAAAACTATTAATCAGTAAATTCTTTGTCGACATATTGAGTTTAGATAGTAGTGGAAATATATACACTGAAATAAGTATTAGTTCAAAGAATATAAAATAATTAGCTATTAGTAGAACAGTACCAAAAACTCCCATCTCTACAAAATTATTAAGGAAAATAATATTGATAATTAAGATCCCATACGCAACCGCCATCAGCAACCAGACAAGTGTTGCCTGCTTAACATTCGTTTTAACACTTTTCCAGAACGTCTTTAGAACATAGCCTCTGCCATTGATAATAGACTTGTCCAATGAATAGTATAGGGCTGTGTTAGCTACACCAAATGGTAACCCAAGCCCAATAATAGTCAAGCAAAGCCACAGAAAATTCAAAAAGATAAGATCAAATACAAGAGTACCATAAACCTGAAACGGTCCATCGGCTTTAAATAATTTCATTGCTATCACCACTTCTATGTCATTTTGGATATGCTTATTATAGCATATCCAAAACTTTTGAAAAGAGTTTTATCAAAAAAACCTATTTTTTGATGATAAACGTATCAATAATTTGGTTTAATTTTATGGTTAATTTTTTCAAATCATCAGCACTATCTGAAATATGATCCATTGTTTCAGAACTTACCGCTACTTCGTTATAGATATTGGTACAATCATGTGCTGTCTGTTCTGAGACATGTAGCACTGTATTCATAATGTCATTGAGTTGTTCTTTTCTATCCACTAACTCTGATATAACCACATTCGTCGTATTCAATTCTTTTTGCAGATGATTGAGGGCATGATTAATATGGTCAAATGTCTGCTCAACACTATCAACTGCCGTCTTCTGCTCTTTGATAATTATTTTAGAATTAGCTACCGATTCAAACGCCTTTGAATTCTCATCATGAATCATTTGCATGATTTGCTTAATTTCTTTTGTAGCTCTACTAGTCGCCTCTGCTAAATCTCTAATTTCAGAAGCTACCACAGCAAAGCCTTTGCCTGCTTCTCCTGCTCTGGCTGCTTCAATAGAGGCGTTTAATGCTAGTAAATTTGTATTAGAGGAAATATCTGATATGGTGTCCACAATTTTACCAATTTTTAATGATTGCTGATTTAAACTATTGATTTCATTTTCAAAGACATAAGAAAGCTCTGTATTCTTTTGATTCTTCTCTTTTAAAGCTTCAATAACATTAACTGAGGAATGATTCAGTCTATCAATCTTTTTCAGAGTCTCAATTGTGGTTTGGTTATTAGAATTCAAATGATTCACTGTATCATTAATTATATTAGCTGTCTCCATCCCTTGTTTAGTTCTATCTGAATTACTATTTGCTCCTTGTGATATATTCTCTAATCGACTCGTAATAGTCGCTAACGTACTATCGATAAGATGTGAACTACTAGCAAGTTTGTCTGACAACTGCAAAACATTACTTCCTGATGTCTGGGTATGACTAATTAAGTCACTGATGTTAACCACCATCCTATTAAAAGATTGTCCCAGCATCCCCAATTCATCTTTATTTTTTATATCAAGATGACTGGTCATATCTCCTTCAGATACTTTCTTTACCGCTTTTCCTATCTTAGAAATAGGATTAGTTAAGGACTTAGATATAATAATTACACAGAATATACCAATACCTGTAATAATAAGCTGTAGAATAATTAATTTCACTAATAATCCCCTAGCTTTTTTCTGTACCTCTTCTTGATAGAAGATAGAAAAAACCTTCCATTGTAAATTAGGAACAGTATTATAAGCACCTATCACCTTTTCATTATCTATATTGAACTTAGTAATACCTTGACTGTTATTAGATATAGTTTTAATAAATTCTTCGTCATAATCTGTTACTTGAGTCGTCCACATCTCTTTATCTGGATGGGTAATAAAGTTAAACTTGTCCGTAATAATCGTTGTAAAGCCCTTATCTCCAATTTTTTTCTCATTCATTCGCTCTGATAAATTTTCTATACTAATGAACATATTTAATGTACCAATCTTCTTATCATTTATGATAACAGGCATTAAAATAGAAAGGACATGATGATCCATATAGTCATAATAATAGGGCTGCGTTACAACCATTTTGTCTTCTTTTAACTCATTAAACCAGCCTTCATGAGTTGGGTTATACTCCCGATCTGGTATTGTTTCAAGGGTTTGTAGATAATCACCATTCTCATCATTTACAAGCATAATATTACATACAGCTTCTAAATTCTTAACGTATCGTTTCATTGTAAAATTCAGGTATACATCATAAGATTGAATGGTCTCAACCTTAGATAAGTATTCTTGAATATCACATGCTAATAGTTCAACACTTGATATATAGTGGTTCATTTCATGGTTGATACTGTTTGAAATATTTTTATTCAGATTGGAAGCAAGTTCATAATAAGTCGTCTGTATGTCTTCTTTGGAATTATAGTAAGCAAATCCTGTTATTGTAATACTAACTACTAATATTAATACAATGCAAAAAGCAATCAATTTAGACATTATGCTTTTTAGTTTCAATGTCTTCATCCTCCTTAATCAGCCTACCTTGAATATTTTACCACCTTATGTAAAACAATAAATGAATTTGTTCAACTCTTAACATAAGCTTTACAGACTTAACAAAAAAAATGACCGCCTTATTAAAGACAGTCACCCTACATGAAACTCCTGCTCATATCCCCGTATTTCATCCCCATCTGAGTAGTTCCATTGCTTCCATTCTAGTTTTGACATCACTTCTTAAAATACCTGATAATGATGAAGTTATGGTTTTAGAACCAACTTTCTTAATCCCTCTCATCACCATACATAAATGCTGAGCCTCAATCACGACCCCTACGCCCTTGGCATCTACGGCATTCATAATAGCTTCAGAAATCTCATTACCTAACCGTTCTTGCAGATGAGGCTTTTTAGAAAGCGTATCTACAATACGAGCAATTTTACTTAATCCTAAAACTTTATTACTAGAGGGGATGTAAATCACATGTACCTCTCCAAAAAACGGTATCAAATGATGCTCACACATAGAATGAAATGATATATTTTTTACCACAATCATTTGATCTGGGTTTTCATGATCGAATACTTTCACATGTTCCATTGGGTCTTTATGTAAGCCTTCAAAAATCTCTTCATACATCCTAGCTACCCGAGCTGGTGTTTCAACCAATCCATCTCTATCTGGATCCTCACCAATTGCATAGAGTATCTCTTTCACTGCCTTTTCTATTCTAGGCTTATCTATCATATTTATCTTTCTCCTATCTAAGTATGATTAAGTAATCTTTACTATACCTTCTGTATCCTCTAGTTGCTCTAAAGAAGCTTTTATTTTATCATAAAGTGGTTCTTGATGCGAATAAATTTCTAATAACGGTATGAGTACAAATCCTCTATGCCACATTTCCTTATGAGGAATCGTTAGTTTGTCCTCTTCTATGCAAAATGTATCATAAAGTAATATATCTATATCAATGGTTCTAGGACCCCATCTTATCAATCGCTTTCTCTCCAACTGCTGTTCAATAACCCCTATCGTCTTCAATAAATCGTAAGGTTCTAGCTTAGTCTCAATATGTACCACTGAATTCAAAAAATTATCCTGTTGAATATATCCAACTGGTTTGGTTTCATAAAGACTGGATTGATTAATAACAGTTACACCATCTGCCTCATCCAGCATCCTAACCGCCTGCTTTAAATAATCGAATCTATCCCCTATATTCGACCCTATTCCTAAATAAACATTTTTCAAACCATCACCTGCTTTAATCATTCTTACTGCAACATATCTACCCATCAACCTCTACTTCTGCATAATCAAATATGCCATAAATAGGCGCTGAGGGTTTTCTCACTCTCACTACCGCTTTCTCTATCTTATCTTCATATTTCACTTTTATTTTATCTAATATTTGACCTGCTAGCTTTTCTATTAATTTACAAACACTATTTTCAACACAATCCTTCACAATTCTATACACTTTTGAATAGTTAATTGTGTTGTCAACATTATCTGTTTTTATTGCCTGTTCAAGGTTTAGAAACAGTTCAACATCCACTTGAAATTCTTGTCCAAGTCTATTTTCCTCTTTTAAAACTCCGTGACAACCAATAAATCTCATGTTTTTTAGCACTATTTTTCCCATTGTAACACCTTACCCTTCCACTCTCTACATGGTTCTTCTAACCAGCTTATCTGCCACTTTGACAGCATCTCTTATTTCTTTTATATCGTGCACTCTAACAAAATCAACTCCATTTTGAATACCCAGAGCAGTACAAGCAATCGTTGCTGCTAATCTATCCTTCGTATTCCGTCCAGTTACGGCACCTAAAAAAGATTTTCTTGAAACAGCATGCAAGATTGGTACATTTAATTCTCTTAAATCTTTTAATCGAGCTAACAGCTCATATTGCTGTTCAACATCTTTGCCATAGGGCGCACCTATTCCGGGATCTATCATAAGATGATTCATAGTTAAACCAGCATTTAATGCTACTTGAATACAGGATTTAAGGTGCTGTGTTATATCCTTTATGATTTCTTCATAATCATTATCCTCTTTATTGTGCATAAGGATAAGACCAGCCTTATAGCTAGTTACTGTTTCTGCAATTTTTGGTTCTCTTTTTAATCCCCATATATCATTTATTATATGCGCCCCTGCCTCTAATGCTTTTTCTGCCACTCTATTTCTATAAGTATCCACAGATAGAGGAACTGATAGTTCTTTTGATAGAACTTCTATAACAGGCAATATTCTTTTTAATTCTTCTTCAACAGAGATTTCTTCATGACCAGGTCGTGTGGATTGTCCGCCTATATCAATCAGGTCAGCACCTTCCTTAACCATTTCCTTAGCTCTTTTAACAGCTGTATCAATTTCTGAATACTGTCCTCCATCATAAAAAGAATCTGGCGTAACGTTTAGTATACCCATAATATAGGTAACGTTGCCTAAAGGAAGCTGATAATCTCTACAGATAAATGTATCCATTATAGTTGACCTGCTTTCTGTATAATATATAATTTATTATAATGAGAACTTACCTACCTACTGACTTATAATACCCCTAAACGTCCTGTTTAACAAGGGTTAGACAAAAATATACCACTAATTGTGGTATTCTACATGTTTCTAGTTTTTTATTATAATATGTAAGTGAGAACAATGCAAATATATTATTTCGCATACCCAACCAATTGACCGTTTGCATTAATGTTTATTTTTAATAATAGTTAAATGATTTTATGCTAACATATGGCACTTCATACCTTCAATTACATTAACTTCTAGTATCTTGCAATAAAACATGATAACCTTTTATATCTTTTCGTTGTATTATTATATGAGTATCTATTCCATTGATAATTATCATACTAAAAAGAGGTGACCATCATTACTTCAAAGGATCAAACAAACTTTTATAACCAATATAAGACCTTATCCAGCACTATTGTAGGTAATATACTGAGAGATATAGGCACTAAAGAAGATGTGGAGGAATGCGTTGATGATATATTTGTAGAGCTTATAAATAAATATCATGACTATAATGAAAATAAAAGCAGCATCAAGACTTATATTTGTATTTTATCAAGATCTAGAGCGATTAATTATAGAAAAAAGCTTCTAAAGAATAAGACTTACCTATTTGATGATGACATCTTATTAGAGCACAGCAACAGCACCTATATCAAAGACATTATAGAAAAGGTTATTTTACAGCTTAATTATAGTGAAAAACAAGTGTTTAAATATAAATTTGTGTATGAGTATTCCAATAAACAGATTGCTAGTGCTTTAAATTATTCATTGGGTTATACAATAATAAAAGTCTATCGATTAAAGAAAAAACTCATCAAGCTTCTAAAACAGCATGGTATAGAAAGTTGGGAGGTTTAATCATGAATAAAACCAAAAAATCTATAAGAGACTATATCGATGAACATCATATAGAACTTTTAGATGTTAAAGACAAGAAAAGAAAAGCAGGTTTCAGAAAAAAATGTGTAGGCGTACTAGCCTGTATTATGTTGGTTACTCTTATTCTGAATGCTAATCACATCTATGCGGTAACTAAGGAATTATTGTACTACGTTTTTAATGGAACAATCATCCATGAAGATAAAGTCAGCGACTACTATCTATTGGAAAACCCAATGATAAAAGATAACTATACCATTGAGATCTTTTACAAATATAGAGATACCATCTATTATCGAATTAAGCATAAAAAAGATTTTAATATGGATATCATGCTTTTAAACGAGCAAGGTCAATCACTAGAAGAGCAGGAACATACAATCCTCGGGGAAATATGTACGGAAACTACAAGTGAAGCTCCTGATACTATAGAGGAAACCATGACAACAGAAGGCTATTATGTCCAAGTAAAAAACACTAAAAAGTTTACGCTTCAAATAAATGGTGAACTAGTAAAAATCAACTTAGTCAAGCCTTCTCCTATCAAAGATATCATGACGTTTGATGGCACAGACTATACCATTAATTTTATACCCTTATCAACCGATTATAAAAATTTTGCCCTTACTATTGATGGGTTCAAAAAATATGATCATATAGACTACGAATTAAGAGGTATCTATTTAATTGACACTAACGGTAAAGAGCATTTAGCTATACCAAAGGGCAACCGAGGAAATGATTTTGAACTATTAGAACCAACAGATGAAGAAATAGTGGGCATTAGAGGCGGAGAGTTGCGTAAAAACTTCCCAAAATCTTTCGAAAAAGAGAGAGAGATCCTATTACCAAATCCCAAAAACGGAGATCCCATCACGTTAGATGAGTTGGTACACATAGAGGGACTACCTGATATACATTTTTGGGAAATATCAAATGATATAGAAATTCCTGAAGAACTTATAGAAATTAATGAATCTGCAAAAGGAAGAAAAGGATTAAAAATCGTCTACTCTATTGATAACGGACACATTGCTATGAGTACAGAATGGTCAAATGGCAGTGGCGGATACCCACAAGATAATAAGCGTGTGAAATTATTGTATATCACTGATGGGCTAGATATTCCAAATGAAGACTATCTAAAGTTTAATATTTATAATATACACACCAGCGAAGAACTATCCTTTAATATTTTACTTCCTTAAATACTCAATGATTGCTATAGTATCTATAGCTAAAATATGTTCATATAGCTGATAGCATAATGCATAGACGTATTGTCTATGCATTATGCTTTTACTCCAAGTTACATTCCTTTAAACTGATTTGCAATTCTTTTGAATGCTTCTTGTACCATCGGTCTTGGTGAAGAAAGACATATTCTTTCAAAGCCAGCCCCTTGGTCAGGATCAAACATCAAGCCTTCTTCTAGTATGACGTTGGCATCTATGTAAATCTTCTTACGAATCTCGTCACGACTTAGACCATAATCTCTAAAATCCATCCAAAATATATAAGTTCCCTCTGGTCTGACACATTTCATTTTTGGTAGATTTTGTTTACAAAAATCTATAACCGAGTCAATAGTTTCATCCATATAAGTCTTTAACTCTTCTAACCATTCTTCACCTTCATTGTATGCAGCTACTACAGCACCTATAGTAAATGGTGTTGGCATACTCATTCCCAATTCCTTTTGGAATGCACTTCGAAGCTCTGGATTCGTAATAACGACATTGGTCGCATGAAGTCCTGCTACATTAAAGGTTTTATTGATTGCGGTACAGGTAACAATATGATCTGTATCATCAGCCACCTTCACTATGGGTGTGAAGATAGAATTCTGACGAATCAAATCACCGTGTATTTCATCTGCTATGATGACGACATCATTCTCTTTACAAATTTTAGCCATAGCTCTTAAATCTTCTTTACTAAAAATTCTACCTGATGGGTTGTGAGGATTACATAGTATAAACATTTTATTCTCAGGTTTCTTTGCTTGCTCTTCAAAGCTTGTCAGATCCGCAATATAATATCCTTCTTCATTGACCAGCATCTGACTGTTGGCTACAACGCGGCCATTGCCTTCTATAGTAGTTGTAAAAGGTGTATAAACTGGTCTCTGAATAATGATACCATCACCCGGTTCTGTATAAGCCCTTACAGCAACGCCTAAGGCAAAAACCGTACCTGGACAAAACACAATCTCTTCCTGCTTTATGACCCAGTCGTGCCTACGACCGAACCAATTGATAATTGCTTCATAGTACTCTTTAGTGGGTAATGTGTACCCGTAGATTCTATGATCAGCAACCTTATGCATAGCATCGACAATACAAGGTGGTACCGCAATGTCCATATCCGCTGTAAATAGTGGCAAAGTATCTTCGTCATAGCGTTCAGCATAACCTAATTCCATCAATGTATCTCCCATATCCCACTTGATAGAACCTGTCCCTCGACGATTGATAGTTTCATTAAAATTATATTTCATATTTTTTCTCCTCTGTTATTTTTTATAGGCAATAACATCAATCTCAACTAATGCATTCATTGGTAAAGTGTCTACCGCAAAAGCTGCTCTAGCAGGATATGGAGCTTCAAAAAATGTATTATACACTTCATTCATTGCTGCAAAGTCAGCAATATTATTTAAATAAACTGTCGCTTTGACAACATCCTTCATAGTATAACCGACTTCTTCCAGAATTGCTTTCACATTAGTAAGTGACTGTTCACTCTGTAATTTAATGTCTTCCCCTGCAAACGCTCCCGTTACTACATCAATCGGTAGCTGACCTGAGATATAAATAAAATCTCCTGCTACGATCGCTTGAGAATAGGGCCCAATTGCTTCTGGTGCATTACTTGTACTGATTGACTTTTTCACACTTATTCCTCCTAATGACCTGCTACTTTAATATTCTATCATATTACTTAGTTGTCTTCTATGCTGACCTCCATAGTGACACTTTTATTCTTAATAATACCAAAAAGCACTGCTAAGACAAGTATAACAATATTCCCTATAAGAGCAAAGGTATCAAGATTATTAATCATCAATACCATTTGAAGTAGAAGCACAAGAATTGATATTATATTCATGAAATAAAAGGTACTATTTCTGACACAAAACGGAGATTTTTTCCATAATTCTGGAAAAAGTTTTGGTAACCTAAAGGCACCGACTCCCAGAATAATCATGATCACATAATTCATTATTAGTGCTGAATTAGCAATCTGTTCAATGTTCAGACCTGTAAGAATTGGAATCATTCCAACAAAATAGTAAATAATTAGTAATTTGTAGGGTGTATTGTACTTTGGATGAAGGGCTGCTAGTGACTGTGGAAACCATTTGTCCACGCAGGCCTGCATAATAGGTTTAGTAATCCAACTGACCTGTGCATTCAGAGTAGTTACCAAAGCAAACATTGCTCCGCCAACGATGAAGAACACATAGAGCCACGGTGGTAATATCGATTCTGCAACTAGGGTCAGTGGCTGGTTTGCAACCTGTTCAATTGGCAATACACCTGCTGCAATGGTTGCAATAAAGGCATATAGCACAGAAATGACAAGGGTTGAGACAATAATGACGAAAGGTATGTCTTTTTTAGGATTCTTAGCCTCAGCACTTAAATTCACAATCACCGTTGCACCGCCTGTAGCAAATGTTAGAAGAGCCATTGCTGTCAGAATACCCCCGACCCCACCTGTCATGAATCCTGGTTGCTGGAAATAACCAGGTTGAATTTCAAACACACCAAAGCCTACAAAAGCGGCAAGAGCCATTGCAAGAATGACCACCATAGCAGTCTGTAGCTTAGCAGCTTTACCAATACCTAGATAGTTAACAATAAAAATCAATGTCACCAATATACCTGCGATTAGTTTTGATGGAATCCCTGGCACTAGAGCAATAAAATAGTCTGCAAATGATAATGCGTACATGGCTAATGATATATTAGTGACAATAAAAATAATAATATATATGCCTGCAAACTTTTTATTAATAAATTTTGCTGCCTGTGAATACTGACCACCACGCATACGTACAGTACTTGCTACAAAGATAATTGGAATAGAAACAAAAATTATTGCGATTGCAGCCAATATAAATGAAATATTGGCTGATCGACCTGTCATTCCTATGGCAATACCAGTCAATGCCATAATACCTGCCCCAATGATTTGTCCAGCTGCCACAGAAAAAAGTTCCTTTTTCCCTAGCGTTTTGAGTAAATCTTTAGTTGAAACTGACATAATTAAACCTCCATCCAAAGTAGTGATAAATTATTATTCCAATAACATATTATTATTATAACTTCACATAAAGCATTTGTCAATAATTTTTTATTATACTAATAAACATTATTTATAATAATACTTTATAAAATAATAGTAAAGGCTTGTTCCATAGAGAGATTTGCTATTAGGCAAGTTGATCAAACGATTATGGAAATAGTTTCATAGGCTCAAAAGTAGTATTTTCAACAAAAAAAAGATGGTATACAACTAAGTGCCTCTTAGTGTATACCATCTTTTTTATCATAATTACTATTGATATATGTATATGCATACTCAATCTAATTTTTTTTAATAATACCTAGATACCTGTAAACCGTTGGTTCAGATACTTTTATAGCCTTAGCTACTTCACTCACAGCACCTTTAATCAGGAAAATCCCGCCGTCGTTCAACTTTTCAATTACCTCTAATTTCTCTTCATAAGACATACGTTCAGGCGGAATATTAAAGGATTTGACCACACCGTTAATACTCGCCAAAGTTAGATCATTGCTACTCTGAGCAAATGTCTCCGACACATATTCATCTCTGGCAGTTCCTTCATTCAAAGCTAATAGACGGTCTACAAGGTTCTTCATATCAACCAAATCACTCATATCCCTGTTGATACAAAGCATACCAATAATCTCCCCATTTTTACCTTTTATAAAATAAGTGGATGATCTGACAGTATCTCCTGTGCTAAGTGTCCCCGTGTAATTGCAAAGAAAGTCCCTATTCTGCACCTTGTTCTTAAGGATCTTCAACACCACATCTGTTGCTGGTGCCCCAACTTCCCTATTACTTATATGTCCATTGGCGATTGCAACAACGGATGATTCCAGATTGGTCATGTCCTGAAGCACCACCTCGGTATTACTGCCTAAAGCATTACCCAAAAACTCAACCAACCCTACGTATTTCTCCAACATCTTATTCATAAGCGCTCCTATCACAGTAATAATTATTTATTATAGCACATAATGCTTTAATTAATCAACCAGAATTTTCATAATACGGCTCTAAGCTTAGGTATGATACCTATAATAGTCATTCAATATCAATTTTTTTACCCTAAATATTTTTATTTATTTGCTTTATAACTATAAAATAGTGTAATAGAATAAATGTAATAGGATTCACTATATAGTTTAGAGGATAAAGATAATACTGTTAAACTACACTTGTAAAATCATGTTGACTTATCTTATAATAATATTATTAACTAAAGAACAGAGGTGATTACTTTACTTATTGGTAAGATAATTGGACAAGGTAGAACTGCAGAAGTGTATGAATGGAAAGACAATAAAGTTGTGAAACTATTTAAAGAAACTATATCTAAAAATTCTATTACACATGAATATAGGATTAATCAGGTTTTACATAACCTTGGTATACCCGTTGCGAAAACATATGATTTAATTAAGGTAGATGGTAAATATGGCATTGTCTATGAATATATTAAAGCACCATCTATGATGAAGGTACTATCTTCAAAACCTTGGAAAGTAGATCAATTAGCTAAAATGATGGCAAATCTTCATAAAGTACTTCAAAAACATGTAGATATAGAACTTCAAAATCAAAATAAAAGAATTAAAGGTAATATTGCATTAACAGATAGGTTGCCTAGCGATATAAAGAAGAAGTTATATGACTATATAGATACGCTTCCAGATGATAATATTCTTTGCCATGGTGATCTACACCCAGATAATATTTTGATTTCTAGGGATAGAGTAATTGTCATTGATTGGATGACTGCAGCAAAAGGTAATCCTTTATCAGATGTTGCAAGGACATCCATCATGTTCAAATATGGAACTATACCAGAGCCAACGACTGATACGCAAAAATATATCATTCAACGAATAAGGCATCGCTTTTTAATTAAATACATTAAAAGATATCTAAAATTATCAGGGGGAAATATAAAAGAAATTGAAAAATGGGAGGTCCCAATGGCGGCTGCACGATTAATAGAAGGGATTCCTAATGGAGAGAAGGAACTACTAATAAACTTAATTAATAAAAAAATTAATTCTATGTAACGTAATGAATAAGTAAATAGCTACTTTCACTTTATTTTAGATTGAGTTTGAGAATACTGATATAAATGGATTATCCTTAAAGACATAATGATACTGCGATAAATAGGAAAAGTGTATCATAAGAAAGCATGTTAAGAAAGATAAATTTATAAATATATCTAGGAGAAACTATATGAAAAAAAAATTCGCTGCATTTGTTTTTTTAATCATTCTGGCAGGGTGTTATAAGAATGATACTAACTTGACTTCTTCAGGCGTTAATCATATAGTAAAGGGTATTGATGAAATACAATTAATAGAAGGTGAAGAACCTACAATCAATACAATTACTGATAATGATGAAGATACTAAAGAGGATTTAGGTACAAGAATAGATGATTATATTGAGAATCAATTAGATGCAGAATATGATTTAAATGAAAGCTTATTAAAGTTATATAAACAGGTGCTCTTAAGTGAAATACCTTTTTCATTCAGTTTTGTTGATGCAGATTCCATAGATGAATATTTTGTTGATGATATTTCTAGTGATGACTATAAGCTTATACCACATCATTTTAGCTTTTTAGATATGAATAACGATAAAGTTCCTGAAATAATAATTGAAGGCGTACGCGTTTTATCTGAAGGCTTAATTGTAAATGCAGGATTTGTATTAGTTTTGAGAGAGTTTAATGGAATGATAATCGGACATAAGTTTAGCCATCGACAGATGAGTGATATCAAAATAGATGGTACTTATCATAGTTCAAGTGGTGCAGCCTATAACGGATATTATCAATTATCTTTTTATGACGATTCATATACACAGTTAGACCTTATTAGAATGGATACAGATGAAGATTCTGAAGGCACTTATCAACCTATATTTTTCATTGATCAAGAGCAAGTTGAAGAAGAGGTTTTTTGGGAACATTGGGAAGTTCAGGAAAATAAAGACGAAGCTTTCTGGATAGAATTTGGATTAGATACAACCGATAACAATGATGAAGATACTAAAGATGATTTAGATACAAGAATAGATGAGTATATTGAGAATCAATTAGATACAGAATATGATTTAAATGAAAGCTTATTAAAGTTATATAAACAGGTGATTTTAAGTGAAATACCTTTTTCATTCAAATTTGTAGTTGCAGATTCCATAGATGAGTATTTTGTTAATGATATTTCTAGTGATGACTACAAGTTTATACCGCATCATTTTAGCTTTTTAGACATGAATAACGATAAAGTTCCTGAAATAGTAATTGAAGGTGCACTCGGTCAATCTGCTGGATTTGTATTAGTTTTGAGAGAGTTTAATGGAAAGATAATCGGACATGAGTTTAGCGATCGTCAGATGAATGATATCAAAATAGATGGTACTTATCTTGCTTCAGGTGGTGCAGGTCACTACGGATATTATCAATTATCTTTTAATGACGATTCATATACACAGTTAGACCTTATTAGAAGGGATACAGATGAAGATTATGAAGGCACTTATAAGCCTATATTTTTCATTGAACAAGAGCAAGTTGAAGAAGAGGTTTTTTGGGAGCTTTGGGAAGTTCAGGAAAATAAAGACGAAGCTTTTTGGGTAGAATTTTAGTTGGACTTTAATTTTTCTTAGTCACTCTATAATAGTCATCCTTTGTAATTGAGTAAAGAAGCTCACCATTACTATAGTTAAATTCTTTCGCTAATCCTGATAAAATATATTTATACGTCATGTCCATGTTTTCAATCACTTTCTTTGAAGCAATATTTTCAGGGTGTACTTTTGCAACTATTTCATTTAGATTCATTACATTAAATGCATAACCAAGCAATGCTTTTGCTGCCTCTTTTGCATAGTCATTCCCCCAATAGTCTTTTCCAATCAAGTAATAAATCTCTTTTGTTGCATGATCGAAATCTAATCCTCCAATTCCACACCATCCAATATGCTGTCCATTATCTTTTAATGTAATATTAAAAGAGTATTTAAAGTCCTCATTAAATCCTACATTATATGACTCAATTAACCAATTAAACAACCTCTTATATTCATCTAAAGACATAACACTCATATCTAAATACTTAAATAACTTTTTTTCTTGCATTAATTCAAAGCACTCAAAAAAATCCTCATTCTTATATGGTCTAATAATTAATCTGCTAGTCTTAATTTCCATTTCTTTTACTGAATAATTCATATTCTCCTCTTTTCCATAATGCTTATGTAATATGACACATATATTATTTGTTGGTATATAGCCTGTAGTAGTTAAAAGGTAATACTTCTTTCTGACCATTATCTTTAATTTTAATTGTTGATATATAAACAAACCCTAATTTCTTAACAACAGCAATTGAAGGTAAATTACGTAACAAACTCTTTTGAAGCAATACTAACTAATTCTTCCACGTCAAATGATTCATATTCTCGAACAACCATTCTCTCCGTCTCAAAAATAATATTCATATCTTTTATCATCCTTTATCTAAGTATTGTATTAATGAACCTGGACTTGTGTCAATACAATAGACCTTGATCCACCCTATGGGCGACTAACCCAGAGAACTTTGTATATAACAATGTAAGTTTAAGCTTATATTTAGAGACTAGTAAAGATAGATAAGGGAAGTATATACATATGTAGGGGTGGCTCATGGTTTTCGACCCAATAGAAAGACCCTAGAAGCGTATCTTTAAAATTTATATTGACTAGGTCGTGTTTAGTATATTCTATTATTTTATCACCAATAGCCATATTTTAAATAAATGGAATACCTCTTTGTATACTATATACAAAAAGGAATAAAACATGTTTTATTCCTCCCATAGATGGAATATTTGGATTCAGGCATTACCCTTGCCTTCCAACGGTTACTATAATTTTAATACATAGCGTGTCAAAAAACAATAAAATTTTATCATAAAAAGCTAGCCTTTTTAATGTGAATAATAGCTAAAAGATATCAATTGGTAGAGTCAAGAATTTAAATCAATGCAGGCTATCGACCCTACATGGTCTTATTCCTGTCTCATGGTTATCTATTTTATTGAAAAATACATAAATAAAACTATACTAATCAAAAGGTGTTATGTACTAGAGATGTTAGTTTTAATTGTTCAATCAACCTCTATGTGGAGGGGTCGAATAAGCTTGATGATTTATCCCCTGATAAATTAAGTAAACTATCACCTAGCCAGCTTGATGAAGCATTACCTGATGGGTGGAAATATAATTCTAGTCCAGATGGA
>JANQFZ010000080.1 GCA_028277605.1 Vallitaleaceae bacterium | reverse complement strand
ATAGACATAACCATCGTATTGGCTATCCCTATAGCTGCGACTATAAGTGAAACGGCTCCAATCCCACCCAAAACCGCCTGAATGGTATTGGTAGTTTTTTGCATTTCTGTAAGCATTTCCGTCATACTATAAGCACTTAAGCCCAGCCCTCTAATTTGCTCTTGTATCTTTTCGACATTTTTAATATTATCTACACGTACCTTGAGTTGATCATAACTAGTCTCAGTCGGCTTTCTTCTTTTATTCTCTTCATCCATTCTATCCATTATCTTCTGATTTTCATTCTTTATTTTTAACAGATAATCTATGGGCATAAAGACTGTATAGCTATGTTCGTTATAATTCTCAGCATCCATAACTCCAACCCCCTCAACTTTATATCTTCTGTAGGCGGGTTTATTCTCTCTATCATAGTCTTCTCCATAGCTCATATCAAAAGTCATCATCAAACTATCATTGAGAACATCAACAGGAGGAGCAGGGCGTTCATCTTCCCAATCGTAGTACCTATGGTCATTTCTTTTCTTAGGATTTCTGAAACGATAAGGAATTTCACCGCCAAAGACAACGGCATTGGTGTCGTCAACCGTCAATAAGCGTCCTTTATCTACTTTAATATCAAACTCTTCCATAACAGCAGGATTTACACCAACAACATCAATATAGTCAGCTACTAACTTACCAGAGACAAATTTCAAATCAGCTCTTATAGTTTCCATCACTCCTGTTACGTGTTCCATTGAAGAAATCTGCACTATAATATCGTCTGTTATCTTAACTGATTGGTCAGCTTTTTTTGAGCGGGATGATGAAACCGTAACTCTACCTCCAGAGCCTTTCATCCATCCTTCATCGTTATAGCCAGGATTAACGGTTATTGTATTGATACTGCCCATCGTACTGATAGAATCTTTAACCGACTTTTCAATACCTATACCAAGGGACATCATAACAACGATCGATGAACTGCCGATTATAACCCCTAGTACGGTAAGTATAGTACGCATTTTTCTTCTCCATAAGCTTGAAAAGGACATTCTAATTAAGTCGAAGCTATTCATCCTCTAACAGCTCCTTCTTCTTTCTTCTTCTTTTAATTACTATAATAAGAATAATAATAGCTACAGCTAATGCGCCACCAATAATATAATATAATTTATTATTATTTTCTTTCTCCATACCCGGTTTCATATCTCCCTGTTTAAAGGCTTCAATTGCTTCTGGTCCAAATTCAGCTCCTTCTTCCATAGAAATTTCCATAGGGGGTGTGATATTGACTTCAAATTCTTTTCTTACTTCATGCTGATTGCCTAAATCATCCTCAAATGTAAAGATTACAGCTCCTTTGGCTGGTCCTTCATTCATAGCCATAACATTGATTTCATAATAATCACTAGAACCCTGAGAAAAATTGCCTGCAAAATAATTGGTGTCTCTTCCCTCAAAATCTCCCTCAAGCTTAACTAATAGATTATAGAGAATAGATCTTCCCATATTATAGAAGTCTAAATAGATGGGGATTTCTTGCCCTGCTGGCATCTCCATAGGCACATTTAATTCACTGACTTCAAGTCTTGGTTCTTGAAAGACAGGTATACTCAAAATTTCTTCTTGGGTTATTTCGGGTGTTTTATCATCTGAATCAGGCTGCGCTACTAAATCATTACCTTCATACTCAACTTTCACCGTCATTTGATAAGATTTAGATGTCAAGTCTACTTTAGGCATAAGTTTAATTGACTGTTGTATTTTCTCGTTTTTACCCATGCTGTCCACATAGAGGGAACTACTGCTTTCGGTTGGTGTAAAGGTACCATCAGATGAGGTTAAAGTAACTTTAATATTTCTTACATCCGATGTTTTGCTTGTGTTGTATAGCGTCATGATAAGGTCAAATTCTTTACCTGCTATAACTTTACCTGTACTATACTCATAGTTTTCTATAATAATTTTTGGAACTGAAGGTTTTGATTCTTCTTGTATATTCATCCCTGTATAATGTGTGGCTTTTTCTTCATTACCTGTTCTGCTGTCTTCGTATTCAAAATTGACTTCTAAGGGATAATACTTAGCCGTAGCATTACTATCAGAAATAAAGCTAAAGGTTACATCCTGTTGCTCTTCTCCAGCTAAAGAATTAATCGTTACTAAATTAGATGAAGTTGGATAGAAACCTGACTCATTACTAATCTTAATTTTAAGATTGTCTGCTGCCACTTTCCCTGTATTCTTTATGCTAAGCGTTATGTCAAAAGCCTTATCTTGATAAACAAAACTTGGTTTATTAACTTTTACCACTTCTATATTCGGCGCATCTTCATCTTTTTCAACTTCAATATAGATATAGCCTTTTCTTGTTACTTTCTTAATTTCATCATCATAATCTTCGTATTCTATTTCTATATCTACAGGATAATTACCAGACTTTGCTTCATTGAGTATCATGATAGGAAAATTAACCGAACACTCTGCACTACCTTTTAAGGAATCTACCCCTTCAGATATCGTATCATTGTAGACAGACATGGTTTCAGCATCTAGTCCAATCAGAGAAACATCTAGGCTATTTGCTGTTAACGATCCGTTGTTGATAATATCTACATTAAGATTTAATTTTTCTCCTCTTGAAACGGCTGCCTTATCTAAGTATATTTTCTTGATTTGAATATCTGGTATCATGTTGCTGTTTTTTATTTTTATGTATACGGTTTCTTCTGTTGTATAACTATCACTATAAGCATTTTGGTAATCGTATTTTATCTTAACTGGGTAAGTTCCTTCTTTGATTCCAGCAGAAAAGGATATATCAAAAAGTACCTTCTTCTCCTTATTAGCACTTATTTTTGAAATACTTTCAAACAGTTTTGCTTTGTTGATAGTAATGGCTTTAGATAGATCACTATCAAAGTCTAGGGTTATCTTGACATCCTTAGCATAGTGATTGGATTGATTCTCCACTGTGAACGAAAATGTATTAGTTATACCTGCGTTGAAAACAGGCATTTTGTTACCCACAATGGCAATCAGTTTGGGTTGGTATTCAGATGTATTAGTAGAAGTTGATGAAGAAGATGAACCTGAATCATCATCTACTTCTACATAGATATCCTTTTCTGTTTCTTCAAAAACTTCATCTGCTGGATTTGATTTTGCTTTTTTATATTTGAGTATTACTGTAACAGCATTTCCTGAACCATTGTACTTTAACTTAAATTCTGGTTTAAATGAACTATCATTTTCTAAATCTGTTATTTTCTTCTGTGACTCTTCGTTCGGTGGTGTAAAAAAAGAAGAGGTCTGCTTGATAATTACATATAATTCTGATAGTTTGCTGCCAGATTCATTAGTAATATCCAGCTTAAGGTCGAATTCATCTCCTTCATCCAAATCGCCACTTCCATCCAGATCAACGTCATAGTCTATTTTGAAATCTGTGTTAGTAGCTGCTTTAACGCTAACCATGCTTAACAAAGGCATTACCAATAGTAATGCACATAAAAATGTCATTAATTGTTTACTTCTCTTCATATTTGCCTCCCGTATTGTCCATCATTATTATGATACTGCTTTTTTAATATCTATTTTGTCAATATTACCATCTAAGATATGTATTACTCTATCTGCATACTGAGCTATTTCTAAATCATGAGTAACTATGACAAGGGTCTGATTATTCTCCTTTACCATAGATACAATCATCTTCATAACCTCAGTCGTTGTTTTTGTATCGAGGTTTCCTGTTGGCTCATCAGCAAAGATAATATCTGGTTTGCTGACAAAAGCTCTTGCAATACCAACTCTCTGCTGCTGCCCTCCACTCATTTGAGTAGGTTTGTGCTTAATTCTATCGCTGAGATTAACAGCTTTTAACATTTTCTTTGCTCTTTTTTTTCGTACTCTTGTTGATACTCCCTTAAACATAAGCGGCATACTAACATTCTCTAGTGCTGTATATGAATTAAGCAGATTATAGGATTGAAAAATAAAACCAATATTTTGCTGCCTGAATAAAGCTAATTTTTTTTCATTTAATTGATCAATTCTAGTATTCTTTATTTTAATAGAACCCTTAGTAGGTTTCTCTAGACCTGCAATTAAATTCAATAAAGTAGACTTACCTGATCCTGACTTACCAAGTAAACAGCAAATTTCACCCTTTTCAATTTCTAACGACATATTTTCTATAGCAATAACCTTTTCTTTTCCAAGTCTATAAACTTTTCTCAGATTATTGATTTGAATAATAGCTGACATCCTTTCACCTCCAATTATAAACATTTTTTTGAATTCCATTATTAGGCATTTCATTTTATTTTCATTGACTAAGCTTACTTTATAATCCTAGACATATGCAAATATATATTATATTATTTTAACTGATTTACCAAGTTTTGTCTATAATACTCCCCCTTTGACCCTTCTCCTTCTTAAAGAAAATCTATGATGTAATTATAATGACCAGGAAAATTTATGGTTATATAAGGATCATATTCTAAAGTATTACAGTACCTTGTTTATCTTAACATTAAGTTATGATATAAATATAATAATTTATTGACAAATATATGAAAATACCACTACAAAAGTATTAAAAGTAATAGAAAGCTACTCATATAGGTGGTTTTAAGTAGCTAATATTATTTACTTTGTTGCCTATAGGATATAAAGAGATAAGTCTTTTCATCAACTCGTCACTTGATGGAAGACATACAACTCTTAACAAAGTTGAGACTTTTAGCGTAAATTTGGACGGTAGCTCTGTAAGTGGTAACTAGAAATGGATGTTATATCAGATAAAAAATTGAAGGGGAAGATAAAAAATGCTCAAGAGATAAGTTCAAACAAAAAGTAAATAGTAAATATATATATACAAATAAGTGTTAGCACCTACTTTCTTTTAAAAATATCCATGATATTTTATTGCCTCATTAATCTATTTAAATAAATATTTTAATTCACTGCAAAAGGTAAAATAAAAAACCACCCATATAAGGCAGTCATATAAAGTTTGGAAGAACAATCGTCAATTACAATTAACTTCCAATCAATATTTAATTTAATTGATTATCTTGCTTGATAACCAGTAAATAGATACAGCAAAGAAGTAACAGAAAACGAAGCAAAGTAGGTCAAGCCCTCGACCTATTAGTATCGGTCAGCTGAACATGTTACCATGCTTACACCTCCGACCTATCAACCTTGTAGTCTTCAAGGGGTCTTACTACCAAAAAGGTAAGGGATATCTTATCTTGAGGGGGGCTTCACGCTTAGATGCCTTCAGCGTTTATCCCTTCCAAACTTGGCTACTCTGCTATGCACTTGGTAGTACAACAGATACACCAGAGGTTCGTCCATCCCGGTCCTCTCGTACTAAGGACAGCTCCTCTCAAATATCCTGCGCCCACGACGGATAGGGACCGAACTGTCTCACGACGTTCTGAACCCAGC
>JANQFZ010000069.1 GCA_028277605.1 Vallitaleaceae bacterium | reverse complement strand
GCTATCGGTTACAAAGTATTTGATATCATTACACCCTTCAATTTAAACAAAGAAATAGATGAACATAATGTCGCAGCAGGATTAGCTGTGGCTGGTATTTTTATTGGTATTGCTATTGTTGTGAGTGCCGCTATTATATAAACATCAACTTTAGAGATTATGGAGACTATATGACTTTAAAAAGCAAAGATTCAAACTCAGAAAAAATGAACGCTACTTCCCTTCTTTTTGCCGTATTCATCATTGCTATATGTGGAATTATATATGAACTGATTATCGGTGCAATCAGTTCATATTTGTTAGGAGATAGCGTTAAACAATATTCTATAACGATCGGTTTATTTATGAGTGCCATGGGTATTGGTTCCTATATGACTAAAAGATTTCAACGTAATTTATTTGATGTCTTTGTGACGATCGAATTATTTATTGGTCTCATTGGTGGTATATCAGCCGTCTTTTTGTTTGCTTCCTATGGATACTTTAAGGTTTTCTATATTGTTATGTATGCTACCATTCTCATGATTGGAATTCTTGTAGGCTTAGAGATACCTATATTAACACGGATTATTGAAGAAAATGAAAATAATCTACGGATTACTATTGCTAATGTATTAAGCTTTGATTATATTGGTGCACTGATTGGCTCATTAGCATTTCCTTTAATTTTACTCCCCCATTTAGGGCATATCAAAACTTCTTTTTTTGTTGGTTTTATTAATATTATGGTAGCTAATATTATTATTTACAAGTATGCCTCTTATATCAAACGTATTAAGTTATTTAAAATACTTGCCATGTTGTTTACTATTTTTATTTTATTTGGCTTTTTCACCGCTGATGAAACAGCCAATCGTATAGAAAACAACTTATATCGTGATCAAATCATTTATCGCAGCCAAACGAAATATCAAAAAATGGTAGTTACCAAACATCGCGATGATATACGACTTTTTTTAAATGGAAACATTCAATTCAGTTCACAGGATGAATATAGATATCATGAAGCATTGATTCATCCTGCTATGTCACTATCAAATAGTCATAGCCATGTATTAATTCTTGGTGGTGGTGATGGGTTAGCAGCTAGAGAAGTCCTAAAATATGAAAATGTTAAAAAAATTACTTTAGTGGATCTTGACCCAGAAGTTGTTGAATTCTGTCGTACCGATCCACTAATTAAAGATCTCAATCAAGATTCCCTAGACCATGAAAAGCTAGATATCATTCATCAAGATGCCTATAAATTTCTTGAAGTCACTGACCAAATATTTGATGTTATTATTGTCGATCTGCCTGACCCCAATAATGAATCACTTAATAAACTCTATACCAATCTATTTTATCGTTTAATCTATGCAAAACTTACTGATGATGGTATGATCTGTATCCAATCTACCAGTCCATACTTTGCAGAGGAATCTTATTGGTGTATTCGCAAAACAGTTGAATCAGAAGGATTTTACACTTCAGGACATCATGTGTATGTTCCGGCCTTTGGTGATTGGGGATTTACATTAGCTTCAAAACAGAAGTTTAATCAAGAGGCTATTACTATCTCTGTTCCAACGCAATACTTAAATAACGATATCGTTCAAGCATTATTTGAATTTGGTGATGATGAAATGGAAAAGAAAGAACAAGTTCAAATCAATAGTCTTACTCATCCTGTTCTGATTAGTTATTACCAGAAAGCATGGAACAGCTATTAGAAATCAATTAAGGAGAACAAAACATGATAACGGTACTGTTAAACGCAATAAAAGCCCTTCATATATCCATGGAAAAAGGCAAAATTTATAAACTGCTAATGATTGGAGTAGGATCTTGGATGATTTGCTCAACCAGTTACTATATGATTGAAGGTTCTGTAACCTCCGACCTTACTATGGCTGATTCCTTTTGGTGGGGATTTGTTACAATCACTACGGTTGGCTATGGTGACTACTACCCTATTACAACAGGAGGTCGAATGATTGCCACCCTCCTCATGATAATAGGTATTAGTACCTTTGGTTTCCTGACAGCAGGTGTTGCATCACTATTTGTAGAAAATAAATTGAAGGAAGGTATGGGACTCGTGAGTATAAAATTTAAAAATCATATTGTAATTGTTGGATGGAATCAAAAAAGTCAAACCATGCTAAAGGAACTCATCGTGGATAATCCAGATAGAAAAGTTGTCATTATTTCAGAAATTGAACGATTAACCTTTGAAACCAAAAATACATATTTTGTGCATGGAGATCCTACTATAGATGAAACTTTGACCAGAGCAAATATTGAACAAGCTGATATTGTTATGATAGTAGCAGATGATAAACTAATTGATAATAATGGCATGGCAGATGCAAGGTCTGTACTTATCAGTTTGGCGATCGACCAATTAAATCCAAATATTCATATCATTGCTGAGGTACTCAATGAGGAAAATATCCCTCATTTTGAGCGTGCTAATGTCAACGACATTATCGTCAGCAATCAAATGAGTAGCCGTATTATGGTGAGAAGTGCTGTCTATAAAAATGTTAGTCTTGTTTTAAAAGAACTCTTAACCAATACTTATGGTAATGAGATCTATGAATGCACTATAAAATCAGATGATATCGGTCTTTCCTTTAATGAGCTTTCTAATAAATATAGGACTAATCATCATTCAATCGTTCTTGGTCTTGCTAATGAGCAATTACATTTAAATCCTGATTGCAACCGTAAAGTAAAGAAGAATGATAAAATCATCTATATTTCTAATAGAAAATTATAGATACAGAACAAAAAGTACATAAATAACGAATATAAGGCAATTATAAGGCAGTTTTTGGCTTTTCTTACATGTATCAATATTGAACTTATATGATATCCATATTGGAACTATCGTTTTAAGTCTATAACAAGTTATTAAGAAAATAATAATGGCAGTAATCGTTTTACTACCATTATTATTAAACCTCACTAAATTAACTAAAATACAGAGTAGTTTCTTCTTTCATCGGCTGTCCAAATCTTTCTTTACTTAAATGCATATTTTGATTTATTTTATGACGTAAGTTTTTCATCCAGTCTGGTTCATTATCCCATTTTTCTTTAAGAGAACGTAAACATTTGCAATATCCGTATAGGGCTGCATATCTTTCAAATAATGATAGATAACTAAGCTCCTTTTGCTGTGCTATAACAGAATGATATCCCTCTAGAAAATGCTTTGTAGCTGCTTCTTGACTTTGCTGGATTATACCATTATGAATACTGTTAAGGGTCTGTACAACATCCATAGCATACCAATGATAGACAACATCATCAAAATCAATGATGGAAAAGCTTTTGGAACACTCGTCATAAAACACATTATCGAGTTCAAAATCATAATGAATAAGACCATAATTATCCTTGTTCATGGGCAGTTTAGATAAATGAGTATAGATTATCTGTCTTTCTTTTTTAGCTTCTATTTCATTTGGAAATTGCTTAAGAACATCGTCCATCCATATGATTTGATCTTCCCAGCTTATTCTTTTATTGTGACTTGGTTTGTAGGATTGGCTTAGTTGATGTAATTGTCCTAGTGCTCTTCCTAATCCATATAAAACAGAATCTGTTAATTCAATTTTATCTAATCGCTGCCCACTAACCCCTTTAAACACAAGAGCATAATAATTGCCCCATGGAGTTGTCTTATATTCAATTTCATGATTATCTTTGGATGGAAAAATATCTACCGCAGAGTAGTCATTGGTACGTAGATACTTAATAAAATCAAGCTCAGCGTTTAAGGTACTCCTATTGCGTTCATCCTCTGGTGAAAAACGAAGATAGTATCGTGTTCCACCCTCTTCAAATGGATAGACGGCATTAGATGATATTCTATAATACTCTAGCAATTGAAGCTTATCTTTATCATACTTCCAATTCGATAGAAGCATAAGTACTAAATCTCTATTATTAAATAAATGCTTTAACTTCATCATATTCTCTTTCTCCTTTTCATCTTATTCCTGCTATACTCTTTTTTCTTCTCTGAAAGTCTCCTGATTTCTTTCTGTAAAGATTCATAGCGCTGATAACGTTCTTCTGATAATATACCATCATGTATTGCTTGGCGAATAGCACACCCCGGTTCATTATGGTGTGTACAATTGGAATATCTACACGTTTTAGTAAGATCTATAATGTCTTGGTATACACAAGCTAAATCCTCTTCATCTGCCCATAGTTGTAACTCTTTCATTCCCGGCGTATCTACAATCATACAACCTGTAGGATGAAAAAATATTTGTTTATGAGTCGTTGTATGCTTGCCCTTCCCAGAATGTAAACTAATGGGTTTTGTCTTCTGGATCTGCTGATGAACTAATGCATTGAGTAAAGTAGACTTACCTACTCCAGATGAACCTAGTAATAGTAGTGTTTTTCCTTCTATCATATGCGTTTTTAAGTGTTCAAGCCCTACATGATTTACAGCACTTACAGCTATAGCAGGAACATCCTTAGTAATTTCTTTAACTCTTACAAGATATTGATCTGGATGCGTGCATAAATCAAGCTTTGTTAATACTATGATAGTTTTTAAATTTTGACGTTTAGTTAGTATTAAGTAACGTTCAAGTCTAGCACTATTAAAGTTGCTATCTAAACTACACATAATAAAAACTGTATCAATATTAGCAGCGATGACTTGTTCTTCCGTTATGCCGCCATCTATAACACCATTTTTCATTTTTCTGCCACCAGATATAGGCATCTTTCTTGTAAAGCTGTTTTTTCTTTTAAATCTCTCATTAATTGTACTTTCACTTTCATTCTGGAGACGATGTACGATGACAAAATCCCCAACAACAGGATAATCCTTCACCTGTTTAGCATCATATCGAAACCTCCCTGTTATTTTTGCTGACTCATAGCCTTTCTCAGATAATAGAGTGTACTGATTGCCTTTTTGAGCCATCACCTTTGCAGGGTAGCTATTCGTACAATTTTTATTAATCAACTGTTGATGATAAAAATCATCCCATCCCAGTTTTATTAAACAATTATAATTATTAATCTAAATCCCTCCGTTGAAATAGGTTCTAATAAACCTGATATTTGTTTTATTCTATATTTCTATCTTTTTTATAATTATAAATTTGCACACAAAAAAGACCTCAAGGTTACTCCTGCGATCTAGATTCTTATTCTATTTTATTTTTACACATTTCTTTAAGATATTTAGGTATGATAATAAGCACTTATTTAAGTACTTATTTTAACTTTAAATAAGTTACTTAATAGGTGGATTATTGTATAGGATAAACTTAACTAAAAAAACAAAAATAAGAAAATGAGCAAAACCTCTGAAATAATGCAGATGCTAATCATCTGCCCCTATTCAATTATACTAAAATCACCATATATTGTATCATCCGACGTTTCATGTCGCTCACTCCCTTCGAGTATACTACTGTTATTATATCGTTTTTGATCTTATTTAGCAATAGAGTATAACTTTTATTAGATATTATCGTTCACTCATTCTATTTCTCAATTCTCCAGGCGTTATATTGATTCTTGTAGTCTGTCTGTTTGCTATCATAGCTATTCAAGTTCGGCATTTTCTACTACGCGACTCTTTGAAAAGCAATTAACTAACAAGAATCCTTGTAAGAACTGAGCTACAAATACTACCGGTGGTTTTATATAATATGAAAGCATGATATATTTGAATACTTGACTATACTGAAGTACATTTATAAAACTTATTGTAGTCAGAGGTAGTACAACAATCAAAACTCTTAGCCAGTCTATTGATAATGATCCTTTTTCTTTTAACAACTCAATTATTTTTTCGAAGTTCAATAACACGCCAAAGAAAATCATCACAATGGGTGAAATATACAAAACTATACTAGGGAACTGAAATACGTTCTTTGTTTCTGAAGCCCAGTGATTTAACCAAAAAAACATAATAATCATCAAGGTGAAAATGACGACATATATAAATAGTGTCCCGATTCGTAAACTAATACTCTTTTTTCTCATATTACCTCCAATTTTATGAATAATCTCTAGGTATCTTTGCGTCTGACATAAAAGGCTTTCATATTTCCCTATTTAATGTATAATTATTTTTCTATAAATACGTACTTAAACCATTTAATCAGGTGGTACACGACTCCTTACGGCTATCATAAATAGTTCATATCCGTCGATTTGTCTTATACAAATATCATTTTGCACATGAGTGTTTGTCAACAATATATTCTTTTTTCTCCATAAATATTTTTTCAGCTACAAGTTAGGTATTACACTCTATGTCCAAAGGCATTTAAAAGTTCAAGCTCAGTAATTGGAAACGCACTATAAGATGCCAGAGATGTAAAACCTAACTGGTGTGAGGAGCTCCATAAGTTGTACAACGATTTTCTTTTTTCACAAACCAAGAATTATATGGTGGGGCTATTATATAGTTTCGAACATAAAAATCTGCATTAACATATAAATATCCCCCCATAATACCGTCCTTCATTAATGTAAAATTTGAAGGAGAATGATTTATGTAATGTAGTATTGGGTAATGTTTTGTTTTATTCTCATTATCCACAATATCTATTAGTATTTTACTGCAAAAAACACTATTAGTAAATAATTATTTGCATTTATATTATTTTTTAATTTTTGTCTAAATATGTAGAATGTTTTTGCTCTGATTTAGCAATAGAGTATAACTTTTATTAGATATTATCGTTCACTCATTCTGTTCCTCAATTCTCCAGGCGTTATACCAAAATATTTTTTATAAGAGCTGACAAAATAGGAAACATCGTTAAAGCCAACCATTCCTGCTATTTGAGAAACCGAATAATCAAACTTTTTCAACAGGTGTTTTGCTTTTTCTAATCTATAGGTCTTAACATAAACTGAAAAAGGCATGTCTTCATATTCCTTAAATATACGACTAAAATAAGATGCATTGACAAATAGTACATCTCTTGATAAGGCCTCTTGCGATATAGTATCATGATAATGGTCTTCTACATAATGCTTAGCAGTATCCACAATATTTTGACTTTGCGTTGTACTGCTTTTGTCTTTTCTATAGCAAGTAGATACAATGTAATTGGTAACATTCAGAAAGTATCCGTCTAGGTCTGCATATTTTCCTGAACGAATGGAAGTAAAGACAGGGATATCCTTATCAATCTCTTGTTGTGATTTGGATAAGATAAACCGTTTATCCTCAGATATGCTCTTTATTAAAGAATCAAATGCCAGCAATAGGCCAACGTTTTTTTCTCTTTTTACTTTATCAAAAAAGGGTTCTAATGCTTTAAACGCTTGATTTGCATTTTGGAGGTAAATTCTATATTTAACTGCATTCAGCCACTCTTTCATCTCCAAAGTTAACTCTTGATTTTTTCTTGGTTCAAATACATGCTCTGATTTTTCAAAATAAAAGTATAATGAATTTCTTAAGGATTCTTCATAATATGAATTCATGTGGGTTAAATCTCGGCTCATTGAACTGATTCCAATACTAACTATGGATTTCCCGTAGGTGTCTTTTAGTTTTTTTAAACACTCAGGTAATGTAATGATGTTTAAATGTTCATCTCCTTGATGATCCACTACTATATACATCAGATAATTTTCAATCTCAAAAGCTGGTATATTTTTGATAGGCATGAGAAAAACATTCTTCATAAAGTCTTGACTAATTCTGTCATCTTCAATTGGATAGGCCCCTGAAAAAAACCGTAGAGCCACCAAACAGTAAGAAATCACCTTAGTAATTCCCATGAACTCATTTATTTCTACTAGTGTACTACTGTCTCCATAAAGTATCAGATTAGTTATCTGCTGATTCAATACAGTTAGTCTTGCATCACTTAACTCACCCTTTATTGCTATTTCTTCTTTAGATTTTCTTTCCTTTTCTTCTATCTTTTGTTTGAATTCTAATAGTTTTTCTCGTACCTTTTGCCTTTTGATAGGCTTTAAAAGATAATCCTTAACTCCAAATCTTAATGATTTTTGAGCATATTCAAATTCTGCATAACCACTAACAACTATCACTAATAGATCTCTTTTATCATTAGATAGTTTTTCAATTAGTTCTAATCCATCCATTTGGGGCATACGAATATCGGTAAACAAAATGTCAACATTGTTTTCTCGAATTAATTCTAAAGCTTCTATTCCATTAGATGCTTCAAAAACTGTATCCGTCTGATCTAGTTCATCTTTAACCATTTTAACCAATGCTATACGATTATAGTATTCATCTTCAACAATTAATACAATCACTGCAACACCTTCTGTTCTGTATGTGGAATAGAGAAAAATACTTCTGTAAATACCCCTTCTCGGCTATTGATATGCAACGAGTATTGAGAACCATAGAAATCCTTTAGTCGAAAATTAACATTCTCCAGCCCAATGCTTGTATAGTCTCCTCTGTTGAGATAATCTTTTGAAGTTTTTACCAAGCTCTGTTGAATTGTTTTTAAGCCATCAGCTGTAATTCCTACACCATCATCCTTAACATGAACGTAAATAGTCTCTTTCCTCCATTGAATTGTCAAACGAACCGTTCCACCTATGGGTTTCTTTTCAAGACCATGATAGATAGCGTTTTCTATTAACGGTTGTATCAAAAATTTTAAAATAGGCATACATAGAGTCTTTTCATCAATATGCTTAACGAATGTCAACTTATCTTTAAATCTGATCTGCTGAATCGTTAAATAATTCTCTATCTGTGTCAATTCTTCTCTAATCGTAACAACACTGCTTTCTTGTAAATTAAATCTTAGCATTTCAGATAAACTACCTGCAATCAGACTGACTTCCCGCACATCATGAATTTCTCCAATAGAACTGATTGTATTGAGTGAATTATATAGGAAATGAGGATTCACTTGCGATTCCAGCATTTTTAATTGTGCTTTCTTCTCACTTAGCTCTGCAATATATCGATCATGAATGTTTTTTTCTAGTTTTCTGACTGTATTATTGTACGATTTCATCAGATAACCCATTTCGTCATCCTGAATCACATTTTCGTCAATGGTTTCAAACTTACCATTTTTCAACTGTCTCATGGCAACTCGCATCAACTTAATTGGTTTTAAAACCTTTCTGGATATATAACCAGCAATAACAATAAAGGCAATAAATAAAGGCAGCATCGTCCAAACATAGACAAAAACAGAACTCAACATAAAACGATTGATAAGCAACATAGGCTTATACTGAATAATCCACCAACCTGTAGCATCATTCCTTTGTCTAACCGTCAAAAACCGCTCTTTATTAATGGTGATGGTTTTTGTGTTATTAAGATCTGTGTTAAGAAGTTGTGTATTTATAGCCTTGAAAAAATCTTCATTAGGTACTTCATTAGAACCTGCACGGTAGATAATCTCCTCATCACTAAAAATCATTAATTCGCCTTCTAAACGTTCATCCACGTTTTCAAGCGTCAAATAACTATAGAGTTCATCCATGCTTAAACTAACCATACAATAGCCTTCTTGTTTTAATGTTGATGAATTCATTAGATTTCTCGTAAATATGATGCTCTTAGTACCATATAATTCCACAATTGGCGAAATAGAAATGGTTTTGCCCGATATTTTATGACTCTCAAGGACTTGATAGTAGACATCTTTGCTCAAGTCAAAATCAGGCGAACGATTAGAATAGTATTCGCCATTAACGCCTACGTAAACTACATTATAGTAGGGTGTCTTAAGACTGGTGATAGAGCGTATAAACCCATTCATGTCTCTAACATCCTGAATGTACTCCATCCCATACTGTCGTCTTTTTTTTGCAATGATATCCTCAATATGACTATCAAGCATCTGTAAAGATGCAAACTTATGCACTTCTTCAACGACTTGGTTGAGCTGCTGATTGACATATAGATTGTTCTGCTCCATAAAATTATTAAAGGTATTTCTAACATCACCTAGAGTTCTTAATGAAAAGAACAGGAACAAAGCTGTAAATGGAATAATAATTAATCCAATATACACCATCCCTAATCGCTGACCTAATGTTCTTATTCTTTTCATAACAACACCTCTTTCCACTACTTAATGCTTGACTGCCCCTTGTGTTATTCCAGAAACAATGTGCTTCTGCATACTCATATATATCAATACTACAGGTAAAGTAGATAAAAAGAAAGAGGCAAAAGCAAGATTGTAATCAAACATGTATTGAGACTTAAAATTGTATTGAAATAGCTGAATGGTCCAGTAGCTTTGTGAACGATTTAAAATTAACAACGGAAGCAAAAAATCATTCCAAATCCATAGCACATTCATAACAACAATGGTTGCCGTCATTGGTTTTAGTAATGGAAAAATCACATAAAAATAACTCTTCGGTATATTACATCCATCAAGATAGGCAGATTCTTCAATGTCAAGAGGCAATGTCTTAATATAGCCAACATATAAAAACACACTTTGGATTAATGAAAAAGTTAAGTAGAGAATAATGATTCCTGCCTGATTGAGCATACCGAGCCTTGTCATTAATTTAGTCAAAGGTATCATAATGACTTGAAAAGGAATAAAAATACCTATAGTAATATACCCAAAAAGAAACTTAAAATACCTATTTTTCAAGTTTCTTGCAATCGCATAAGAAGTGATTGGTGCAATAATAACTATCAGCGCTACGGAAACTCCTGTTATAATAAATGAGTTGAATAAGAATGTCGGAAAGTTTGCTTTATGAATCACCTCAATAAAATTCCCTAAATATAAGGATTGAGGCAGTGAAAAAAAGTTTTTGGACGTTTCCTGTGTGGTTTTTAGTGCTGTCAGTATGGTTAAGTATACTGGATATGCAATGATTAGAACACCCGTGAATAAAACGACATAGTTTAATGTTTTAAAACGACTTCCTTTCTTCATCATGCCTCCACCTCAGACTTTCTTAGCACCTTCATTTGAATGACAGATACTATCATAATCATTAGAAATAATATAACGGATACAGTCGTGCTGTAGCTGTATTTCAGTTCCGAAAAAGCATATTTGTAAATAAGGACACCAATAGACTCAGTAGCTTTACCTGGACCACCTGAGGTCATTGCCATAATATAGTCAAAAACAGTTAAACCATTTTTTAGCGTTAGGATAAAGACAATAGTCAATGATGGAATAAGATATGGAAATGTAATCTTAGTAAATCTTTGTAAAGCATTAGCACCATCAATCTTAGCGGCTTCCAAAAGTGATTCGGGAACACTTTGCAAACCAGCAATAAACAACAGTGTAGGTAAAGCAACTCCCTGCCATAAAGCTACAATAAGTATCCCATAGATAGCCAGACTTGGATTGGCTAGAATATTAGAGCTTAGTGCTTCAATATTTAACACCTTTCCAATAACAGGTATAACCCTGTAAAATATCTGATTAAATACCATTCCCACCGTAATTAAACTAAGAATCGTCGGGAAAAGAAATATGCTTCTCAGTGTCTTCTTAAAGACAATATTTGAATTCAACATCAATGCAAGTACCATTGATATAGCAATAACCGCTATAACCAATAGGATCGTGTAAGTAACTGTAAATGACAGGCTATTGATAATTCTATGGTCACTAAATACCTTGAAATAATTCTGAAAACCTATAAAATCAAATGCTTTAGATATTCCATTCCAGTTGGTCATACTATAGTAAATACCATCTACCATTGGATACATGAAAAAGACCGTCATCAATATAAGAGCAGGTAATGTAAATAGATAGTATATAAGGGGTACGCCTTTGATTTTCATATTTCATCACTCCTCTGATTAAAAGCGGTTCTGTATACGACAGAACCGCCTTTAAATTTTGATTATTGAGCAAATATAGCGTTCATTTGTTTCAGATAAGCATCAATGTCTTTTGTGACAATCAGTTCTTGTGCTGTATCATTGAACTGCCCCTCCATACCTGCTTTCCATTTGAAGTGATGCCACTGAAAGCTTTTCCCAACATCAAGTAGGTCGGTCAGCATTTTGAATTCTTTAACACTGGTTTCTACACCGATAATTGTAGATGGTGATTTGTCCATATTTGTGAATATTTGAGCATTCTCTGGTTGTGCCAGAAATTCTATAAACTTAAGTGCTTCCTCTGGATGCTCTGTATCAGCTGACATAGATACTGCAGCATCTATACCGTAAATAACTTTTTGGTTTTCAGTATTAGAGGCAGGAACAGGGAACATTGAAAATTCAACATCTGGATTGGCTTTTTGTATTGAAGGCATTGCCCAAATTCCTTGTATCAGCATGACTGTTTCTTCATTAGCAAACAAATTGATAGCATCGCCATAGCCCACTGCAAGTGCATCCTCTGTACTATAATCCCTTAGAGCAACTAAGCGTTCAGCCATTCTTCTTAAATCTGGACTTTCGGCTGCATCCCCAGTGCCATTTTCTAATGAAGCGTAGAATGCTTCTGCGTTGTCAAATTCACAGCCTGACATCTGATTGAGTGTAATTCCTACAGTCCATGACTCTTTATCCGCTAGTGCAAGTGGTGTATAACCATTATTTTTTAGTGTTTCAAGAAGCAATTCAAATTCTGTATATTCCTTTGGTGGTTCTAATCCTAATTCTTTAAAGATACGCGTGTTATAATAAACCCCTATCGTGTTTACAGATATTGGTAAGGTATAATTTCCCTCGTTAATTTCTACACTTTCCACAATGCCTTCTTTTACATTGTTAAGAAATGCTTGTCCAGTAAAATCATACATAAATCCTTCTTCTGCTCTGATTTTAAACTCGGCTGTGTTTGGATAATCAGAAAACACATCAGGAGTATCATCACTGGCAACCCTCGCCATTAATACACTACCTGCATCTGGTACATTATTCTGTATCACTTTGATGTTTGAATTTTCTTCTTCAAATTTTTTAATTAATGCATTGTAAGTATCTACTGCTTCAACTTTCTGCTGAAAGAATTCTATTTCAACAACTTTATCTGATGCTTGATTCTGATCCGAGGTTTCATTATCATTTGTTGTAGTATCTTGATTGGTTGAGCCTTGATTTGCAGGTTCATTATTCGACTTACATCCTGCAAAAGATACAGCCATACATAATGCTAACATCGTAACCATTACTTTTTTCATCCATTTCATTTGAACTACCTCCTTTAGTAAGTCTATTGTACAACTCAAGGCAGACATTCAGTATGATTTATTTTACTAGATAGATATAAATTATTTTACTATTTTTTATCGAAAGTTATACCCATATCATTACAATAAAAATAAAGCTGCCAATAAAATACCTCCTTGGCTATCAACTGATTGTTAATAATCCAAAGAGGTTATAATATTTGAACGAGGTGAAAAATGGTAATATTACTTTTGTGTGTACGTCCAAATCCTCATATAAATTTAATTATTTTTAGTTTAACCTGTTCATCTTGCGTATAATCCTTAGATCATATAATAATTAATAAATTTATCTTATTTAATATACCTTGAATACCATAGTTCCTTATCTTATACAACACTTATAAGCTCAAGCAATTTTGAAGAATAATCTATTCCTGTTTTATTATCTATAGTTTGATATTCTATGTGACAATGAGAAGCAATATTGTAACGTCACCCCTCATAACAGCCTGATAAATTACTCAATATTATCTACTTTTGGTGTGAAAAGCTTATCAAATAGTATTCTATTTCGTTTTTTTGCATCTTCAACTAGTTTATCGTATGAAATAATTTCAACATATGCATTAATATCTTTAACTGTATTATATCCAAAGAAACCCATATTATCAGGTGTTCTTGTTAGATTTGCTAATTCAGCATCTTCTACCATTTTAGAAGTAAGGTCTGCAATAATATATAGATAGAAAGGAGCATTCTGACCAATTGCTATCTGCCTTCCATTTCTGTCTATCTCTTTACCTTGTCTGATTTTTTTAACATATTTGAATACTTGATTAATTGGATTATTAGATTCTTCATTATAGTCATTTCTCATAGGTCTTTTGAACTCAATAATTACAATTGAATTATATGGTTTAGAATCTTGATTAACTAATACAAGAGGTTTATTCATAACTAAAATATCAGGTCTATCGTCAGATTCAACATTCAGAGTCTCCATTTTTTTTAGTTTTATATCTGATGCTAAATAATAATGGTAAGCAAGCTTTTCATCAATAATCCACATATTATGTTTTTCATAATCTATTTGATCTGAAACTGTCTTCATTGGAAATATAAGATTGTGTACATACTCTTCAAGTTCATATTTGGAATCATTTCTAACACCTAAACCATTCTCAAGAAGCTCTAATATTACTCTACGATGTATTATATATTGAGCAAGGCTTGATTTCCCAACATCATTTTCTTTTTCAACATACTTAGCATATTTTTCCTTATATTTATCTAAATTTTTAATATCATAATTATTTTTACTAAGTATTTCTTGCCCTTCTTTTTTTAACTCATAATTCAGTTCTTGAGATAGTTTAAATAATTCAATTTCTAAATTATGTTCGTTTATTTTTGGAGATATGTCATCAAGTTTTTCTTTCTTATATTTTAGGATAGCTTTATATTGTGGGCTTATGCTATTAATATAGCGAGTAATTTTTTCAATCTTCTCCTTTTTTATTGGCTCAATATAATCAGCTAGATACGCTTTAACTTGGTTTATAGCTTTATACTCAATATCCCTAATAGTTATAAAGCTGTCAAGTACATCTTGTTCTTCTTCTAAAGCGTTGAATCCAGTTCTCTCTAAATTTACATTATTATCTAAAACAGAACCTGTTATATATGCAGAATAAATAAACTCATCTCCATTTTGATTTTTTTCTTTTATTCTACCAACTAAATTAGAAATAGATTTACTAAGATCTTTTCTAGTTACTTCCCTATTGTTAGCACATAAATGAATTCTATTTTTCTTCTCTTCTCTCATAAAAAGTTTCACATGCCGTATAAAAAATTCTTTATTTTTTACAATAAATCTACAATCATCTGTATGAACGCGTAGCTTATTACTAAATATTTCGTTTAAACAAATAGTATCAAAATCGTCTTCAATTGTTATCTTAGGACATGTTTTTAAAATAAAATATGAGATACTATGTTCTACAATCTTCAAAGCAATAGTCTCTAGTTTTTTAGGACAAGATTCTTTATACGGGCTTAAATAATCTGATAGTGTTATTCTCGTTTGTCTTTTGTTTCCTCTTTCTTCGTTAACTATGTCACAAACCGGATCTACTGTAGGTAAGAATGAAAATGTTCTATTTTTGTAATGTTCACCGTCTAAATAATAGGATTCTATATATACTTTATCAAAAGCCTTTAACCATAAAAATCTTCCTACCCCCTTACCACCTTTTGATTTTTTATAAGTAGTATCAGATGTCTGAAATGATTTAAAATTTTCATCATTAAATCCAATTCCGTTATCTTCAATTATAACATCCTTTATAGGGTATAGGCTTCCATCTCTATTATTTGATATAGTATCTAAAACTTGTTGAGTCATATCTCTTTTTATTATCACTTTAATATAACTATCACTGTTATCAACTAACTCTTCTATTGACTGAAGGGAGTTTATAACTGCTTCAAAAATTGGTAACAATGCATTACTTTTAGCCAATCTCATATTATTTATTTTTCCTAAAGCATCAATCAACATAGTTACTCTACTCCTAGTAATCAAATTTAAAGATCATATAATAATATTAATATCCTTTTTTATAATAATATCGTATTTTATATCCAATATCAATGTTGCAATATTAAAAAGCACAATTCTTTTGGCTTATTTTATTTGTTTAAAGTATAATGGTTCATTGTTTGCAGATGATTAAACATACCTAATAATTAGAACGCAAAAGATTCCTATAGCGTTTGTTCTATTACATTAATATGATTTAAGATTGGCTGAACTTCTTCTTAGGTTATTTCTCCATTGTCAACTACTTTTATAGCTTAACTAAAATAAAATACTTATCCATATCTTTTTAAATAGTTATACATTGCAATATAGTTTATCATACTATTTGTACACTCCAGAGCTTTTTCTATAAATATTAATTATTTACTACACATTAAAAAAAGCCACAGGCCTCTTACCCATGACTTTCTTTAACGCTTTTTAATTCCTTAGTTTATCTGTCCTTCATACACATAGCTACCACAATCGGTATATTCTACGGTAGACATGGTTGCATCGTTATGTTTTATCACTTGGATTTTGTCCAGTGTACAGTAGTCTTCCGATTTAGCATGGTACTTACATTCTCGTACATTACAGCTTATACTTCTGTTGATGTGTTCTCCTGTTTCTAACGTATTGTTCATCATTCCTATGATCTCTCCACTCGTTGTTGTCTTTTGATTAGCTATCGTATCATTATCGTAACGATTTCCTTCCATTGCTGATGCCTCCTATAATGGTATCAAAGGAAACAAATGTCATGTTTGTTTCATAATTAGTATTTGGATAAGCATAAGAGAATATACATTTAATTAATTGTTAAGTACGCACAGAAAACATCTATAATGAATAATTTATAGTAAACAGCTTGTCACACACTTCCTTAGGACTGAATATTATAAATTGAGAGCGAATAGTAAAGGAGTGTTTTCATGAGCTATTTTGGTAGAAGATGTGGTTGCTGTGGCTATGGTGGCTATGGTGGCTACGGTTATGGTGGTTATGGCTATGGTGGTTATGGATACGGTGGTTATGGCTTTGGCGGTTATGGTAGAGGCTGCTGTTACAACCCTTGCTGTAGATGCTGCTGTTATAATCCTTGCTGTTATAATCCTTGCTGCTATAATCCTTGCTGTAGTCCTAACAGGTTTTTCTATTAAACAGTACTTAAGTATCCATTGAGTTAGGACAGGTTAACATCAATAGTTTTCCGTATATCGCAAATAAGATACGTCGGTAAAAAGGAACCGCAGACACTCCTCTAATACTGATTGTTATCTTATTAATACACTTTTAGCTATATATTATCATTGTGCTTAAATTAATCTCCTTAAAATTAAATGCACTGAAACTATTTTTTGAGGCATACTTGATACTATATAGCTTTTTGTTTAATTTAGAACGCCTAGGACATGTGCTTTTCATTAAATCCTTACTATTCCTGTTTATTCAGCTGTTCTTTGCCAATGATCACCTCTAAGGCTTCATCAAGATTTGTAATAGGTGCTATACAACTGTAGTTTTCACAGATGTAAACCGTTGTTTTATTATTAATTTTTCCCTTTTCCTTCAAATTTTGGTTAATAGTCATCAAAGAACTATCATCATGATTCAGAATTATTGTAAAATAGCTGCTGGAATTCTGATTGAGCTTTGAAATAAAATCTCTAACTTCTTCATCTTCTATATTTCCAGCTATAACGATATCTTTATTTGGGTTAAGACATGCTATAAGACTTTGTAACAAATGAGTATAGTAGCGTGGATAATGATTTACTTGCTGCGCAAAGACCTCCAATATCTGTCTTGCTTTCTCATCTAATGATTGATCACCAGTTAATCGGCTTAATCTTAATAAATTTAATGCTGCTACTGAGTTGCCTGATGGCATGGCTCCATCATAAATTTCTTTAGGTCTAATAATTAAAGACTCGCTATTAGAGCCATATAAATAAAAAGCATGACCTTTATCATCCCAAAAATATTTCACTAAATAATGATTCAGATCAACAGCCCATTTTAGATAAAAGGGATCAAATGATGCTTCGTATAATTCAATGAGTCCCCAAATTAAAAAGGCATAGTCCTCTAAAATTCCTTCATGCTTTGCTTCACCTTCTCTATACCGTACAAACAATCCTCCATCTTCCTTTAATAAATGTTGTTGAATAAAGCCAGCTGACTTCTTGGCATATTCAATATATGAAGGATTATCTAAGACTTTCCCTGAAAATGCTAAAGCAGCAATTAACAATCCATTCCATGATGTTAATAGCTTATCATCTCTATGAGGACGAATTCTTTTATCTCTGTAGTTTAGTAGCTTAATCTTTGATTGTTCGATATTGGTTGTGTTCTCAGCTAAATCTAAATCTTCTAAATCGGTCATTAATAAATTTAATATGCTTCTTCCATCAAAGTTTCCTTTATCTGTTACACCATATAAATCACAGAAGGATCCTCCATCTTCTTTTCCAAGAATACTTAATATTTCACTTTTACTAAAAGTATAAAATCTACCTTCTATACCTTCTGAATCAGCATCTTCCGCACAATAAAATCCTCCATGTTCATGGTTCATGTCTTTTACCAGATATTGAATAACTGCTTCGACAATCTGTTTATATCGTTCCTTTTTTGTGTGGACATATCCCTGTGTATAAGCCAATATAAGCAGGGCATTATCATACAGCATTTTCTCAAAATGTGGAATGAGCCATTGCCTATCTGTTGAATATCTAGAGAAACCCCCACCTAAATGATCGTAAATCCCACCTTTATACATATGATTGAGTGTTTTAACACACATATTTAAGGCATCTTCATTCTGATAAAAATGATAGTACCTAAATAAAAATAAAAGAGTATGAGGTGTCGGAAATTTAGGAGCATGACTAAAGCCACCATAGCTTAAATCAAAATCTTCCATGAGCTGTTGAAATGCAAGCTTTAGGGTTTCTTGATTCAACATACCTTTGGAGAGCTTGTCACCTTGTATCATCTTTATGATTTCATTACCGTGATGAATAAGTTCATCTTTATTATCTGTCCATGCTTTTTTTACTTTTTCTAATAGATCGATGAAGCCAACTTTCCCATACATAGTGTACTTTGGAAAATAAGTACCAGCATAAAAAGGCATTTGATCTGGTGTTAAAAAAATACTTAAGGGCCATCCCCCACTTCCTGTTAACCTTTGACATACATCCATATAAACAGCATCAATATCTGGCCTTTCTTCTCTATCGACTTTCACAGCAATAAAACTTTCATTAAGTTTATCAGCAACCTCGTGATCCTCAAAAGATTCTCTTTCCATCACATGACACCAATGGCAAGTTCTTTCATTCAAGTCAGCTATAGCCAATAGAAAGAAAAACAGGTTTATCTTCCTGTCTGGCTTTTTCAAAAGCTTCCTGACTCCATGGGTACCAGTTAACGGGGTTATGTGCATGCTGCAATAAGTATGGAGATTTTTCGGAAATCAATCTATTGGCTTTATTATTAGTTGACATGTTGGCATCACCACCTCTCCTAAGTTTAGTTTAGTTATATTTTCTAATACATTAATATTACTATTATTTCAAATACACCATTATATATTCTAAAATATGCATTCATCGTCTTAGAACTCCATTATTCATTATGAGTTTCCCTATACTTTTTTGAAGGTACTTGTATCAACTCTTCTATAAAACCCAATACTAAAAATAAGATTAATACATAAAAAGTAGTTATTAGTACTATCATCATTCTTACTTTTTTCATGGTTTAACTAAATAATACGTAACCCATTCTATTAACTGAAAATCATAGGGTATATGATAACATAAATTACCATTAATTCTTGTTATTAATTGCTGTATGATTAAGGTATTAAGGTGGTAGACACATGGATATAAAAAGAATAAGACAAATGTATACACTTACTGAGAAATATTTAAATAGAAGAGCTTTTCTTATAGATTTAGATAAAGATATTGTTAACCTTATCCAGTGTGATAGTATCTTTGATTCTTTTAACTATAATGAATTATATACGCTTTTGAAGCAAGGAAGCTGTCGGTGGATAAATAAAGATAAAGGATTTAAAATAGAACTAAAGCTATTAATCTATAGCTACGAGAAAAGAGAAATAGAAGTAATTGTAATTAATGTTCAATTACTCTAGAAGAGGGCTTTAATAGAAAAATACCGCCTTCTAATAAAAACACAAGGCGGTAGCTTGTTTATCTAATTATTAAACACCTATTGAACTTCACGCTCCCAAGTCTTCAATGTATTTTTTCTCATTTCGTTTCTTTCCTCTGCTGAAGACTTCCAGTTGAAGTTATAGATAGCTCCTTCCCATTCTCCATACATTGGGTTTGGCATCACAATAAATTTCTTACCAAATTCTTTTTTATATTCATCTGTTTTAGTTAATCTTTCATCAACGGATAATCCAGCAAAATCATGAAGAAAATCATTAAGGTTATCACCCATATATAAAACAACATGATGACCTTCTTCTGCCATTGTTCTTCTTTCTGTCTTATCAGAAGATCCCGTTCTTAGCAAAACATGTGTTTCGTCAACATTAGGTAAGCCTAATGCCTTTAGATTCTTAACTGTTCCTTCATAACCTGAATTGTCATCAAGAACTTTTCTGTTTGATACATAGAAAACTTCAACATTATTTTCTTCGCAGAATTTTAAGAAATCGACAGCTCCTGGAATAGCAGGTGCTACACCTAATTGTATCCAAGGATTCCATGTTGATGAGGAATAGCCGAAATCTTTACCTATCAGCCAAGCTTCATAAGGACTGTTATCTAGGATGGTTTCATCTAAATCTACCACAATAGCTCTAGGCTTATCCACTGTTTCATCTTCTAAGTCCTTTTGTATGAGCATTTGAGCTAGTGAAAAAGTCTGATATGCTAATGCTCTGTACTCAGCAGATGCTTGAACCCATAATGTTGCCATAACCAGCTGTTCATTTAATTCCTCGGTTGTATAGACTGGTCCTACAGCAAGCATGTCCCCGATACAAATACTATGTGGATTGGATATGTTGTTTAGTTTTGCTAACTCTTCATAGGTCATATCAAATTGCTTTGCAATTTTGGCTAATGTATCGCCTTCTTTAACCGTATACTGCTCAGCTCCAAATATTGATAGACTTGAAGAAACAAACAAAACAATTGCTAATAAAAATGATATTCTTTTTTTCATATCTTAACCTCCTAATAATAGTATACATTTATTATATACCATAGATTACCAAAAAAAAATAAAAATTTACTCAAAATTAACAAATCATAGATTTAACAAATTTAGAAGAAAAAAAAGAGCTTACGCTCTTATTATAATTGGTACTGTTCTATTTCTTTCTTAAAATCCTCTGTAATCTCTTTAAAGGAAGTTATGCTGTCCGTAATATTTTTAATCTGATCGGTATAGTCTGTGACGTTTGCACTAACTTGCTGTGCAGATGCTGAGTTTTCCTCTGCAATAGCTGCTAATGATTCCATATTTTGAAATACATTGGATATAGCATTCGCTTCATTCTCTAGCCTTTTTGACGTTTCAATCATTTTATTGGCTACACTGCTTATATTATGATTAGCAGTATTAGAAGATTCTACCGCCTTAGCAAGACTATCATTCTCGTTAACCAATACTGTATATTGACCATCCACGTCTTCAACTAACTTCTCTATCTCTAAAACAAACTCATTGAGGTTATTTTTAATTTTTTCAACGGCATCACTTGTTTCCTCTGATAGGTTTCTTACCTCATCTGCTACTACAGCAAAGCCTTTACCTAATTCTCCTGCTCTTGCAGCCTCAATTGAAGCATTAAGTGCAAGTAAATTAGTCTGACCTGATATAGCTGAAACAATGGAAACAATTTCTGTTATCTTCTGTGCTTTGGTTTTTAATCTTACTCCATTTTCTTGAACCTGTTTAAAACTGTTTAAGAGCTTGTCAATCTCTGAAGCTGTGAGTTCAACTTCTTTGTAGCTATTCTCTATTTTACCCACAGACTTTTCGAGTTCACCTTTATTTGAATGTTCCTCACCCGCTATTTGATTTACTTGATTCACATTTTCATTGAGGGTATAGATGGAACTTTCTGTTTCTTCTGCCTGACTTGCCGCCGCAGTAGCTAACTGTTCCACTACGTCTGAGATCTCATCAGATGTTGTATTCATGTTGATGGCTATTTGTGAAATGCTGTTACTAAAGGTATTCATTTCATCAACCAGCCCTTTAAAACCAACAAAGTCTTTTCTTATATTTTCTTTATACACATTAATCACATTAAAAATCTCTTCAAATTGGTCTCGTGTTTCCATTTTTGTTAAGACACTATAATCTCTTTTACTAAAATTAACAATCTCCTCTATAACACGCTTATAAGGTCTATAGAGTATTTTAGATGATGCATAAACAGAGAGAAAACTAATGACTAAAAGTACCACCGTACCTATTACTTCTGATTGGCTAAAATCTATAAACATTTGTAAAACAATACTTGATAAAGGAACTAATATGGCACTTAATAGAGCGATTTTTATATGCACATCTTTAATGAATCCAAAAGACATCAATTTATTCATGAAGAAGGACTTTTTATATTGAATATCTTTCTCGAAGATAATCTTAAGCTTAAGCTCACCTTCGTTTTTATCTAGCTGTACAATGTCTATTTTTTCATTAAAAAATTCAGCTGCACCTTCCAGCAGTCCTTGAAAATACTCATACATACCTCTTTTGGAACGATAGGTAAATACAGCTTCTCTTGACGAAATGGGTTCCAATTCAAGCTTTGGAGGCTTTGCTCCCTTAATACGTTTCATTACAATGCTATGTACATTATCCATAGATTTAAGAAAATGATATAAGCTGTCATGATTAAAAAAACCTGGATAATCTTTACTAAAGGTCTTAATATTATCCTTACCAATATTACGCCACAGCTTTGCTTCATCACTATTAACAGCAGATGCTATTGATGAAAAAAGCTTAACGACTACCGTATCGTCCACATCTTCTAATGGAGAAAAAGTTTTATTACTTTTAAAGCCAACACTTTCCAAGGCCTTATTGACTACTTGATCAGAATATTGCTTCCTGCATGTCTTGATCCAAGTTGATACAACAGTTCCTTTCATTAAGACTCACCTCACAGTCATTATTTCTTCTTACAATCATTGAGTATTTTATACTATAATTTATATTCTAATACAAAATTTGACAGATGACAATAATTATTACCTTTGAGTTTCTCTTTTTTTATTTTTCAGTTCTTTTCCTATTTGCCTTTTGTTTTATGGTTTTTTCCCCTAAATAGTCCAATGTTCATAACTAATGCGTATAGTGCTAGTAATACAAGGGCTATAGCATAATAGATAGGTTGGTTTAGTCGATATCCCATATCAGGAACTGCTAATATAAGCATTAGAGGTATTCCTATAATCGCTGCAACACCACTTCCAAGGATAAGATGCTCTGTCACGGGTGTTTCAGATTTGGGATCTAATTCTTTCAGCAAAGCTACCCCTGTCGTTATAGTTCCTGTAAACATACCATATAACGCAACAATATGCTCTATAACGTTTTCCTTATAAACCCTTTTACAATACCATGTTGTATAGAACATCATAGAAACTCCACCTACAGTGGTAATGATAAGTACTGGTACTAAATAATCCTTCAAAGCATTAATTGATATAGCTGCAATCGATGCTGTTATCATTAAATCAAAAGCAGTTGAAGATATTCTCTGTAATAAATAGTTATCCGTATAATTAATTTTAACAATGTTTTTAGTCCGCAATTTGTTGAGTACAGTCTTAAATAAAAGAGCGATGAGCGTTCCAAAAAGAAAGTTAAAGCCCCAAAACAGCCTTGATAGGGTTTGTCCAAACATTCCTAAAGGTGCAATGATGCTTTGAAAAGAGAATAAAAACCCATAGGTTAAAAGATATACACAAGCTATTAAAATAATCTGAACGGATAGTTCATCTATGTAAGCTGTTTTAGGCATACGTATGGTATGTTGTGTTTCTGTATCTGTGTCAATGTTCTTCAAATCAATTGGATTAAAATCTGTCTTTTTTCTGCCACTTCTCTTAACTAAAATATTCATAAATGGAACCCCACCAATTAAAGCCCATAAAGAACCAATGGTTGCTATAGAAAGCCCTATGTTGCCTCCCATTTTAAAATTTTCGTAAATAGACCAAGCCGTGCCTGTATTATGTGCTTGCCCAGGTCCTTGGGCAAAGCCAAGAGGGAGCAGCAATCCAAAATTAGGAAAAAGGTGAGGATAAAAAAAATAAACAAGGAATAATGAAAGAGAAAAACCTATAATACCTTGGACAGCATAGGTATTGACAATTAAAAATCCAGTATTTCTAATAGCGTTGCTTTTTTCATTACTTCTATTCTTAAGTGCTAAAGCAATAAAACCAATAGCCATGGAATGATAGATAAATTTTTCTAAAACATAGCTATTAAGATGTAGTAGTCCTATACCTTCGCTGCCTAATAACAAACCTATAAATCCAGCTATCATAGATGTGGGCACTAAATGCTTTCTAAATAGTTTAAAACCATTTTTTAACACCAAAGCAGCCCCTAAAAAAAGAACTAAAAATAAGAAAGTAAGTAAGTATGTCCATTCTTGACCGGTTATCATTCGTTTGCCTCCTAGCACCTTATTCGTCCAGTATTTTTTTTAGCAGATACCATTGATACCCATACATAGATTCCTCATTAAAAACGACTCTATACAATGTTTTATCATAATAAAACTGCCACTTATTATTACCATGAATATTGCTACCACTCATACGTTTAGGTATTAAAGTCATCTTAAGATGAGGCATCACAAGGTGAAATTGACCTTTTTTAAAAGAAAGATACCCGTTTCCTTTATTGATTAAGGTATGTGTTTCATCTTCAACATATAGAGTTATGTCACCTTTTATCATAAAATTAGGATCTTCGATCTTCTTTCTTAAAACTTCTATCTGCCATTTTCCCCAATCCTTTGTGGTTTCAAAATATAGATTATCTGTTTTTGGTTCAAAATAACCGTAATCATTATAAATAACCTTGTAATCACAATGCTTACAAGTAAAGGATTGGTTATTAGATACAAGTGTATTCATTGATTTGCATTTTGGGCAGCAAAAAAGATAGGTCTCTAGCTTTTCTGCTAGCTGGTCACCTATAAATTTAATCTTATTTTCTTTTTGCCATTCATACTCATCATGCGCTAGTTGTTGAATTATGATTTCGTAAAGCTCTTTAGTTGTCATGTTTTTTATGGTATCACTAGATAGAATCTGCTTAAATTCACATTCTATTTGTCCAGTTCTGCCCTTTTTTGCCCATCGAGGATACGACAGCATACCCCCTTTAATGGTACAAGCTATAACTGGTATTCTTAGTATTCTAATGAGCTTAGCAGTAGAGTAAATAATATGATTGGTTTGACCATCCCAATTTCTCCGTCCTTCTGGAAAAATTCCTATAATACACTCTTGTTCAACGGATGTGATTATATTTCTTATGACATCTAGGTCTTTAACAAACTTTTTCTTTGGGATAGCTCCAATTTTAGAAAGCATCCAGCCTAAGTACTTTTTACTAAACCATGTATGGGCTGTAACATAACTGATAACACGTGGAACAAACATTTGAATAAAAAATGGATCGTGATTATTAACATGATTAGATAGTATAAGATAGGAACCTTCGATATTAAGAGCTTCTTGGTTTTTTGATATTACATGATATTTTTTTATGATATATCTTCCGTAAGTCAATTTAAAAAGTCTCAGTAGTAGTCTTAGCATCGTTCATCCTCTTTTATGGTTACAATATGGTTATTATACCATAATTTTAAAAAATTTGTGTACGCCTTATAAAGATTTTATACAGACTTAACTTACCTATATTAGCAACAATATATTCTCTCGTTAAATCATATGACTACTATTACGGACTAAACTAGGCAAAAAAAAGCACAAGAGTTATCTTGTACTAGATTAATTATGGTATTTTGTCTATCCTTCATTATAGATAATAATAACAAGAACTTTATTTTGCGCTGGAATAAATTGAATTCCCATTACATTTTTGCCTCTTGTAAAACTATTAACTTCTCTTTCAATATGAACTACATTAGCAATATCAATAGATAAAACTCTTACTTGCATGGTATACCCTTATATAGTGTTCTTGATAAAATTATATGCTACTGTTTTAAGAACGTTAACGGTATCTCATAACAGCTTATTAAAACGATACCCTGACCCCCAAAGAGTTTCTATTATTCTAGGCTCTGATGGATTAGATTCAATTTTTTTCCTAACCTTCTGTATATGAACGGGCACTGTAGCTATATCTCCAAAATCTTCTTCGCCCCATATTCTATCAAAAAGCTTCTCTTTACTAAAAACAATATTGGGATGAGAAGCCAAAAAAACTAATAGATCAAATTCCTTAGTTGTAAAGATAATTTCTTTTTCATTAACTGTAACACGTCTTGATTGGGTGTTAATTGTTATGCCGTTTAATTCTATCCGTGTACTATCATTCTGTTCTTTTCCTCTTAGCCTTTTATACCTATTCAGATGACTCTTTACTCTTGCAACTAGTTCATTCGGACTAAAAGGCTTTGTTAAGTAATCATCTGCTCCAATACCTAATCCCCTTATTTTATCCACATCATCATCTCTAGCTGATACAATAATTAAAGGAATTTCCTTCTTTTCTCTCACAGCTCGACAAATATCAAAGCCATTGACCTCAGGCAGCATGATATCTACAATGATTAAGTCATATTCCGTGTTAAGTGCTTTTTTTATCCCTTCTAAACCAGTTCTTACGATATCTACCTCATAGCCGTTTAGGCTAAGGTAATCTCTTTCCAATTCTGAAATATTGATATCATCTTCTATAATAAGCACTTTTTCCAATGCTGCTGCCTCCCAAAAAAATAGTATAGAAAAAAGTTATACTATTATTTTTTATGAATTAACTCGTTTGATATTATGCATAGTAAAATGGATAACTGTTCCATCCCCCACTTTGCTTTCCGCCCAAATGTCACCATGATGCGCCTTTACAAGCTCCTTAGCTATAGCTAAACCAAGTCCTGTACCACCTATATCCTTATTTCTAGATGGTTCTGCACGATAAAAGCGATCGAATATGGCTTCTATTTTACTCGATTCTATACCCGCACCATTATCTCTAATACTTATCTGTATACCCTCTTGATGTTTTATCATGCTACATGATAATAAAATGACGTCTTTATCATTATATTTGATTGCATTATTAATTATATTTAAAATAACCTGACGGATTCTTTTGCCATCTATTCTGAGAATATAGTCATCCTCAACCTTATCAACAAATGTAAGCCCTATAGACTGTTCTTTCAGCTGAATATTCAATTCCGTCATTAAATCATCCATGTAAGCTTTTATAGGCGTGTCAACAAAATCAAATTCAAGCTGCTGTATGTCCAGCTTTGAGAATAAAAATAGATCATTAATTAATCGATTGGTATAAACCGCATTTTGATAAATAATGGTCATGTACTTATTCATTTTTTCATTCGTATCAGCTACACCTTCTTGAATACCTTGTACATACCCCATAATTGATGTCATGGGTGTTTTCAAATCATGTGAAATACCAGCAATTAAGTTCTTTCTATTAAGTTCATATTTCTTTTTCAGCTCTTCACTTTCCTTAAGCCTTAAGCTCATATGATTGAAGGCTTGGATTAACTGACCGACTTCATTTTCTGGACAGGTTTCGTCAATCGTTAATCCATAATGACCTTCAGATACCTTCTTCACTGCCTTTGTTAATGTCTGAATGGGATCTAATATTTTCTTTGATAAACGCCTAGAAAAAACTAATGAAATAATTTCTCTAAATATGAAAATTGCTGCAATAGGGGCAAGTATGAGGAACCCATGACCTTCATGAATAAATTTTATCAACAAAAATAGAATACCTGCTTGAAAAAGAATAAAGAAAATGGGCATAATTTTAGCATACTTGTTAAAATTCTTAACTTGATTTTGATGATACATATGCCCATTAAATCTCGCAAAATATCTATCCTTGTTTTTTTCCTTATCACAGCATTCAAACCAGCGCTTCATAAAGAGTTTTTTATCTTTCTTCCATTTTCCCATTAAGCTGTACCTCTAAAGCTTTCTCCTCTTCGTTTTTGAATATCATTGTTAGATTTAGCTCTTCTATTTTATCATTTTTATTGACACGAACTTGGAGCTTAAATTTTTCAAAATGATTATAGACTCCTACACATTCATGAATGTATTCCTTTTCTTTTTCAAAACCAAAACTTCCCCTATTAGAATTATTCTGATTACAATTCATCATTTTTTTTGAGATCATATCTTTAAATTCTTCAGGTAATTGCTTTTCATCCATTTCTATTGTTAGTGTTTTGAATCCATCTTCCAGTTTTTGTAATTCCAATAAATCTAATGTTTTAATAAAAAATAACATTTTTTTAAAGGACTGTTTCTTTGAGCCTGAGCTGCAAGTTTCTTGACATCGCATTCCTTTTGGCCATTGACCCTTAAATTCTGTGGTGGACTTATGTTTCATTTCACGTGATTTAAGGGAAATATTAACCTCACTATCCATCTTAAACGCTTCACTATCCTTATAGATGATTTTAGTCACGTTAAGTATGTCCTTATGATCTTCAGTTACCTTTAAATCAAGTTTACCCTTGAAAGTGTCGTTTTGTTTCATGTTCTTTAGTACACGATAAAGTGTTGTTAGTTTACTCATAAAATATACCTCCTTTAGTTATTAACCTTTATGGTAAGGTAAGTATACTTAATAAGTTTAAATATGAAATAAATCAATGATAAAATAATTATAAATAAGTTTAAAATTTCTATAAAATATACATTTTATTTCATTTATTTGTAACCCACTGTATCACGTCTTATCCTTTATTACTTCATTTGTAAAGTCTTCTAATTTAACAGTTATACTCTTTCGTTCAGCGGCAAAACATATCAACATTCCACAAACCATAGGCACATAGGAATCCATCCCTCTATTACCTATTCCTATAAGCGCAACTGTCGGTGTCTTACTCATCATCTGCCTCTTTAAGCTAAACGTAGTCAAAGTACTGTCAAAATTATGCGGTTGTTCTTGTCCATATTATACTTCACAGGGTGGGGGATGTAAATGTAGATATTAGAACTTTTTATACAGATTTTACAATCTATTGTTACCTAATGAAACAATGCTATTACAAAGCTGATTATCTAATAAAACAAAGAATGAAAGTAATGTCTATAGAATTGTATGAGTAGAATAAAAAAGCTTCCAGCCGGACTCGAACCGGCGACCTGCTCATTACGAGTGAGCCGCTCTACCAACTGAGCCATGGAAGCATATACACTTTTGATATTTTTACAAAAAGTGCATATCTATTATATATCATGCGCTTTAACATTGCAACAACTTTCAGCAGTTCATTGTCAATGAAAATAACGTTTTTTATGTAGACTATCCAATGGTGATAATTTTTTATGCTGATTTACTAAATATGACGCTGTAACTTTTGCATACCTTTTGCTCATTCTCTGCGTTGTATGCCCTAATATGTCTTGTAGGGCAAAAGTGTCACCACCTTCTTGCAAATAACTTGTTGCAAATGTATGTCTAAATTTATGAGCATTAAAGTGTATATCTAATTTCTTAGATCGTCTCTGCAACATCATTTTTATTGCATTATAGGTTATAGGCATCCCATTACACATGATAAACAGTTTATCTGTTTCAAACAAGGGCATAGTCCTTGAGCCATTTACATATTTATACAGTAATTTTTTCGTAATTACACCCATGGGAACTATTCTTTCTTTGTCACCTTTTCCGAGTACTTTAATTACCCCTCTTGAGAAAAACACATTTTGACATTCAAGTGTTATCACTTCCCCCACTCTTAGTCCACAATCAAACATTAGACTAACAATAGCTTTATTCCTTAATCCAAGCTCACTTCTTTCATTAAAACTATCAAGTATCATTTGCACCTCATAAGCTTCAAAATAATCTACTACCTTACTCGTATATTTAGGTAATCTATATTTTTTGAAATCTTTTTCTGTATACTCTTCATTATACAACCAATTCATGAATACCCTTAAACGTCTCATATAGGTTGCCAATGTACTTGAGCCTATTTTTTCCTCTGTTCTTACTTTCTTAAATTTATGACCATCATATTTTTTCTTTCTTTGAAGATGTATTTGAAATTTATTCATATCATTAACTGTCAACTCACTTGCATCTATATCTCCAATATACTTTATAAACATTTCTAGTACCTGCATGTAATTCTTAATTGTCTTTTCTGAATTACCTCTTAATTCCTGTTCCATCTTAAATTCATTAATCATAACATTTAACTTCATTCTGTACTCCTCATTCCATTATTTTGATATATTTTTTTGTTAAATCTAGTAATTTTTCAGCCATTTCTCTATAATCGTCACCCAGCATCAAATTTATGTCTAGAGTAATATATAACATATTATTTTGAGTTTCTTTATTGCGTAAGTCTATTGTTAGCTCATACACCTCAAACACCTCCCATATCCTCTGTTTTAATATCTATGTATTCTATAGAGCTTTGATAGCCCCCCACATCAACACTAATTTGTTTCTCGTGGATTACTTTATCTCTTATCAACTCCTTCATCTGTTCCTTATGTTTACCTTCTAGTAATATTTCGGTTACTACAGGCTTTTTAAGATTTCGACTAGTCCAGTACCTCTTTTTACCTTTAGTAACTGTTACTAATTCTTTAGTTATGTACTTTGTTATGTAATTAGCTGTCTTTTCTGTATTCTCAACCTTCTGTATATCCGAATACCCATAATTATACCTACCCATATTGTAAATAAGCCGACACTTTTCTATTAAATTAGGTGGAATCTTTTCTCTTTTAAATGTATATTTCCCTAAACTGTATATTCCACTGTTTATCAATTCAATATTAGGTATATCAGAAAATACACCATGAAAATGATAAGCCTTATCTTTATGTAACTCTGGGACTATAATATATTTCATATTTGGGTTATTTCTGCGAATATCATCAATAAATGATTTAACGCACTTTGAACACTCATTGTAATTATATCTATCAATTTTGTTATTAAATGTAAGGGTAACAAAATACTCCCATTTATTAGCTCTTGCATACTCATAAATCTTGTTAATTGTCCGATTTAGGCTAGATGCAATATTTCTATCTTCTTTACTCGATTTTTTATTATCACTATTCTTTTTATTGTTTTTACTATCACTTTTATTATTTTCTTCATCATCACTCTTTTTATCTTTTTCACTTTTCATATACACCTTACTGTAAAATCGGTATTGCTTTTCTGCACCATAATTATATATTTTGCAGTTATACATCCAATACCCACCTTTTAACTTTTAAGTTACTACGCTTAAGTGTTGTTATCGTCAAGTATTAAGGACAGACTTTTTTATACAAATATTTTCATACGCCAAACAAGGGACTACAGACCTTTTTCCTTTACACTTCCCCCCATTAAGCACATAACGCTTACATTCATAGCACTGATTACTAACGTAATCCCTTTTACCATTCCTTTTCAATATAATCATCCTTCCCAAACTAAATAATTTTTAAAAATCTTAACGCTTCGCCGATTTT